>NZ_JBIRSJ010000034.1:0-66402 GCF_044334165.1 Streptomyces sp. NPDC020845 | reverse complement strand
CAGCCCCGCCCCCCGCCCCAGCCCCGCCCCCCGCCCCAGCCCCGCCCCCCGCCCCAGCCCCGCCCCCCGCCCCAGCCCCGCCCCCCGCCCCAGCCTCGGCCGACGTCAAGCGGTCGGTGACGTCGGCCGGTTGGGGGTGAGAGCGATCTGCCCTTTGAGCATGCGGCCGCCGTCACCGGTCAGCCGCAGGTAATAGTCGGACGAGCACGCCGTGCCGTCCTCGTCGAGCGCCCAGATCCCCGAACCCGACGGCACATCGGCCCCGGTCGCCGCCGTCTTGGCGATCTGATTGCCCTCGTTGAACTCGTCGAACATGGAGATGTAGATGCCGCCCGCACCCAGCCGCACCATGTTGTAGAACTGCCGCCACATGAAATCACCGTGCCTGCGGTGGCGTTCCTGGAGATCGCCCGGCATCACGCACGGCTGATAATCGATGCCGTGCGCATCACAATCCGCTTTGTCCGGCGTATTGATGTTGGTGAAGAAGTCATCGGACTGGGAGGCGCTGGAGATACGCCCCACCATCCACGGGGAGATCATATCGAACGAATGGTACACGGCGGAGAATCCGGGCCGTGAGTCCTCGGTGCCGGTACGCCAATGCGTGGGAACACCGCCGATTACATAACAGCCCTGTGCCTTGAACCAGTCGACAACGTCCTTGCACGGGCCTGGCTCGAATGGTCTCCCCGAGTCGTTGAAGCCGAACCCCCAAATACACACCACCGGCTTGCCGTTCTGCCGCGCATAAGCACCGGACGCGGTGTGCGCCTTCATCTTTTCCGTCCAGTCCTGCTTGATCTGGGACTGCATGGACGTCCAGCCGGTGACGTCGTACATGATGTAGAACTTGCGCCCGTTAGCCTCGGCGGCCTGACGCACCTTCTGCGCCATGCCGTCACGCGTCGGACCCTCATCGCCGAAGGGGTTGAAGCGCTGAAGAGCGGCCGTGTCGATGTTGTTCTCGCGCATCCAGCGAAAGTGCGTGTCGACGGTCTGCTGGTCCCACGATGAGAAGAGCTGAGCGGGTCTGCCGCTGTTGAGATTCGGGTACGCGGTGGTGAACCCGCGCTGGTAGTCGGCCATATCGGGCCATGATTTGATGGTTGTGTTCGACGGTGACGGAGGCTGGAACCGGTCCCTGCTCCAGTGCCACCAGCTGTTGATGGGGGAGCCGTCGCCTGTGCAGGCGAACCAGCCCTGATAGCCGACAGATATCTTGCCGACGACATCGCCCGGCCCGCTGGCGGCGGGCTGAGCACCCGCGCTCTCGGCCGCGTCGGCCCGCGTCAGTCCGGCCACAGTGCCCAGGCCTGCGGCCGCGGCGATCGCGCCGCCGATCATGCTGCGTCTGGTGACGGCCATGGAGTTCCTCCAGTGGGGTTGGGGGAGTGGGGGCATGGCATTTCTCCGCGTGCCAGCAAAACCATGGTGCTGTCCGGAGTCAATGGCCGGCGCGGGCATTTCTCCCGCGAATCGGAAACTGGTCAAAGTGAATTCTGGTTGTCGGCAGGAATTGAGTGGGGAGTGGAAAATAAGTGGCCTGACACCTGAGCCGGTAGGCGTGAACAAGACCTTCGTCGACTCGGGGTGCGCGAGCTCCTCCCATGCTTCATCCAACGTATTGACAAAATGCAACGGCGGTTCGTAGCTTCTCAACATGCTGCGCCCGTCGCGACTGCTCAGCGCCAACTTCTGCTGGGTCGCGACCACCCGTTGAGCGACTTCATCCGACTCCGACCGCCGCACTCCACCCTGCGGCGCCGATGGGAGTGTGTCATCACCTTGACCAGCGACATCCGGCGGGCGCTCGTCGTCCGTGGCGGCTGGGACGGGCATCAGCCCGTGACGATCAGCGACAGCTTCGTACCGTTCCTCAAGGACCGCGGATTCACCGTGGAAACCTCCGAGGACCTCGCGGTGTACGAGGACGCGGAGCGCTTGGCCGCGACCGACCTGATCGTGCAGTGCTGGACGATGGGGACCATCACCCGCGAGCAGAGCGAAAACCTCGCCGTGGCGGTGCGCGCGGGCACCGGTCTCGCCGGCTGGCACGGCGGCATCGTCGACTGCTTCCACGACCACGGCTACCACCTGCTGACCGGTGGCAAGTTCGTGATGCACCCGCCGGGCTTCCACGACCACACCGTGCGTCTGCTGCCCGAGCGAGCCGACCATCCCGTCATCGAGGGCCTCAACGACTTCACCGTGCACACCGAGCAGTACTGGGTGCTCACCGACCCGCACATCGACGTCCTCGCCACCACCACCTTCGCGGCCGACGAACTGCGGGACCGGCCCGCGGTGATGCCCGCCGTGTGGACCAGGACCTGGGGCGCGGGGCGGGTCTTCGTCTCGACCATCGGGCACAAGCCCGACGACTTCGACGTGCCCGAGGTGCGCACGCTGACCGAAAGGGGACTGCTGTGGGCGAGCCGCTGAGGCCGTTGAACATCGGCATCGTGGGCGCCGGAAAGATCAGCGGCGCCTACCTCGCGACGCTGGAGCGCCTGACTTCGCTGCGGCTGACCGCCGTCACCGACCTCGACCGCGGCCGCGCCCAGGCCGTTGCGGAGCAGGCCCCGGGCGGGGGAGAGCCGGCCGTCGCGGAGTCCGTGGCCGACCTGGTGGCCCGGGACGACGTGGACGCCGTGCTCAACCTGACCATCCCGGCCGCGCACGCCGAGGTCGCCCTTGCGGCGCTCGCCGCGGGCAAGCATGTGTACGGCGAGAAGCCCCTGGCGGCCAACCGCAAGGAGGCCGACGCCGTGCTGGAGGCGGCACGCACGGCAGGGCTGCGGGTCGGCTGCGCACCCGATACGGTCCTCGGCACCGGAACCCAGACCGCGCGCAAGGCGGTGGACGACGGCCTGATCGGCAGGCCGGTCGCGGCCACCGCGTTCATGACCACCGCGGGCCATGAGAAGTGGCATCCGGACCCGGAGTTCTACTACCAGCCGGGCGGCGGCCCACTGCTCGACATGGGGCCCTACTACCTGTCGGCCCTGGTCCACCTGCTCGGCCCGGTGGTCAAGGTGACCGGCGCGTCCTCCCGACCGCGCGCACAGCGTACGATCGGCAGCGGCCCGCGCGCCGGGCACACCTTCCCGGTGGAGGTGGACACCCACCTCACCGGCGTCCTGGAGCACGCCGGTGGAGCCCTGTCCACGCTCGTGATGAGCTTCGACATCCACGCCGCGCGGTTGCCGCGCATCGAGGTCCACGGCACCGACGCCTCGCTGTCCCTGCCCGACCCGAACGGCTTCGACGGCGCCGTCGAGATCCACCGCGGAGACGGCTGGACGATGCTGCCCGTCTCTGCCGGCTACCCGGACGCGGGACGCGGCGTGGGCCTCGCCGACCTGGCCGATGCCCTGTCGGCCGGACGACCGCACCGGGCATCGGCCGAACTCGCCGCGCACGTCCTGGACATCATGCTCACCCTCATGGACGCGGCGGCCCAGGGCCGAGCCCTCCAGGTGACCAGCTCCTGCGAGCGCCCCGCCCCGGTGGACGGTCGCTGAACGACACCCTCACCACCTCTCGCCCGCTCGCAGCGACAGGAGACCCCATTTATGCACGACGACCGGAAGCTGGTCGAAGCACGCCTGGAACGCGTCCTCACAGAGCGCATCCGGCCGGCCGTCCACCCCCTCACGACACCCCTCGAAGTGGAGATCTGGTCCACCCCCAAAGAACCCGTGCCGGTGGCCGAGGGCCTTGCGGCACCCACCCGCCCCATCGCCCCCGGCACCCCGTGGGGAACGCCGTGGGGGACCAGCTGGTTCAAGGTCACCGGGACGGTCCCCATCGAGTGGGCGGGCCGCACCGTCGAGGCCATCCTCGACCTCGGATTCACCCCGCGCACCCCGGGCTTCCAGTGTGAGGGCCTGGTCCACGCCCCCGACGGCACCCCGGTCAAGGGACTCCACCCGCGCAACAACCACGTCGGCGTCGGCTCACCCGTGTCCGGCGGCGAGCGGATCCACTGGCGCATCGAGGCGGCCTCCAACCCGGACCTCGACGCGAGCGGCGTCCCGTTCCAGCCGACACCGATGGGCGACAAGGCCACCGCCGGTGACGCACCCCAGTACGTGCTCGGCGAGATGCGGCTGGCCGTATTCGACGAGACGGTCTGGAACCTGGTCATGGACCTGGAGGTACTTGGCGAACTGATGGCGGAACTGCCGGTCGACGGGGCCCGCCGCTGGGAGATCCTGCGCGCGGTCGGCCGCGCCCTGGACGCCGTCGATCTTCAGGACGTCAACGGTACGGCGCAGGCTGGACGGGACGCACTGGCCGGTGTGCTCGCCGCGCCCGCAGCACCCGCGGCCCACCGCATCAGTGCCGTCGGCCACGCCCACATCGACTCCGCGTGGCTGTGGCCGCTGCGGGAGACGGTCCGCAAGGTCGCCCGCACGGCGTCGAACATGACACAACTCATCGAGGATGAGCCTGAGTTCATCTTCGCCATGTCCCAGGCACAGCAGTTCGCCTGGATCAAGGAGCACCGGCCCGAGGTGTACGCCAGGGTCAAGAAGGCCGTCGCCGACGGACGGTTCGTACCCGTCGGCGGGATGTGGGTCGAGTCCGACACCAACATGCCCGGGTCGGAGGCGATGGCCCGCCAGTTCGTCCACGGCAAGCGCTTCTTCCTCGAAGAGTTCGGCATCGAGAGCGACGAGGCGTGGCTGCCCGACACGTTCGGCTTCGCGGCCGGCCTGCCGCAGATCATCAAAGCCGCGGGCTCGACACGCCTGCTCACACAGAAGATCTCGTGGAGCCGCACCAACACGTTCCCACACCACACGTTCTTCTGGGAGGGCGTCGACGGCTCCCGCATCTTCACGCACTTCCCGCCCGTCGACTCGTACAACTGCGAAATGACGGGCCGCCAGCTGTCCCACGCCGCAAGGAATTTCAAGGAGAAGGGCGTCGCTGCGCACTCCCTCGCGCCGACCGGCTATGGCGACGGCGGAGGCGGCACCACGCGCGAGATGGTCGCCAAGGCGGCCCGGATGCGAAGCCTGGAAGGCGCCGCGGCCGTCGTGTGGGAGACCCCCGACGCCTTCTTCACCAAGGCCGAGGCCGAATACCCGAATCCGCCCGTCTGGGTCGGCGAGCTCTACCTCGAGCTGCACCGCGCCACCCTCACCAGCCAGGCGCAGACAAAGCGCGGCAACCGGCGCAGCGAGTCCCTCCTGTACGAGGCGGAGCTGTGGGCCGCGACGGCGGCGGTGCGCGTCGGTTTCCGGTATCCGTACGAAGAGCTGGACCGGATCTGGAAGACGGTGCTGCTGCACCAGTTCCACGACATCCTGCCGGGTTCGTCCATCGCATGGGTGCACCGAGAAGCACGCGAGACCTATGCGCGCCTCGCTGCGGAACTCGAGCACATCATCGCGGATGCGCAGCGCGCGCTGGCCGGTGATCCATCGGGAGGCACCGAGCTCATCTTCAACTCGGTGCCCCACACCCGCCGTTCGGTCCCCGCCCGGGGAGCCTCCTCACAGGCCACGGACGGGGACGGTGTTACTCCTGTCCCGCGTGACGGGGGCGGCTACGTCCTGGACAACGGCTTGCTCCGGGTCGAGATCGACGGGCGGGGCCTGGTGGTCTCCGCCTACGACCGGGCCGGCAACCGGGAGGCGATTGCTCCGGGGCAGGCCGCCAACCTGCTGCAGCTGCACCCCGACTTTCCCAACCAGTGGGACGCCTGGGACGTGGACGCCTTCTACCGGAACGTCGGAAGCGACCTCACCGAGGCGGCCGACGTACGTGTCGACGGCGGAGCGGTGCGGGTTGAGCGGGTCTTCGGGCGTTCCAAGGCGGTTCAGCTGCTGTCCGTTCCTGCCGACGCCAAGCGGCTCGACATCGACACCGAGGTCGACTGGCACGAGACGGAGAAGTTCCTGAAGCTGGCCTTCCCGCTGGATGTGAAGGCCGACCGGTACGCCTCCGAGACGCAGTTCGGCCATGTGTACCGTCCCACCCACCAGAACACGAGCTGGGAGTGGGCCAAATTCGAGGCCTGCAACCACCGCTTCGTCCATCTCGAGGAGCCGGGCTGGGGCATCGCGCTCGTCAACGACGCGACATACGGCCACGACGTGACCCGCGCCGTCCGTACGGGTGCCGACGCGGGTACCACGACCACGGTGCGGGCCTCGCTGCTGCGTGCGCCTCGCTACCCGGACCCGGAGACCGATCAGGGTGTGCACCGATTCCATCACGCGCTCGCGCCGGGCGCGACGATCGGTGACGCCGTCCGCGAGGGCCACCGGGCCAACCTGCCCGAGCGCCGGATCACCGGAACGGCCGAAGCGATCGCGCCTCTGGTCGCCGTGGACAACGATGCCGTGGTGGTCAGCGCGGTGAAGCTGGCCGACGACCGCAGCGGCGACCTCGTTGTCCGCCTCTATGAGGCGCACGGCGGCCGCGCCCGTGCCATCGTCCGCATCGACGGTTTCGCCATCGAACGGGCTGCTCCGACGGATCTGCTGGAGCGGCCGCTTCCGGACGCCGAGCCGCCGACACACGCCGACGGCGGCGTCGTGCTCGCACTGCGACCATTCCAGATGGTGACCCTGCGCCTGCCGCGGTCATGAATCGCACCCCAGCCGAGGACCGTGCCCACTGGGAACGGACCGCAGACCAGTTGCTGCTCGCCGTCCGGCCCTACGCCACCGACGAGCACGCCCTGATCAACCTGCCCGGCGTGCCGAGCGCGAACGGTGGGCACAGCGACGGACTCGAAGGCTTCGCCCGCACCTTCCTGCTGGCCGGCTTCCGGCTCGCGGGAGCGGGCGGAAACGATCCGCACGACGTCGCCGGGTGGTACGCGCAGGGCCTGGTCGCCGGCACCGACCCGAAGCACCCGGAGCGCTGGCCCACGTTCACCGAGTGCAACCAGGCCAAGGTCGAGGCCGCGTCCATCGCGCTCGCGCTGCACGAGACGAGGCCGTTGATCTGGGACCGGCTCGACGACCAGGTGCGGCAGCGGGTCCTCGACTGGCTCGCCCCGATGGTCGGCGGCCCGATGCCCGGCAACAACTGGATCTGGTTCCAGGGCATCACCGAGGCATTCGCCCGCACGGTCGGCGGTCGGTGGCGGCAACAGGACCTCGACCGGATCATCGCCCTGACCGACGGCTGGTACGCGGGCGACGGCTGGTACTCCGACGGCCTCACCGGCGGTGCCCACCGCAACTTCGACCACTACAACGGCTGGGCCATGCACCTGTACCCGTTGTGGTTCTGCCGCATCCTCGACCATGCGGCACCCGGCGGACTCCTCGACCGCTACCGGGCCCGGCTGCACCGCTTCCTGGCGGACCAGCGCCTCCTGATCGGCGCCAACGGCTCACCGCTCGTCCAAGGCCGCTCGCTTACGTACCGCCACGCGGCGCTCGCCTCGCTGTGGACCGGCGCGCTGTTCGACGCGACGCCACTGGCACCGGGGGAGACCCGGGCACTCGCGAACCGCATGCTCCAGCACTTCACCGACCACGGCGCCATGGACGAGCGGGGACTGCTCACGCTCGGCTGGCACCGGCCCTACCGCGGCATCCTCCAGGTGTACTCGGGACCCGCGTCCCCGTACTGGGCGAGCAAGGGCTTCATCGGTCTCGCCTTGCCGCCGGACCACCCGGTGTGGACCGAGGGCGAGGTCCAACTCGCCGTAGAGCAAGGCAACGTCACGCGTGCTTTGCCCGCGCCCGGCTGGCTGGTCTCCGGTACGGCCGCCGACGGTGTGGTACGAGTCGTCAACCACGGCGGCGACCACGCCGACCCGGTTCGGCCCCACGCCGACGACCCCTGCTACGCCCGGTTCGCCTACTCGACGCATACGGCGCCCGAGACTCCCGGCGACCCCACGGCCCGCCCGAGCGCCTGTGCGGACGCCGACCCGCTCGACAACGCGGTCGTGCTCCTCGACGCAGCGGGCCGTGCCTCGCACCGCCGCCCGGCGACCAGGATCTCCATGGACGGGGCCACAGCCGTCTCGCGCTCGCGCGCCCACTGGCCACAGGACGCGACGTGGGACCCGTTCGGTGGTCCCGATACCCCTTATGTGCTTGGCCCTTGGGTCACCGTTGGTTCCGCGTTGCGCGGGTCGATCGAGGTACGGGCCGTGCGTGTCGACCCCGCCGCCGGTGATGAGCCGACCGGTCATGTGCTGCGGATCGGCGGATGGTCCCTTGCTGTCGATCCGCAGGGCGCGCCGTGCGCTGCGCAAGGCGCCACCGCCCGCGTAGCCGGTGTCGGCGGGCTGATCTCCTCTCTCATCGGCGCATACGGGTTGCCCGCCGCGTTCGTAGTGCCGGGAGCCGACAGCAATGCGCTGGGCGCCGCATCCGCCACCCCCGTCGTGCGGACCGACGGCCCGGTCGCCTACCGCACCCTCCACGTCGCCCTCGTTCACCTCGGCGGTTCGGACCCCGCCGCTCTGCCGCGGATCACCACCCGTGCCGAGGGGACCACCCTGGTCGCGGACGTGACCTGGGCCGACGGCGCACAGGACGCCATTCGACTGCCCGCTGCTGAAAAAGAGGCATGGAAGGACCAGCACCGTGCATGACGACCGCCGGATCGTCGAGACACGGATCCGGAAACTGCTGGACCGTGTGATCCGCCCCGCTCTCTACAGCTCCGTATGCCCGCTCACGCTGAGCGCGTGGTTCGTCGAAGGCGAACCGGTCCCCGTGGCCGACGCCCTGCGCGCCGACTACGAGCCCTTCACGCTCGGCTCCACCTGGGGCGGCCCGTGGGCGACAACCTGGATGCGGGCGGGTGCGGAGATACCCGAGCGGTGGACGGGGCGTCGCGTCGAGGCCGTCTTCGACCTCGACTTCGACCTCACCAAGGGGCCCGGCGGTCAGGCCGAGGGCCTGGTGCACGATGCTCACGGTGCACCGATCCAGGGCCTGCACCCTTACCACCGAAGCGTGCTGCTCACCGACTCCGCCACCGGTGGCGCCCGCGTGGACCTGCTGATCGAGCTCGCGGCCAACCCGCCCATCGTGGCCAGCGAGGGTCTGCACATCCACCACGGTTCGCGCGAGACCGCGGGCACCGAGCACATCTACCGGCTCAAGCAGGCCGAGATCGCGGTGCGCGAGGACGACGTATGGCACCTCATCCACGACATCGAGGTGCTCGACGAGCTGATGCATGAGCTGCCGCTCGGTTCATCGCGGCGTCACGAGATCCGCTACGCGCTGCGCCGCGCCGCCGACGCCGTCGACCCGAGCGACGTGGCGGGCACGGCGGCGCAGGCCCGCGGCCGGCTGGCGGATGTGCTGGCCCGGCCCGCACACGCCTCCGCGCACACCATCGCCGCGGTCGGCCACGCCCATATCGACTCGGCCTGGCTGTGGCCGGTCCGGGAGACCGTGCGCAAATGCGCGCGCACCTTCACCAACATGACGACCCTCGCCCAGGAGTACCCGGAGCTGATCTTCGCCTGCTCCTCGGCACAGCAGTACGCGTGGATGAAGGAACGGCACCCGGACATCTTCGCCCGGATGAAGAGAGCCGTTGCGGACGGCCATTGGGTGCCTGTTGGCGGCATGTGGGTCGAGGCCGACGGCAACCTCCCCGGTGGCGAAGCGCTCGCACGCCAACTCGTATACGGGAGGCGCTTCTTCGCGGAGGAGTTCGGCGCCCCGCAGAAGGGCGTATGGCTGCCCGATTCGTTCGGGTACACCGCCGCCTACCCGCAGCTCGCGAAGCTCGCGGGAGCCGAGTGGTTCCTCACCCAGAAGCTGTCCTGGAACGAGACCAACAAGCTGCCGCACCACACCTTCGCGTGGGAGGGCATCGACGGTTCGCGTATCTTCACCCACTTCCCGCCCGTCGACAGCTACGTCGCTTCCCTCGCCGCGGCCGAACTCGCACACGCCGAGCGCAACTTCGCGGACAAGGGCGTGGCGACGCGCTCGCTCGTCCCGTTCGGTTACGGCGACGGAGGCGGCGGCCCCAGCCGCTCGATGCTGGAGAAGGCCCGTCGCCTGCGCGACCTCGAAGGCTCGCCCAAGGTCGTCATCGAGGCCCCGGACGACTTCTTCGCGGCGGCACGCTCCGAACGCGACCAACTCCCCGTATGGCGTGGTGAGCTGTACCTGGAGAACCATCGCGGCACCTACACCAGCCAGGCGCGCACCAAGGGCGGCAACCGGCGCAGCGAGGCCCTGCTGCGCGAGGCCGAACTCTGGGCCGCGACCGCCGCCGTCCGGGCCGGGGCGCCGTATCCGTACGACCGCCTGGAAGGCTCGTGGTGGAGGACACCGTGCTGCGCGGCGTGTCAGGGAACGCCGGCGAGGTCGGCGGACTCGGCGCGGCCTTCTCGACCCGGACGCTCGTCGACGAGGCCATCGCCCTGGGCGCCCTCGGAGCCGAGTTCACGGTCCTCGACCCGGCCGATGCCCAGCGCGGTCTGAAGCGGCTCGCGGAGCTCGCCGGCGAAGGGGAGGCGCAGGCGGACGGCATCATCGAGCGCCTGGGCATCCGCATCGGCCGAGGCGTGTGTGCGGCGGCGACGCTCCTTGACGTCGGCACCATCGTCTTCGGCGGACCCACCTGGCAGCTGCTCGCGGACCGTCTGCTCACGACCATCGAACCGATGGTCGCTCAGTCCCCGTTCGTCAGGGCGACCCACCCGACGACGGTCCTTTCCACCACCCTGGGTGAGAACGTGGCCGCGGTGGGGGCGGCGTCCCTCGTCCTCGACCGGGCACTGTCCGCGCAGCCGAGGTCCCTGCTGCTGGGCTGACTGCGCACCGTCGTCGCCGGGGGCCGGGCGGATGCCATGCCTCGTTCGGCCAGACGGTCCACCCGGACCCCATGACCACCTGCGAGGTGGTTCGTCAGGGCGCCGGCTCGCGAGAAATCGCGGATCAGGGATATGACACCACGGTGGAGGGCACGGTGGAGGTGCCCGAGGTGGGGGATCCGCTGTCATTGATGACGCGTTCGTACTGGCCGTTGCCGCCGAGAGAGACGACCAGCAGGTTGTGGAACTTCACCCCCGGCGCGTTCGGGGCGGCGAAGCCGTGGTGCTGCACGATGCTCGGGTCCACGTTGTAGTAGCAGTAGCTGCCGAGCCCCCATCCCTCGTGCGTGGTCACCGAGTCGGCCACCTTGTAGGCCGCGTAGCCCTTGATGGAGCGGCCACCCTCAACGAAGCACTCACCCAGGGGCTCCAGCTGCCGCTCACCCCGGGGATCTACCACCTCGACCAGCCGATCCAGGTGAACCGGGCGAACACTGTCGTCCTCGGCCTCGGCTATGCCACCCTCATTCCCGACAACGGCGTCACCGCGCTGAAGGTCGCCGATGTCGACGGGCACGCTCGACCGGCTTGGCGCGACCTCGCGCATCCAGCGCGCGGGGCGCGGTCTGTACCGCGCCACTCCGTCCTGATCACGTACGCGAGCACGCAGGTGTCACAACACACGGTTCTGACCTGTCAGTAAGGGTGGAACCGAGAGAAAACAGAGGACACCGTGCGTGAGATCCTGATCGTCGGCGGCGGTTACGCGGGCTTCTACACAGCGTGGGGCCTTGAGAAGAAGCTGCGCCGCGGGGAGGCGCGGGTCACCGTCGTCGACCCCCGTCCGTATATGACGTACCAGCCGTTTCTGCCCGAGGTCGTGGCGGGGTCCGTAGAGGCCCGGCACGCCGCCGTGTCACTGCGACGGCATCTGCGCCGTACCCGGGTGATCGCGGGAACGGTGACGGAGATCCGCAACGGCGGTCGGACCGTCACCGTCCGGCCGGAGCGCGGGCCGGACTATCAGCTGCACTACGACATGCTCGTGGTGACAGCGGGGGCGGTCACCCGCACCTTCCCAGTACCGGGGCTCAGCGAGCAGGCGTTTGGCCTGAAGCATGTCGAAGAGGCCGTCGCTGTCCGTGACCGGCTGCTGACCTCCTTCGACCGGGCAGCCGCACTGCCACGCGGGCCCGAGCGCCGGAAACTTCTCACGGTCACCTTCGTCGGCGGCGGCTTCTCCGGTGTGGAGGGTTTCGGCGAGCTGCTGTCCCTGGCGGCCGCGCTGCTGAAGCACTACCCGGAACTCGACGCCCAAGAGCTCGACTTCCACCTGGTCGAGGCGCGCGGCCGAATCCTTCCCGAGGTGACCGACGAACCCGGTGCCTGGGTGGTCCGGTCCTTGGCGCGGCGAGGGGCGAAGGTGCATCTGAACACCCAGCTCGTCTCGGCCGAGGACGGCCATGTCGTGCTCTCCAACGGGCAGGAGTACGAGTCGGGCCTGATCGTCTGGGCCGCCGGCAACGCGTCGAACCCCATCGTCCACAACCACACCGACCTTCCGGTCGATGAGCGTGGTCTGCTCGTCGTACGTGCCGACCTGCGTGTGGGTACGGACACGGAGGTGGTGCCGGACGTATGGGCCGCGGGCGACGACGCTGCCGTACCGGACCTCGCGGTGGGACGGCCGGGAGCACATACCGTGCCCAACGCCCAGCACGCCGTACGGCAGGGCAAGCGCCTGGCGAAGAACATCGTGGCGACGTTGCACGGGCGGAGGGCCAAGAACTACGTCCACCACAGCCTGGGCGTGGTGGCCACGCTGGGTATGGGACGGGGCATCTTCCAGTACCGGCGCCTCGTCATCAAGGGCTTGCCGGCCTGGCTCATGCACCGCGGCTACCATGTGCTCGCCGTGCCGACGTGGGAACGCAAGGTCCGCGTCCTCGCCGTCTGGCTCACCGCCGCCCTCTACGGGCGGGACATCGTCTCGCTGGCCTCGGTGCAGCGCCCCCGGGAAGCCTTCGTATCCCGGGGCAACCCCCGTAACGGTGACGGGCCTGCCGAGGCAAAGGCTCGGTGATCCTGGGGCAGACCTGAGTGCCGTGTGTCGGCCCGGCCCGGCGGCGTACGAAGCCTGCCGAGGACCGGGCCGACGCGGCTGTGCCCGTGAGAGCGCCTGCCCGTGCCGGTTACTCCACGAAGTACGAGTCGTGCCTCACGAAGAACTCGGCGCGCTCCTCGTCCGTGGCATCGGCGAGCTGCGACAGTCCCTCGAAATACTCTTCACGCGGTGCGCCCGGAGTGAAGAGCAGCAGCATCTCAGCCGGTGCGTCGGAGTCGTTGCGAAAAGCATGCAGCCCGCCCTGCGGCACATGCAGAAAGTCGCCTTTCTGCCCGTCGATCCACTCCGCGCCGTTGAAGAGGCGAACGGTGCCGTCGAGGATGAAGAAGGACTCCGAGACGGACTTGTGGAAGTGAGTCTTGGGGCCACCGGCCTTGGCGCTCATCTCGACCCGGTAGAGACCGAATTCACCTCGTGTGGTGGCGGTGGTCGCCAGATAGTGAATGGCATCTCGGCCGGCTGTGCCGACATTCGGCGCGGTGCTCGCCGGCCGGAAGTCGGCGTTGATCTCGCCGCTGTTTCCTGAATACACCTGCTCTGGGTACGA
Organism: Streptomyces sp. NPDC020845; assembly: GCF_044334165.1. Taxonomy (NCBI): domain Bacteria; kingdom Bacillati; phylum Actinomycetota; class Actinomycetes; order Kitasatosporales; family Streptomycetaceae; genus Streptomyces; species Streptomyces sp. NPDC020845. The sequence continues at coordinate 52,953 of NZ_JBIRSJ010000034.1, read as the reverse complement.
CATGGCTACCATCCCTTTACGTGTGTTGGATATGCAACGGCGCTTCTGCTTGCGGCCACGCCCTGCTACGAAGGACCGAATACCCCATGCGTATGTGACACGTTTGCCAGACGCCGCTCCAGCGGCCGGATCGCCACGCTCGCCGTCAGCGCCAGGCAGGCCACAACCACCCACGGCAGCACCCGGTTTGCGCCGTACAGGACGCCGAACAGGCCGGGCGTCACCATGTCCGCCGTCGCGAACGAATACTGGAACGCCGCCAGATAGGTCCCTCGCATCCCCTCCGGCGCCGCCTCCGCGGAGAGCGCGTTCGAGGCCGGGCCGTGCAGCATCTCCGCCGCTGCCCACAGCAGCATCACCAGTGCCAGATAGCCGACCAGCAGAGGCCCTGGCGGCAGCAGCACCGCCACGGCGGCGGCCATGCACCAGGCAGCCCACAGCCGGCCGCTCCAGGCCATCGCGCCGCCCCGGGAGGTGCCTCGTCGGGAGCGGCGGGTGACCTCGGCCGTACAGGTGGCCACGACCGCCGTGGTGATCGTGAGAAAGGCGCCGACCGTCCAGCCCGGCGCGTGCAGCCCGCGGATCACATAGACCGGGATCGCCACGGCGAGGAAGACCGTGCAGATGTTGAACAGCGTGTTCACGCCGATCAGCGCCAGATACGGCCGGTTGCGCAGCAACTTCCTTATCGCGTCCGAGGATTCGCGGTCAGGCCCGCCGGTCGGCCGCCGGGCACCGCGTACGAACAACGCGACGGTCACCGCCGCGATGACGAAGGAGAGGGCATCCGCCAGCACCATTCCCCGGTACGCGTGCTGCGAGCCGAGCGCGAGCAGCCCACCCGCGAGCACCGTGCCGGCGCCGGTACCGGCCGCCCGGATCATGCCCGCCCGGGCGAACCACTGGTCCCTGGCCTCCCCGTCCGCCTGCTCGGAGATCAGCGCGAAGATCGACGACCAGTACACCCGCAGCCCCACTGCCTCGACCAGCGCCGCGAGAAACAGCGACTGCGGACCGGCCACTCCCAGGTACAGAAAGAACCCGGCCGCCTGCAACAACTGCCCCGCGATCACCACCGGCCGTGGCCCGATGCGGTCGACGATCCGCCCGACGAGCAGCGGCAGCAGGAGCGAGCAGGCGGTGGCGGCGGTCAACAGCAGGCCGACATCGGCTTCCGACAGGTCGGTGACGGTGAGGAAGTAGACCATGGACAGCGGGAGATAGAGCCCGGTGCCGATGGCGTCGATGGCCAGCGCGGCCGGCAGCGCCCAGGCGGCGCCGTGGCGGACGCCGCTCGTTCGCACTGGGTGGTCCTCCGTTTCTGTGCGGCGGACGTCGAGGCCTGGTGACTACTGGAAGTCGCAGCCCGGGTTGGGGGCGTCCTGGGAGAAGGGGGCGCCGTGCGGCAGCACGTAGAGAACTTCCAGGACGACGTCCGTGGCACCGAGGTTCCGGCCGATGTGTACGTGGTCGGCACCGGGCGGTTCCTCGAGGAATCGGCCCTGGGGGTACACACCGTCGGACTTGCAGGTGGCAGCGAAGTGGCTCAGGGTGCCCTGCTTGACATACGCGTACAGGGTGCCGTCGTGGAAGTGCCAACCGGTCGCCTGACCTGGCGGGATGGTGACTTCCCGCAGGATGTAGTCGCGCCCGCCCACGGTGGACTGGGCGATGACCTTGCCGGTCACACCGGGACCGCCCGGGGTCGCGTGCGCGAACCCTGCGGGGAGGGACAGAACGACAGATAAAGCCCCAACGGCTCCCATACGGGCTATGTTGTGCATGCCATTCCCATCTCATGGTGAGGTGTGGTGATTGTTGGGCCGGGCCCACGCGGATCGGCGTCCGCTCAACAGAGTCACACGGTGCATTCTCCGGTGATGAGCGATCGGCACACGGCTCACCCTAGGCCACGGCCCGCAGGGCAGTCGCTGGCGGTGTGTGGGCACGGAATAACAATCCGTATTCGGCTGAGCCCTGCCGTTCGGGTGTTCGTCGGTCCGCGCGTCTTCCTGCCCCAGTCCTGTCACAGGACCGGGTTGACCCCGGTCTATGCAGGAGACGCGATTGGAGCAAGCCGTGACCTTCACCGACCACAGCCCCCTCAGCACCACGACGAACGCCCTTGACGAGGCTGTTTCTGTCTTTGTGCAGCTCCGGCCACGTCTTTTCGGTATCGCCTACCGCGTGCTCGGCAGCGCGGTCGAGGCTGAGGACGTGGTCCAGGAGGTGTGGCTGCGTTGGCAGAAGACCGACCGCTCCGCGGTGGTCAGCCCGGCGGCCTTTCTGTCCAGTGTGACGACCCGGTTGGCCATCAACGTCGCCCAGTCGGCCCGTGTGCGCCGGGAAACCTACATCGGGCCGTGGCTGCCCGAGCCCATTGATACGAGCTCGGACCCGGAGGCGGGCGCGCAGCGGGCGGAGGCGCTGGAGCTGGCTCTGCTGCTGGTGCTGGAGAAGCTGAGCCCCGCGGAGCGCGCGGCGTATGTACTGCGTGAGGCGTTTGATTACAGCTATCCCGAGATCGCCGACATGCTTCAGCTCAGCGTCGTCAATGTGCGGAAGATCGTAAGCCGCGCCCGCAAGCACCTGGGCGCGGAACAGCGGGAGAGCGTGGACACGGAGGAACACCGACGCCTCCTGGACGCCTTCGTCGGCGCAGCTCAGAGGGGCGATATCGGCTCGCTGGAAGCCCTCCTCACCCCGGATGCCGTCAGCCTGTCCGACGGCAACGGGATGCGGGGCGCTGCGCGCATACCCGTTCTGGGCTGTGCGCGGGTGGCGAACCTGGCGACTGCGTATCCGCGGTTCTGGCGTGGCTTGGATCTCCGGTCTGTCCATGCCAACGGGCGTTCGGGAGTGATGATCTACCGCGAGGGCGAGCCCAAGACGTTTCTGACGGTGGCCGCCTCGCGGGATGGCATCTACAAGGTGATGTGGCTGTTCAACCCGAGCAAAATCGCCGCGTTCCTCGATTCACGCTCTCGCTCCATATCGCCACTCGGCTCCCCGTCGTGAGCCCAGGCCCAAGGCCGTCACCATGCCTGTGACGGCCTCTGGCGTGCGCTGGGGGGTTGGTTCCAGGAGCGGAGTTTGTCGGGGTTGAGTACGACCCAGACCTGTGCCACGCGGCGGTCGGCGATGTCGAGGCTGATGACCGCGGCCACCTGGCCGTCGTAGCGTGCCACCAGACCCGTCCGGCCGTTGACGGACTGGGCGGTCAGTGTGGTGCGCGGGCGCCGGACCAGCAGTGTCATCAGGCTGTGTGCGACCTGTTCGCCGCCGTGCACGGGTCGGGCCAGCGCACGGACCTTGCCACCGCCGTCGAAGAACGCCGTGGCATCGGGCCATAGCAAGGACGCCAGCAGCCCGGCGTCCTCGGTCACACAGGCCTGCCGGACGGCACGGGCGGCCGTGTCATGCTGCTCCGGCGTCGTGGGATGCGACCGCCGTGCCCGCAGACGGCGACGCGCGCGATCGGCGAGCTCAACACACTCCGGCCCCGTACGCCCCACGATGTCGGCGACCGTATCGGGTGTCATCCCGAACACATCGTTGAGCACGAACGCCGCACGCTCCGGCGGCGACAGAGAATCCAGAGCATTCAGCAGAACCCTGCTGATCTCCTGTTCCAGCTCCGCGCTCGCCCGTGCGCCATCGGCGTCTCCCGCATACGGGCCGCCCCCCTCACCCTGGTCCGTGTCCTCGCCGCGATCCGGCAGCGCCAGGCGGCCCAGGCAGATACCACCCGCGGTCTTGGCAAGCCAGGAACGGGGCACCGCGATCCGCGTGCGGGCCGAGTCCGACAGCCCGTACCACCGACGGTAGGTCTCATCAATGACACTCTCCGCCGCGCCGCCGCTGCCCAGCATCCAATAAGCGACATCCAGGAGATATCGGCGCTCATCGAGCAGCTCCGCGATGGGCACTGCATCACCGGCATGGTCCATACGGCATCCTCCCTCGCCTCAATCCATGTGACAGGGCAGGCATGGATCTTGTGACATGGCGCGGGTGGTGCCTTCCGTAGCCGTGTCACATATGCGTCGGCTACTCGGTCTTATGTAATAGCCACCGAATCGAGGCGCGTGGGGCGGGTGGAAGGCGGCAACGCCGGTCGACAAGCTCGATGTGGTGGTCATCGCAACGCATCACGAATGGTGGTAGAAGCATGGCCAACGCGGGCCAGTCAACCGAATCGCAGCGAGGGTGCAGAGGGGAGAAGGTCGCCGAATGGACCCGCGGGCGGCTGGGCTTTCAAAATCTCACCAGAACCGGTATGCGAAAGGCATTCCCGGACCACTGGTCCTTCATGTTGGGGGAGATCTGTCTCTACAGCTTCCTCATCGTTATCGCCACGGGCATCTATCTTAGCCTGTACTTCCACCCGACGATGAACCAGGTGGAATACCGTGGCAGCTACCTGCCCCTGCGGGGCCAGATGGTGTCGGAAGCATTTGATTCAACCATGCACATCTCCTTCGATGTGCGCGGCGGCCTGCTGATCCGGCAGGCTCACCACTGGGCGGCGCTGATATTCGTCGCCGGGATATTCGTGCATATGATGCGCGTTTTCTTCACGGGCGCGTTTCGCAGGCCGCGCGAGCTCAACTGGGTGTTCGGGTTTCTGCTGCTGGTCCTGGCCATGTTCGCCGGTTTGACGGGATACGACCTCCCGGGCGATCTGCTGTCCGGGACCGGACTGGTGGTCGTGAACGGAACACTCCTTTCCGTGCCGATCGTTGGCACTTATCTGTCGATGTTCCTCTTCGGGGGTGAGTTCCCCGGGAACGACCTGGTGGCACGCTTCAACACCATCCATGTTCTGGTGATCCCCGGCCTCATGGTGGGGCTGATCGTCGCGCATCTGATCCTTGTGTTCCGCCACAAGCACACCCAGTACCCGGGGCCGGGGCGCACCGACAGGAACGTCATCGGCATGCCGCTCCGGGTGCACGCGGTAAAAGCGGCAGGATATTTTCTCCTGGTCACGGGGGTGATCTTCATCATCGCCTCGATCGCACAGATCAACCCCGTCTGGGAGTACGGCCCCTTCCGCCCCGATCAGGTTTCGGCGGGATCACAGCCGGACTGGTACATGGGCGTAGCAGATGGGCTGATACGGATCATGCCCGGCTGGGAGATCAGTATCTGGGGCCATACCCTGGCCCTTGACAACCTGATCCCGCTGTCGTCGGGCGTCGGTCTGTTTCTCGTCATGGGCGCATACCCGTTTATCGAGGCCTGGGCCACCGATGACGACCGTGAACACCATCTCCTCGACAGACCACGCAACCGGCCAGTGCGCACGGCGCTCGGCGCAGCATGGATCAGCGTCTATCTGGTGGCGCTGATCGGCGCAGGGAACGACATCATCGCGACCCAGTTCCATGTCTCGGTCAATTCCGTGACGTGGGCAGTTCGCATCGGCCTCTTCCTCGTACCCACCGTCGTCTATTCGGTGACGAAGCGGTGGGCCCTCGGCCTTCAGCGCCGCGACCGGGACAAGGTGCTGCACGGACGTGAGACCGGCATCATCAAGCGCTTGCCGCACGGCGAGTTCGTCGAGGTGCACGAGCCATTGAGCAGGGAGCGACTGCACATCCTGACAGCGCATGAGCAGTACCAGCCCATCGAGTCCGGTGGCCCGGGCGTCCAGGGAGGCCCGGAGAGCAGTCCCAGCCGCACTCGACGGTTGCGGGCCAGGCTCAGCCGGGGCTTCTACGGGGAGGGGACGCAGATTCCCAAGCCCACCGTCCAGGAGTACAGGGAGATCACCAGCGGCCATCGACGGTGATATGCGATCGCGGTGTCGAGGGCCGATCGTCGAGATCCAGGTCACATTCGTGCGTGTCACAGGGGGTCGGGCTGCCTCGTCTCAGGGGGTGTAAGCCGCTGACGATCACCGAGGAGAGCACATCATGGACGCGCGACTGAACTACTTCACCATCCCGGCCGCAGGGAAGGCCCTCAAGTACTTCATGTCGGCGGGCAAGGAGCTCAAGGACCTGCCACTGCCCGCCGCGACGCAGGAACTGGTGGCCCTGCGCGTGAGCCAGATCAACGGCTGTGCCGTCTGCATCGACATGCACACCAAGGAAGCCACCGCCGCCGGAGAAACCCCGGTACGGCTCAACCTGGTCGCGGCGTGGCGGGAAGCCACCGTCTTCACCGAGGCCGAACGCGCCGCACTGGCACTGGCGGAGGAAGGCACCCGCGTCGCGGACGCGGCCCACGGGGTCAGCGATGAGACATGGGCACAGGCCACCGCCCACTACGACCAGGAACAGCTCACCGCCCTGGTCATCCTGGTCTCCTTCATGAACTCGGTGAACCGGCTCAACATCATCACCCAGCAGCCCGCCGGCAACTACCAGGCCGGACAGTTCCACTGAGAGGCAGAGGGGAGATACCGGGCGACAGGAACCTCGTGCTCGCGGTATTCGTATTGACTCCGCTTCGACCAGCACGGCCGAAGGGTGAGGAGTGCGGATATGGGACTGTCGACGGCGTTTACGGAACTGTTCGGTGTGGAGCATCCGATCGCCCTGGCTCCGATGGGCGGATCGGCCGGTGGCGCCCTCACGGCGGCGGTCTCGCATGGCGGCGGGCTCGGACTGCTGGGCAGCGGGAACGGGGATCAGGACTGGCTGGCCCGCGAGCTGCCCGTCCTGGTCGATGAGTGCGCGGGGAAACCTTGGGGCATCGGCTTCCAGACGTGGGCAATTGACGACGGTGTGATCGCGCGGACGCTGGAGCACAACCCGATGGCGGTGATGCTGTCCTTCGGCGACCCCAGTCCGTTCGTGGAGCGCGTCCGCAGCGCGGGCGCGCCGCTGATCATCCAGGTCACCGACATGGAGGAGGCCCGCAGGGCGGTGGCCACGACCGAGGCCCTGGTCGACCCCGCGACCGCCAGGGCGATCGTCGAGGGACGCGGGGAGGACACCGAACGCAGCAGGGTGCTGGACATCGCCCGCGCCTCGCGGTGGCCGGCGCAGTACACCGCCCGCACCCTTGGCCACCCCTTCCTCGACGAATGGCGGGGCCGGGAGGACGAACTCGCGACTGCCCCCCATGCCCAGCAGGCATACGAAGACGCCGTGGCCCAAGGCGAGATCCCCGCACTGCCGCAGTGGGCCAGCCAGGCCATCGACCTCATCAACGACCTGCCGTCCGCGGCTGATCTGGTCGGCACCCTGGCCGCCCAGGCCGAGGACGCGCTGGCCCGAGCGGGCAGGCGCTGACACCCGGCACGCGGTGTTGAGGCTCGCCGACGGTCACCGGTTGAACAGCTCGAAGACTACGGCTGGGTGCCCGCCGAACCGCGCGCTCAGCTCGCGGGTGTTGTCGGTCAGGAAGCGACGCACATACGTCTCGGGATCCTCGTCGGTCAATGCCTCGATGTAGGTGCGGTGCTCGAGCAGCGAGCGCACCGCCCGCTCCAGGCCGGGGCCGGCCGGCACGGCGTGGGTGGGGTTTTTGGAGTTGGCGACAGCGACCCAGCGGACGCCGTTCCATGGTTGCAAGCCCTGCTCGGTCAGCTCCGGAAAGATCCAGCGGTTGCCGGCGTCCGCCACCGCGTCGAGCGTGGCGTGCCCCACGGCCACGTGGTCCGGGGTGTTCCAGACACCACCGTCCCATGTGGTGTGATGGTTGAGGGTGATCACCAGCTCGGGCCGGTGGCGACGAACGGCAGCGGCAATGTCGCGGCGCAGGGAGACGCCGTACTCGATCGTGCCGTCCCGGTGGTCGAGAAACTCCACCACGGACACGCCAACGGCGGCGGCACTGGCCCGCTGCTCGCGCTCCCGCAACGGTCCGCACTCATCCGGTGCAACGGTGTCGATGCCTGCTTCGCCACGCGTGGCGAGGACATAGGCGATCTCACGGCCCTCGTCGACCCAGGAAGCCATGGCGGCCGAGCACCCATATTCCAGGTCATCAGGGTGGGCCACCACGGCGAGGGCACGCTGCCAGTCCGTGGGCATGGGTTGCAGCTGCGTAGAGTTCGACTCCGGCACGGTCTCTGCTCCTCATAGTGGGTCTTGGTCAGTACAGAACGTGATAGCGGACTTGTGTCACTCATCGCCAGAGGCGGTGATGGGACAGTGGCTCAAGGGGCGATGTCGTCAGCCACCCATGCCTCCGGCATTGAGGTCGATGACGGTCCGGGGCCGAGCCTCGCACCGTGATGACCGTCGAATCCAGGAGAGCCATGCTCGAGCCCAGGACCGTGGTCAGCAGAATCCACTTGCCGCTGGGGGATGAGATGCGTGCTGTGGGTTGCTCATACAAAGGGGCATCCATTCCGAGACGCATGCAACGGACACAGTGTGCACACTGAGTCGGCGTGAACCAAAGTGACTGCGTACGGAGTGACTGCGTACGCGGCGACGCCGCCCCCGCGCCGAACCCACTGTGTGGAACGGCGCGGGGGCGAGACGGCCACCGACATGACTTACCGCTGCTGCGCGAGCCAGTCGGCGAACCGGGTCCCGGCGATGTGCGCGTCAGGACCGGGCAGGAGCGTGGTCTCCTGCAGCTCGGTACCGAAGTACAAGGCGTGCGGGTCCGTGACGACCGTACGGGGGTCGTTCTTGGCGGCAAGGCCCTTGCGGATGAGCTCGTCCAGCTGGAACTGGTCGGGCCCGGCGACCTCCACCACGCCGTTGACGGGGGTGCCGACCGCGGTGCGGCCGACGGCGGCGGCCACGTCGTCGGAGTAGATGGGCTGGATCCTGATGGGAGCCAGGCGCACGGTGTCGCCCTCGGTGGCCGAGGCCGCGATGCCCTTCATGAACTCGAAGAACTGGGTGGCGTGGACGATGGAGTACGGGATGCCCGAGTCCTTGATCAGCTCTTCCTGGGCCTGCTTGGCGCGGAAGTAGCCGCTCTCCTGCAGCCGTTCGGTGCCGACCACGGACAGCGCCACATGGTGCGTCACACCGGCCTCGGCCTCCGCCTTCAGCAGGTTGGTGGTCGAGGTGCGGAAGAAGTCCATCACGGCCTCGTCCTCGAACGAGGGGGAGTTGGACACGTCGACCACGACCGACGCGCCCTCCAGGACCTCGGCCAGGCCCTCGCCCGTCAGCGTGTTGACGCCGGTGTTGGGCGCGGCCGCGACCGCCTCGTGCCCGTGCTCGTTGAGCTTGCCGACCAGTTTCGAGCCGATGAGTCCGGTACCACCGATCACTACAACCTTCATCATGGAAACCTCTCGGATGTTGTCATACGTGCGCGGCGCGCGCATGCTGCGATGCACTGTTCACCGGCACCGGCTGATTTCGCCTTCACTGAAGTGACCGGACAGCCGCGCAATGTGTGACAGGCGGCCGCGGAGATTCGACAGATGTCAGCGAGCGGACATCACTCGACGAGCTTTCCTTCGGTCGAGACATCCTCCATCAGCGCGGAAATCTCGTCCGGGATGGGCGGAATGCTTTCGTGGGTGACACCCGTCGTCGGCGACCAGACAAGGTTGACCTGCAGAGACGGATCGAGGTCCGGGTAGTCGCTGCGGTTGTGGCAGCCGCGGGTCTCACGGCGCTCAAGCGCCGCTTCGAGCGTGGCCCGGGCCGCCAGGGCAGCGGACTTGAGATCGAAGGCGTGCGCGAGATCCTGATAGCCGGCGATATCGGGGTGGACGCCGACGTCTTCCATTCTCTTCTCGATCGCGGTGAGCTCTGCCAGCCCGGCGCGCAGCCCCTCTTCGTCGCGTACGACTCCCGCATGCTCGGTCATGGTGTTACGGATGGCGCGCTGCAGGGCCCGGACGTTCTCCGGCCCGTCCGCCGCGAGCAGATCGTCGATCTCGGCACGGGCACGGGCCACCGCCGACGCCGAGCGCGGCTGCGCGGTCAGCGCCTCCGAATAGGCGGCGGCGGCCTGGCCCGTGATCCGGCCGAAGACCAGCAACTCGATGAGACTGTTGCCACCGAGGCGGTTGGCGCCGTGCAGCCCGCTCGACGCCTCACCGATCGCGTACAGGCCGCGGACGTCCGTGCTGTGGTCCTCGGGCCGTACCCAGACCCCGCCCATCGAGTAGTGCGCGGTGGGCGCGATCTCGATGGGCTCGCGGGTGATGTCCAGCATCTGCAGGTCCAGAAGGGTCTGGTAGACCCGGGGTAGCCGCGTCATGATCGTCTGCCGTGGCAGATGAGAGACATCGAGCCACACCGCGCCGTTGGGGGTCCCGCGCCCCTCCTTGATCTCCGTGTACGAGGCGAGGGCCACCCGATCGCGGGTGGACAGCTCCATGCGCTCGGGGTCGTAGCGGGTCATGAACCGCTCCCCGAGCGCGTTGCGCAGGACGCCGCCCTCACCGCGCGCGGCCTCGCTGACCAGGGTGCCTGCCGCGTTCTCCGGCTCGATGATCCCGGAGGGATGGAACTGAACCAGCTCAGGGTCGCGCAGGCGGGCTCCGGCCTCCACGGCCAGACGGAACGAGTCACCGGTGTTCTCGTCACGTCGTGAGGACGTACGCCGCCAGATGCGGGTGTGGCCACCTGCCGCGAGAATGACGGCGTCGGCATGGATGAGATACCGCGTCCCATGGGTGAGGTCGAAGCCGTAAGCGCCGAAGACGGCACCGTCATGCACCAGGAGCCGAGTGATGTAGACGCCGTCGAGCACCGGGATATCGAGCTGCTCCGCGCGTCTGATGAGCGTGCGCTGGATCTCCAGACCGGTGTAGTCACCGGCGAAGGCGGTGCGCCGGAACTTGTGCGCACCGAAGAAGCGCTGGGAGATCCGGCCGTCCCCTTCCCTGGCGAAGGCCATGCCGTACCGCTCCAGGTCGTCGATGCCCCGGGCCGCGCCCTGGGTGACGATTTGTGTGGTGCGGGGGTCGGCGAGCAGATAGCTCTCCTTGAGGGTGTCGGCGGCGTGCTGCTGCCAGCTGTCGTCGGGGTCCATCGTGGCCAGGGCCGCGTTGATTCCTCCGGCGGCGAGTGCCGTATGGGCATCGTCCTTGGGGCGTTTGCCGACGGCGAGGACGTCGACACCGGACTCGGCCAGTTCGATCGCCGCTCGCAGTCCCGCCCCTCCTGTACCGATCACCAGCACCGTGGTGGCAAGACGTCGTTCAATCACAGCCACTGTCTACTCCGATCGCCGGGGTTGTCATCCACTAGGACCAGGTGGTTCGGGTATCTGTGACACTCACACGTTGTCATCCGATGCGGTCCAGTGGGACGTCCGGGTCGGCGAGGAGCGTGTCATCGACGTCGGCCCCGGAGGTGATGAGGGACCGGATCGGATCGATCACGTCCCATATGTTGACGCTCATCCCCGCCAGTACGCGGTTCCCCGACATCCAGAAGGCGATGAACCGCCGCTCGGCCGGCTCGCCACGGAAGACGACGCGGTCATAGCCGCCGGGTTCCGTGTAACCCGTGTACTCCATGCCCAGGTCGTACTGGTCCGTGTAGAAGTACGGCAGCCGGTCGTACACGGCGTCCTTGCCGAGCATGCTCAGCGCCGCTGTGCGCGGCTGGTGCAGTGCGTTGGCCCAGTGCTCCACACGCAGATGGCGGCCGAGCAGCGGGTGGTAGGCGTTGGCGACATCGCCCGCGGCGTAGATCTCGGCCACCGAGGTCCGCAGGTGTTCATCGGTGACGATGCCGTTGCGTACGTCCAGGCCCGCCTCCTGGGCCAGTTGGACGTTGGGCGTGATGCCGATGCCCACGACCACCGCGTCCGCGGCGAGGTGGGTGCCATCGGCGAGCCGGACCCCGTCCACCCGGCCCTGCGTCCCGGTGAGGGATTCCACCTGCGCGTTGGGGCGCAGCACGACGCCATGGTCGGTGTGCAGGCCGGCGAACACTTCGGCGGCCTCGTGTCCGAGCACCTTCAGCAGGGGGAGCTCCGAGTGTTCCAGCACCGTCACCTCCGCCCCGGCCATCCGGGCCGCCGCGGCGGTCTCGAGCCCGATCCATCCGCCGCCGATGACGACGATCTTCGCCCCCTCGACAAAGGCGGACTTGAGCCGTTCGCTGTCCCCTACCCGGCGCAGATACAGAACGTTGTCGAGGTCCGCCCCGGGGATGGACAGACGACGCGGAGACGAACCGGTGGCCAGGAGCAGCTTGGCGTAGGACACCCGGTCCCCGTTGTCCAACTCCACCTGCTGGGCCCGTGCGTCGATCGCCCGCGCGCTGGTGCCCAGGCGCAGTTCGACATCGTGCTCCGCGTACCAGTCCGCGGGGTGTACAAAGATCGAATCGCGCTCTTCCTTGCCCAGCAGATAGCCCTTGGACAGTGGCGGCCGGATGTACGGCTGCTCCCGCTCGTCGCCGATGACGATGAGCCGGCCGCTGTGGCCGTGCTCCCGGAGCGCCTCCGCCGCCTTGCCCGCGGCCAGACCGCCTCCGACGATCACGTAAGTATTCTCGGGGGACACGATGTTCCTCGTCTCAGATGTCGCAGCTGCGAGCCATGGTGTGAGAGTCATCCATCAGACCGAGTCGTCCCTCGTCTTGTGACAACCGGGGGGCCTGACCACTTACGGGTGGGGTGCCTGCGCCGCTGTCACACCATCGAGGGGTTCCTGGTCATATTCCCAGAGAACACCTGTCGCGCCACGCTCACCAGTCGGTTCTCGTCGAGACGAAGGAGGATGGGGTGACGTATGTCATCGCGCAGCCCTGCATTGACATCAAGGACAGAGCGTGCGTCATCGAATGCCCTGTGGACTGCATCTACGAAGGCAATCGCACGCTCTACATCAACCCTGCCGAGTGCGTGGACTGCCATGCCTGCGAGCCGGTCTGCCCCGTAGAAGCGGTCTTCTACGAAGACGACCTCCCGCAACAGTGGGCGCAGTACAAGGCCATCAACGCCGAGTACTTCGAGTCGCCCACCGGGTGCCGGAGCGAGCCCTTCGCCACGGGTGATCACCCCGCCATTTCCGCATTGCCACCACAGAGTGCGTGGAAGAACGACATCGCCGTCTTCGCCATCCGCAAAGAAGAGGCTGCCGACGCCGACCTGTGGTTCCCGCTGTGAATCGATACGGCTGTGATCCGGGCCGGTGAGGCGCCGCCATGCGCTGCCGGACAACAGCACATGGCGGCTACACGGACGAGAACCTAGGAAGCCAGCGTGATGGTGGTCGGCGTTCCCCGCCAGGCCATCCTGGCGTAGGGGCACAGCGAGTCGGCCTTCTCCAGCAGGGGAGCAGCGATCTTTGGATCAGTGCCCGGCCATGAGACCACCAGATCGACGCGCAGCAGATAGCCGCCGTCTTCCGGGTCCCGCCCAAAGGCCACGGTCGCCTCTACGGAGATGGTGGAGGGGTCGAGCGCGGCCTGCCGTGCCACCAGGCTCAGCGCTCCGTGGAAGCAGGCCGCGAAACCGGCGGCGAACAACTGCTCCGGATTCGTCCCCTGGCCGTCTCCCCCCAGTTCGGCGGGCATCCGCAGACTGAGGTCCAGGACCCCGTCGTCCGATCGCGCCCTCCCCGAGGCGCGCCCATGACTTGCTGTCCCACCGCTGACGGTGACCGTCGTTGTGTAGATGGGAGAGAAGGATGTCCCGGCGAAGTCCTTCTCGGTGGACAGATCGGGCGGCCGGATCGGGTCAGTCACAGCAGGGCTCCGTCGACGTTGGATTACGGATGACTAGTTGACCGGCCAGTCACGCCTTGTGTGACATCTACGATCGCTCGTCGCCTGGGCCTTCTGCTGGGCGTTTCCGCCCGCTGAGTCCTTCTCCGACATCGGACACACCTCCGTCGGCCCGTGCGCCTTCTGTCTCGCACAGAGGTTCCCGACACCACTGTCCCTCTGGTCCGCGGCCTCCACAAACCCGGAGCGATGCATGGTGAGACGCACGTCACGCGCCAACCCTGTCGCACTTTGCCGGGCTGCCCGGTCAGTGGTGTGTATCCGCAACATGGTTAGGAGATCACCATGGAATCGCGTCTCAACTACTTCGGCAATCCCCTCGCGGGCAAGGTGCTGAAGCACATCAACTCGGCCGGTAAGGCGGTGTCGGACTCGACGTTGCCGGCCGCCACGCAGGAGCTGGTGAAGATCCGCGCAAGCCAGATCAACGGCTGCGGCTTCTGCACCGACATGCACACCAAGGAGGCCACCCTCGCCGGGGAAACCTCGCTGCGCCTCAACCTGATCGCGGCCTGGCGCGAGGCCACGGTCTTCACCGACGCCGAGCGCGCCGCACTGGAGCTGGCCGAGCAGGGCACCCGTATCGCCGACGCGTCCGGTGGTGTCACGGACGAGGCGTGGGCCAACGCTGCCAAGCACTACGACGAGGAGCAGCTTGTCGCCCTGATTTCCCTCATCGCCGTCATCAACGCCTACAACCGCATCAACGTCATCAACCAGCAGCCCGCCGGGGGCTACCAGCCCGGCCAGTTCGGCTGATCGGCCACCGTCCCGATCTGACCCGTACGGTCCGTCTCCTCGCCGCCCCAACCCGTGGCGAGGGGACGGACCGTCGCCGTGATGGCTGGGACTGTCGGACAAGGAGGGCCAGATCAGTCCACGGAACGCGGGGCACGCAGATGGGCCCGCTGGCTCAGTTCCTCCTCGTCGACCAGGGTGAGCATCGGCTGGCCCGGCGCACACAACATGGTCACGATGAAACGCGTCTTGGAGTCCGTCAGGGCGTTGCCATCCTGGTAGTGGATCACATCACCACCCGGCTCCCAGAACGTCTCTCCGGCCTTGACCACGCGTTCCGGCTCGCCCTCGAGCTCGAAGCGCACCGCGCCCTCGATGACGTATCCGAAGGCCGGCCCCGAGTGACGATGCGGAGGGGTCCCGGGATCCCCGGGAGGCCATTCCACCGAGATGGTCATCCCCGAGGCGCCCTCGGGGAGGAAGGGAGGCTTGGCATCCTGCAGCATCTGCGCTGCCGTCTTCCACACCTCGGACGGTGGCTGCCGGTTGGCCTCGCCCACTGAGTCCATATTTGTCATGATATCTCGCCTCCATGGATTCGCCATGGGCGAGCCGGGTCCGTGCGCGCCTGACTCACACCATGTTTGACAGTGATGACCGGGCACACGGTGGTTCTGTGACGTGACGTTGGCGAAGCGCCGTTCGGCTACGAGGCTGTGCCCGGATGGTGGCAGCGGTCCGTCAGGAGGAGAACGACCGGCTGCGCGCCACGCTGTATGAGGCGGTGCCGTACGAGCTGCGCACCGAGATGATCCGGCGCTACGCCTTCACCCGCCCGTCGGCGCCGGGCCTGCCGCTACCGCGCTATCCCGCGCCGCGCGGCGAGAGCCGCCGTGTGATCCGGTCGAACAGCTCCGTCAGCGGCTCGCCGACGTCCCGGCCGAACTCGGTCAGCCCGTAGGTGACCTGGGGCGGCGTCGTCGGCTCGACCTCCCGCCAGACCAGGCCGTCCTGGACCAGCGCGCGCAGGGTCTGGGCGAGCATCTTCTCGCTGATGCCCTGGATGCTCTCGCGCAGCTCGTAGAACCGGAGGTTGTTGCGCCGCAAGGAGATCAGCACCCAGACACCCCACCTGCTGGTCACATGGTCGACCACATCGCGCGCGGGGCAGTCGGTGTGAAACACGTCATACCGCTCCCCGGCCTCGGGCTGTCCGCGCTGCACGCCTCCCGTCATGTCATGAGCTTACCTCGAGGTATGCCCTTACCAAAAGTTAGCCCATGCTCCTAGCGTGAAGGCCACAGAGGACACCTGGCAAGGAGCTGATCATGATCGTGGTGACCGGGGCTACCGGGAACATTGGCCGGCCGTTGACGCAGGCGCTGGCCGAGGCGGGCCGGCAGGTGACGGCGGTGTCACGGCACACGGCGGCGGTACCGAACGGCGTTCGCCACGTGGTGGCCGACCTGGCCGAGCCGGCCAGCCTCAAGCCCGCGCTGGCCGGGGCGAAGGCGCTGTTCCTGCTGCTGTCCGGCGACCTGCACGCCACTGGAGCCAGCCCTGCCGACATCATCGGCGAAGCCGCGGTCAGCGGGGTCCGCCGGGTCGTCCTGCTCTCCACGCTGGGCGTGGCGACCAGGCCATTCGGCCCCACGCGGATCGCGATGCGCGCGCTGGAGGACACGCTGCGGGAGTCCGGCCTGGAGTGGGCCATCCTGCGGCCGGGCGGCTTCGCCTCCAACGCCCTGTGGTGGGCCGAGTCCGTCCGCGCGCAACAGGTCGTCGCCGCGCCCTTCGGCGACGTCGGGGTGCCGATCATCGACCCGGCGGACATCGCCGCGGTCGCGGCGGCCTGCCTGCTGGACGACCGGCACACCGGCGGCGTGTACGAGCTGACCGGCCCGGAGGTGATCACTCCGCGCCGGCAGACGGAGGCCATCGCCGCCGCGCTGGGCTCGCCAGTGAGGTTTCACGAGCTCACCCGCGACGAGGCCAAGGCCGCCATGACCCAGAGCATGCCGGCGGAGCTCGCCGACGACACTCTGGACATCCTCGGTTCCCCGAGCCCGGCCGAGCTGCGCGTCAGCCCGGACGTCCAGCGGGTCCTCGGCCGCGCCCCGCGCGCCTTCGCCGACTGGGCCGCCCGCAACGTCACCGCGTTCCGCTGAGCGTCAGAACGTGGGTTCAGTAAGCAGACCCGCAAAGAGGAGGTAGTCGCAGAACACGGAGATCGGAGCGAGGACGGCCAGGATGAGTCGGGGCGCGTCCCGACGTTGCCAGGTGGCGACATAATCGGCGATCAGCAAGCCGGCCGTCAGGGCCAGACCCACCTGATAGACATTGATGGCGACGTCGAAGCTGTCCTCGAAACGCTCCAGTTCGGCGCCGCCGCAGGGATCGCAGGCCATGGGGGACAGCCCGACGAAAGCGGTGGCGATCAGGGCCATGGGCAGGGTGACGAGAGTGGACAGCAACGGGGCGATCCATCCCCTCCGCCTCATACGGAACTCAGACGACTCCTCGGTCATACCCCTCATTCAAGCCATCCAGGGAGCCGGAGAACATCAGCGGTCCTACTCAGATCGCGCCCTGGATCGCATCCCTTGCCCTTCACATCCCAGCGCACCGCTGCGAGGAGGAACCCCCGCCAGTCAAGGCGTGGCGGGCACCGCCGAGGGTGCCGACGGCAGCCGGTAGGTGGCGCAGGCCGCCGGGATCCGCACCCCGCTGAAGCGGAGGTGGGCGAGGCGGCGGTGGAACGCGGCGCCGTGCATCAGGTGGCGCGCCACGTCGGCGACATGGCGTCGGCCGGGGTCGGCCAGGACGGAGCCCGCCGCCCAGTCGTTGAACGCGCCCATCGCCGGACCGCACCAGACCTGGTAGTCGCCGGTGCGCTCGGCGCCGGTGACGGCCCAGCGGGACGACTGGCCGAGGTACCAGCGGAAGACCAGGGCCATCCGGTGCCTGGCGTCGAGTTCGGCGCGGAGGAGTTGTTCTGGGTGGTGTTCGGTGAGATAGTCCGCGGTCTCCCGCCAGACCTCGGACAGTGGGCGCTGGAATACCTTCGCCTCCAGGCGTCGGCGGTCCGCGGCGGGCAGTTCGTCCAGGCCGGCGTGGGCGCGGTAGAGCTCGTGCAACCGGCGCGCCCGGCCGGCGAAGAGGCTGCCGCTGCGCAGGACCTGGACCTCGGCGCCCACCTCGAACATGTCGGCGGCCGGGGCCATCGCGTAGTCGGCGGGCCCGGCCGCGGCGAGCAGCGCCTTGACCGCCGGTGAGGTGCCCGCCTCCAGGCAGGCCTGGTTGACCGAGCCGGTGACGACGTACGCGGCGCCGAGGCTGAAGGCGGCCAGGGCCGCCTCCGGAGTGCCGATGCCGCCGGCCGCGCCGACCCGTACCGGTGGTACTGCGTGGCCGAGCTCGCGGGCGATGCGGTCCCGCAGCCGCAGCATCGCGGGCAGCGCGGTGATCAGCGGGCGGCGGTCGGTGTGCCCCGCGGAGTCCGCCTCCACGGTCAGGTCGTCCACCATCGGGACCAGCCGCGCCAGCGTCACCTGCTCGGCGGTGATCTCGCCACGGTCGAACAGGGCGCGGACCATCGGTTCGGGGGCTGGTCGGAGGAACAGTTCGGCCACCTCGGCGCGGGACACCTTGGCGATCAGCCGGTTCTCCGCGTACGCCCCGCCCCCGGGGCCGGGGCGCAGCCCCGCCACCCGGTAGCGGACCAGATCGGGGGTGAGCTGGACGAACGCCGAGGCCTCGACGCAACGCAGCCGGTGACTCAGAAAGAGGTCGACAACCGCCCGCTCCAGGCGCGGGGCGTGCGGTGTGTGGATGAGATTGGCGGCGTAGGGCAACCCACCTGGAGCGCCGCTCTCGTGAGCGAGCCGGGTCAGGGCCCGCTCGACCCGCTCGGGTGACAGGCCCGCGGCGCCGAACGAGGCGAGAAAGCCGGCGCGGGCCAGCGCGGCCACCAGCTCCTCGGACGCGATACCGGCGGCCATGGAACCGGCGAGATACGCATGGGACACTCCGTGCCGGCGCCGGAAGCCGGAGTCGCCGAGTTGGGTGGACGGCATCGGCCCGGCGACGGCCAGCGGGGTCAACGGGCTGCCCGGGACGTGAGGTTCGGAGGTGGCGCCGATCCGGTCGCCGTTCCGGACGATGTAGCAGGGGGCGTCCAGGTCGGCGAGGACGGCGTACACCCCGTCCGGGTCGTATCGCACCGTCATCACGGCACCTGCCCTTCCGCCGTCCCGCCGGTCGGCAGGATCTCGACGCCGATGTTGTCCACCTGGTAGATCCGCAGGTCGTCGCGCCATACGCTGCCGTCGGCGACCAGGAGAAGACCGTCGCCACAGGGCTCCACCCGGCGGATATGAACCTCGCCGCGCATCCGGCGGTGACCGGGCGTGATCTGCCCTCGGTACTTCCAGGCCAGCTCGACGTGGGCCGCGGGCCGCGCGGCCGGGTCCGGCAGGGCATCGGCGAGGCCGGTGTGCAGCGCGTACGCCGCGACGGACTGGAACAGCGCCTCCACACCCACCGAACCGGGCATCACCGGATCGAAGCGGAAGTGGTGCGCCATGAACCAGTCGTCCTTGGGCACCGTCCGCTCCCACAGGAGGTATCCGGCGCCGTGCTCTCCGCCGTCCGGCACCAGATCGGCCTCGCGCAGCAGCGCGAACCGCCCGCGGCCGAGCCGGGTGTCGTGGGAGAGGTCGAGCCGGCGCTGCCCCGGGGGCCGCGTCGGGAGGCGGTCCAGCCAGGGCGGTACGTACCGCCCGCCGTCGAGCCCCTGCTGGTTGTCCAGGACCTCCTTGGTGAGGAAGCCGTGGACGGACTCGCCCGAGTAGACCGGCCCGTCGGGAAGGCCGAGCTCGTAGGTGTAGCGGTGGAGGATCGCCCCCGGCAGCTTCGAGTGGTCGGCCAGCGTGATGCGGTGCCGCAGGGCGAGGCCGCGCGGGTCGGCGTGGCGGAGCAGGGTGGCGCGGCCCTCCAGGTTCCGGCAGACGAAGGCGCTGTCGAGATGCTGGTTGAGGATGCCCTGAACGGCGCTCAACTGGGCGGCGGCCTGAAGGCTGGACTCCATGTACAGGAGGTTGGGCACGGCGCCGGACCCGTTCTCCCGACAGAACCAGGGGTCGGGGTGGACGGCGTACTCGCTGGTGAGAGTGGCGCCCGGGCGGAACTCGAGAGGGTCGGCGTCGTAGTCGAGAGCCTGGTCGACCATCAGCAGATCGCCGCGCGGCAGCCGGGGCCGTACGGACGCCGGGGACACGGGGGACACCGAGGTCGCTTCGGGTTCTCCGGTGAGGGCCGAGAGGTCGCCCTCGGCCGAGTGGGCGAGCAGCATCCGCTGACGTGCGCCGCGTTGCCGCAGCGACTCGTGGGCGGCGGGGGAGTCCCGCGCCTCCCAGATCGTCAGGGCGCCGAGGTCGCTGCCCGGCGGCTCCTGGAGGGCTACGCCGATGCCGTGCAGACGGGCCACGGGCCGGTCGCCGGCGAGGACAACGGCGTCGGCGATCGCATGCGGGCGCGGCACGAGCCCCACCTCGGCCACGTCGACCTCGCAGCGGAGGGCGGCGCCGAGCGCGGTCGGGTCGATCACCTCGATGGCGGTCGGACCACCGCCCCAGGGCTGGAAGCGCGGATCGGGCAGGCACAGATGCAGCCCGCAGGACAGCGCGTATACCTGGAGTACGCCGACGACGGCCTCGGCCAGCAGCGGGGTGGCGTCCGCTCCGCGCGCCGGGCCTCCGCCGTGGAAGCCGTGGAAGGTGAGGTCGGCGGCTACCTTGCCCTGCCCGTAACGGCCGCCCTCGCGGGACAGCTCCGTCACGGCGCCGATCAGCCGCGGAGCCGGTCCTGGCAGCCGCGGGCCGGTGCCCTCGCCCTCGAAGTCGGGGCCGAGGACTTCTGCGAGGAATCCGCTGGCGAGGGCCCGTAGCTCCTGCCAGGTCAGCCGGGACCGCCGGGCGTTCGCCGGCGGGCGGAACTGCCGTGGGTAGCGCGGTACTTGACGCTCGGGCCAGCAGTTCTCGTCCGGCAGCGGCTCGGCCGTGTGGTCGGGAACCAGGAAGCCGGCGGTGCCCGTGGCCTCCACCAGGAGGTTCCCCTCGACGTGGACCTGCCAGTCGAATGTGAAGCGGGTGCCGCGCTCGTCGCGGTGGACGGCCTCGGCGCCGGCCCGTACCCGAAGCTCCGCCCCGGCATCCGGCAGCTCTCGGTGCCAGCTGAGGTTGGTGCGACCGGGCCGGTACACGGTGCCGACCGGTGCCAGGCCGCGTTCCCCGAGCAGTGCCAACGCCGCCGTGGCGGCGTCGAGGATCCACGCCGGATCGGCCTGGCCCGCCACGCTGTACGCCGCGTCCGCCGGGACCGTCCGGACCAGTTCGACGCGCGCCGGGCGGTCCACGGGATGGTGCGGCGCGGGCGCCGCCGGGGGCCGCGTGCCCGGTGCACAGCGTGCGAGGAGGTGCCGCTGTACGGCCTCGTGTGCTTCCAGCACCGCGGCGTGCGCGCGGCCGACCCGCTCGGCGATGTCGCGCGCGAGATGGCTCAGGTCGCCGACGCCCCGCGGAGCGGCTTGTGGAGCGGGCGGAGTCGGCGCTGCGGACGGGACGGGGAGGAGGAACGGCTCACCTTCGAAGCCCAGTTCCTCGGCTGCTTCGAAGCCCCATTCGCCGCTGGCAGCGACGGCAGCGGCGCTGTCGGTGTCAGCCATTTCGCCCCCCGCGCGCCGCGGGCAGGAAGATGCCGCTGTCCTTCATCTCCGGCGAGGTGAGGATCATGCCGATCCGGCTCCACCGCTGGAGCACCCTTCCCTCCGGGGTGCAGGCGGTGACCGTGCAGATCAGATGGAGGGGGCTCTCCTCGACGGATTCGGCGACGAGGACGAACGGCGTGTCCGCGGGAAGCGGTGCGAAGAGCTCGACCCGCTCCACCGACACCGGCAGACAGAGCAGCCCGAGGCGCTGACGGCCGAGCAGCGCCGCCGCCTGGAGCAGCAGATCGGCCAGGGCCGGGCTGTACCTGGCCCCGGCGAAGGCGCCCTGTCCGAAGGCCGGGTCGGCCATCCGGACGGCGAGGACGAGCCTGCCCGGCTGCTCCTCCAGGATCGGGCCGAGACCGCGCAGGGTCGGCCCGTGGAAGAGGAAGCCGTCGTACGCCTCGTGGGTCTGCGGATCGAAGTCGGGGAGTTCGTACGGCGACAGCTCGATGTCCGGCGCCGGCTGG
The DNA here is from genome assembly GCF_044334165.1 of Streptomyces sp. NPDC020845. Taxonomy (NCBI): domain Bacteria; kingdom Bacillati; phylum Actinomycetota; class Actinomycetes; order Kitasatosporales; family Streptomycetaceae; genus Streptomyces; species Streptomyces sp. NPDC020845. The sequence continues at coordinate 31,351 of NZ_JBIRSJ010000034.1, read as the reverse complement.
GTGGCCCGCCTTTCAAGGAGGAAGTCCCCGCCGAAGCGGAGCACCGGCGCGCCGCCCTCCCGCTCGCTGCGGAGCCGTACGGCGATGGCGGCCGAGTCCCCGGCCGCAGACGTCTCGGACCTCTCGGGCGGCGCGACCGACAGCAGGAAGCGGTCGTCCTCCGCCGAGCCGTCGAAGACCAGCCCCTTGCTGATCTGGAAGTCGCGGCACTCGACCACGGGCTGCCCGCCGTGCATCGCCTCCACCGCGCGTACGCCCCAGCCGACCGCGGCCGTCAGGGGCAGCACCGGCCAGCCGTGGATGCGGTGGTCGGTGAGCAGCGGCTCGGCGGCGAGCTCCGCCAGCCGCCGCTCCACGACCACGCCGCCGGCCGGCAGCGTCTCACTGCGCCGGTACATGGGCTCCAGCGGGCCGATGACCGTCACCAGGTCCGCGGCGTGATCGGGGCTCATCTGCTCGGTGAAGTAGCCGGTGCCGGTGTCCCGGGCGAGCAGCGGCACCCCGTGCTGCACGAAGAGCTTCTGGACGCCGGGGGTGGCCATACCGCCGGCCCACGGCCCCCAGGCCAGGGCGGTGGCGTGGCGGTCGGGACGCCTGGCCTTCCAGGCGCAGACGAACCGGCTCAGCGCCTCGTTGGCCAGGGCGTAGTCGGCTTGTCGGAGGTTTCCGTAGATGCCCGAGACGGAGGTGAAGACGACGAGGTGGCGGAGGCGTTCGGCGTCGAGCGCGTCCAGTACGTTGCCGAGGCCGGTCAGCTTGGTGCCGACCACCCGCCCGACGCCCTCCGCGTCCTTGTCGGCGAGGAACTGGTCGGCGAGGACGCCCGCCCCGTGAACGACGCCGGTGATCCGGTCGGCGTGCGGGTGCAGCGCCGTGCGCACCGCCTCGGCGTCGGTCAGGTCCACGGCGATGTACTCGGCCTCGGCTCCCGTGTCGCGCAGGGCGGCCAGGGTGGCGCGGATCTCGCGTCCGGCGGTGATCTCGCGGACCTGCCGGGCGATCAGCTCGACGGCGGCCGGCTCCTCCGGGTCCTGGTCGGTGGCGCGCAGATGGTCGGTGGCGGCGGACTTCAGCTCGTCCCGGCCGTCGAGTCCGGCTGCCCAGTCCGGCTCGTCCGCCAGGGGTGTGCTGCCGAGCAGCAGATAGCCGCAGCGCACCTGTCGCGCGAGGGCGATGGCGCACCAGGCGGTGATGCCCCGCGCGCCGCCGGTGACCAGCAGGGTGTCGTCGGCGGTCAGCTCCGCGGGCGACTCGATCGCCCCGTCCCGGTCGTCCGGCGCTGCCGCGTCGACCAGCGGGACCGGCTCGGCGACCAGGACCGGCGTACGGCGCCCGGCCGGGTGGCGGGCCACCTCGTGCAGGTCGACGGCGGCGTCGGCGATCTCGCCCGCGAGGCAGCCGCCGACCTCCTCCTCGGTCAGCTCGGGAGCCAGGTCGACCGTTCGGCAGAAGAGCTCGGGCGCCTCCAGGGCCAGCGACTTGACCAGCCCGGTGACGCCGCCGGCCAGCGCCCGGTCGGGCTCGCCGCCCGAGCCGGCGTAGCCGAGCGCGCCGTCGAGCCGGGTGACGGCGATGAACCCGGCGCGGGTGCCGTCGGCCGCCGCACCGCCGAGGGGCTGACGCAGATGCTTGGCGACCAGGACGGCGTGGGCCAGGCGGCGCACGGTGTCGTTGCGCTCGGTGTCGTCGCGGTCGGTCCCCGGGTCGCGGCTGAAGGGGAGCAGGCACAGGTCGAGGCGCGGCACGGCCGCACCGAGCAGGCCGACCTGCTCCACCAGGCTCTCCTCGCCCCAGTCGGCCGGCTGCCAGGTGTCCGGTTCGGCCTCGCCGGACGCGATAGGCGTCCCGGGCAGCGCGAGTCGGCCGACCCACCAGCCGCGCGACCGGAGCGCCGCGGCGATCCAGCGGCTCAACTCCCCGCCGTCGTCGACCAGTACGGCGCGGGGCTGCTCGGCATAGGCGCCGAGCAGGACGTCCGGTTCGGGCAGAGCACGCCAGCCGATATGCGCCCGGCCCAGCGGTACGGAGGTGGCGACGCGGAGATTGGTGGTGGGATTCTTCAGCACCTCGGGGATCAGCGTGGCGAAGTCCCTGACCGTTCGGGCCGCCGTGAAGCGGAAGATCTCCTCTCGGGAGAAGACCGGGTAGCGGCGCCAGAGCTCGGAGGCGATCTCCAACTGCTTGAGGGAGTCGATGCCGAGCTCCGTCTGCAGATCGATATCGGGATCGATCATGTCGATCGAGTAGCCGGTCTTCTCGGCCACCACCTCGCGCATCACCTGCTCGATCTCCACGGGATCGAGGTTGGCCAGCTCGGCGCGGAGCTCGGGGTCGATCGCGGCGTCGAAGTCGGTGTCGCGGAGCATTTCGAGCGCGGATTTACCGGTCGAGGTGTCGGCTTCGCCGGGTTCACCCGCTTTGTCGGGCTCGACGAGTACGACGCCTTCGAGGGGCTGGGCCGGGGCCGGGGGCGCGTCCATGGAGGGGAGCGGACCGGGGTACGACGGCGCTTCGAGCGCATGTCCATGGGATGCGCCGCCCAGCGAATAACCGGTCGGCGTCGCGCCCGTGGGCAGGCGCAGCAGATCGCTCAGCACCTCGCTGGCGCGTGCGTGGGCCTCGCCGAGCGCCAGGCTGTGGTCCCGGATGGCGGTGATCCCGGAGAGGACCGCTTCGGGCGAGCCGCCGCCGACGCCCCCGTTCAACAGGCTCACCAGCTGGTCGGCGGTCCGCAGCTGCCCGTCGAGGTAGCGGGTGTGCATCGTCAGGTGTTCGGCCGCGGCGCGCCCCAGCGGATCGTCGTGAGCGGCGGCCACGGGCTGCGGCTCGGCGACGGGTTCCGGCTCCCGGCCGATGGCCCCGGCCACCCGGTACGGCGTGCCGAGGACCCGCTCGTACTCCTCCTGGCGGGCGATCGTGGCGAATTGCGGGCCGTCGAGGACCCGGGCCACCGCGGATGCGGCGGGGCGCGGCGACACCGGCTCGTCGTACCGGTCGATGCCGCTCAGCGGCAGTCCCAGAACGGTCAGTTGGACGGCGGCCTGCTTGAGGGCGAGCGCGCTGTCGCCGCCGGTGCCGATGTCCGTCCAGACGATGTCCACTCCCTGATCGCCGAGCGTCTGCTCGACGAAGTGGGAGAGCGTGCGCTTGGGCCCGAACTCCACGAAGACCCGGAAGCCGTCCGCGTACATCTCCCGCAGCCTGGCCTCGAAGTCGACGGTATTGACGATCTGCCGGGTCAGCACCTCGCGGTTCGCCTCGGAGTCGTCGCCATAGCTCGCGCCCGGCGTGTTCGCGTACACCGGAACCCGCGGGGTACGGAGCGGGATGTCGGCGATCTCGCGGGCGAAGGAGGCGACGGCGTGCTGGACATGCGGGGTGTGGAAGGCCGCCTCGACGGACAGCCGCTGCGCCGGGATACGGCGCTCGCCGCAGGCCGCGGTGAACCGCTCGACGGTGGCCGTGGGACCGCCGACCACCACTGCCTCGGGCGCGTTCCGGTTGCATACCGTCAGCTCGGGGAACTCGCCGAGCAGGGCGTCCAGTTGGGCTTCCGAGGTACGTACGCTCGCCATGGCGCCCGAGTCGTGCCCGGGGGCGTCGGCGGGCGGGGCCATCGTCCGGGCGCGGGCCGCCGTGATGGCGAGGAGGCCAGTGTCGTCGAGGCAGTCCGCGGCCCGTAGGGCGGTCAGCTCGCCGAAGCTGTGGCCGAGCACCCCGTCCGGCGCGAAGCCCAGTTCGGAGAGATAGCGGAACTGCCCCATCGACAACGCCCCGATGGCGGGCTGGGCGCAGGTGGTGCGGCGCAGCCGCTCGGAGGCTCGCCGCAGGTCCTTCCCGTCCCGCCCGGGCGCCGGGAAGACGACGTCGGACAGCAGCTCATGAGTTCCGTCCGCGTACGGGGCGTTGGCCGCGTCGAAGGCGGCGCGCACCGGGGGTATGGAGAGCAGCGCCTCGCGGCCCATGTTGACGTACTGACTGCCCTGACCGGCGAAGAGCGCCGCCGCCTTGCCGCCCGCGGGGAGCGCGGTGGCGCGGTACCAGATGCCGTCCGCGTGGGTCCAGTGAGCAAGACCCGGGTGTGCGTCGAACTGTGCGATGGCCTTGGCGAGCAGGTCGGGATAGGTGTCCTCGGTGGCGACGAAGCCCAAACGGGCGTGTTCGGCGGGTATCTCGTCGGGCGCGCCGGGGCGTTCGCCGCGTTCGAGCAGTGTGCGCAGCGCCTCAGGGGTCGGGGCGTGCCAGAGGTGGGTTCGCGGGGTGGTGTGGAGGGTGCGTGACGCATCGGTCGCGTCGTTGGAGGGCTGGTGTTCCTCCAGTACGGCGTGCACATTGACCCCGCCGAATCCGAACGCGGACACTCCCGCCCGGCGCACCGAGCGGCGCGGGTCGCGGATCCACGGGCGGGTGGTGGTGTTGACGTACAGCGCCGCATCCTCCTGCCGGGCCGCGGCGCTGGGGGTGCGGACGTTGATGGTGGCGGGCAGCACCTTGTGGTGGAGGGCGAGCGCCGCCTTGATCAGCCCGGCCGCGCCGGCCGCCGCCTTGGTGTGCCCGATCTGGGACTTCACGCTGCCGACCGCCGCGTACCGCCGGTCCTCGGGCGTTGCCATCAGCGTGTTGAGCGCGCCGAGTTCCACATCGTCACCGGTGGTGGTGCCGGTGCCGTGGGCCTCGATCAGCCCGACCGAGGACGGCGGGCAGTCGGCGTCCTCATAGGCCCGGCGCAACGCGGTGAGCTGGCCGTCTCCGCAGGGCGCGAAGATGCTCTGGGACCGGCCGTCGCTCGAGGTGCCGAGGCCGCGGATGACGGCGTAGACCCGGTCGCCGTCGCGCTCGGCGTCGGCCAGCCGCTTGAGGGCCAGCATCCCGATGCCCTCGCCGACGAGGGTGCCGTCGGCGTCCTCGTCGAAGGGACGGATCTCGCCGCTCGGCGACAGCGCCGGGGTCTTGCTGAAGCACATGAAGGAGAAGATGGTGTTGTCCGCGTCGGCCCCGCCGGTGATCATGAGATCGGCGCGATGCCCGACCAGCTCGCTGACGGCCATCCGCAGCGCGGCGAGGGAGCTGGCGCAGGCGGCGTCCACAGTGCCGTTGAACGCGCCGAGGTTGAGGCGGTTCGCGATCCGGCCGGAGACGACGTTGCCCAGGAAGCCGGGGAAGGAGTTCTCCGTCCACGACGGGAAGGCCGCCGTGTAGCGGCGCGCGATCTCCTCGGCGTCCCGCTCGCTCAGGCCGCAGCTGAGGACCGCCGCCTTGAGCGCGGGCGTCTGGAGCCGCGCCGCCAGCGGCATCATGCTCGAACTGCCCCCGCACACTCCGAGCACCACCCCGGTCCGCGCCGGGTTGTACCAGGTGGAGGCGTCACACCCGGCGTCCCGCAGCACATCTTGGGCCACATGGAGGCTGAGCAGCTGGATCAGCCCGGTGGCGTCCAGTGTGTTGGGCGGAATGCCGAACTCGCGGGGGTCGAAGCGGAACGGGGGCAGGAAGCCGCCGCGCCGGCAGTAGGTCTTGTCCTCGGCGAAGGGGTCGGGGTCGAAGTAGTCGTCGACGCTGAACCGGGATGCGGGGACATCCTCGATGCAGTCGGTGCCGGCCACGATGTTGTTCCAGAACTCCCGTACGTTCGTCGCCTGCGGGAAGAGCCCCGCCAGTCCCACGATCGCGATCGGGTTTCGGGCCAGCCGGTTGTCGACGGCGTCAGCCAGCATATGGGGCTCTCCTGAGGGAGATCGGGAAAGGTCCGGGGATGGCCGTGAGGAAGATCAACTGCCGTCGGGAGTCTATGAGATGACAACTCCCGTTCCGCATCCCTTGTTGATCACGTTTCGATTGCTCCCGAGCAGGTGGATGCGCGATTTCTTCGCGGGATGCCTGGTGGGACGGCCCGGGTGGGGCGGCCGTGCCACACCGGAAGTTCACCCGTACGAGGGAGGTGGTGGAACTGAAACGCAGCACTCTGGCGGCCGGACACCCGCTGGGCTACCGTCGGTAACACCTTGCCGCCTCGGTAGTCCCGCTCGTAACTGCCGCACCTTCAGCCCCCCTTTTCCGGAAGGCAGCCATGGACAACCACAGAGAAAGCTCCGAAGCGCGTCACGGACACGGTTCCGAGTCCCCGGCCGGCCTCAGCCGCCGCCACGCCCTGACGGTGGCGGGTGGCGTGCTCGCCGGTGCCGCGCTCGCCCAGATGGCGGTCCCGGCCTTCGCCGCCCCCGCGGCGTCGGCGGACGCGGACGCGATCGTGGTGGGCCACGGGCTGGCCGGGCTGGTCGCCACGGCCGAACTGGCCGCGGCGGGGCGCAAGGTGCTGCTCCTTGACCAGGAGCCGGAGAGCAATCTGGGCGGGCAGGCGTTCTGGTCCTTCGGCGGTCTGTTCTTCGTGGACTCCGAGGAACAGCGGCTCATGGGCATCAAGGACTCCCGCGAACTGGCCTGGCAGGACTGGCTGGGCACGGCCGGCTTCGACCGCGGGATCGACGACCCGGCCGGCCAGGACCACTGGGCGTACAAGTGGGCCGAGGCGTATGTGGACTTCGCCGCCGGAGAGAAGCGGTCCTGGCTGTACGGCCTGGGTGTGCGCTGGTTCCCGATCGTCGGCTGGGCCGAGCGCGGCGGCGGGCTCGCGGACGGCCACGGCAACTCGGTGCCCCGCTTCCATGTCACCTGGGGCACCGGACCGGCCGTCGTCGAGCCGTTCGAGAAGAAGGTGCGGGACGCGGTGGCGGCCGGCAAGGTGACCTTCAAGTTCCGGCACCGCGTCGACGGCATCGTGACGACCGGCGGCACCGTCACCGGCGTACGCGGCGCCATCCTGGAACCGAGCGACGCCGCACGCGGCAAGCCCACCTCCCGCACCGTGGTCGGCGACTTCGAACTCCGCGCCCCTGTCGTGATCGTCACCTCAGGTGGCATCGGCGCCAACCACGGCCTCGTACGGCAGAACTGGCCGGACCGCCTCGGCACCCCGCCGAAGTTCATGGTCACGGGCGTGCCCGCGCATGTGGACGGCCGCATGCTCGCGATCACCGAGAAGGCGGGCGGGCGGATCGTCAATCCGGACCGGATGTGGCACTACACCGAGGGCCTGCGGAACTACGACCCGATCTGGCCCGGCCATGGCATCCGTATCCTGCCCGGCCCCTCGTCCATGTGGTTCGACGCCACCGGCAAACGCTTCAACACGCCCGACATCCCCGGCTACGACACCCTGCACACCCTCAAGTCGATCACCGACTCCGGCTACGACTACTCCTGGTTCGTCACCACCCAGAAGATCATCGCCAAGGAGTTCGCGCTCTCCGGCTCCGAGCAGAACCCGGACCTCACCGAGAAGAACATCTGGAAGCTGCTGTCGCGGATCTGGCAGACGCCCGAGCCGATCGAGAAGTTCAAGGAGAAGGGCGCCGACTTCGTCGTCGCCACCACGCTGCCCGAACTCGTCGCGGGCATGAACAGACTCACCGGCGACAACCTCATCGACCTCGCCGACCTCAAACGGCAGATCGACGCCCGGGACCGGGAGATCGACAACCCGTACACCAAGGACGTCCAGGTCATGGGCATCCGCAACGCGCTCAACTACCCCGGGGACTCGCTCAGCCGCACCGCCCCGGCGCACAAGATCCTGGACTCCGGCGCCGGCCCCCTCATTGCCGTACGCCTCAACATCCTCACCCGCAAAACCCTCGGCGGCCTGCAGACCGACCTCTCCGGCCGCGTCCTGGACAGCACCGGAACGCCCATACCCGGTCTGTACGCGGCCGGAGAAGTCGCGGGGTTCGGCGGCGGGGGCGTCCACGGCTACCGCTCCCTGGAGGGCACCTTCCTGGGCGGCTGTCTGTTCTCCGGCCGCCAGACGGGCCGCGCGGCCGCGGCCGCCACCACGTCCTGAGGCCACCGCCCCCGGACCGCGGCCGCCTCAGTCGTACGCCTTCACGCACAGCTGCGTCGCGCCGTCGTCCACCTCCGTGGACCAGTACGTGTTGGAGTCGTACTGCCCGTGGCGGCAGACCTCGGCGCCGGCGCCCGTCGCCCGGTAGATGTCCGTGACGACCAGGATCTCGTTGTACGGGACGGGAACCCGGCGGTCCGTGCAGTTCGGGGACGACAGCATGGCGATGCTGCTGATGGTGTTGCCCTCGTGCTTGGCGAGCAGGCAGTCACCCTGGCGGTACTGGCCGGTGAGGCAGAGCTCGGTCCGCTCGCCGCTGCTGGTGGAGTAGTACGACCAGGTGGCCTTGCCCACGCCGGTCGGGCAGTCGCCGGTGGTGCCGGTGACCTTCACACGGGTCCCGTAGCCGCAGGACGTCGTGTTCGGCTCCTCCTCGCTCCAGTCATACTTGGTGGTGCCGCCGTAGCCGGTGTCGACGACGTCCAGGCAGTCCCCGTACGAGACGGCCTTGAACGCCTCTTCGGTGGGGTCGGGCTCGGGCTCGGGGGAGGTGGTCTCGGGTTCGGGCTCGGTCTCGGTGTCGTCGAGGCCGCCGCTCGACGAACTGGAGGAGCTGGAGGAGCTGTAGCTGTCGGTGCCGCTGTCGCTGTCGTTGTCGGAGGAACCGTCGTCGCCGCTGGTGGTGGTGCCGCTGCTGCTGGAGAGGGAGACACCTGAGGAGGGGCTGCTCTTCGGGGTGTCGTCGTCCTTCTTGTCCCAGGGATGCCAGATCAGGGCACCGATGACGAGCGCGACCAGGAGCAGAGCGCCCCAGCCTTCCGAGGAACCCGAACTCTTGGCGGGCTGTTTGGCCGCTGCGGGCTTGGGCGGAGCCTTGGGCGTCGATGTCGTGCCGGTGCTCTTGTTCTTGGTGGCGGTCTCGGTCTTCTCGCGCGCTATTCGCTCGCGTTCCTCGCGCTGCCTCTCCTTGCGCTCGCGTTCTTTCCGCTCGCGCTCCTTGCGTTCCTTCTCCTTCCGCTCCCGTTCCTTCCTCTCCTGCTCCTTGCGCTCCCGCTCCCTGCGTTCCGCCTCTTCCTTCCGCGCTTGTTCCCGGCGCCTGCGCTCCTCTTCTTCCTGGCGCGCGAGCTCCCGCGCCTCCGCCTCGGCCTGCTCCTCGGCCTGCGCCTGCACCAAGGCGTCCCGCTGCTTGCGCAGCGCCTCCAGTTGCTCGCGCATCTCGCTGATCGCCTCGTCCGCACGCTCCGGAGGGCCCTCGGGCCTGACCTGAGTCGGCGCTTCGGCCGCGGCGAAGTCCACCGCTCCGTCGCGCAGTTGGCGTCCCTGCTCCGCGTACTCCTCGATCACCGCGGTCCACGCCTGCGGCAGCCTTGGCTCCGCCGACACCTGGTCGACGTCGGCGAGGACGTCCCGCAGTACGTCGGACGGGCTGGGACGGCTCTCGGGATCGACCCGCAGCAAGGGCAGGATCAGCGGTTCCAGCTCCGGCGGCAGCCCGTCCGTATCGAGCTCGCCTCGCTGGACGAGGGCCAGGATGCCGAAGGAGTGGTCGGTCTGCTCGTACGGCGGGCGGCCGACCGCGAGAAAGAAGAGCGTGGCGCCCAGGGAGTACATATCGGACGCGGCGGTGGACTTCTTGCCGCAGGCCTGCTCCGGCGATGTGAACGCGAAGGTGCCGATGGTCGTCGTCGAGCTGGTGTGGTCGTGGGCGTGCGAGATGCCGAAGTCGATGAGTCGGGGGCCGTCATGGGGCAGCAGAACGTTCAGGGGTTTGATGTCCCGGTGGACGACCCCCCGACCGTGCAGTTCGACCAGCGCCCGCGCCGCCCCGTCCGCGACCCAGCGCACCGCGTCGGCGGGCAGCGTACCGGCGTTGACGACGAGTTCGCCCAGACTGGGCGCCGGGATGAACTCGATGGCGAGCCACGGGCGCTCCGCCTTGGCGTTGGCGTCCAGCACCGTGGCGGTGTACGCGCTGTCCACCCGCCCCGCCAGCTCCACCTCGCGGGCGAACCGCTCCCGGTCCGGTTTGCTCACGAATCCCTCGGCGAGGAGCGTCTTGACCGCGACGAGCCCCTGGTCCACCACGGTTCCGGTGGGTCCGGCGGGGCTGGCGGTGGTCCCGGGGGCCGCTTGTCGGGCGAGATAAATACGGCCCATGCCGCCGGTGGCGATCCGCCGCAGCAGCCGGTAGGGGCCGAGCTGCGGCGGATCGTTGGATTCGAGTGAATAGAGCTTCATTCCGGCCATACGGCGTCACTCCCCATGTGCGTCCCCCGTCCGTGCTGTCGCCCGGATGCGCCCCGCGCGCTCTGCGCGCTCGTGCGAATCTGTGATCAAGCCGTGCCAGGGTAGCGGGAGTTACGGAAAACCGTGTTGCCGGAGTGAACGGTGTTGGTGTCAGACCAGATACCGGGAGAAGAACCTCAGCGTGCTGTCCCGTTCGAAGGCCGGGACCTCGCCGTGTTTACCGGGGTTGGCGTGCAGTGTCTTCTCGGCCGAGGCCAAGGCGTCGAACAGCGCCAGGCTCTGCGCCCGCGGCACTCGCTCATCGTCCCACTGCACCAGGAACTCGACCGGGACGGTGATCCGCGCGGCGTCCTCGGCCGAGACCAGGGCACCACCCAGGCCCAACACCGCCGCGCGGACCCGGGGTTCGGCGGCAACGAACGGAACGCCGAGCCCGCACCCCAGCGAGACGCCCCAGTAGCCCACCGGCCCGGTGCCGACATGCTCCAGTTGCTGGACCGCGTCCAGGACGGCCCGCCACTCCGGGACGGTCTGGCGGGCCACGAGCGCCTGGAAGCGGGCGATCAACGGAGCCAACTCTTCCCCCGCCTCCACGCGAGCCTGATTGTCGGCCGCGATCCGGCTGAACTCCTCGTGCTGCGGCCGGTCGCCGTGGCTGGGCACATCGACCGCCACCGCCGCGAAACCGCACTCGGCCACCAAGCGGTGTGCGAGGGTCAGGATGTCGGGGGCCTTCTTGTGCTGACCGCCACCGTGTCCCAGCAGGATCAGGGGACGGGTGCCGACGACACCCTCCGGAGTCCACAGCGCGCCGGGAATCTCGCCAAGAGTGAAGAGCTGTTCACAGACGCCGCCGGACGACGTCTCAGAGGTGAAGCGCATAGCGTTTCGGGCCTTTCGGGATGCCTTCTGCGGGCACTCCCTAGGCCATGCGGGAGAGGGAGGCCCGACCTGTCACAGCGTTGATCGGTCTCACCTCCTCGGTCGGCAGCGGCGCACGGCGGCCCCGAAGGTATCACGCGGCCTGATTCGACCTCTTGGCACGCCCAAATAATTCATTTTTAATGCGATGAGTTGTCGGTGCCGCCCCCGCAGGAGTCCTTGTGCATCCCACACCCACCTCGTCCCCCGGACGCCTCGCCGGCCGGTGTGCGCTGGTCACCGGTGCGGCCTCCGGGATCGGCGCCGCCACGGCCCACCGGCTGGCCGCCGAAGGCGCCCGCGTTCTCGTCGCCGACATCGACGAGAAGGGAGGCGCGGGGGTGGCCGCGGCCATCCGGGACGCCGGTGGCAGCGCGCACTTCCAGCGCTGCGATGTCTCTGACGAGGCGTCCTGGGCGCTGGCCGTACGGTCGGCGCGCGAGGCGTTCGGGCCCGTGCACGCGCTGGTGAGCAATGCGTACGCCGTCCATGTCGCGGCGGCCCACCGGACCAGTGCGGCCGAGTGGAACCGACAGCTTGCCGTGAGCCTCACCGGGTCGTTCCTCGGTGTGCGCGCCTGCCTGGACGATCTGATCTCGACGGGCGGCAGTGTGGTCCTCGTCTCCTCGGTGCACGCCCTGGTGGGACTGCCCGGCCGGCCCGCGTACGCCGCGGCGAAGGCCGGGCTCACCGGGCTGGCGCGGCAGTTGGCGGTCGAGTACGGCGGCCGGATCCGGGTGAACAGTGTGCTGCCGGGACCGGTGCTGACCAAGGCGTGGGAGGGCATCGGCGAAGCGGACCGGCGGGCATCGGCTCGGGAGACCGCCGTGGGGCGCCTTGGCCGGCCCGAGGAGGTCGCCGCGGCGGTCGCCTTTCTCGCCAGTGACGACGCTTCGTTCGTGACCGGCGTCTCGCTTGTGGTCGATGGCGGTTGGAGTGTGCTCAAGAACTCCTCGTGAGCCGCGGCAGAACTCCTCCTGAGGCCCGGCCGGGTACGCCCTGTACGCATTTCCGGGGCTTTGCGGCAGAGTCGGGATCCAACCCGCAGATCGCCGATGACATCCGCGTTGGCGGCACCCTCACCCGCTGGGCCCCTACCCACGGCATCGACCCCCTGCCGCACGGCACCCGGCTCTCCGCGCGGGCCGCCACCGCCGTCCGCGAGCTGGAAGCCGTGCTGCGCCACGCCGAACACCTCGGCTACCTGGTCGCAGCCACCTGGCCCCAGGACCGCCCCGGTGGCCTGGACTTCATCCTCGGCAAGGACGACCTCCCGCGCGTCCAGGCCCGCGCCACCCACCTGGCGAACACGGTGCCCGTCGCCCTCAACGGAAAGGTCGACAAGCGCGCTGCCCGCCCCGGAGGAAGACGCCGTGGCCAAGCAGGAGGCGCGGACTGGCCCGGCTGCACGAGCGAGCGGGCGATTGAGCCCGCGCGGGGCCGGGCCGGTTGCCCATTCGGGTGTGACGCCGTAGAAACCGCGGCAGGGCAGCGGGAACGCCTGAGCGCTCGGGTTCACTACGGCCGCATGGGGTGCGGTGCGTAGTGTCCGAGGAACATGTCGACGCCGTTGGTGGTGAGGCGGTCGGTGAGGTCCTCGTCGATGTCGGCGCCGTAGGCGCTGAAGGCGAGGTGCGGGAAGACCAGGAGCGAGTACAGCTGCAGGATGGGCGCCTCGATGTCGGGGATGTCGAGTCGGCCCTCCTCGTCGAGTCTCCGGAGTGCTTCCGCTACGGCGGGATGGTGGCGTTCCGGGCCGGATTGATGCCAGGCGCCGCCGAGTTCGGGGAAGCGGTGCAGCTCGCGGGCAACTACGTTCCGCAGAGCGACGATGTCCGGGTCGGCCGAGATGCCTTTCACCCAGGCCCGGGCCACGGCGATCAGAGCCTCCCTCAGGTCGTCCGAGTCGGTCAGCCGGCCGCTACCAGCTCGGGAGGGCCGGCCCCCGCAAGGACACCGCGATCGTGCTGCCGAAGAAGAAGCTGTCCGTGGTCTTCGATGCCGACAACCCCGGCCAGTGGATGCTGCACTGCCACAACGCCTACCACGGCGAGGCCGGGATGATGGCGCTGGTGGCCTATCGGGCCTGAGCGTCGACGCGTCGGGTGCTGGGGGACGGAACGGTCCTCCAGCGCCACTGTCTCGCGGCGTCGCACAAAGCCCGCGCCGATGCCTACGGTCGAAGCTTACGGGCGACGCCGATGACGCACGGAGAACTGGGCGTGGCGCGGCCGTTGATGAGGAAATCGAAGTGCCGCGCACGCTCGACCGTGGATCCTGCGGTACCGATGGCCGCTTCGGTGTTCCGGGTCAGGTGGCAGCCGCCACCCAGCAGTGGCCACACCACATTGGCGATCCGTCGCCGTCCGGCCAGGCCTGGGCCGCGTCGATCGGATGTGCTCGTTGGAAGTACAGACATCCGCCCGGCCGCAGGACGCGGGCGGGCTCGCCGAGCGCGGCGGGCACATCGGCGATCGTGCACAGGACGAGTGAGGCCACGACCCCGTCGACGGAGGCGTCGGGTAGGGGCAGCGCCTCGGCCCGCCCCGCGCGGATCGCCACGGGCACCGGACACTCGGCTGCCGCACGCCCGACGAGCGCGCGCAGCCGGGGTTCGGGCTCGACGGCGATGACCTGTTCGACCGTCCGCGGGTAGTGCCGGAAGTTGGCACCGGTCCCGGCGCCGATCTCCGCAATCGTGCCGGTGGCGTCGGCGAGCAGTTCGGCGGTGTTCCAGTGCGCCGTGGGCTTCGGCGAAGGCGTTGATCTTCGGGTGGACGCGGGCGAACAGCGGGTGCCCCACCTGCTTGAGTCGGTGGGGCATGGTGGCCATGGCGTCGACTCCTTTCGGGGCGTGTCGCGCGCCAATCCATCACGCATCCATAGTAGTTACTATCTTGCCGTAGTAGATGAGTTCAGTGACCTCGTCCTATGCAGGCCAGCGGCGTTGCCGCGATCATCCAGGCGGAACCGATGACCGCCCATGCGTAGAGCGTGGCCCCGACCGCGGTGAGCCTGTAGGCGGTCGGGGCGCGCGACCCGTGGCGGCGGATGGCCCTCCAGTTGGGGGATCCGTGCGGCGAGCAGGTCACGGCCTCCTATCCCCGCGGCGGGGGTGACGGATGCCCACCGGGGCGCGTCGTCGGCCTTCGGCAGCGCCCCCGCCACGGCACTGGTGCCGCAATGCGCCACCGCGCAGCGGTCCGCCGCCAGTTCGCGGTCGGCGGCAATTGCCGTCCGCAGATGGTCCAGTCGCGGAAGCGTGAAGTATCGTGCCGTCAGGGAGTCGACTACCAGCGCTCTGAGCGGATCGCGGCCGCGAACGTGTTCGGCCTCGTGGGCCGGCACCGCGCGCAGTTCCACGGGTGTCGCCGACTCCATGAACCCGCTGCTGAGCACGGTCCGGAGGCGTAGCGGCCCGTAGGTGAACGCGAACCGGTCGCTGTCCTCGATCATGTCCACTCGGGTGGTCAGCCCCGCCTGCCGGGCGGTGGCCGTCAGGCCCGGGGCGTCGACGGCCGCGGCGCGGATCTGACGGTCGATGGCCCGAGTGGCACTCACCCCGCGCCACAACTGCCGGACGGACCGCACGACTCCGGCCACCGACAGGGCGAGCAGGGTCGCGCCTGCCCACGTGGCGCCCGACCGCAGGTCGGCGCCGACCCCGTGGTGGGTGATCTGCCAGGCCAGTGCCATCGTGAGGCGGCAGCCGAGGTAGGTCACCGCTCCCTGGGCGGCTGCGGATGTGGCGATCAGAAGCCAGAACGCCCGGTTGCCGCTCACGGGGACTGCTCCAGCAGCCGCCGAAGGCGATCCCGCAGCTGCGGATCCAGCGACGCCTCGGCGGCGAAATGCGTGACTGCGGCGTCCCCGTGGGTCCGCAATACCTCCCGGACGGCGACCGCGGCCTCGTCCGCGACGGCTGCCGTATAGGCGTAGCCACGCCCCTGCGGGGCCCGGTTGAGCATGCCCTTCTCGGCGAGGCGGCTCATCACCGTCATCACTGTGGTGTAGGCCAGTGGCTGGTCGCGGTCCGCGTTGAGCCTGCCGAGCACCTCACGGACCGTCATGGGCGCCCGAGCCTCCCAGCACACCCGCATGACCGCGCTCTCCAGCGCACCCAGGGCCATCGCGAACACCCCTCCACGACGTGGTCTACTACGTCAGGGTAGGACGTGTGCGGCCGTGTGGGTCGCTGGAGGGGTGATCGGAGTCGGTGGGCGACTCACCCAAAGTGCGCGCTTCGCGCCCCCGGCGGCCACCACGGTCCGGCGTCCGGCCGACAGCTCGGTGCTGCTGGGAAGTCCGGGGCCTGGAGCGGGATCAGCCTCCTGACCATCGCGTGTCGGGCGGATTCAGGGGCTGCTGTGAGTAAGCAATTCCGTTTGCTGCGCGGACAAGTTGGCGCGAAGTTTCTGGGGTGTTTCTCGGGCACTCCCGCAACGGTGCTAAGGTCACGGCATGGTTACGGCTCGGTCGCTCTCCGCTACGCCGCGGTCCCGCCCCTCGGGGCGCGCGCTGCGCCTGCTGTGGGTGGCCGCGCTCCTGTTCGGGTTGGTGTACGCGCACGGCGTGAGCCCGGAAAGCGTGACGAGACACCTCTCCTCCGCCACGGTGAATCTGGGTGTTTCCGTAGGCCAGGGTCCTGCGGTGACGGCACCGGTCGCCGCTGAGAAGGCTTTTGACAGCGGTCTTGCGGTGCGGGATCACCGCGACGGCGGCCACGGCTCTCCCCACCCGGCACATGAGTGTCTGATTGCCCAGCCACAGCACGGTTCCGGATTGGTGGCTCCCTGCCCGGCATCGCTCGGCCGGTACTCGGCGCCCCTGGTGGCGCCGATCGAGGCGGTCGGCCCGGCCCCGTCGTCTTCGGCCGGGTGCCCATTCAGGGACTCCGCTGTCTGCGCGGTGCTGCAGATCTAGGCTTCGCCGCGCCGCCGACCGGTCGGGATGGGCCCCGTATGCGCCCACCCGGCTCGGCGCCGCCGATTCACGCCGCCCCGACCTCTCATAACGCGCCGCTCAAGAGCGCCGATCCAGGGATGTCCGAGGCGCTGTCACCTCCTGTCCACTCCTGCTCACTGCCCACTTCCGCCCGCGGGGCGGGGGCGGTGCCCCACGCGGAGGAACTGTTGCCGCCCCACCCCCATGCCCGCCGTGCCCTCTCACCGGGCTCGCCGTGGTACCGCCGTGTTGTCGCCCTCCTGTTATGCGGGTTGCTGCTGACCGCCCTCGACTGCGCCGGCCCGCACCAGGAGCCAGACCACCCGCGCGCCCAGGCGCAGACCGCCTCCGGGCCACCAGCGGCAGCCGCGACGTCCACGCGTCCGGACACCCCCGAGATGGTGCACGGCGCCGGTTCCTGCGCTCCACTCGGCCTTGCCGGCCTGTCCACGCCGCGGTCTCCGGCGCCGCCCCGCGATCTGGCCGCGACCGCCGGCGTGGTTCCGGCACCGGCCACGGCGCCCTTCCTCACGGCGGTGCGGGCCCGGGAGGAACGCGTCGGCAGAGCGCTGTCCGGGGCCTCCAGACTCACCGTCGTCTGCCGGTGGCGCATTTAGGCCATGCCCGCCACCGCCGTCATGCCGCCGTACGCGAGCGAGCCCCAGAACGGGGAGGCGCGCCGCGGTTCCGGCCGTGACGCGGTCAACGACGACCTGACACTTTTTCACGCTCTGCGAAGAAAGCGCGAAGATGCAATCCTCAACCACTACCGACACCGGTACGCTCACCGCCAGGTCCGCCATCTCCGGGCTGGTCGGCAACACCCCGCTGCTGCGGGTGTCCGAGCCCCTCGCCCCGGCCGGCCGCGGCTTCTGGGCCAAGCTGGAGGGCTTCAACCCCGGCGGCATCAAGGACCGCCCCGGGCTGCACATGGTCGAACGGGCCCGGGCCCGTGGCGATCTGCGGCCCGGCGGCCGGATCATCGAGTCCACCAGCGGCACCCTGGGACTGGGGCTCGCCCTGGCCGGCATGGTCTACGGCCACCCGGTCACCCTGGTCACCGACCCCGGCCTGGAGCTGTCCATGACGCGGCTGCTGACCGCGTACGGCGCCCAGGTCAATGTCGTCTCCGAACCCCACCCCACCGGCGGTTGGCAGCAGGCTCGGCGCGACCGTGTCCAGCGCCTGCGGGACCAGCACCCCGGATCATGGTGTCCGGACCAGTACAACAATCCCGACAACGTTGCCGCCTACACACCACTCGCGCTTGAACTGGCCTCCGAACTCGGCCACATCGACGCGCTGGTGTGCAGCGTCGGCACCGGTGGCCACTCCGCCGGCGTCTCCCGGGTCCTGCGGCAGCTCTACCCCGAGCTGAAGGTCATCGGGGTCGACACCATCGGCTCGACGATCTTCGGCCAGCCCGCCAGGCCCCGCCTCATGCGCGGGCTGGGATCCAGCATCTACCCCCGCAATGTGGCCTACGACCAGTTCTCCGAAGTGCACTGGGTGGCCCCGGCGGAGGCGGTGTGGACCTGCCGTCAGCTAGCCGCGTCCCACTACGCCACCGGCGGATGGAGCGTCGGGGCGGTCGCCCTGGTGGCCGGCTGGCTCGCCCGGACCAGCCCCGCGGACACCCGGATCGTGGCGATCTTCCCCGACGGTCCGCAGCGCTACCTCGGGACGGTCTACGACGACGACTACTGCGCCGCCCACGGCCTGCTCGATGCACCCCCGGCACCCGAACCCGAGGTGAACGGCAGCCTCGACGAGAAGGAGGCCCTCCGCTGGACCCGGTGCGCCACCGTGGTCGACCCCCTCTCCCCGCACCACGAGGAGGAGGGCCGGTGATATCGCTGTTCTCGCAGGTGCGTTCGTATGAGCGCAGCGTCCGGCTGTTGATGGTGAACCAGTTCACCATCAACCTGGGCTTCTACATGCTCATGCCCTACCTGGCCGCCCACCTGTCCGGAACCCTCGGACTGGCCGGCTGGCTGGTTGGGCTGATCCTGGGGGTGCGCAACTTCAGCCAGCAGGGCATGTTCCTGGTCGGCGGCACCCTGGCCGACCGGTTCGGCTACAAGCCACTGATCATCGCCGGATGCGTGCTGCGCACCGCCGGCTTCGCGGCCCTCGGGCTCGTGGACTCCCTGCCCGCGCTGCTCGCCGCCTCGGCGGCCACCGGGCTCGCCGGAGCGCTGTTCAACCCCGCCGTACGGGCGTATCTCGCCGCGGACGCGGGGGAGCGCCGGGTGGAGGCGTTCGCACTGTTCAACGTCTTCTACCAGGCCGGAATCCTGCTCGGCCCGCTGGTGGGCATGGTGCTGACCGGCATCGACTTCCGCGTCACCTGCCTCACGGCCGCCGCGGTCTTCGCCGTACTCAGTGTCGTCCAGATCCGCGCGCTGCCGCCCCGCCGGGCCGACGACGCCCGGGACGGCCGGGACGCTGCGCGCGAGAGCGTGTTGTCGCAGTGGCGGGACGTGGTGGCCAACCGGCCCTTCCTGCTCTTCTCCGCCGCCATGATCGGCTCGTACGTCCTGTCGTTCCAGGTCTACCTGGCCCTGCCGCTCGAGGTGCGCCGCCTCGGCGGCCAGGGCGAGGCCGGGGCGGCGGCAGTGGCGCTGCTGTTCGCCGTCTCGGGCCTGAGCACCATCCTCGGACAGACGAAGGTCACGGCCTGGTGCAACGCGCGGATGGCACCGGGTCAGGCGCTGGCTTGGGGGCTGTTCACCATGGGCGTGGCCTTCCTGCCACTGCTGCTGGCGACGGCCGTGCCGGAGCCGGAGGGTGGTGCGGGCCGCTGGTTGCTCGCCGCCGTTCCGCCCGCGCTTTCGGCGCTGTTGCTCGCCTTGGGGACGATGATCGCCTACCCGTTCGAGATGGACACCATCGTCCGGCTCTCGGGTGACCGGCTCGTCGCCACCCACTACGGGCTGTACAACACCATCTGCGGGGTCGGTATCACCCTCGGCAACCTGCTCACCGGCGCCGCGCTGGACGCCGCTCGCGCGGCCGGGATGTCCGCGCTGCCGTGGTGCGCGCTGCTGACGCTGGGCCTGGCGTGCGCCGCCGCGCTGTACGGGTTGCACCGCACCGGCCGCCTCGCGGCAGTGCCCGCTCCCCGGGCACGAACCGCGGCGGCCTGACGGGCCACAGCCGGGAAACGGAGCGGCGGAGGGTCCACGGACCCTCCGCCGCTCCTCGCCCCGTCCCCGTCAGCGGCGGAAGGGGCCGGTCACCTCGTAGGTGATACCGCCCGAGGAACTGCCGCTTGTGCCGCGCTGGCTGGAGAAGTACAGCCGGGTGCCGTCCGGGGAGAAGGCCGGGCCGGTGATCTCCGAACCGGACTGGCCGTTGATCCGCAGGAACGGGGCCACGATGTCGTCCGGTGTGATGATGCAGATCTCCATGTTGCCGCCGTCCTCGGCGACGAACAGGTCACCGGAGGAGGAGCCGGTGACGTTGTCCACGCCGGTCAGCGGGGCGGAGCCGGGGTTGACCAGGGAGTCGTCGTAGGCCAGCTCGTAGGTGCTGTTGCTCAGGTTGAGCTGCCAGACGCGGTTGTCGCCCTTGGTGGTGAACCAGACGGTGTCGCCCGCGTAGTGGCAGCCCTCCCCACCGTTGAAGACCTTGGCGCTGGAGACCTGGTCGCGGGTGGCGGTGGGAGAGCCGTCGGGGTCGGGTACGTTCGTCCAGCTGAACGACCCGGAGGCGGCGGTGCCGGCGACCAGCACCTGAAGCGTGCCGGAGGACAGATCGCCCCAGGTGGCGGGCACGAACCGGTAGAAGCAGCCGTCCGTCTCGTCCTCGGTCAGATAGATCACCTTGCGCACCGGGTCGGCCGCTGCCGCCTCGTGCTTGAACTGGCCCATGGCGTCGCGGCGCGTGGCGGCCTTCACGCCCCAGGGGTCGGTCTCGTAGACGTATCCGCGGCTGACCTCTTCACAGGAGAGCCACGTCTGCCAAGGGGTCGCGCCGCCCGCGCAGTTGTTCTGCGTATTGGACAGGATGCGGTGGGCGCCGGTGATGGCGCCGGAGGAGTCGAACTTGACGGCGCCGACGCCGCCACCAGTGCTGACCTCCGAGTTGGAGACGTAGATCCAGCCCGTGCCATCGGCGAAGCAGGCGCCGCCGTCGGGGGCGTTGTGCCAGGTGTAGGAGGTGCCGGAGACGACCTTTCCGGAACGGGCGATGACTCTGCTCGTGAAACCAGTGGGCAGCTGGATGGCGTTGGCGTCGGCCGCACCCAGCGCTCCGTAGGGGCCGGGGCCGTTCTGGGCGGGGGCCGCGTAGGCGGCGCCGCGCATCAGGGTGCCGCCGAAGGCCGCGGCCGACGTGCCGATGACTGCTCCGCGCAGGAAGGTACGACGTTCCACTCTCACTCCTGAGGGTGTGTGTGCCCGCCACCGGACGGCGACGGGGCCGCGCTCAGGGACCTTAGAGAGGCGAGGTGGATTGTCCATGGACGACCGATGACGAGGGTGTGAGACGCCACACAACGGCTGAAAGTCATCGCCTGCTGCCACGGCCGTAGTTGCCTCACCGAGGAGTCACTGGGCACCCGCCAGGCCCTTCGCCCGGCCGTTGCCGTCGTATGCCGCGCCCCCGATGTCGTTCCACAGCACATACGGGTCGTCCGCGCTCGGCTGGCCCGGGTTGGCCCTGGCCCATTCGTCGGCGAGCGCCGCCAGCTGGCGTTCCCGCACCGTGAAGGTCTCGTTGTTGTCGTCGCTGAGCTTCTGGTGGATCCGTTCCTGTTCCTCCTGTTGCCAGGCGTACGCGACCATGTCGACCCCGCGCTGGGCGACATCTCCGACGGCGGGGATGAAATTGGCCGCGCCGCCGAAGAGGTGGTAGCCCCATTTGGCCTTCCACGAGGGGTCTTCCTTGTCGGTCTGCAGCGCCAGATAGCGGGCCTCCTCCAGGAACCCGATCGTATGCCCGGCCCGCAGCAGCGTCTCCCGCGGATCGCCGGGGCCGCCGGCGTGGATGTCGTGGACCATCTCGCGGTTGATGCCTTCGTTGAGGACTCCGTACGCGTCCTGGTCGCGGGAGACCTGCTTGACCACCTCCAGCAGCTGCCCGCGGTCGAGCGGGCTGGACTCGGGGTCGAGGGCGCTGGCGGCGCGGTGCACCTCGTCGCCGTGATTGGCGAGGACCTTGGCCACACCGTCGCGCAGCTCGGGCGGAAAGCCGTCCCCGGTCTGCGCGAGATACCCGAGCGAGCGCTCCAGCACCCGCTGGTGGTCGGCGGTGTGCTCCACAAAGGGCGCGTGTTTGTCGTCCGGGTCCAGGCCCGTGGCCGCGGCGAAGAGCGCCGCGCCCGTGGCGTCCCGGCTCGCGACGGGGCCCTCGGGCAGGCCGTCCGGGAAGGCGAGGCGGTCCTTGAGGAGGTACTGGGCGTTGTCCTGTGGTGCGGTGGCGCCGAAGAACTCGGTGGCGGCATCGGGGTGGTGGCTGAGCGCCTTCAGGAAGCCGGTCATCGGATCGCGGCCGAAGTCGTTGTCGGCGCCGAAGTTGAGGTGGTTGTTCTGGACGAGCGGCCCGTTCCAGAAGTTCCGCGGCACCTTCATGGCCTGGTCCGTCCTGACCAGGGCGGTGCCGTAGTCGTTGAGGAACCGCTTGTCGTACACGCCGTCGCGCATCAGATTGCTCATGACCTGGAAGCCGTAAGCCTGCTGATGATCGGGCAGGTCGAGCACCTGCGGGCCGAGGGCGATGACCTCGCTCTTCCATGCGCGCATCCGCGGGCTGTCGCCGTGCGACACCTGTGCCAGCATCAGCCCGAGGTGTTTCTGTATCTCGCCGAGCTCCTTGAGGCGCGTGTCGCTGGGGCGCGGGGACTGGCGCGGGTCGGTGATGCCCGCGTAGAAGGTGAGCGTGCCCCTGGCGCCGAGGCCGGTGGCGAAGCGCTCGGCGAAGACCGGGTCGTCCCTGTTGGCCGCGAGGAGCGAGTCGAGCCGGGCCAGCTGGGCGTCGGTCAGCGAGGCGCCTTCGGCGGCCAGGGCGAGGGCGGCGTCGGCGTCCTCGGTGGCCTGCTCGCGGTCCTGGCGCCGGTAGTCGTCGAGGGAGGTGTAGCGGTCGCTGCCGAAGTCGTACGGGTGCCCGGCGAGGATGTCGTTGAGCGCCCGCGCCACCGTCTCGTCGGCCTCGGTCGCCTGGTCGACGGCGTGCTTGATCCGCCCCCGTACGGCGTCCAGGGTCTCGGCGGACGGGCCGGGGTCGGTGTTGCCCTCGCCGCGCCGGTCGGGGTGCAGGGAGCGGGCGACGACACCGTCGGGCCAGATCGTCACCCCGGTGGGCGGGTGGTCCGCGATCTGCCGCAGTGCGTCCTTGGCGGCGGTGAAGGCGGCCAGCGCGTCGCGCAGGATGTCGCGGATGCTGGTGGCCTGGGTGAGGGCGTCCTGGAACTCCTTGGCGGTCTTGTCGACGAACGGCCTGGTCACATCCGCGTTCGCGCCTTCCCAACGGGCGGTGTCCGAGCGGGCCTTGAGCCCGTACCTGGCCTCGTCGGCCAGCTCCTCCAGCTTGGTGATCATGGCCGACCAGTCGTCGACCGCATCGTTGAGCCTGCTCAGACGCGCGTGCAGGATGTGCTCGAACGTCAGCTGGGTCATCCCCGTGTCCCTCGTGGTCTCGTTGTTCTCTTGTTTCGGCTGCGCTAGCGGTAGTACTCGGCGATCCGGGACGGGGTCATCAGCCGCTGGTGGACGTCGTGCAGCCCGGTCGCGATCGTGGTGTCCTCGTCGCCGTAGCGCTCGGTGGAGTAGCCCAGGTGGTTGGAGATATGCGCACACGCCTCCAACAGCGTGTCCACCTGCGTCTGCCAGGTGTCCGCGACCTTGGTGAGCGCGGCCCCGGTCGCGAACCGGTCTTTGTCGAGCTCGGCTCCCGCTGCCTTGCTGTTGACCTTCGCATGCCCGCCGGCCGCGTGCAGCCCTCCGTACAGCTCGTACGCGGCGTGGCCGACCCGCCCCAGGTCGTCGTGGCCGGCCACCAATCTCGTGATCATGGCAGGACACGCTACGCAGCGCAGTCGGGCCCGGGCGTCAGGGCCGTGCCAAAGAATGGCGCCGCGGCGTAAGGACGGCGTCAGGGCCGGTGCACGGCCCGGGGCCGGCACGGCGCGCCGTGCCTAACGTGAGCCGCATGGAACGGCGAACAGACCGGTCCGCCACCACCCCCGGCCGGTGGCGCGCTGGGCGACCAGGACCCGACGGCACCACCGGCGACCGCCACTGGCGGCTGGACGCCCGGTGCGCCGGATGGTGTGCGCTGGGATTCGCCGTGCTGACGCTCCTGCTCGACTGGGGTTCGGGCGGTCTCACCGTGGCGCGCGCCGACCTGTGGGCCGTGCTGGGGGTGCTGGTGTTCGCCGTGCTGCGTCCGCCGCGGGTGAGCGCGGGCGACGGATGGCTCGCGGTGCGGGGGCTCGTATGCTCGCGCCGGGTGTGCACCGATGCCCTGGTCGCGGTACGGCTGGACGGCAGCATCGCCACCCGCCTCGTCCTGCGGGACACCGACGGCCACTCGGTGGCCTTCGACCCCAAGGTCCTCCTGGCCAATCCGCTGCTGTGGCACCAGCTGGACGCCGGAGCCCGCCGCTCCCGTGAGCGCGGCACCCTGCGGCACGGGGAGAACGCGCTGCGGCAGCTGGGCGAGCGTATCGACGGTGTCACGGCCCGGGATGTGCTCAGGGCCTCCGGGCTGGAGTAGTCGTCAAGGCGGTGTCAAGCTCTCCGCGAGCCGCGCAAGGGAAACGTCAAGATCCACCTCCCGGTGCCCGGGCCGGCGCTTTGCTGAGGGCTGATGAATGACGTACGCCCCGGACGGCTCAAGGTCTATCTCGGGGCGGCCCCCGGCGTGGGCAAGACCTATCGCATGCTCGACGAGGGCCGCCGCCGGGCGTCGCGCGGCGCCGATGTGGTGGTCGCCTTCGTGGAGTGCCACGGCCGGCCCCGTACGGAGGCGATGCTCGACGGCCTGGAGGTCGTGCCGCGCGCCCACCGCGGCTACCGCGGCGGGCGGTTCCAGGAGATGGACCTCGCCGCGGTGCTGGCGCGCCGCCCCCGGGTCGCGATCGTGGACGAGTTCGCGCACAGCAACGTCCCCGGCGGCCGTAACGCCAAGCGCTGGCAGGACGTCGAGGAACTGCTCGCCGCGGGCATCGACGTCATCACCGCGGTCAACATCCAGCATCTGGAGTCCCTCAGCGATGTCGTCGAGAAGATCACCAGAGTGCCGCAGGGCGAGACCGTCCCCGACGAGGTCGTCCGGCGGGCCCAGCAGATCGAGCTGGTGGACATGGACCCCGAGGGGCTGCGCCGGCGGATGGCGCACGGCAACATCTACGCCCCCGAGAACGTCGACGCCGCCCTCGCCGACTGCTTCCGGCCCGGAAACCTGACCGCCCTTCGGCAACTCGCCCTGCTGTGGGTGGCCGACCGAGTGGACGAGGCGCTTCAGACGTACCGCACCGAGCATGGGATCGGCCGGGTGTGGGAGACCCGGGAGCGGGTGGTCGTCGCGCTCCCCGGCGGGCCCGAGGGGGACACCCTGATCCGGCGGGCGGCGCGGATCGCCGACCGGTCCGCGGGCGGCGATCTGCTCGCCGTGCATGTGACCCGCAGCGACGGGCTTGCCGCCGGTTCCTCGCACGCCTCGCTCGCCCGGCAGCGGCGGCTGGTGGAGGACCTGGGCGGCAGCTACCACTCGGTGGTCGGTGACGGCGTCGCCACCGCCCTGGTCGAGTTCGCCCGGGCCGAGCACGCCACCCAGCTGGTGCTGGGCACCAGCTGGCGCGGCCGGATCGAGCGGTTCCTCGGCGAGCGCGGCACCGGCGAGACGGTGGTCGGGCTGTCCGGGGACATCGACGTCCACATGGTCACCCATGAGCGGGCCGGCCGCGGCAGGCTGCTGCCGTCCCGGCGCAGAACCCTCAGCCCGGCCCGCCGGGTCGCCGGTCCGGTGGCGGGAATGGTCCTGCCGGTGCTGCTCACCGTGCTCCTCGACGGGGCGCGCGACACGCTCAACCTCACCAGCGAGGTGCTGCTGTTCCTGCTCACGGTGGTGGGGGTGGCCGGCATCGGCGGGGTGGCCTCGGCGGTGATCGCGTCGGTGACCGCGTCACTGCTGCTGAACTACTGGTTCATCCCGCCGATCGGCGCGTTCACCCTCGACGACCCCAACGCCATGATCGCGCTCACCGTGTTCGCGACCGTCGCCGCCACCGTCGCGGGCGTGGTCGACCGGTCCCTGCGGCTCTCGCGCCGCTCGGCCCGCGCCACCGCGGAGGCGGAGACCATGTCGTCCCTGGCCGGGACGATCGTACGGGGCGAGGCGACCATTCCGGCGCTGCTGGAGCGTACCCGGGAGACCTTCGGCATGGGGTCGGCGGTCCTGGTCCGGGAGCAGCCGCCCGATGAGGACGGTGTGACAGCCGTGGCCACGGGCCCCGGCGCCTTTCTCGTGCTGCACGGCCGCGCCCTCCCGTCGTCCGAGCGGCGCGTGCTGGCCGCGTTCGCCGCGCATGTCGGCGCGGCCGTCGAACGGGCCAGGCTCGCCGAGGCCGCGGCCGAGATCGAGCCGGTCAAGGCCGCCGACCGGATGCGTACGGCGCTGCTGCGGGCCGTCGGGCACGATCTGCGTACGCCGCTCGCGGCGGGCTGGGCGGCCGTGACCTCGCTGCGCAGCCGGGACGTGGAGTTCTCGGACGAGGACCGCGAGGAGCTGTTGGCCACCGCCGACGAGTCCCTGGCCAGGCTGAGCCGGCTCGTGGAGAACCTGCTGGACCTCAGCCGTCTGCAGGCCGGCGCCCTCGCCCTCCACCTGCGCGCCACCACGCTCGAAGAGGTGCTTCCGGCGGCGCTGGCGGACATCCCCGGTGTCGAGGTGCGGGACCTGGAGGAGATTCCGGCCGTTCTGGCCGACCCGCCGCTGCTGGAGCGCGTGGTCGCCAACCTCGTCGGAAACGCCGCCCGCCACACTCCGCCCGGCGGCAAGGTCGTGCTGACCGCAAGCGCCCACGCCGGCCGGGTCGAGCTGCGGGTCGTCGACCGCGGCCCCGGTCTGCCGCAGGTTGGCCGGGACCGGATCTTTGAGCCGTTCCAGCGGCTGGGCGACACCGACAACACCACCGGACTCGGCCTGGGGCTGGCTCTGTCCAAGGGGCTGACCGAGGCGATGGACGGCACGCTCGTCCCGGAGGACACCCCCGGCGGCGGCCTGACGATGGTGCTCTCCCTGCCGTTCGCGGGGCGCGCGGCGTACTCCCGCTAGGGCCTGGCTCCGCACCGCGTGGGCCACCGGTGATCCGTCGGTCGCGGCTCCGGCCGCCCTGACGACCTCCAGGCCCGTAAGGGATGCGTCAAAGCCGTACGGGCGGCCGTAAGGGAGCCGTCAACGGCGACGGAAACCAGCCACAAAGGCGATTTGCTCTCCTCAATCGATGCATCGGTTTATCGAATCGTCAGATTTTCGTCCGAACCTCACTAGGAGCTCGCGATGGCCGACGTGGCCTTCGTCGTCACCACGATCGCGTTGTTCACGCTCGTGGCTCTCGTCGCCAAGGGGGTGACGAAGCTGTGACCGCCGAGAACGTCGTCGGCCTCGTCGTGGCCGTCGCCCTGCTGGGCTATCTCGTCCTCGCCCTGATCTTCCCGGAGAGGTTCTGAGCCCCATCATGAGTCCCGTCCTCGCCGGCGTGCTCCAGCTCCTTGCCCTCATGGGGGCGCTGGCGCTCGTCCACCGTCCCCTCGGCGACTACATGGCCAAGGTCTACTCCACCGACAAGCATCTGCGTGTCGAGAAGTGGATCTACAAGGGCATCGGCGCCAATCCGAACACCGAAATGCGCTGGCCCGCGTATCTGCGCGGCATCCTCGCCTTCTCGGCCGTCTCGGTCCTCTTCCTCTATCTGCTGCAGCGGCTCCAGGGCTCGCTGCCCGGCTCGCTCGGCTTCGCCTCCATCGACCCGGACCAGGCGTTCAACACGGCCGCGTCGTTCGTGACCAACACCAACTGGCAGTCGTACTACGGCGAACAGGCCATGGGCCACGTCGTACAGACCGCCGGGCTGGCCGTGCAGAACTTCGTCTCGGCCGCGGTGGGCATGGCGGTGGCCGTGGCGCTGGTGCGGGGCTTCGCCCGCTCGCGCACCGGTGAGCTGGGCAACTTCTGGACCGACCTGGTGCGCGGCACGATCCGCATCCTGGTGCCGGTCGCCGCGATCGCGGCGGTCGTCCTGGTGTCGTGCGGCGCGATCCAGAACTTCTCCGGCATCCATGAAGTCGGCCAGTTCATGGGCGGTTCGCAGCAGTGGAACGGCGGTGCGGTCGCCTCGACGGAGGCCATCAAGGAGCTGGGTACCAACGGCGGCGGCATCTTCAACGCCAACAGCGCCCATCCGTTCGAGAACCCCACCCCGTTCACCAACCTCTTCGAGATCTTCCTGATCCTGGTGATCCCGTTCTCGCTGACCCGGACGTTCGGCCTCATGGTCGGCTCGGTGAAGCAGGGGTACGCGATCCTCGCCACCATGGCCACCATCTGGGTCGGCTTCGTCGCGCTGATGATGTGGACCGAGTTCTCCCACCGCGGCCCGGCGCTGGAGCTCGCGGGTGGGGCGATGGAGGGCAAGGAGGTCCGCTTCGGGGTCGGTGCCTCGTCGATCTTCGCGGTGTCGACCACGCTCACCTCGACCGGTGCGGTGGACTCCTTCCACTCCTCGTTCACGGGCCTCGGCGGCGGCATCACCATGCTCGGTATGCAGCTGGGCGAGATCGCGCCCGGTGGTGTCGGCTCCGGCCTCTACGGGATGCTGATCATGGCGATCATCGCGGTGTTCATCGCGGGCCTGATGGTCGGCCGGACGCCCGAGTACCTGGGCAAGAAGATCGGCACCCGCGAGATCAAGCTCGCCGCCTGCTACATCCTCATCACCCCGGCCCTGGTGCTGATCTTCACGGCCGCGGCGATGGCCCTGCCGACCCCGCAGAACTCCATGACGAACAGCGGGGCACACGGGTTCTCCGAGATCCTTTACGCCTACACCTCCGGTGCCAACAACAACGGTTCGGCCTTCGCCGGCCTGAACGCGGACACGCAGTGGTTCAACACCACGATCGGCATCGCGATGCTGCTCGGCCGGTTCGTGCCGATGGTGTTCGTACTGGCGCTGGCGGGCTCGCTGGCGGAACAGAAGCCCGTACCGGCCACCGCGGGCACCCTGCGCACCGAGAAGCCGCTGTTCACCGGTCTGCTGGTGGGGGCGATTCTGATCATCACCGGTCTGACGTACTTCCCGGCGCTCGCGCTGGGGCCGCTCGCCGAGGGGATGGCGGCATGACCACGGACATGAAGAAACTCGAGGAACCGATGTCCACAGCCACTCCGACCCGGGCGCCGCACAGCGACGTACCCACCGGTCACCGGCCCGCCGAGGGCCGTGTCGGCGCCGGTCTGTTCGACCCCGGGCAACTCGTCAAGTCACTGCCGGACGCCATCCGCAAGCTCGACCCGCGGGTGATGGTCAAATCGCCCGTGATGTTCGTGGTGCTGGTCGGCTCGGTCCTGACGACGGTCTTCGCGTGTCTGGATCCGACCGACTGGTTCGGCTGGGCGATCAGCGCCTGGCTGTGGCTGACCGTGATCTTCGCGAACCTCGCGGAGGCCGTCGCGGAGGGCCGCGGCAAGGCACAGGCCGACACCCTGCGCAAGGCGAAGACCGACACGGTCGCGCGCCGGCTCAGCGGCTCCGCGGAGGAGCGCGTGCCCGGCACCGAGCTGAGGATCGGCGACCTGGTCGTCTGCGAGGCGGGCGACATCATCCCCGGTGACGGCGATGTCGTCGAGGGCGTCGCCTCGGTGGACGAGTCGGCCATCACCGGCGAGTCCGCACCCGTCATCCGCGAGTCGGGCGGCGACCGCAGCGCCGTCACCGGCGGGACGAAGGTGCTCTCCGACCGCATCGTCGTCAAGATCACGACGAAGCCCGGCGAGACTTTCATCGACCGGATGATCAACCTCGTCGAGGGCGCCGCCCGGCAGAAGACGCCCAACGAGATCGCGCTGAACATCCTGCTCGCGTCCTTGACGATCGTGTTCCTCCTCGCCTGCGCCACGCTGCCGCCGTTCGCCGACTACGCGCATAAGCATCTGACCATGGTCGTCCTGGTGGCCCTGCTGGTCTGCCTGATCCCGACCACGATCGGCGCGCTGCTCTCCGCGATCGGCATCGCCGGTATGGACCGCCTGGTCCAGCGCAATGTGCTCGCCATGTCCGGGCGGGCCGTCGAGGCCGCCGGTGACGTCTCCACACTGCTGCTCGACAAGACCGGCACCATCACGCTCGGCAACCGTCAGGCGGCGGAGTTCGTACCGGTGCGCGGCACCACAGAGGCCGAGGTCGCGGACGCCGCGCAGCTGTCGTCGCTGGCCGACGAGACCCCCGAGGGCCGTTCCATCGTCGTCCTCGCCAAGGAGAGGTACGGGCTGCGCGAACGGCACCAGGGCGAACTGGCCGACGCCGAGTGGATCGCCTTCACCGCCCAGACCCGTATGTCGGGCGTCGACGTCGACGGCAGAAAGGTCCGCAAGGGCGCGGCCGGCTCGGTCATCGCCTGGGTCCGGGAACAGGGCGGTACGGTCGCCCAGGACGCGGATCAGATCGCGGGCCGGATCTCCGAGGCGGGCGGTACGCCGCTGCTGGTCGCGGTCCACGATGCCGCTCCGAACGGGAAAGGCGACGCCCGGATTCTCGGCGTCATCCACCTCAAGGACGTCGTCAAGGAGGGCATGCGCGAGCGGTTCGACGAACTCCGCCGCATGGGCATCAAGACCGTCATGATCACCGGCGACAACCCGCTGACGGCCAAGGCCATCGCCGAGGAGGCAGGCGTCGACGACTTCCTCGCCGAGGCCACCCCCGAGGACAAGATGGCGCTCATCAAGCGTGAGCAGGCGGGCGGCAAGCTGGTCGCGATGACCGGCGACGGCACGAACGACGCGCCCGCGCTGGCGCAGGCGGACGTCGGCGTCGCGATGAACACGGGTACGTCGGCCGCCAAGGAGGCCGGCAACATGGTCGACCTCGACTCCAACCCGACCAAGCTCATCGAGATCGTCGAGATCGGCAAGCAACTCCTCATCACCCGGGGCGCCTTGACGACGTTCTCCATCGCCAATGACGTCGCCAAGTACTTCGCGATCATCCCGGCGCTGTTCGCGGCGGTCTACCCGGGTCTGGACAAGCTCAACATCATGGGCCTGTCCTCGCCCGACTCCGCGATCCTGTCCGCGGTCATCTTCAACGCGCTGATCATCATCGCGCTGGTGCCGCTCGCCCTGCGCGGTGTGCAGTACCGCCCGGTCAGCGCCGACAAGATGCTCCGCCGAAACCTGGCCATCTACGGCCTCGGCGGGCTCGTCGCGCCGTTCATCGGCATCAAGATCATCGACCTGCTCATCTCGCTCATCCCCGGGATCGGCTGAAGGACATGAACAACTCCCTGACGAACAGCGCCCGGTTGCTGGGCGCGGGCCTGCGCGCCCTCCTCATGCTGACCCTGGTGACGGGCGTCATCTATCCGCTGGTCATCACCGGCATCGCCCAGGGCCTGTTCCACGACAAGGCGAACGGCTCCGAGATCAAGGCGGACGGCAAGGTCGTCGGCTCGTCCCTGATCGGGCAGGCCTACAACCTGCCGCTGAAGAAGGGGCAGGAGACACCGGACGCGGACCTGAAGTGGTTCCAGGGCCGCCCACAGAACGGCCTCGGCAGCAACAGCGTCAACACCCAGTACAAGCTCATCCTCTCCGGCGCCACCAACCGCTCCGCGGACAACGAAGAGCTCGTCCAGTGGGTGAAGGACGCCAAGGCCGCCGTCGCCAAGGACAACTCGGTGGCCGGCTACAAGGTCCAGCGCTCCGATGTGCCCGCCGACGCGGTGACCTCCTCCGGATCGGGCCTGGACCCGGACATCTCCCGGGACTACGCCGACCTCCAGGTCCACCGTGTCGCCGAGAAGAACGGCCTGTCCGTCGCCCGGGTGCAGAAGCTGGTCGACGACCATGTCGAGGGCCGCACCCTCGGCTTCATCGGCGAGCCCCGGGTGAACGTCCTCGAGCTGAACATCGCCCTCAAGGCTCTTGCGGCGAAGAGCTGAGGGGTTCATTCCGAAAGGTGAAAACGCGCGGGGAGTCGGCGGGCCGGACACCTTCCGGTATCGCCGACTCTCCGCGCGGCGCACACGTGGTCAGGGCTGGATGTCGAGTGTGTGGCGGGTCGGGCGTCGTGGTGTTCTGGGGCCTGGTGGGCCGTAGCCGAGGCGCAGCACCATG
>NZ_JBIRSJ010000033.1:34995-70867 GCF_044334165.1 Streptomyces sp. NPDC020845 | reverse complement strand
CCTCGTCGAACGCCTCCGCGAAGACCGGGAAACGCGCGTACAACCCCGCCCCCATACCAGGGCGCTGACTCCCCTGACCCGAGAACAGGAACACCGTCTGGCCCTTCCCGGGGGCGAGAGCGTCGGCGGCGTGCGTGACCAGGTTGGGGTGAGGCGCGCCCAGGGCCAGGGCGTTGAGGGCCTCGGCCATCTCCCGGTCGTCACTGCCGAGGACGACCGCGCGGCGTTCGAAGGCCGAGCGCGTCGTGGCCAGCGACCGGCCCGTGTCGGCGAGGGGCGCCGGGGCGTCGGCACCGTCCAGCCAGTCGGCCAGGCGGGTGGCCTGGGCGCGCAGTGCCTCCTCGCTGCGGGCGGAGAGCGGCCAGGGTACGAGGCCGGGCGTGGCGGCCGGGGCCTCGGCGGGTGTCTCGTCGGGGCCCTGTTCGAGGATGAGGTGGGCGTTGGTGCCCGAGATGCCGAAGGAGGAGACGGCGGCGCGGCGGGGACGCGCGCCGGTCTCCGGCCAGTCGGCGGGTTCCGTCAGTAGCCGGACGTTGCCGCTCTCCCAGTCGACGTGGGGGGAGGGCTCGTTCACGTGCAGGGTGGGCGGCAGTACGCCGTGCCGCATGGCCATGATCATCTTGATGACGCCGGCCGCGCCCGCCGCGGCCTGGGTGTGGCCGATGTTGGACTTGATCGAGCCCAGCCACACCGGCCGGTGCTCGTCGGGGCGGCCCTGGCCGTAGGTGGCGAGCAGGGCCTGCGCCTCGATCGGGTCGCCGAGCGTGGTGCCGGTGCCGTGCGCCTCCACGGCGTCGATGTCGCCCGGCGCAAGGCCCGCGCTGGCGAGGGCGGCGCGGATGACGCGCTGCTGGGAGGGGCCGTTGGGGGCGGTGAGGCCGTTGCTGGCGCCGTCCTGGTTGATGGCGGAGCCGCGCAGGACAGCGAGTACCCGATGGCCGTTGCGGCGGGCGTCGGAGAGACGTTCCAGCACCAGCAGGCCGGCGCCTTCGCCCCACCCCGTGCCGTCGGCCGTGGCGGCGAACGGCTTGCACCGGCCGTCGGCCGCCAGGCCGCGTTGCCGCGAGAACTCCACGAAGGTGTTCGGCGTCGCCATCACGGTCACGCCGCCGGCGAGCGCCAGGTCGCACTCGCCGCCGCGCAGCGCCTGCGCCGCCAGGTGCATCGC
Organism: Streptomyces sp. NPDC020845; assembly: GCF_044334165.1. NCBI lineage: Bacteria > Bacillati > Actinomycetota > Actinomycetes > Kitasatosporales > Streptomycetaceae > Streptomyces > Streptomyces sp. NPDC020845. The sequence continues at coordinate 69,699 of NZ_JBIRSJ010000033.1, read as the reverse complement.
CACCAGCGAGGAGGAACAGGCGGTGTCCACGGTCAGGGTCGGGCCCTCCAGCCCGAAGGTGTACGCCACCCGGCCGGACGCCACGCTCGGCGTGCTGCCGGTCATGATCTGGCCCTCGTAGCCCTCGGGTATCCGGCCGAGGAACCGTGACCCGTAGTCGTCGTACATGATTCCGGTGATCACCGCCGTCCGGCTGCCGCGCAGCGTGGCCGGGTCGATGCGGGCGTGCTCGAACGCCTGCCACGCCGTCTCCAGCAGCAGCCGCTGCTGCGGGTCGGTGGCCAGCGCCTCGCGCGGGCTGATCCCGAAGAACCCGGCGTCGAACAGCGCCGCGTCGCGCAGGAATCCGCCCTGGCTGGTGTAGCTCTTGCCGGTCCGCTCGGGGTCGGGGTCGTACAGCTCCGCGACGTCCCAGCCGCGGTCCTGCGGGAACGGGCCGATGGCGTCGACGCCGTCGGCCACCAGCCGCCACAGATCGTCGGGGGAGTGGACGTCGCCGGGGTAGTGGCAGGCCATGCCGACGACCACGACCGGGTCCTGGTCGTCGGCGTTCCGCGTCGGCGAGGGGGCCGGGGCGGCGATGGCGGGTGCGGCGCCGAGGAGTTCGGTACGCAGGTGGCCGATCAGCGTCTCGGGCGTCGGGTAGTCGAAGATGGCGGTGGCGGGCAGGCGTACGCCGGTCGCGGCGTGGAGGGCGTTGCGCAGCTCCAGCGCGGTCAGCGAGTCGAGGCCCAGCTGCTGGAAGGTGCGGCCCAGCTCGATGGACTCCGGCTCGGGGTGCGCCAGCACGGCCGCGATCCGGCCGCGCAGCACCGCGCCGATGAGCTTGTCCTGCTCGGCCTCGGGCAGCCCCGCGAGCCGCCCGGCGAGCGAGGACGGCTCCTGGACGGCTGCCACGGCTGCCACGGCGGCGCGCGCGGGCGCGCGTACGAGGCGGCGCAGCAGCGGCGGCAGGGTCCCGGCGGCGGCCTGCTCGCGCAGCACGCCGAGGTCGAACCTGGCGGGCACCAGCACGGCGTCGCCGGTCGCGAGCGCCGCGTCGAACAGCGCGAGACCCTGCTCCGGCGGCATCGCCGCGGTGCCCGAGCGCGCCATCCGCGCCAGGTCGGCGGTGGCCAGGTGCTCCGTCATGCCCGCCCCGCCGCCCCACAGGCCCCAGGCCAGCGAGGCGGCGCGGGTGCCGTCGCCGCGGACGCGCTCGGCCAGGGCGTTGAGGAACGCGTTCGCCGCGCCGTAGTTGCCCTGCCCGCCGTTGCCCAGTACGGAGGCGGCGGAGGAGAAGAGGACGAAGGAGGCGAGGCCGGCGTCCCGCGTCAGCCGGTGCAGGTGCCAGGCGGCGTCCACCTTCGGCGCGAGCACGGCCTCCAGCTGCCCGGGCGTGAGGGAGGTGACGAGGCCGTCGTCGAGGACGCCCGCCGTGTGGACGACGGAGGTCAGCGGATGGGCGCCGGGGATGGCGTCGAGCAGCGCGGCCAGGGCCTCGGGGTCGGTGATGTCGCAGGACGCGACGCGCACCTCGGCGCCCAGCTCGGCCAGTTCGGCGGCGAACGCCTCGATGCCGTCGGCGGCCGGGCCGCTCCGGCTGACCAGCAGCAGGTGGCGGGCGCCGTGTGCCTCGGCGAGGTGGCGGGCGACCAGCCGCCCGAGGGAGCCGGTGCCGCCGGTGACGAGGACCGTGCCCGCGGGGTCGAGCGGGGGCGGCGGCGTCTGCTCGGGGAGAGGGGCTCGGACGAGGCGGGGCGCGTACGCCTGCCCCTCGCGCAGCGCGAGGTGCGGCTCGGCGGCGGTGATGGCGGCGGGCAGTGCGGCGCGGGAGGCGGGGGTGTCGTCGGTGTCGACCAGGACGATGCGGTCGGGGTGTTCGGCCTGGGCGGCGCGCAGCAGGCCCCAGACCGCGGCGCCCGCCAGCCCGGGCGGCGCGTCGCTGGGGCCTGTCGCGACAGCGCCGGTGGTGAGGACGGCGAGGCGGGCGTCGGCGTCGTCCGACAGCACCTCGCGCAGCGGCGCGAGAACGCCGTGCGCGGCGGCGCGGACCCGTGCGGGCGGCTCGGCGTCCCCCTCGGTGGTGTCGGTGGTGCCGACGCTCAGCAGGATCAGACCGCCGGTCGCGCCGGGGTGGCGCGTCAGGCGCATCGCGGTGGGAAGTTCGCCGGTCAGGAGCACGTCGGCGCCGGCCTCGGGCGGCGCGGCGGGAAGCGCGAACGGCTCCCACTCCAGCCGGTACAGCGGCAGCGGCCCGCCGGGCGTGGCCGTCGCCGACCGCCACCGCTCGGCCGGGACGGTCCGCAGCGTCAGGCTCTCGATCGTGGCGACCTCGGCGCCCGCCTCGTCGGACAGCCGCAGCGTCACGCTGTCCGTGCCGGTCGGCGTGGTCCGCACACGCAGCCGGGACGCGCCGCCCGCCACGACCCGCAGCCCGCCGAAGGAGAACGGCAACCGGACCGTGCCGGGCGCGCCGCCCGCCTGGTCCTCGCCCGTGAACAGCTCGCCGATCGGGTGCAGCGCCGCGTCCAGCAGCGCGGGGTGGAGCGCGTACCGGGCGGCGTCGCCGCGCTCGCCGGGGCCGAGCGCCACCTCGGCGTACATCTCCTCGCCCAGCCGCCAGGCGGCGCGCAGCCCGGTGAACGCCGGGCCGTAGCGGTAGCCTTCGCCTGCCAGGCGCTCGTACAGCGCGTCGACGTCGACCGCGACCGCGCCGGGCGGCGGCCACGCGGCCGGGTCCGGGGCCGGGTCCGGGCTGGGAGCGGTGGCGAGCGTCGCGGTCGCGTGCCGCCGCCACGGGGCGGACGGCGGGACGCCGGAGCCGGCGTCCGCCCCGTCCGCGTCCTCGGCGGGACGTGAGTAGACCGTGAGGGCGCGCCGCCCCGACGGCTCGGCCGCGCCCATCGCGACCTGCACGTCGACCGCCCCGGTCGGCGGCATCAGCAGCGGCGTCTCCAGCGTCAGGTCCTCGATGCCCGCGCAGCCCGCCCGTTCCCCGGCGCGCAGCGCCAGCTCCACGAAGAGGGTGCCGGGCAGCGGCACGGCGTCCACGATGGCGTGGTCGGCCAGCCACGGCTGCCCGGCCAGCGACAGCCGCCCCGTCAGCAGCAGCCCGCCGTCCGCCGGTTCCAGCGCGGCCCGCAGCAGCGGGTGGTCGCTCTCCTCAAGGCCCGCCGCGCGGACATCCGCCTCCGGCTGCGGGGCGTCACGCCAGTAGCGGCGGCGGTCGAAGCGGTACGTGGGCAGCTCGGTGGCCGAGGCGCCGGGCGGGAACGCGGCGGTGAAGTCGACGCCCTCGCCGTCCACGTGGAGCAGGGCCAGGGCCGTCAGCAGCGTGCGGGTCTCGTCCCGGCCGCCACGCAGCGCCGTGGCCAGGACCGTCTCGGCCGCGCCGTCCCCCAGGCAGTCCCGCGCCATCGCCGTCAGCACGGCGTCCGGGCCCAGCTCCAGGAAGCGGGTGACGCCCTCGGCGCGCAGCGCCGCGATGCCGTCGCGGAAGCGGACGGGCTGCCGGGCGTGCCGCACCCAGTAGTCGGGCTCGCACAGCTGCTCGGCGCCGGCGAGGGCGCCGGTGACGTTGGAGACGACGGCGATGCGCGGCGGGGCGTACGTCAGCGAGGCCGCGACCCGCCGGAACTCCGCCAGCATCGGGTCGATGCGCGGCGAGTGGAACGCGTGGCTGACCTTCAGCCGCTTGGTGCGGCGCCCGCGCTCCCGCAGCGTGCGGACGACCTCCTCGACCGCGTCCTCGTCGCCCGAGACGACGACCGACTCCGGCGCGTTGACGGCCGCGATGGCCACCCGGTCCTCACGCCCGGCCAGCAGCGGCGCGACCTCCGCCTCCGGCGCCTCCACGGCCGCCATCGCGCCGCCGGCCGGCAGCGCCGCCATCAGCCGTCCCCGGGCGGCGACCAGGCGGGCGGCGTCCGTCAGCGACATCACGCCCGCGACGTGTGCCGCGGCGATCTCGCCGACGGAGTGGCCCGCGAGGTAGCCGGGGGCCACGCCGAAGGACTCCACCAGCCGGTAGAGGGCGACCTCGACGGCGAACAGCGCGGCCTGGGTCGCGTCCGTGCGGTGCAGCTCGTCCGCCGCACCGGCGGCGCCGGCCGCGAACACCAGCTCGCGCAGCGGGCGGGCGAGGCGCAGGTGCGGGTCGAGCGCCGCGCACGCCGCGTCGAAGGCGGCGGCGAACGCCGGGTACGCGGCGTACAGTTCCGCGCCCATGCCGGGGCGCTGGCTGCCCTGCCCGGTGAAGAGGAAGGCGCTGCCGCCCAGGCGCGCCGGGCCGGCCGCCCGCACCACGTCGGGGTGTCCCGCGTCGCCGTCCGCCAGCTCGGCGAGGCGGGCGCACAGCTCCGCGCGGTCCGCGCCCAGTACCACCGCCCGGTGGTCGAGCGCCGCGCGGCCGGCCGCCAGCGACCAGCCGAGGTCCTCGACCGGCACGTCCGGGTGCGCGGCCACGTGCTCCGCCAGGGCGGCGGCCTGCGCGGGCAGCGAAGCCGCGCCACGCGCGGAGACCACCCACGGCACCGTGGCCGCGGCGCGCGGCGGCCGGGGCCCTCGGGCCTCCTCGGGGGCGGGCTCTTCCGGGGCCTCCTCCAGGATCAGGTGGGCGTTGGTGCCGCTGATGCCGAACGACGAGACACCCGCCCGCCGCCGCCGGTCGCCCGGCCGCCACGGCACCGGCTCGGGCCCGGCCAGCAGCCGCACCGCGCCGCTGTCCCAGTCGACGACGGGCGTCGGCGGGCCGTCGTGCGGCAGGGGCGGCAGCGCGGCGTGCCGCATCGCCATGACCATCTTGATGACGCCCGCGACCCCGGCGGCGCCCTGGGTGTGGCCGATGTTGGGCTTGATCGCGCCGAGCAGCAGCGGGCGTTCGGCGGGGCGGTCCTGGCCGTACGTCGCCAGCAGCGCCTGCGCCTCGATCGGGTCGCCGAGGGTGGTGCCGGTGCCGTGCGCCTCGACCGCGTCGACGTCGGCGGGGGAGAGGCGGGCGCTGGCGAGGGCCGCGCGGATGACGCGCTGCTGCGACAGGCCGTTGGGGGCGGTGAGGCCGTTGCTGGCGCCGTCCTGGTTGATGGCGGAGCCGCGGATGACGGCCAGCACGCGGTGGCCGTTGCGGCGGGCGTCGGAGAGGCGTTCCAGCAGCAGCAGGCCCACGCCCTCGGCGAACGCCGTGCCGTCGGCCGCCTCGGCGAACGCCTTGCAGCGGCCGTCGGCCGCCAGGCCGCGCTGCCGCGCGAACTCGGTGAAGACGTACGGCGTCGTCATGACCGTCACGCCGCCGGCGAGCGCCAGGTCGCACTCGCCGCCGCGCAGCGCCTGCGCCGCCAGGTGCATCGCCACCAGCGAGGAGGAGCAGGCGGTGTCGACCGTCACCGCCGGGCCTTCCAGGCCCAGGGTGTACGCCACCCGCCCCGACAGCACGCTGGGCGCGTTGCCGGTGACGAGGTAGCCCTCGGCGGCCGGGTCGACGTGTGGCGTGCCGAAGCCGGGCAGCGCCGTCCCGGCGTACACGCCGACGGGCGCGCCCTTCAGCGACACCGGGTCGATGCCCGCCCGCTCCAGCGTCTCCCACGCCACTTCGAGCAGCAGCCGCTGCTGCGGGTCGACCGCCGCCGCCTCGCGCGGGCTGATGCCGAAGAACTCCGGGTCGAACAGGTCCGCGTCGTGCAGGAACCCGCCCTCGCGGGCGTAGGTGGTGCCCGCGTGGCCGGGGTCGGGGTGGAACAGCCGCTCCAGGTCCCAGCCGCGGTTGGCGGGGAACGCCGTCATCGCATGCCGGCGGCCGGCGACGAGGTCCCACAGCTCCTCGGGCGAGGCGGCCCCGCCCGGGTACCGGCAGGCCATCGCGACGATGGCCACCGGCTCGTGCTGCCCGTCCTCCACCTCGCGCAGGCGTGCCCGGGTGTCGTGCAGATCGGCGGCGACCCGCTTGAGGTAGTCGACCAGCTTCTCTTCCGTCGCCTCGCTGGGGCTCATTGCACTCCGAGTTCCTTGTCGATGAAGTCCAGGACCTGGTCCGTGGTCGCGGCCTGGAGGCGGTCCGCCGCGCGGCCGGTGCCGTCGGCGCCCGGTGCGGCGGCGTGGGCCGCCTTCCACGCGGCGAGGAGCGACTCCAGGCGCTCCGTCACCGCGGCCGGGCCGCCGCCGTCGCCGTTCGCACCCGCCGCGGCGCCCAGGGCGGCCAGCGTCTCCTCAAGACCGGTGAGCTGGCCGAGCACCGGCGCGTAGACGTCCGCCGGCCGCGGAGCGGCGGCCGGGGCCAGCTGCGTCCGCAGGTGCTCGGCCAGGGCCACGGCCTCCGGGTAGTCGAAGATGACGGTGGCCGGCAGCCGCAGGCCGGTCGCGGCGGTGACGCGGTTGCGCAGCTCGACGGCGGTCAGCGAGTCGAACCCCAGCTCCTTGAACGCCGCGTCGGCGGGCACGGCGGCCGGATCGGCGTGCCCGAGCACGGTCGCGGCGTGCCGCCGTACCAGCTCCGTCATCAGCCGCCGCTGCTCCGCGACCGACAGGCTGGCCAGCCGCGCCGCCCAGTCCTCGACGCCGCTGGCGTTCCCGGCTCCGGCACCGCCGCCCGCGGCCGTCGGCCGCGCCGCCCCGCTCGCCGAGCGGGCGGCGGACGCCAGCCCCCGCAGCGGTGCGGGCAGGGCCGCCGGCGGCTGCGCGGCCAGGGCGCGCGGGTCGAGGTTCAGCGCGAGCAGCGCGGGCCGCCCGTGCTTCAGGGCCGCGTCGAACAGCTCGCCGCCCTCCTCGGTGCTGGTGGGCACGATGCCCTGCCGCGCGATGCGCGCCACGTCCGCCTCGGTCAGCCCGCCGGTGAGCCCGCTCGCGGCGGCCCACAGGCCCCAGCTCACCGAGACGCCCGGCAGGCCCTCGGCGTGCCGCCGCTCCACCAGGGCGTCGCAGAACGCGTTGGCGGCGGCGTAGTTGGCCTGCCCCGGGGTGCCGAGGGTCGAGGCGAAGGACGAGCACAGCACGAACATGCCCAGCGGCATCCCGGCGGTCGCGGCGTGCAGGTGGGCCGCTGCCGCCGCCTTGGCCGACCACACCTCGGCGAGGCGTTCGGCGTCCTGGGCGGGCAGCATCGCGTCGGCGGTGACGCCCGCCGCGTGGACCACGCCGGTCAGCGGGTGCGCCGGGTCGACGCCCGCGACGGCCTCCCGTACGGCGGCGGCGTCCCCCGCGTCCGCCGCGACAAGCCGCACCTCCGCGCCCAGCGAGGCCAGCCGGTCGGTCAGTTCCGCCGCGCCGGGGGCGTCGGGGCCGCGTCGGCTGAGCAGCAGCAGGTGCCGCACGCCGTGGGCGCGCACCAGGTGCTCGGCGATCAGGCCGCCGAGGGTGCCGGTGCCGCCGGTCAGCAGCACGGTGCCGGCCGGGTCGAGCGGGGGCGCGGCCTTCTCCACGTCCAGCACGAGCTTCCCGGTGTGGCGGGCCTGCGCGAGGTGCCGCAGCGCCTGCCGGGCCTGGCCGAGCCGCCAGGCGGTGACGGGCAGCGGCGTGAATGCCCCCGAGGCGAACCGCTCGCCCAGCGCGGCCAGCAGCCGCCCCATGCGCTCGGGGCCCGCGTCCGCGATCAGGTCGAACGCCCGGTACGCGGCGCCCGCGTGCCCCCGCGCGACCTGCTCGGGGTCGCGGAGGTCGGTCTTGCCCATCTCGACGAACCGGCCGCCGTCGCGGAGGAGCCGGAGCGAGGCGTCGGTGAAGTCACCGGCGAGGCTGTTGAGGACGACGTCCATGCGAGGGAAGGCGTTCTCGAAGTGGAGGTCGCGCGAGGAGGCGCGGTGGTCGGCGTCGATGCCCATGGCCTGAAGCACGCCGTGCTTGGCCGGGCTGGCGGTGGCGTAGACCTCGGCGCCGAGGTGGCGGGCGACCTGCACGGCGGCCATGCCGACGCCGCCGGCGGCGCCGTGGATCAGGACAGTCTCGCCGGAGCGCAGCCCGCCCAGCTCCACCAGCGCGTACCAGGCGGTGAGGAACGCCACCGGCGCGGCGGCGGCCTCCCGGAAGCCCCAGCCGTCCGGCACGGGTGCGACCATGCGGGCGTCGGCCACCGCCAGCGGGCCGAAGGCGTCGTCGAACAGGCCCATCACGCGGTCGCCGGCGGCCAGCCCGGTGACTCCGCCGGCGACCTCGGTGACGATGCCGGCGCCCTCGCTGCCGATGGTCGCGGCGGCGTCCGGGTACATGCCGAGGGTGATCAGCGCGTCCCGGAAGTTGAGGCCGGCGGCGCGGACGGCGATCCGCACCTGGCCGGGGGCGAGCGGGGCGGCGGCCCGGGGGCTCGCCTCGGCCCGCAGGTCGTCGGGGCCCGTGCCGCCGCCGCCCGCCGTGACGCGCCAGGCACGCTCGCCCGCCGGCGGCGCCAGCTCCGCCTCCGCCTCGCCGTCCGCCCGCGCCATGCGCGGCACGAGCGCGCGCCCGGCGCGCAGCGCGAGCTGCGGTTCTGCTGCGCAGGCTGCTGCGCGCAGGGCGTTGAGCAGCGCGGCGGCGGGGGGAGTGCTGTCTGTCTTGTTGTGGGCGGTGAGGCTCGTGCCGCTGGCCTTGGCGGTGGCGTTGCCGTCGGTGTCGTCCGCCGTGAGGCTCGTGGTGTCGGCGGGGAGGTCGAGGAGGAGGAAGCGGCCCGGCTGTTCTGTCTGTGCGCTGCGGACGAGGCCCCAGACCGCGGCGGCTGCCGGGTCGACCGGCTCGGTGCCGGCGGCGTCCCCGGCCCGCATCGCCGACCGCGTGACGACGGCCAGCCGTGTGGCGTTCTCGTCCCCGGCCCGCGCCAGCCAGGTCTGAAGCAGCGTCAGGGTCCGCCGGACGGCGGCCAGGCCGGTGCCGGCGCCGGCCGGGTCCTGGCCGGTGATGGCCTCCGCCACCACGACGTCCGGCATGGCGGCGCCCGCCGCCACGGCGTTGAACAGCGCCTCGACGCCCTCGTGGCGCTCCGCGCCGGTCAGCTCCGGCAGGCCGTCGCCGAGCACCGCCACCGACACCGGCTCCGCCCCCGCCTGGGGGCCCGGCTGCGTCCACTCGACGGCGTACAGCCCGTGCGCGCCGCGCGCGCGGCTGGCCGCCCGCAGCTGCTCGACGCTGGTCTCGCGCAGCGCGACCGCCTCCGCGCTCAGCACCGGCGCGCCCGTCGCGTCCGCCACCAGCACCCGCAGCACGTCGCCAGGAAGCCGCGACAGCCGGACCCTGACCCGGGTCGCGCCGCCCGCCCACAGGGACACCCCGCTCCAGATGAACGGCAGCAGCACCGACCCGGCCGCGCCCGCGGCGTCGTCCAGGTGCCCGGCCAGCAGCACCGGCTGCATCGCCGCGTCGAGCAACGCCGGGTGGACGCCGAAGCCGCCGACCTGCCCGGCGGCCTCCTCCGGCAGCACCACCTCCGCCAGGGTGTCCTCGCCGTCCCACCACACGCCGCGCAGGCCGCGGTAGGAGGCGCCGTAGCCGTAACCCGCCGCCTGGGCCCGCTCGTAGAAGCCGTCCACCGGCACCGGCCGCGCGCCCGGCGGCGGCCACGCGCCGTCCAGGCCGCGCGGGGGTGCGGGCTCGCCCACCAGCAGCGTGCCGGAGACGTGGCAGATCCACGCGTCCGGCCGCCCGGCGTCCTCCTCGGGACGGGAGTGGATCCGCACCGCGCGCCGCCCCTCGGCGTCGGCGGCGTCCACGACGACCTGAACCACGAGCCCGCCCGACGCCGGCAGCGCCACCGGCACCTGGAGCGCCATCTCCTCCACGCCCGCGCACCCGGCCTCGTCGGCCGCCCGCAGCACCCACTCCACCAGCACCGTGCCGGGCAGCAGCGCGACGCCCGCGACCAGGTGTTCGCCCAGCCAGCCCGCCCGCCCCGCCTCCGGCAGCCGCCCGTTGAGCACCAGCCCGCCGTCCGGCAGCCGCACCGCCACGGGCAGCAGCGCGTGCCCGACCGGGGTCAGCCCGCCGCCCGCGATGACCGCCGCGCCGTCACCAGCCGCGCCCGGCTCGGTCGGCAGCCAGTACCGCTCCCGCTGGAAGGCGTACGGCGGCAGCGGCACCGCGCGTCCGGCCGCGAACCAGGCGTCCCAGCCGACGGGCGCGCCCGCGACGTGCGCCTCCGCCAGCGCCCGGCAGAGCCGCTCGGGGCCGCCCTCGTCGCGGCGCAGCGTGCCCAGCGCGGTGGCCGCCGCGCCCGCGTCGCCCGCCGCCTCGAAGCACTCCTGCATCCCCGGCACCAGCACCGGGTGCGCGCTGGCCTCGACGAACACCCGGTAGCCGTCGGCCAGCAGGGCGTCGATCGCGTCCGCGAAGCGCACCGGCTGCCGCAGGTTGGTGAACCAGTAGCCGGCGTCCAGGCCGGCGGCGTCCATCCGGCCGCCCGTCACCGTCGAGTAGAACGTCACCGGGGAGGTGGCGCCCGACACGCCCGCCAGCACCTCGGCCAGCTCGCCCTCGATGCGGTCGACCTGCGGGCCGTGCGAGGCGTAGTCCACGTCGATGGCACGCGCCCGCAGGCCGTCCGCCTGCGCGGCGGCCACCAGCTTCGCCACCTGCTCCGGCGAGCCCGACACCACCGTGGACGACGGGCCGTTCACCGCCGCGACCGTCACCTCGGGCGCGTGCGCGGCGGCCAGCTCCCGGGAGTCCTCGACGCCGCAGCCGAGCGACGCCATGGCACCGTCCCCGGCCAGCGCGCGCAACGCCCGGGCGCGCAGCGCGACCACGCGCGCGCCGTCGTGAAGCGTCATCGCGCCCGCGACGCAGGCGGCGGCGATCTCGCCCTGCGAGTGGCCGACGACCGCCGCCGGACGCACGCCATACGACTCCCACACCGCCGCCAGCGACACCATCACCGCCCACAGCACCGGCTGCACGACGTCGACCCGGCCGATGTCCGCCGCGCCGGGCGCGCCGCGCAGCACGTCGGTCAGCGACCAGTCGACGTGCGCGGCCAGGGCGCGCTCGCAGGCGGCGACGCGTTCGGCGAAGACGGGGGAGGTGTCGAGGAGTTCGACGCCCATGCCGCGCCACTGCGAGCCCTGCCCGGGGAAGACCATGACCGGTCCCGCGCCGACCTCGCCGGCCACGCCGCGCACCACGGCCGGGCCGGGCTCGCCGTCCGCCAGGCCCGCGAGGCCGGCCAGCAGCCCGGCCCGGTCCCGGCCCACCACCACGGCCCGGTGCTCGAACGCCGTGCGGCGGGTGGCAAGCGACCAGCCCACGTCGGCGGCGTCCGGCGCCCGCCGCGTGAGGTACGCCGCGAGCCGCGCGGCCTGGTCCCGCAGCGCCGCCTCGCTCCGCGCCGAGACCGGCCAGGCCACCACGCCCGGCCGCTCGCGGCGTTCGGCGTCCTCGTCCGGGGCCGGGTCGGGCGCCTGCTCCAGGATCGCGTGTGCGTTGGTGCCGGAGACGCCGAAGGACGACACCGCTGCCCGCCGCGGCCTGCCGGTCTCCGGCCACTCCCGGGGCTCCGTCAGCAGCCGCACGGTGCCGTCGCTCCAGTCGACGTGCGGGGTCGGCTCGTCGATGTGCAGCGTCGGGGCCAGCTGGCCGTCGCGCAGGGCCATCACGGTGTGGATCGCGCCCGCGACCCCGGCGGCGGCGTGCGTGTGGCCGATGTTCGACTTGATCGAGCCCAGCCACAGCGGCCGCTCCTCCGGCCGCCCCTGACCGTACGTCGCCAGCAGCGCCTCCGCCTCGATCGGGTCGCCGAGGCGGGTGCCGGTGCCGTGCGCCTCGACCATGTCCACGTCGCCGCCCGCCAGCCCGGCCGTCGCCAGCGCGTCCCGGATCACGTTCTCCTGCGCCACGTCGTTGGGCGCGGTCAGCCCGTTGGAGGCGCCGTCCTGATTGATGGCCGAGCCGCGCAGCACCGCCAGCACCTCGTGCCCGTTGCGGCGGGCGTCCGACAGCCGCTCCAGCACCAGCACGCCCGCGCCCTCGGAGAAGCCCGTGCCGTCGGCCGCCGCGGCGAACGGCTTGCACCGCGCGTCGGGCGACAGCGCCCGCTGGCGGCAGAACTCGGTGAACATCAGCGGCGTCGACAGCACCGTGACGCCGCCCGCCAGGGCCAGCGAGCACTCGCCGGCCCGCAGCGCCTGCGCCGCCAGGTGGATGGCCACCAGCGACGACGAGCACGCCGTGTCCACGGTGACGGCCGGGCCTTCCAGGCCGAGGGTGTACGCGACGCGGCCGGAGATGATGCTGGTGAGACTGCCGGTGGTGGCGTAGCCCTCGTAGCCGTCGGGGACGCGCGGCATGCCGGAGATGTAGTCCTCGCTCGACACGCCCACGTACACGCCGGTCCGGCTGGCGCGCAGCGTCTCCGGCACGATGCCGGCGCGCTCCAGCGCCTCCCACGACAGTTCGAGCAGCACCCGCTGCTGCGGGTCCATGGCCAGCGCCTCGCGCGGGCTGATCCCGAAGAACGCCGCGTCGAAGTCGGGCACGTCGTGCAGGAAGCCGCCCTGGCTGACGTAGCTGGTGCCGTAGTGGCCCGGGTCGGGGTGGAAGAGGCCCTCCAGCTGCCAGCCACGGTCGGCGGGGAAGTCGCCGATGCCGTCGCCGCCGGCGAGCACGAAGTCGCGCAGCTCCTCGGGCGACCGTACGCCGCCGGCGAAGCGGCAGGACATCGCGACCACCGCCACCGGCTCGTGCCGCGCGTCCTCCAGCTCCCGCAGGCGGGACCTGGTCTCGTGCAGCTCGGTGGTGACCCGGCGCAGGTACTCGACCAGTTTCTCTTCGCTGACCATGTCGTTCGTCACCGGCCTTCAGCGGATGGGGTGCGGGCGTCGGCGAGGACGCCCAGCTCGTTGTCGATGAAGTCGAGAAGCTCGTCGGCCGAGGCGGACGCCAGCTTCCCGGCGGCGTCGGCCCGCGAGCCGTTGCCGTCGGGAGCGCTGTCGGTGGCCCCGGCGGGCTCGGTGGCCCCGGCGGGCTCGGCGGGCTCGGCGGGCTCGGCGGGCTCGGCGGGCGCCAGCTGGTCCTCGATGCGGCGCGCCAGCGACTCGGGCGTGGGGTGGCGGAAGACGACGGCGGCCGGCAGCCGCAGCCCGCTGGCCGCCACCAGCCGGTCGCGCAGCTCGACGGCGGTCACCGAGTCGAAGCCGAGCTCCTTGAAGGAGGCGTCGGAACGCACCGCACCCGGGCCGTCCTGGCGCAGCACGGTCGCGGCGTGGCCCCGTACGAAGTCGAGGACGGCGTGGTGGCGTTCGGCGGGCGCGAGGCCGGTCAGGCGGCTGGCCCAGCCGTCGGCGGCCGGGGGCGGCGCGGCGGCGACCGGACGCCGGGACGGCGACCGGCCGCCCGGCGCGAGCGCTCGCAGCGCGGCCGGCAGTTCGTGGGCGGGGCGGGACGCCAGGACGCGGGCGTCGATGCCGGCCGCCACCAGGGCGGGGTGGTCGGCGCGGCAGGCGGCCAGCAGCAGCGCGAGGCCGTGGTCGGCGTCGAGGAGCCCGGCCCAGCGCGCGCCACCGGCCTGACCGGCGGCGGCCCAGGGGCCGTACGCCACCGACACGCCCGGCAGCCCGGCCCGGCGCCGCGCGGCGACGACGGCGTCGGCGACCGCCGCTGCCGCCGCCCGCCCCGGGCTCACCGGCCCGTCCCAGGCCGTGCCGCCGTCCGTCAGCACCACGAACCGGTCGAGCGGCAAGCCGGCGGTCGCCTCGTGCAGCGCCCACAGCGCCGCGCCGTCCGCCGCGTCGGCGGTCAGCCCGGCGACGTGGACGACGCCGGTCAGCGGGTGGCCCGGATCGACGTCCGCCACCACGCGCGCCAGCGCACCGGCGTCGCGCGGATCGACGCCCACGGCGCGCACGTGCGCGCCCCAGCGTTCCGATCCCTCTGCGGCTTCACCGCCGAACCGCACCAGCAGCAGCCGCCGTACGCCCGCCGCGCGCGCCAGGTGCTCGGCGACGGCCTCGGCGAGCGGCCCGCCCCCGTCGGTGACGAGGACGGTGCCACCGGGCCCGAACGCCCCACCGCCCGCGGCGGGTACGTGGCGCGTCAGGCGTGGCGCGAGCACCCGCCCGCCGCGCAGCGCGACGCGCGGCTCGCCGGGCGCCGCCGCCACGGCCTCGGCCGCGGACTTCTTCCCGTCGGTGTCGATCAGCGTGAGGCGGCGACTGGGCTGCCCGGTCTGCCCGGCCTGGCCCGCCTGAACGCCGCTCACGTGGCCCCAGACCGCTGCGGCGGCCGGGTCCGGCGGCTCGTCCTCGTCGCCCGCCGCCACCGCGTTCCGGGTGAGCACGGCCAGGCGGGTGCCGGCCAGGCGCGGCTCGGCGAGCCAGGCCTCCAGCACGTCCGCCACGGCGCTGCCGTCCGCCGGCGGGCGCCACAGCACCATGCCGGGCGCGGGCGTTCCCTCGTCCAGCGCGGCCAGCAGCGCCGGGAGGCCGTTCCCGCCGAGTTCGGCCACGGTCCCGGCGGCGTCGTCCGGCGGCTCCTCGGCGCCGGGCGCCACCGGCGCCCAGCCGACGGCGTACAGCCCGCTCGCCGCCGCCCGGCTCGCCTCCCGCACCTGCCGCGCGGCGTGCGGGCGCAGCACCACCGACGCAACGCTCAGCACCGGCGCCCCGGCCGCGTCCCAGACGTCGACCCGCAGCTCCCGGTCGTCCGTCGTCGCCACCGGCGCCAGGCGTACGCGCGCCGCGCGGGCGCCGGTCGCCCACAGGCGTACGCCGCTCCACGCGAACGGCCGCCACAGCCGGTCGTCCGCCGCCCCGGTCAGCAGCGCGGGCTGCAACGCGGCGTCCAGCAGCACCGGATGAACGCCGAAGCCGTCCGCCCCGTCCCCGGCCTCCGCAGGCAGCACGACCTCCGCGAGCAGGTCGTCGCCGTCCCGCCACAGCGCCCGTACGCCGCGCAGCGCGGGCGCGTAGCCGTAGCCGTGCGCCTCCGCCCGCTCGTAGAGACCGGCCATCTCCACCGGCTCCGCGCCCGGTGGCGGCCAGGCCGGGGCCGCCGCTGCCGCCTCGCCATCCGCCGGGACCAGCGTGCCGGCCGCGTGACGCGTCCACTCCCCGTCCGCGTCCGCCGGGCGCGAGGAGACCGTCACCGCGCGGCGGCCCGAGGCGTCCGGCGGCGCGACCGCGACCTGCGCCAGCACGTCCCCGTCGCCGTCGAGTTCCAGCGGCGCACGGAGCAGCAGCTCCTCCAGCGCCCCGCCCGCCTCGTCGGCCGCTCGCAGCGCCCACTCCACGAGGACGGCGCCGGGCACCAGGCCCACGCCCGCCACCGTGTGGCCGCCGAGCCAGTGCCCGTCGTCACCGCCCGGCAGGCGGCCGTTCAGCACCACGCCGCCGTCGGCCAGTTCGACCGCCGCCGTCAGCAGGGGGTGTCCGGCCGGGCGCGTTCCGGCCCCGGCTCCGGCGGCGTGCCGCTCGCGGCGGCCTTCGTCCGGCGCCAGCCAGTAACGCCGCCGCTGGAAGGGGTAGGCCGGCAGCTCGACCGTGCGCGGCAGCGTCCGGGCCGGGTCGAACCAGCGGCGGAAGTCGACCGCGAGCCCGGCCGCGAAGCCGTCGCCCAGCGCGCGCGCCAGCCGCTCCCGGCCGCCGTCGTCGCGGCGGAGGGTCGCGACGGTGACCGCCTCCGCCTCCGCCTCCGCCGCCTCGAAGCACTCCCGCAGCGCGGGGATCAGCACCGGGTGCGGGCTGACCTCGATGAAGACGCGGTACCCGTCGGCCAGCAGGGCGTCGATCGCGGGCGCGAAACGCACCGGCTGCCGCAGGTTGGTGAACCAGTAGGCGGCGTCGAGGCCCGCCGTGTCCTGGCGGGCGGCGGTGACGGCCGAGTAGAACGCCGTGCCCGTGGCGCGGGGCGCGACCTCGGCGAGGTCGGCGTGGAGGGTGTCGGCGAGCCGGTCGACCTGCGGGCCGTGCGAGGCGTAGTCCACGTCGATGGTCCTCGCCCGCCGGCCCGTTGCCTCGCAGGCCGCCACGACGGCCGCCACCTGGCCGACCGGCCCCGACACGACGGTGGAGTGCGGCCCGTTGTACGTCGCCACCGTCACCTGCGCGGCGTCCGCGCCCAGTTCGGCCAGCAGCCCGGTGGTCTCCTCGCCGCTGAGCGCGAGCGACGCCATGGTGCCGTGGCCCGCCAGCGCGCGCAGGGCCTGGCTGCGCAACGCCACGATCCGCGCGCCGTCGCGCAGCGACAGGCCGCCGGCTACGCAGGCGGCGGCGATCTCGCCCTGGGAGTGGCCGACGACGGCCGCCGGGCGTACGCCGTGGGCCTCCCACACAGCCGCGAGCGACACCATCACCGCCCACAGGCACGGCTGGACGACGTCGACCCGGCCGATGTCGGCGGCGCCGGGCGCGCCGCGCAGCACGTCGGTCAGCGACCAGTCGGTGAACGCGCCCAGTGCCTCCTCGCATGCGGCGATGCGGGCGGCGAAGACGGGGGAGGTGTCGAGGAGTTCGACGCCCATGCCGCGCCACTGCGAGCCCTGTCCCGGGAAGACCATGACCGGGCCCGGCGCGGCGGCCGCCGATGCCGCCGTGGTGCCGGGCGCCTGGCCGTCGGCGACCTCGCGGAGCGCGGCCAGCAGGTGTTCGTGGTCCGCGCCGGTGACGACGGCGCGGTGGCGGTCCGCCGACCGCGTGGTGGCCAGCGACCACGCGACCTCCGCCGGGGAGGGGGGCGGGCTGGCGGTGGCGAGCCAGTCGGCCAGCCGCCCGGCCTGGGCGCGCAACGCCTCGGGGCCGCGCGCGGACAGCGGGAGCGGTACGACGCCCGTCGGTACGCCGGGCTGTTCGGGCTCGGGTTCTGGCTGGCCCGGGGGCTCTTCGAGGATGAGGTGGGCGTTGGTGCCGGAGATGCCGAAGGAGGAGACGGCGGCGCGGCGGGGACGCGCGCCGGTCTCCGGCCAGTCGGCGGGTTCCGTCAGTAGCCGGACGTTGCCGCTGTCCCAGTCGACGTGGGGGGAGGGCTCGTTCACGTGCAGGGTGGCGGGCAGGGTGCCGTGCCGCAGCGCCATGATCATCTTGATGGCGCCCGCGACCCCGGCGGCGGCCTGGGTGTGGCCGATGTTGGACTTGATCGAGCCCAGCCGCAGGGGGCGTTCGGCCGGGCGGTCCTGGCCGTAGGTGGCCAGCAGCGCCTGCGCCTCGATCGGGTCGCCGAGCGTGGTGCCGGTGCCGTGGGCCTCGACGGCGTCGATGTCGGCGGGTGTGAGGCGGGCGTTGGCGAGGGCGGCGTGGATGACGCGTTGCTGGGAGGGGCCGTTGGGGGCGGTGAGGCCGTTGCTGGCGCCGTCCTGGTTGATGGCGGAGCCGCGCAGCACCGCGAGCACGCGGTGGCCGTTGCGGCGGGCGTCGGAGAGACGTTCCAGCAGGACCAGGCCCGCGCCCTCGGCCCACCCGGTGCCGTCGGCGGCGGCGGCGAACGGCTTGCACCGTCCGTCCGGGGCGAGCCCGCGCTGCCGCGAGAAGGAGGTGAACATGCCGGGCGTCGCCATCACCGTGACGCCGCCCGCGAGCGCCAGGTCGCACTCGCCGCCGCGCAGCGCCTGCGCCGCCAGGTGCATCGCCACCAGCGAGGAGGAACAGGCGGTGTCGACCGTGACGGCCGGCCCTTCCAGGCCCAGGGCGTACGCCACCCGGCCGGACGCCACGCTCGGCGTGCCGCCGGTCAGCAGGTGCACGTCGATCTCGTCGGTGGCCTCGTGCAGCCTGGGCCCGTAGTCGGCGGCGGTCGTGCCGACGAAGACGCCGGTGGGGCTGCCCCCGAGCGACGCCGGGGGGATGCCGGCGCGCTCCAGCAGCTCCCAGGAGAGTTCGAGCAGGATGCGCTGCTGCGGGTCCATGGCCAGTGCCTCGCGCGGGCTGATCCCGAAGAAGTCGGCGTCGAAGTCGGCCGCGTCGTAGAGGAAGCCGCCCCGGCCGGTGGCGCTGCCGCCGCCGAAGAGCTCGGCCAGGTCCCAGCCCCGGTCGGTGGGGAAGTCGCCCACGGCGTCCCCGCCGTCGTCGACGAGTCGCCACAGCGCCTCGGGGGAGTCGACGCCGCCGGGGTAGCGGCAGCTGGCGGCGACGACGGCGATCGGCTCGTCGGCGGTGATCGTGGCGGCGGAACGGGGGTGGTGCCCGGCTGGCTGCCGCCCGTCGCGCACCGCGCCCAGCCAGGTGGCGACGGCGGTGGGCGTGGGGTGGTCGAAGGTCAGGGTGGCGGGCAGCGGAACGCCGGTGGCGGCGCTGAGGCGTTCGCTCAGTTCGGTCGCCGCCAGCGAGTCGAACCCGAGCTGCTTGAACGTCAGCCCCGGATCGACCCGCTCGGCTCCCGCGTGCCCCATCACGAGCGCGACCTGCGCCCGTACCAGCCCCACCAGGTCCGCCACGGGCGGTGCGGCGTCCGCGCGGTCCGCGTCGCGGAGGACGTCTGCGGGCCCGGGGGCCGCATCCGTCTGGTCCGCGTTCGCGTTCGCGCTCGCCGCCTGGTCCGGCCAGTGGCGTTCGCGCTGGAAGGCGTACGTGGGCAGGCGCACCCGGCGTGGCTCGTACCCCGCGAAGGGGGCGGACCAGTCGATGGGCAGGCCGCGGGTGTGGGCCTCGGCCATCGCCGAGGCGAAGGTGAACGCCTCGGGCCGGTCGCGGCGTTGCACCGCGAAGGCCGCCGGGCGCGGGGCGTCGCCCGCCCACGCCGCGATGGTCTCGCGGGCCATGCCCGTCAGCGAGGCGTCCGGGCCCAGCTCCACGAACGTGCCGACGCCCGCCTCGCACAGCCGCCGCACGCCCTCGGCGAACCGCACCGCCCGCCGTGCGTGGTCGGCCCAGTAGGCGGGGGAGCACAGCTGCTCCGCTTCGGCCAGCTCGCCCGTCACGTTGGAGACGACGGGCAGGGTGGGCGCGGCGAAGGTCAGACCGGCCGTGACCTCGCGCAGCTCGCCCAGGATGCCGTCCAGATGCGGCGAGTGGAACGCGTGGCTGACCCGCAGCACCGTGGCCTTGCGGCCGCGCGCCCGCCACGCCGCCGTCGCCTCCGCGACGGCATCGCGGTCGCCGGAGATCACCACGGAGGTGGGGGAGTTGACCGCTGCCAGGCCGATCCGCTCCGCCTCCGGGGCGCACGCCGCCTCGGCCTCGGCTGCGGTCGCCTGCCAGGCGGCCATCGCGCCGGGCGCGGTGACCGACTGCATCAGGCGCCCCCGGGCCGCCACCAGCGCGCACGCGTCGGGCAGCGACAGCGCGCCGGCGATGTGCGCGGCGGTGATCTCGCCCACGGAGTGGCCCATCAGGTAGCCGGGCCTGAGACCCCAGGACGTCACCAGCCGGTACAGCGCGACCTCGACCGCGAAGAGCGCGGGCTGGGTGTACGCCGTCTGGTCCAGCGCCGGCGCCGCGTCCCGGGAGGCGGCGCCGGCGAACACGACGTCCAGCAGCGGCGTGTCCAGCCAGCGGTCCATGTGGCCGCGTACCTCGCGCAGCGCGTCGGCGAAGACGGGGTACGCCGCGTACAGTTCGCGGCCCATGCCGGGGCGCTGGCTGCCCTGGCCGTTGAAGAGGAACGCGACCGCGCCGTGTTCTCCGGCCCGGGCCCGGCCCTGGACGACGCCGGGGGTCTCGGTCCCGGCGGCCAGGGCGTCGAGGCGTTCGCGCAACTCGCCCGCCTCGCCGCCGAGGACGACGGCCCGGTGGGGGAACGCCGTCCTGGTGGTGGCGAGGGCGTGGCCGACGTCGGTGGGGTCGAGGTCCTGGTGGTCCCGCAGGTGGTCGCGGAGCGCGGCGGCCTGGGCGGCCAGCGCGGCCGGGCTCGCCGCCGACAGCGGCCACGGCGTCACCGGCGGTGTACCCGCGGCCCGCGTCACCGGCACCGGGGCCGGCACCGGGGCCGGCACCGGGGCCGGCACCGGGGTCGCGGCCGGGGCGGGCGCCGGCGCCTCGGCCAGCACCACGTGGCAGTTGGTGCCGCCCATGCCGAAGGAGCTGACTCCGGCGACCAGCCGGCGTTCCTCCAGGGGCCACGGCTCGTACGCCGTCTGCACGCGCAGGCCCAGCTCCCCCAGCGGGATGGCCGGGTTGGGGGTGGCGAAGTTCAGGCTCGGCGGCAGCGCGCGGTGGTGGATGCTGAGCGCCGCCTTCAGCAGGCCCGCGATCCCGGCGGCGGCCTCCAGGTGCCCGATGTTGGTCTTGACGGAGCCGACGCGCAGCGGGTCGCCGTCCGCGCGGCTCCCGCCGAGCGCCGCGCCGAGGGCGGCGGCCTCGACCGGGTCGCCGACCGGCGTGCCGGCGCCGTGGAGTTCGACGTACCGTACCTCGGCGGGGTCCACCCCGGCCTGCTCCCAGGCGCGCCGCAGCACCTCGGTCTGGGCGTCGGGGCTCGGCCGCGTCAGGCCGTCGGTGGCGCCGTCGTTGTTGACCGCGCCGCCCTCGATGACGCAGTAGACCGGGTCGCCGTCGCGCAGGGCGGCCGGCAGCGGCTTCAGCAGCACCATGCCGCCGCCTTCGCCGCGCACGAAGCCGTTGGCGCGGGCGTCGAAGGTGTGGCACCGGCCGTCCGGCGACAGCCCCTGGAACTGGGCCTCGGCCAGCCGCATGCTGTCCTCGGCCAGGATCAGGTTCACGCCGCCCGCCAGCGCCAGCTCGGCCTCGCCCCGGCGCAGGCTCTCGCACGCCAGGTGCACGGCGACCAGCCCGGAGGACTGGGCGGCGTCGACGGTGAGGCTGGGGCCGCGCAGGCCCAGGCGGTGCGAGACGCGGTTGGCGATGATGCCGCGGTTCAGGCCCGCCATCGTGTGGCGGGTGATGCCGAGCCGCCCGCCGCGGCGCAGCACGGCGGCGTAGTCGTCCCAGATGGCACCGGTGACGACGGCGGTGCGGCTGCCGGCGAGGGCGCTGGGGAGCAGCCCCGCGTCCTCCATGGCCTCCCAGGCCAGTTCGAGCATCAGCCGCTGCTGCGGGTCCATCGCGACGGCCTCGTGCGGCGGGATGCCGAAGAAGTCCGCGTCGAAGGTGTCGACGCGGTCCAGGAGCCCGGCGCGGTACGGCGTTGCGCCGGGCGGCGTGGGCCAGCGCGCCGCCGGCACCGGCCCGATGGCGCTTCCGCCGCCGCGCAGCAGACGCCACAGCGCGCCCGGATCCGGCGCGCCGGGCAGCCGGCATGCCAGGCCCACGATCGCGACGGGCCACCTCGCAGCCCCTGGCTCGCGGGTCAGGCTGTTCCCGGGCATGACACCCCCGTCTGAATCGCAAGACAGCTGGTTATGGGCTCAGGACATGCCCCGTACGGCGTTCATTCTCGGAATCCGACCTAAAGTTGATCTAACCGAAAACGTCACACACCGGGGCAGCGCATTTTGTGCGGGGACGTCGGCTCATATTGACTTCCCGTCAGACGGCGCCGTCGGAGCAGAGGGCGTTAAGAACGCGTTAAGAAGCGGCCTCGCAACCTTGTGACACCGGCGATGAATCAGCCTATGTCGGATTTTGTTGTCGGTTCATTGACCCTCACACAGCCGCGCGACGCGCGGTTAGGATGCGTCGATGTCGCCCTCTCCAGGAGCGTTGCCTCCGGTTGTTCTCGTCTCGGGTCAACCAAGAGTCGCGGTGCCCGTGGCGGTGTGGTATCCGGGGCCAGTGCGACGGCCCAGGGCGACCCAGGCAGCCGATCGCTCCCTATGGAAGACCAGTCTCATCTGACGAAAGCCAACTGGGACCGTCCGGTATTCATATGAAGGGCGCGAAGATGACTCTCTCGTCGTCTAGGGGGTCCTCGGCGTGGGTAGGACATCGCCGCTGATGCCCGACGCGCGACCGAATAGGCGTCAGGTTGTGTTACGCATGTGACCGATGTGCTGAAGCAAGTTCAAAAATCGGGGTGAATGTCTCGAATGCTGACCGTATTCGATGATGAAGTATCCACCTGCTGCGAGAATGCGCTGGGCACAGTGGGAGGTCGCGCATCATGAGGTACGAAATCCTGTGCCCATTATGAATCGTTGACGGATCGTCAATTTCTACGCTCAGTGCGCGGAAGATCGAAGTGCTGCTGGCCGCATTGCTCGTGCGTGCAGACGAGGTGGTCAGCAGTGAAGAACTCATGAAGGAAATCTGGGGAACGCGCGCGCCACGTCAGGCCATCGCGGCGCTGCACGTCTATGTATCCCAGCTGCGGAAGTTCCTGCGCCAGAACGGCCGGCGGGACAGTCCGATCAAGACGGCTCGCAGCGGCTACGTCCTGCGGCTGGAGACCGACGAGCTGGATTTCCGCGACTTCCTCGACCTCGTGCGCGAGGGGCGCCAGGCACAGCGTGCCGGCAGCACCGAGGAGGCGTGCGAGGCGTACGAGGAGGGTCTCGGCCTCTGGCGCGGACCGGTGCTGGAGGACCTGCGGGACGGCCCGATCGTCAACGGCTTCGTCTGCTGGGCCGAGCAGTCCCGCCTCGAGTGCGTCGAGTGGTACGTGGACGCCGGTCTCGAACTCGGCCGCCACCGCGAGCTCGTCAGCTACCTCTACGCGCAGCTGGAGGAGCTTCCGCTGCACGAGGCGTTCTACCGGCAGCTCATGCTCGCGCTCTACCGTTCGGGGTGCAGGGCCGACGCCCTCAGCGTCTACCAGTCGGCCAGGATCGTGCTCAGCGACGAGCTGGGACAGGAGCCGTCCGCCGCCCTGCGGGGGCTCCACCACGCCGTCCTCGTCGACGCCCCGGAGCTGGAGCTCGCCACGGTCTAGCCGCTGGCCGCAGCACGGCGATCTCGCGTCACGCAATGCCAAGAATCGAGTACAGGGGGTACTTCATGCGGTACGAGATTTTGGGACCTGTTCGTGTGGTCGATGAGAAGGGCGTGTCCCACCTCAGAGCACAGAAGCTCGCCACCGTCCTGGCGGTCATGCTGATACGCGCTGACCAGGTCGTCACGGCGGAGCAGCTCACGAGGGAGATCTGGGGTGAGCTGCCGCCACAGCGCAGCGCCGCGGGCATCTACGTCTGCGTGTCACGGCTGCGCAAGTTCCTGGCACGGCCCGGCCGGCCGGACCCCGTCATCACCCGGCCCGGCGGATACATGCTCCGCAGGGGGGCGAGCGACTGCGACGTCGACGTCTTCCGGCGGCTGGTCACCGACGGCCGGCGGCATCTCAGGCGCGGCGAGCACGCCGCCGCCGCCGCGTGCTCCGAGGAGGCGCTCGGGCTGTGGCGCGGCCCGGCGTTCGACAACGTGGGGCCCGGCCCCATCATGGAGGGCTTCAACAAACTCCTCGCCGAACTCCACATCGAATGCATGGAGATGTCGGTGGAGGCGCAGCTCGCCCTCGGCCGCCACCGGGAAATCGTCGGCAGGCTGCATTCCCTCGTCGCCAAGTTCCCGCTCAGGGAGACGTTCTACGAGCAGCTGATGCTCGCCCTCCACCGATCCAACCGGCGGTCGGACGCCCTCTGCATCTACGAGTCCGCCCGCCGCGTTCTCGACAGGGAGCTCGGCCTCGAACCCGGGCGGAAGCTGAGGGAACTCCGGCACGCGGTTTTCGCTTCCACCTGACGGACGGGAAGCCCACACCCGGCGGTCGCAAACTCGCCCGCGCGCAGGAGCGCGCGGGCGAGGAGGCGTATGTCTGAGCGCTCTCGAGGCAGAGTGCGCAAGCCGGGGCTGACCGCTCAGCAGCGGAGTTACCGCGCGAGGGCGGCGGCTCATGCGTCTTGGGCGAACACCAGCGACCGAGCCGCTCGCACTGCGCCGGGAACGGCGGCCTTTCTTGAACGATTCGAACGCCAGGTAGACCCTGAAAGTGTCCTTCCGCTCGAGACCCGTCGTCAGATGGCTATGCACGCCCGAATGGCTTACATGCTGCGGCTCGCGAAGCGGTCCGCTGAAGCTCGTCGTCGAAGGCGAAGTGAGTAAGTGTCTCGGAGATGGCGACGACCGGATCATCTGTGGTGGTCCGGTGGGTGTGACTGTCGGGCAGGTCGTCCCAGTGGCTCTCGTCGACGACCCGGGCGCCGCAGCCGACCGCCCGCGGGTGGGCAGCCAGCGGGGGGTTGCTGTCCGGGCGTGGGATGGTGGCCTGCAGTGAAGTTTCCCCGTGATCCTGGACACTCTTCTTCTACGCTGCGAGTGCTTGGTCGTTCTGGAGCCGCTGGCGTGTCTCGTGGGGCGTGATGTACCCGAAGACAGCGTGTTTCCGCAGGCGGCGCCGGTTATAGAAGGTCTCGATGAAGGTGAAGACTTCGGCGCGAGCGGTGGCCCGGTTGGGCCAGACCCGGGTGCCGATCTCCTCTTTGAGCACGGCCCAGAAGCTCTCGGCCGCCGCGTTGTCATAACAAGACCCGGTTCGGCCGGTGCTCTGCCGGAGCCCCAACGACCGTATTTCTGCCCGGAATTCAGCTGAGGTGTATTCGCTTCCGCGGTCGCTGTGCAGGATGCAGCCTGCTTCCAGGCCGCTGCGGCCGTGGGCCATCCTCACCGCGTCGACCACCAGCTCGGCGCGGTGGTGGTCAGCCATCGCGTAGCCGATGACCTCGCGGGTGGCCAGGTCCAGCCAGCAGGCGAGATACAGCCAGCCCTCCTGGGTGGGCAGGTACGTGATGTCGCCGACGAGCCGGGTGCCGGGCCGGGTGGCGGTGAAGTCACGGCCGATCAGGTCCGGGGCCGGCCGTGCCTGCTTGTCGGGACGGGTCAGCGAACGGCGTCTTCGACGTGTGACGCCGGCGATCCCCCGTTCGCGCATCACCCGCTCCACCCGCTTGCGGTTGACCGCACGGCCCAGCCGCCGCAGCTCGGCGTGCACGCGCGGAACACCGTAGGCACCCTTCGAGGCCAGGTGGATCACGGTGATCTCGTGGGCAAGCGCGTCATCCTGTGCCGCTCGAAAAGTCATCGCTGCATGTCATGCTGCATATCTGTACTCGTTGATGAGGCCGCCGAGGGTCGGGGTGCGCAGGACTTTGCCTGTGCTGAGGCCATGCGCTGCGGCGGGTTGTTCGTGGGTGTCGGGTGGTAGCTGGTTGCGGGCTTGGTGGGGTCGGTGTTCGTTGTAGTGCCGCTCGTAGGCTGCGAGGACGTGGCGGGCGTGGGCCTCGTTCATGATGAGGATGTGGTCGAGGGCTTCGCGTCGGATGCTGCCGATGATGCGTTCGCAGTGCGCGTTCATGCGGGGAGCTTGTGGCGCACTTTTGAGGATCTCCATGTCCTCGGCCTGGAAGACGGCGTCGAATGCCTGGCTGTACTTGCCGTCGCGGTCGCGCAGTAAGAAGTGCAGGGATCCTATGCGTGTGCCCAGGTTGGCGGTGAGATTCCGCGCTTGCCGCACTGCCCAGTCCTGTGTCGGGTGGGCGGTGACCCCGGTGATGTGCAGCCGCCGGGTGCCGTGCTCGAGGAACACCAGCGCGTACAACCGCCTGCCGAGGGCGGTGTCGATGTGGAAGAAGTCTGCCGCGATGATGCCCTCGGCTTGCGCGGTCAGGAACTCGCGCCAGGTGGGGCCTGAGCGACGTGGCGCGGGGTCGATGCCGGCCGCGTTGAGGATCTCCCACACCGTCGGGGCGGCGATCCGATGCCCGAGTCGGGCCAGCTCCCCTTGGATCCGCCGGTGCCCCCACGCCGGATTCTCCCTCGCCAGCCGTAGGACGAGCTTCTTGATCGCTGCCGTGGTGGGTGGGCGTCCGGTGCGCCGGCGCGCGGTGTAGTCCCACTTCGCGGCGATGAACCTGCGATGCCAGGCCAGCAGGGCGCCGGGGGCGACGGGGAAGACCTCACGCCAGTGGCGCCGGGGTATCAGCCCGGACAGGGCGGCGAACCAGAACCGGTCGGTGGACTCGTAACGTACCGGTCCGGCCAACTGGCGGCGCAGGACCGCGTTCTCGTGCCGCAGCACCAGCAGTTCCGCCTCCTGCGCCGTCCCGCGACGCAGGAGCACCGATGGAACAGTGAGCAGCTTCCGGGTCACCTTGTACAACAAGGACACGATCACGGAGGACATGATCCCAGCGGACTGACCGCATCCCGCGCACCTGCGGCGATGACTTTTCGAGCGGCACACGACCAGTGCCGGGCGGTCGCCGGCAGCTGGCTGTCGGCCTACGACGGCGTGGTCCTCGACGCAGCGTCCAAGGCCGACATTGACCACGTCGTGCCGCTGAAAGAAGCCTGGCGCTCCGGCGCGTCGGAGTGGACAACGCAGCAGCGCCGCGCGTTCGCCAACGATCTTCAGCGTTCCCAGCTCATTGCCGTCTCCGCGCGGTCCAACCGGGCCAAGGGCGACAAGGATCCCGCGAACTGGCAGCCCGACCTCGACAGCTACCACTGCACCTACGCACGCGCATGGATCTCGGTGAAACGCGAGTACAGCCTCACCCTGAACCAGGAAGAACACGACGCGCTGGTCGGCATGCTCAACACCTGCGCCTGACCAACGTCAGCTCCTGGCACGCCGGTATCTGCAGCGGGCCAGGAGCTGACGTGGTCAAGCCAGCCAGACCATGGCCCGTCTTCGGATCACGAGCGTGGATGAACGACGAATCCGGCCGGGGGCACGCACGTCACGGTTCTCTCGCTCCATCCTGAGCTGTACGCAGGCACCGGCATCACCCCGCTGAACCCTTCCCCAGAGCGCGCCAGCCAACCACCGGCTCGGCCTGGACCATCAGCATGAGCCTGGTCGCGTTCCGGTGGACCGGGCCAGCACGCCTCAGCCGCAATCGTTGCGGTTGATCTTCAGCGAGCGGGTCTGGTCGTTGAGGTTGTAGGACCGCAGGTCGTGGATGGAGCCGCCACTGCGGGTCACACACACCCATCGACCGGCGTAGTTTCGCTTCTCGTAGACCCGGGCGATGCGGTCGGAGTTGTTCCTGATCGAGCTGCCGCGGTTGCGGATCGTGGTGGGCAGATCATTCACGCTGCCGTCCACGGCACGCCGCACCCACGGCTGACCCACGAAGTTGACCTCCGGATAGATGCACACATAGCCGTCAGGGCAGTCAATGGCGGCGTGCGTGGTGCCGGGGCGGCGGAGGCCGACGTCGGCATCGTCAGGGGAAGACAGGTCAGGGCTGCGGCCACAGCGGCACGCATCACAGTGCTGATCACAAAACAGAGATAGACCACGCGGCCATACGGCGTGGGGGCATGACGCGAAGATTCACTCCGAAGGGTGCGCGGCCGCCACCACCTATACAACCCTTGGATTCCATCGCGAGTCTCCTGATCGGCAACCGCCTCGCAAAGCCGTGGCCGACTTCCGGCGGACGCGGGCGGAATGCCACCCCATTGACTGCGGATACCTGCCAAAGTATCCCCCGCATGCAGTAGGAGAACCCCGCGTGTACAAGCACCTTCGTATCGCCCTCGCGACGGCCGCTGTGGCCTCGCTGACGGGCGGTGTGCTCACGTTATCGGCGGCGACGGCCATGGCGGCGGACTCGACGATGGTCCCCCGGGCCGACTTCAACGGCGACGGCATCGGTGACGTCGCCTTCTCGGCTGCCGGCGCCTATGTGAGCGGCAACAAGACCGCGGGCCAGCTCGTGGTGCTCTACGGCACTTCCACGGGTGTGTCGTCCGCCAAGCGGACGGTGCTCAGCCAGAACAGCGCGGGCGTCCCCGGCGCCGCGGAGGCCGGCGATGCCTTCGGTGGTGAGACCGCCTACGGTGACTTCAACAGCGACGGTTACGACGACATCGCCGTGGCCGCGGACGGCGAGGACGTGGGCGGCGACACCGACGGCGGCACCCTCGCCGTGCTGTGGGGCTCGGCCTCGGGCATCACCGGCACCGGTGTCACGATCGCGGACCCGGCCGTCTCGTCGCACGACTTCTGGGGCAAGAACCTGGCCGCCGGCGACTTCGACGGCGACGGGAAGGACGATCTGGCCGTCGGCAACTCCTCCAGCACCGTCTACGTCTACAAGGGCGGCATCAGCCCCTCCGGCACCGCCGGCGGCCGCTACACGATCAAGCCCCCGATCCAGTCCGGCGGCAGCGCCCGGGGCCCGATGAACCTCACCGCCGGTGACGTCAACGGCGACAGCCGCACCGACCTCGTGGTCGACGGCTTCGAGACGCAAACCGACTGGGGCTGGAACACCAACTACTACGTGCCCGGCTCCGCGCGGGGCCTCAGCACCTCCTCGGCCACCGCCCTCAAGCCAGGCGTGATCACAGCCATCGGCGACGTCAACGGTGACGGCTTCGGCGACATCGTCAGCGGCGCCTACTGGAACAACACGACCGACGACGGCACGACCATCCCGAACTCCGCCCTGGGCGGCAAAGTCAACATCACCTACGGCTCCAACGAGGGCCCCGGCTCGACCACGGGCATCACCCAGAACACCGGCGACGTCCCCGGCGGGTCGGAGAAGAACGACCAGTTCGGCTACGAGCTCGACCTGGGCGACATCAACGGCGACAACTACCAGGACATCGTCATCAGCGCGGCGGGCGAGGACCTGAACGGCGTCGCCGACACCGGCGCGGTCACCGTCCTGTACGGCTCCGCGAGCGGCCTGAACACCAGCTCCGGCGCCCAGTATTTCGCGCAGAGCACCGCCGGCGTGCCCGGCGATGACGAGAAGTACGACGGGTTCGGCTTCGACACCAAGCTCGACGACGTCACCGGCGACGGCAAGGCCGACCTGCTGGTCAGCTCCTGGGAAAACTCCGGCAACGGTGCGGTGACGTACCTGCCCTCCAGCGGAACGAAGATCACCACGACCGGCGCCCGCTCCGTCTCGCCGAGCTCATCGGGAGTCTCCACCACCGGCACGCCGAACTTCGGCGCTAACTTCGCCGACTGACCACCACCCCAACCGCGCACCGGGCCCGCTCCCTACCGGGACGCGGGCCCGGTCCGTCGTGATTCTGCTCGAAGAGGTCGTCAACGCGACTATCCGGCAGGGGCCCTGCGGGCACCTGAAGGCCGGCAGCCAGGCACCTTCTTCTCGGGCTGATCGGTTCCGGTGCGGGAATGTCTGGGGATCGGTGCTGGTTGGAGTATTCGCGGTGCCGGCCGGTGGACAGTGTCCCCGGGCCTCACCTATTGCCCGTGGGGAAGATCGTTCGGCTGAAGCCCCATGATGCCTTTCGCCGCGAAGGCGACCGCCACCGCCGGCAGCCCGCACCCCACAGTCCGGTGTCGGCCAGGTCCCCCCGTCCTGGCCGACGCCCTCTTCCACGCCTCTCAAGGGCCGGGTCATCAACCGACTTCCGCTCCAGCAGCTGGCAACTGGCACGGCGATCACTGTCGTCTGGTACGGCCCGGTGGCGCCGATTTCGGCCGGACATTGCCTGATATTGACCGTACCTGGCCGGTATCGGACTCACTGCTTGTCCTGATGTGCCCTGGATAATTTGGCGTCGTCGCCGCGCCGTCGGCGCGGCGCCCCGGGTTGGAGGGGCCCATCCCGCCCTCCCCCGTCTGATTCACCTCGGTTTCTCTCTGTACCTCTCTGTACCTCTCCGCTCCATCGCACCAACGGGAATTCAGTGATGGTCATTCACGCTCGTGGAACGGTTCGGCACCTTTTCCGGATCAACCGAAGACATCGTGGGAGACACACGTGAGAAAGCAGAAGCTGGGCAGCAGATCGGCCCGACGGGCGGCCGCGCTGGCGGTCGGCTTACTGATGGTGACCGGCCTGTCGGTCACCTCGGCCGACGCGGCGCCGTCCTCGGCCAACGCCGCGCCCGAACTGGGCGTCCGGTTCTACCCCGACGGAGACGGCCAGTGCGACGGGCCGACGAATCCGCCGGAGCGGTGGGTCACCGCGCCCGACTGGACCTCCACCATCCGCCTGGACACCGACAACCGCGCGGGCGGCTGCCAGCTGGCCTTCGGCATCTACGACCCGTCGAACACTCTCGCGGGCCTGAACATCACCTACACCTGGATGGTGGAGCCCGGCAGCGACGAGACCCAGTGCGAGAACGAGGGCCCGCACACGATCCCGATCAAGACGTACAAGACATTCGGCGACAACATCCGGGTGGACACCGACAACCGCGCGGGCTGGTGCAACCTCACCTTCGCCCTGTCCGGTCGCTCGGACATTCGGCTCGACGTGCAGTGGTACGGCGATGGCGGACGCGATGCCTCGGGGCAGTGCAGGGGCTACATTCCGCAGGGCGGCTGGGACACGGTCGATGAGACCAAGTCTGTGACGCTGGGCGACGACACGGACGGCCGCGCCGGCGGCTGTTACCTGTCACTCCGCCTGAGCCGCTCGTTCTAAGGGGGCCGCGGACGGCCCGGGGTGCATGGGGGTCCGCCCCCGGGCCGTGTGGAGTTCGCTGCGGAGTAGGGCGGTCATCGGTTCATTGGTGTGGAGGCC
Source organism: Streptomyces sp. NPDC020845 (assembly GCF_044334165.1). NCBI lineage: Bacteria > Bacillati > Actinomycetota > Actinomycetes > Kitasatosporales > Streptomycetaceae > Streptomyces > Streptomyces sp. NPDC020845. The sequence goes on along the minus strand of NZ_JBIRSJ010000033.1, from coordinate 39,491 downwards.
TTCTACCTCTACGACGACCAGCACACCGTGGTTGAAACCCTCACCGCCGTCATCAACGTCCGCCAGCCCCGCGAGATCTCCGACTACGCACGGGCGTTCACCGACCTGGCGAAGCTGGCCGTGCACGGCGATGCCGCCCGCGCCCTGATCCGGTCCGCGATCGACACCCTCGAGTGAATCCGCGCAATCATCCGCAATTTCACTGAGACCCCTCCAGCAGCCTCCGTAGCGTCGAAGGACACCGACGCCACCACCAGCAGCGGAAGAGGCGGCCCGTGCGCACGCGCACGAGCAACACCGCCGACGCTGCACCGGATAGTCACGGCCTTCAGACCCAGGACGACAAGGCGAGCGGTGACGATCACGCACCGGACAGCCCGTGATCCGGTGCACGGCCTACCTACTCACTGCGGACGGGCACAAGTACCGAGACCCGATCACCGACGGAGCCGCACAGGAAGAGCGCACCGTGCCGCTGGTGGCCGAACCGCCAGCCGGGTGGGGGACCTGAGCGCAAGAGACGACGAACGCCCCACCCATCGCGGGTGGGGCGTCATGCTGTCCGGTGGCGACCGGTCAGGTATCGCAGCCGACACCGTCCCCGTCACGGTCCAGATGAGAGGCGTACCCCGGCTCGCCGCGATGGATCGGCGCAGCTCCGGCCGCCCGAGCCTCAGAGCAGTTCCTGTAGTACTGCGCTTGCCGAGAATGTCATCCGCCCTGGTCGGGGGCCCGCACCAGGCCTCACGGTCGTCGGTCGCGGTCACTCGAGTCGGCGCTCTCGCGTAGTGCATGATCCGCGCGTCATGATGATCGATCGTGCTGCTGCGACTGGCTTACCTGGGTGTATCGAACGCGTTCGCGATGCTCCGCCTGCTGCCGATGACCGACCGGGACAAGGACGCCGAGATCCTCGCCCTGCGCCACCAGATCACCGTGCTGGAACGCCAACTCGGCAAGGAAAAGATCCGGCTCACCCCGAGCGATCGAGCGTACCTGGCGGCGCTGCTTCACCGGCTGCCACGGCACGTTCAGCGACAGTTACGGCTACTCGTACGCCCCGACACGGTACTGCGTTGGCACCGCAACCTCGTCGCGCGCCGCCATGTCGCCTCCTGCCGGCCCAAACGCCCGGGACGGCCGCGCACGGTGCGCTCCATTCGCATCCTGGTGCTGCGGCTGGCGAAGGAGAACCCGAGCTGGGGCTACCGGCGCCTGCACGGCGAGCTGCTCGTGCTGGGGGTGAAGGTGGGTGCGTCCACCGTCTGGGAAATCCTGAAGGAGGCCGGCATCGACCCAGCACCCGGGCGGAACTCCAGTACCTGGGCCACCTTCCTTCGCAGCCAGGCTGATGTCCTGCTGGCCTGCGACTTCATGGAAACAGTCACCTTGTCGGGGGTACGGATGTACGTGCTCGTGGTGATTGAACACGGCAGTCGCCGGATCCGCGTCCTGGGCGCGACCGGGCATCCGATCGCATCCTGGGTAGCGCAAGCGGCGAGGAACCTCGTCATGGACCTCGAAGACCTCGGCTGCCGGGCACGGTTCATGATCAGGGACAGGGACGGGAAGTTCCCCGAACTGTTCGATGCCGTCCTCAAGGGCGCGGGGATCGAAGTCGTGCTCAGCGGCATCCAGATGCCACGAATGAACTCGATCACGGAGCGCTGGATACAGACCTGTCGCCGCGAACTCCTGGACCGGACATTGATCTGGAACCAGCGACACCTCCTCCATACCCTGCGCGAGTTCCAGCAGTTCTACAACGGACACCGACCACACCAAGGCATCGCGAACGCCAGACCGCTACACCCCTTGCCCCCACCCATCGACGACCCGGACACGTTAGCCCGCCTCGACATACGCCGACACGATCGCCTCGGCGGCATCCTCCATGAATACCGACATGCAGCGTGACCTGCACGGATGAGATTTCCGGCAAGGGCAGTCCTTGAGAATGGCGTCGAAGAGGGCGGGGAACTTCCCGTCCCTGTCCCGGATCAGGAACCGCATCCGGCAGCCCGCGTCCTCGAGGTCCATGACCAGGTTCTTGGCCACCTGCCCGACCCATGGAGCGGTCGGGTGCGCGGTCGCACCCAGGATCCGGATGCGTCGGCTGGCGTGTTCGATCACCGCCAACACGTACAGTCGGGCCCCGGACAAGGTGACCGTTTCCAGGAAGTCGCAGGCCAGCAGGGCATCAGCCTGGGAGCGGAGGAAGTCGGCCCACGTGCTGCAGGCTCGCCCGGGCGCCGGGTCGATCCCGGCCTCCTTCAGGATCTCCCAGACCGTGGATGCGGTGACCTTCACTCCCAGGACGAGCAGTTCGCCGTGCACCCTCCTGTAGCCCCAACTGGGATTCTCCCTCGCCAAGCGCAGCACCAGGATCCTGACGGAGCGCACGGTGCGCGGCCTACCCGGGCGCCTGGGCCGGGAGGCGGCCGCGTGGCGGCGTGCCACCAGGCTGCGGTGCCAGCGCAGCACCGTGTCGGGTCGGACCACCAGGCGCAGTCTACGCAGCACGTCCCGTGGCAGCCGGTGCGGCAGAGCGGCCAGGATCGCCCGGTCGTCCGAAGTGAACCGCATACTCTCCTTGCCGAGTTGCCGCTCCAGCACCATGAGCTGATGGCGCAGAGCAAGGATCTCTGCATCCTTGTGGTGATCGCTCATCGGTAGCAGGCGCAGCAAGGCGAACGCGTTGGTCACAGCCAGGTAGCCCACTCGCAGCAGCACGGTCGACCATCATGCCGCGGCGATCGACAGCTGCGCGAGGGCACGGGTCGAGTGACCTCAGACGAGGTTCCTACATCTCCACACCGCCTCTCACCAGGGCGGATGGGTTTTCCGGCAGGCGCAAGGTCAGGGCGGCGATGGAGATGCGTCTGCGGGAGCGGCCTCGGACCCGCACCACCGGGGTCCGGCCGCGCTGCGACCAGGTCTTCGCGTGCGGCGGCGTCATGGAGAAGCCGGCTTCGTCCTCGAAGACGAGCCATGCTCCACGGGCCGCCGCGAGCCTTCCGCGCAGGGCCAGGTCTCCTTCACCCAGCCGGCCACAGCGTCGTCGTCCCGCTCGATGGTGCGTCGGGCTGGGACCTGGCAGGACCAGCCGTTGCGCACCAGGAGCCTCCGCACACCCTGGATGGTGTAGGTCAGGTGGAAGCGCCGGCCGATCACGGTCTTGATCCGGTCCAGGGTCCAGCGCTGGTCCTCCCAGCCGTGCGCGGTCGGCCCCTTGGCCAGCTCCGCCTCCAGCTGCGCTGACTGCTTCTCGCTCAGCCTGGGCAGCGACGCCGGCCCCTGCGACCGCAGAGCCCGCGGACCGCCCTCCTCCCACGTCTGCCGCCACCGCTGCACCGACCGGACACTGACGCGCAGGTCCTTGGCGATCACCGAACTCGCCTCGACCTGGGCGAACCGCTCGGCCGCCTGAAGCCGTGACTCCTCGCGGAACTGCTGACGTTCGGCGGTCAGCCCGCCACCCTGTAGATACCGTATGCCCCGGTGATACTGCAGGAGGCCGCCGCCCGTCAGCCCCGACGACACCACGAGTTCAACCTCATTAGTGTGCCAGCGAAAATGCCTGGCGTTTAGGTGTGGCGTGCTCCCATGCTGTCCCGAGCAACCCGCGAAACCCCCTCAAGCCCGGGAGTTCATGGTGTTCTCCGCACGACGCGCGTCTCCGGACGATGTACCGGCCCTCACCACCCTCATCGAGAGGCGGGCTATCTGGATGCGCGAATGCGGGCTGGAGGACTGGGAAGGATGGTCGAGTAGCGCCGCCCTGATGGCGGCGCGCGTCGCTCGCCCTCGGTCGCCAGGATGGGTGCTGGCGCACGCCGGAGGCACCGTCGTCGGATGCACCACCGTTTCGGACAGGCCCCTCGACGAGGGATGGACGATCTCGGAGCAGGGAGAAGCCTCCTTGTACCTGAACACCACGGTCACCGACCCCGCGTGGCGCCGCTGTCGGCCTGGGGCACTGCTGGCTGCGTGGGCCCTGCATCAGGCGGCCATCACGGGGAAGTCGTGGGTACGCCGGGGCTGTACCAGCGAAGGACTGCTGCGCTACTACCGGGATGTCCAGGGATTCACCCTTGTGCGGGCGGTGCGCAGTGAGCACTCAGTGACCCACCTACTGGCCCGGCGGCCTACGGCGTCGGACTGGCCATACCGGGGGTGGGACATGGAGTCCGGGGGAGGCTCGTAGCCCTGCGGACGAACAGCGACGCTAGTCGACGAGGGGAACACGAGCGCGGTCTCGTAGCCCAAAGTTGCGCCGCACGCTGGCACGACGACATTGCCCTCAGGTACCAGCACACGGGGCAGGCCGTGTTCCCCGTCATGACGGGTCTCGATAACCCTTGGAGTCCGGTGGCGGCGGGGGCGGCCCCCGCGCCCCCCCGGTGTTAGGGGGGGGGGACCCCCCTATTGATAACAAAAAAGCCCAGAAAAACGGGGGGGCGCCAAAAACCCCCACACCCCCCACCCCCCCGCCC
>NZ_JBIRSJ010000033.1:0-34985 GCF_044334165.1 Streptomyces sp. NPDC020845 | reverse complement strand
CGCGGCCGCCCGGCCTTGCCCCCCTGGCCCCCGCCCCGGGGGCGGGCGGGGGCCCCCGGCCGGGGGGGTCCCGACCCCCGGGGGGGGCGGGGGGCGCGGGGGCCGGCCCCGTCGCCACCGGAGTGATCCGGGTGGGGAACGCCCTTATTCATACCAATCAGGCCATGACACGCGGGCTGCCGAATACACCGCCGACACGGCACACCGCGCGGACATCCCCGAGAAGCTCGCCTGGTCGTGCGACCGGTGGGCGCGAGACAGGCCAAGCCTTCCTCTTTCCTCATTTCACTGCCCTGTTCGGCACAGTGGCTTTTCCTTGTGTATTCGGACGTATTCGCCTGGAAGCCTCTTATGAAGGCTGCTCCTCTCCTGGGTTTTGAGTCCTGAGGGAACTGGCGGGGAGGGCGTCGTGGGTGCAGGCCTGGTGGTTACATCCAGTCGGCGAGAAGACGGGACGTGACCGTGTGCAGCCGCCTACGGAAGGCGGGGTCGCGCACCTGGGCGCTGGGCTCGGCGGGACGTCCGTCGTCGATGTAGCCGCCTGAAACGGGAATAGACCGGGTCGCCGCCTCGACGAGGTTCTTTGCGCCGTGTTCCGGAGCCGCACCGCGCACGGCGAACATGGCGTGCAGCAGCCTGGTACTGATCACGCCCGGGCTGATGCTGACGATCTGGGGGCCTTCGGGCCGCCACTCTTCGGCCTGGGTGACGGCATGGGCCACCATGGCCAGTTTGGATGTTGCATACGCGCGCACTGGGCTGTAGTCGCGCTCAAGGCTGATGTCCTCGAGGTCGAGCGTCACCGACCGGTGGGTGGCGGAGGCCACGTGCACCACGCGTCCGTCGGGTGATGGCAGAACGGTCGCGAGATGGCGCGTGAGGAGCACCGCCGCCAGGTAGTTGGTCTGGAGGGTCGCCTCGTAGCCGTTCCTGCTCACAGTGCGCCGTTTGGCTCCCGGCCTTCCCGCGTTGTTGACCAGGACATCCACGGTGTCCGTGAGTTCGCGGATACGAGCGGCCAGGGAGACGACCTGATCGAGATCGTCGAAGTCGGCTTGCACGTAGTGCAGTTCGGCTCTTCCGGTCGAGGAGAGGGCGGTCAGCAGCGGTGCGACCCGGTTCTGGCTCTCGGGTCCGTGGATGATCAGCCGACCGGCGGTGGCGGCGAAGAGGCGGGCCGCCGCTTCACCGATGCCGCTCGTGGCGCCGGTCAGGACGACTGTGGAGCCGTTCATGGCATCTCTCCTCGGGAGATCGCAGGAGATCGGGCGAAGGGGGTGTGGCAGCGGTGGCTGGTCGGCCGCAGGGGCCATGCCGACCAGCCGCCGCTCAGGAACGGTTTTTGTCGTCCTTGGCCTACTTGCCCCACTCGGGTCCGCCGTCGGTGCACGTCTGACCGCCGTCGACGGGGAGGGTGATGCCGGTGATGATGGCGGCCTCGTCACTGGCGAGGTAGGCGATGGCGGAGGCAACCTCGTGGGCCAGCGCGGCGCGGCGCAGGGGGATGCGCTCCCATGCCTTCTCCAGCAGCGCGTCGTCGTCCATGATGGCGTCGACCATCTCGGTGACCGTGAGGCCGGGGCATACGGTGTTGGCCCGGACGCCATGCTTGCCCTCGTCGCAGGCGACGGAGCGTGTGAGGTTGGCGACGGCTGCCTTGACGGCGTTGTAGCCGGCGTGCGACCAGCCACCTCCGAGAGATGAAACGGAACCGATGTTGACGATGGAGCCCTTGGTGGCGCGCAAGTGCGGCAGTGCGGCACGGGTGGTGTAGAAGACGCTGCTCAGGTCCGCGCCCACGCACTTCTGCCAGTCTTCGTCGGAGGTGTCCTCCACGCTGCCGACGAGGTTCATGCCGGCGGCGTTGACGAGGGTGTCGAGGCGGCCGAAGCGGTTGACCGCGGCCTGGATCAGGCCGTCGCACTCCGCGCGGACGGACACGTCGGCGGCAAAAATCAGGACACGGTCCTGCGGCATGTCGGCAGCCGCCTGCTCCAGACGGTCCTTGCGGCGTCCGGAGATCACGACCGAGGCGCCTTCGTCCAGAAGGCGGTGCGCCGCGGCCAGCCCGATACCGGAGCCGCCACCGGTGATGACTGCGACCTTGCCGTCGAAGCGAGACATGACTGTTCCTTTCGGGATGTACGTGCGCTGTGTGTTGTCGCGTTACGGGACGATCTGTTTCTGGCGCGCGCTGCTCGGATCGCGGGGCAGCGCGGGTGCGTCCTTTTACTCGCCCGCTGGGAAGTCCGCGCTGCGGGTGGTCTTCTCCCAGGCCTTGAACTCCTCGGCATGGGACGCGAGCTGGGCGGTGGCCAGGTCGTAGGCGTCCGCGCCGAGGAGCAGGTGGTGCGGAGGAACGGGGGCTGTGACCGCCGCGAGCAGTGCACGGGCCGCGCGGTCCGGATCGCCTGCCTGCTTGCCGACCGATTCGTGGTACGCCCGGCGGGCGGCGCCGGCGGTCTGGTCGTAGTCCGCGATCGGGTCCTGCGTCTCCTGCGAGGAACCGGCCCAGTCGGTGCGGAACGCGGACGGCTCGACCGTCATGACCGAGATGCCGAGGGGCTCCACCTCGTGGCGCAGGCTCTCCGAGAGGCCCTCCACGGCGAACTTGGCGGCGCAGTAGTACCCGACAGCCGGATGACCGACCAGACCGCCGATGGAGGTCAGGTTTACGATCGTGCCCGACCGGCGGGCTCGCATCCCCGGCAGCACCGCGTGGATGACACGGGCGACACCGTGGAAGTTGACGTCGAAGAGCCGGTCGACCGTCTCCGGATCGGTCTCCTCCACGGCTGCGAAGTAGCCGATGCCCGCGTTGTTGACCACCACATCGATCCGGCCGAAGTGCTCCTCGGCCTGACGTACGGCTTCCGCCACACTGTCCCGACTGGTGACGTCCAGCGCCACGGCGAACGCGTTGTCGCGGGCAGCGAGTTCCTTGACTTGTTCGGTCCTCCGGGCGGTGACGACCACGCGGAATCCTTCGTCCAGGAGGTGGGCGGCGATGCTGCGGCCGAAGCCGGTCGAACAGCCCGTCACCAGCCACACCGGCGCTTCCTGTGTGCTGACCATTTCCCTCTCCTTCGCGCTCTTCGAAAGCATCCGGTCCCGGCTTGCTCCGGGGCCTGAGAAAAAGGATGGCCGCTTGGTAAACGGACAGGCAGGCCATGGTTTACCTGGGAGAGTTCTTCCTAGGAAAGGCCGCCTGTCGCGTGCGTCGCGCACGAGGTAGGCCAACATGTCGTGGCAGGGGCATGTCAGCATTCGAGTCGGTTCTCGATGCCAGGTGCCTGTTGCTGCGGGAGCGCTAGTGCCCTGATGGAACCCAGCAGCGCGAGTGCGTCGGCCGAGAGTGAGACGGGTGCCGCTTGCAAAATGATCAGCTGCCGGCCGGGAGCGCTGGGGACGTTGAGCGCCTCATGGTGCAGCTCCAGGTCGCCCACGAGTGGTGCATGCGCTTGACGTCGTACGGAGGGGCATACCTGTACTCCCTCGCCCATAGCGAGCGGAAGTCGCCACTGAGTACCTCGAGTTCTCCGACGAGTTCCAGGATGCGCGGGGCGTCCGGTGTCTGGGCCGCTGTCTGCTGGAGTTCGGCCACAGCGCGGTGCCTGGCGCGTTCGGGATTGTGGTAGAAGGTCTTCGCGGCGGAGTCGAGGAACAGCATGCGCAGCGCACTGACGCCGTGGTCCGGCTCCTGCCCCGAGGCGCTAATCGGTCATAGGTTCGATTGAGAGGTGGGGGATGCCGTCACGACGGGCTGATCCCTGAGTCCATGGGCTTGATCGCTCACTGGTAGCAGCGCTGCCAGCCGACCTCCACACCGGGCATCGCCCCGGATCCACCTCGGCCGACGCGTCAATGCGCGCCGCGGTCAGCTCTCCAGCACTCGACACGCCCACCTCGCGGTGATGGCGACGGGCCGTGCCTTGCGGGCGTCGAAGGTCAGAGCGGTGTCGGCCCTAAGATCGAGCTCTGGGCTGACCATCAGGGCCAGAGCGCCGTCCGTATAGACCGGTGCCTCGATGCTGTACGTCCCGTGGGGGAGCCGCAGCGTGGCCTTGCCGTTCGTCGCCTGCGGAGTGACGAAGACGTCGTTGTCCAGGCCGACGACGCTGGCGGTGGCGTCGGCGGGCGTGCCGTCGGCAGCCACGAAGTCGAGCGTCACGTCGTAGGACTCGACCTCACGGGTGACCACCAGCGCGGTGCGGACGGACTGCGTGCCGGCCGTGGCGACGACAGCTCCGCCGAAGACACCGTCGGGCATGCTGCGTGAGGTGTCGGCCATGATGCTCACCTGGGCCGATCCGTCGGCCGGGACCGTCACCCGCTTTGTGTCCAGCGTGAACAGATCCGCCGGCGCGCTCTGCCCGCCCTCACCGGCCGCCTCGATGGCCAGGTCAAGGGTGATCGCGGCGCTGTCCATGTTGCGGTAGGCCAGATGCCTCACCAGGGTCTGGTCGTCGTCGTGCGGCCAGCGCTGCGTGCCGAAGTCCAGCGAGGTCTGCTCCCCGACGACGGTCTGGGTGACGGCCTCGCCCACGTCCAGGCGGCCGCTGCCCTGCTGGAAGGGGGAGGCCTTCGTGCCGCCGACGGCCGACGAGGTCAGCGCCTGCTTGATCTCAAGGCCGCTCCAGCCGGGATGCTGTTGCGCAAGCAACGCTGCGGCGCCCGCCGAGTGTGGGGTCGCCATGGAGGTTCCGGACATGGAGACTAACCGTCCGCGGCGGGGTCCCCCTGGTAGCCCTCGGCCGCCTTGGCTGCGACGATGTCGACACCGGGGGCTGCGAGGCCCGGCTTGAGAGTGCCGTCGATCGTCGGTCCCCGGCTGGAGAAGTCGGCGACGGTGTCCGCGTCGTCGACGGCGCCCACCGTCAGGGCCTGCGCGGCGCTGCCGGGGGAGTCCAGAGTGGCCGGTCCGGGGCCGTTGTTGCCGGCCGCGATCGCGAAGAGGACTCCGTTCTCTTCGCTGTACTTGTTGACGGCCTGCTCCACCGGGTCCAGGCCCGGCGAATCGGGCGCGCCCAGGCTCATGTTGATAACGCGTGCGCCCTCGCTCACGGCCCAGTCGATGCCCGCGAGAATGCCGGAGTCGGTACCGCTGCCCTGGTCGTCGAGGACCTTGCCGTCCAGGATCTGGGCGTCGGGAGCCACGCCCTTGTAGAGGCCCTCGGATCGGGCCCCGGAGCCGGTGATGACCGAGGCCACGTGGGTGCCGTGGCCGGCACGGTCCACCGCGTCGGCGGCGTCGGAGAAGTTCTTCTCCGCGATTTCCGCGTCCTGCAGGTCAGGGTGGGTCTGGTCCACGCCCGTGTCGAGAACGGCGACGCGCACGCCCTTGCCGGTCCAGCCGGCCTCCCACGCCCGCGGGGCGCCGATCTGCGCGGTGCTGCGATCCAGCGTGGCATGGCGCACCCCGTCGAGCCAGATGGCGTCGATCCCGGGGGAGAGACTGCGCCGGCGGTCTGCCCGGCTGTCCGTCAGCGCGTTCCACGTCTGCACGGCGGACCACTTGGGGACGCGCAGCGCTGCGCCGTCGACCGCGGGAAGTGCCCGGGTGACCTTGGCGTTGGCGGCCGCGAGTGTCCTCTTCGCCGTCACCGAAGCGGTGTAGGACACGATCAGCGGCAGCGTCCCCCGGCCACTGTCATCGTAACCGGACGCCATCAGGTCGGTGACGTCGAACAGGCGGCGGTCCAGCGCGCCGGAAGCGATGAGCGGGGATGCATCCAGCGGAAGAACGTAGGTGTGCCCGCGCACCACCTTGCGTGCGATCGGTATCCTTTCCCGGCCCTTGCCGGGGATGACGCCGGTGACCCGGCCTCTGACGTCGACCTGCGCCCGGTCACCGGTGACGAGCGTGACAGTGCGGGCATGGGCGCTCGGCACGGCCCTCGTCCACGCAGCGGCGGACCGCGTGGGCTGTGCGGCGTGCGAGCCACCGGTCATGCCGAACGCCAGCGCGGTTGTCACGGCCACGGCAGATGCTGTGATCTTCTGATATCGGAAACCCGACAATGTGTCCCCTCCCTCCAACGGCGGGGAGCAGGGGTGTCGGACGGCAAGGACGGGACCGTGCCATGTGCGTCGACGGCCCGCAGCGTTCCCGCGCCTCTTGCGCGTCCACACTCGCCGGGAGATGTCGCACTTTCATCGGTGATCGCCGCCTACTTCCTCGCCACACGTCGCGCTCGGGCCGGCGCCGGTACACCGTGTTGCAGGCGGCGCGGCCGCACGGGCGTCGAGACAGCCGCTCGCTACCTCTGGCGGCGAGCCTGTGCCGCCTGCTGCGGATTCCTCCACCAGGACACGCCCGGTATCGCAAGTGCCAGCGGAGGCGACCGCCTCCGCTGTGATCTGACTAACGCGAACCCCTCGCGGACTGCGGACAGTTCCAGGACGTGACCCTTCCCGCGACGTCCTCCTTCTTCCACCGCGGCGGCACTCCCCGCCCCTCGCCCGGCGCGGCGCCACAGCGCCTGCGCGCACCCACCGCATCCCAAGCGGGCAAAGCCCCCTGGTCTTCAGACCGGACATCCAGGGGCTGCGCGGTCTGGCCGTTGTCCTCGTGGTGCTCGGACACGCCGGACTCCCGCACCTCGCCGGCGGATACGTCGGAGTCGACGTCTTCTTCGTCGTCTCCGGGTTCGTCATCACCTCCGGCCTGCTGGGGGAAGCCCACCGCACCGGGACGCTGCGCCTGCGCCGCTTCTACGCCAGGCGCGCGCTGCGTCTCCTGCCGCTGGCCACCCTGGTCGGCCTGACCACCCTGGTGGCATGCCGGTTCCTCGCGTCGAAGATCCGTTACGAGGAGTTCCTCCACGACGCGCTGGCCGGCGCGCTCTACTTCATGAACATCGACCTCGCCACAGCCGGAACCGACTATCTGCGGGAGGGCGCCACACCGTCGCCGTTCCAGCACATGTGGTCGCTGTCCGTAGAGGAGCAGTTCTACCTGCTGTGGCCGCTCCTGCTGTTGATCACCTTCAAGCTGCTGCACCGGCCATGGCTGCGGATCCTGCCGTTGCTCGCGCTCTGCTCGCTCTCCTTGGCCTGGAGCGTCCACGCGGTACAGACGTCATCGCCCTGGGCATACTTCGGCCCGCACACCCGCCTGTGGGAACTGGGCGCCGGTGGTCTGCTGGCATGGACCGGTGGCTCGCTGTCGCGCCTGCCACGTGCCGTGGGCGTCGCGAACGGATGGCTGGGGCTGATCGCCATCATGGCCGCAGCCGTGCTCTACGGCGACGACACGGCCTACCCCGGCAGCTTGGCACTCCTGCCGGTGCTCGGCACTGCCCCGGTGATCACGGGCGGCTCCGTGCCCTCCCCCTACGGCGCCGCGCGGCTGCTCAGCATGCGGCCGGCCACCTTCGCCGGCGACGTCTCCTACGGCTGGTACCTGTGGCACTGGCCGCTTCTGATGCTCGGCCCCGCGGCCCTGGGCCGCACCCCGACCCCGCAACTCGCCCTCGCGCTCAGCGGTGCCGCCCTGATGCTGGCTTGGCTGAGCCTGCAGCTGGTGGAAAACCCGCTCCGTCACCATCGCACGCTGCGGCGCCGGCCACGGGCCGCACTCACCGTCGGCGCCGGCCTGTCGGCAACCGTCGTGTGCACCGCTTTGATCGCCGCGTCCTTCCCGCCGGCCATCAGCACCGGAGAGCGCGCCCGCCACCTGGCCTCGCTGCTGGCCACCGCACCCGACCCCCAGGCCCGGCTCGCCCAGCTCCTCACCCAGCCCGCGCCCGGACTGCCCAGCAATCTCACGCCCGCCCTGACCGAAGTGAAGAAGCAGCGCTCGGCGATCTACCGCGACAACTGCCACGTCAACTACGACGCCGCGCAGTCCCCAGCGTGCGTGTACGGCGACCGCGCCTCCGACAAGGTCGTCGTCCTCTTCGGTGACTCCCACGCCGCGCAGTGGTTTCCCGCCTGGGACCACCTCAGCCGCGACCACGGGTGGAAGCTGGTGTCCTTGACGAAGTCGTCGTGCAAGACCGCCGACATCACCATCATCGCCCAGAACCGGCCCTACACTGCCTGCGACGCCTGGAGGGAAAAGGCCCTGGAGCGGATCGAGCGGCTGCACCCGATGCTGGTCGTGGCGTCCTCGTCCGAGGCGGCCAAGTCCGCCCGGGAGATGGCCAATCCGCAGAAGGAGTGGGCGGCCGGCTACGACCGCGTCTACCGCAGGCTCGCCCACGCCGCGGACCGTGTGATCGTCACCCTCGACAACCCGTGGCCCAAGGGCGACGCCGTCGAATGCGCTGCCCGCAACTCCGTGGACCTGCATCGCTGCGAATCCGAGCGGGGCGCGGCCGTGAAGTCACCGGTCCTGCGGGAAGCCGGCCGCACCGCGGCCCTGCACGCCGGCGCCACCGTCGTGGATCCCCAGCTCTGGCTGTGCCCTCGCCTGGGCGCCTGCCCGAGCGTCGTGGCCGACACGTTCGTCTACCGCGACGAGAGCCACCTCGCCGAGACCTACGTGGAAGCCCTCACGCCGGTCCTCCGCCAGCGGCTCGAACACCTCGGCATCCCCGGCATTACGCGCAGTTGACCCCACCCCGGCCCCGGCCGGGGTGGGTGGCAACGTCCCGTCCTACGGGAGCACGGCGCCCCAGCACTACCCGGTTGCCCGGATCCGGTGTCGGTCATCCTTGGCACTGGATCCGGGCAGTTCTCAGTCGTGCGTGACCAGGACGCGGTGGGTGCCGGCATCGAGACCCGTCAGCGTCACCCGCCCGTCGACGACCTTCACATCCCCTGTGCCGGACCGTCCGTTCCACACCAGCCGTCCGCCGACGCGTACATGTGAGGCGGCCGGGGCGTGCGGGAGAGCGATGACGCCGCTGGTCGCCGCAGGCGCCTGGACGGTCAGGTCGAACCGTCCGGGCGCGTTGTGCCACTGCACACGCAGCCCACCGTGCGGGGTGGGCAGTTGGCCACGCGCCCAGGCGACGGAGGCCGGATGCGGGCGTACCTCCCAGGTCGCGTATCCGGGCGCAGTGGGAACAGCGCCGAGTAGCTGGTGCGTCAGGGCGGGCAGGACCCCGGTGGACCAGCCGTGCGCCATGCTCGTATAAGCGCCTTCGTACAAAGAGCCGTTGGGGCCGATGCCTTCCCAGTGGGTGGTGCCGGGGTCGTGTGAGTCCATCCAGCCGTAGGTCCGCCGTATCTGGTCTACGGCGGAGTCGGCTCGGCCGGCCAGGAACCGGGCGACGATCTCCGGGTACGAGGTGAAGGCGTACACGCGCTGTGAGGCGCCGCCGAAGATGGTGTCGTTGTCCATGAACGCGTTGCCGTAGCGCAGCCGGGTGGAGGCGTCGAGGTGGTCGAGCAGGCTCGCTGCTCGTTCCGGGTCGGCGACTCCTGCGGTGACGGCGATGGCGTTGCCGTCCTGGGCGTGTCGGACGGGTCCGGTCGCGGAGTCGAGGTAGGCGCCGGCGGTGGCGTCCCACAGGTGCGTGTTGATGGCGCGGGCGACCTCGTTGGCGCGCCGGGTCCACCGGGCGGCGTCGGCATCGTGCCCGAGCCATCGTGCGAGGCGAGAGGCGTCGTTGAGGGCCTGCACGTACAGGGTGTTGTAGTAGGTGATCCGTCCGGTGCGGTCGAGGAAGGCGTAATCGCCGTAGCCCGCTGTCCCGTTGAGGCCTTTGCTGAGCAGCCCGGCGTCGTCCGTGACGCTGGGGTACCACTGGTCGAGCACTTTCAGCAGGTGGTGCCAGTAGCGCACGGCGTAGGGGCGGTCAGCGGTGTACAGCACGTAGTCCCAGCTGCACGTCACCCACCACAGCGGATAGTCGAACAGACGGAGGTCGTAGCCGGCGATGGACGCCGGGGGGATCCATCCGTCGGCGCGCTGATGGTCGGCGAGGTCCGCCAGCACATTGCGGGCGGCGGCCGCGGCCTCGTCGTGGGTGAGGTAGAGGGTGCGCGCGGAGACGGCCAGGTCGCCTACATAGGGGTCGCGGTCGCGCTTCGGGCCGTCGTGCAGCACCAGCTTGCCCTCGAGTGAGGGGCTGAAGGCGTTGCGGGGATCGACGTCGTCGCGACGGAAGGTGTCCGTGACCAGCTCGTTGGTGTAGGAGGCCCCGTACCAGTAGCGGTTGAGGTCCTCCTCGGAGCACTCGAACCAGCCACGATAGGTGTCCGGCGTGCCGAGGTAGGCGGTGAAGTCCACGGTGACGGAGTCGATGGCGACCATGCCCCAGGGCTGGGCCGCGGGGGCGTCGGAGGCCAGCGCATCCAGAGTGATCTTGAGGTAGCGGAATCCGTGCAGGCCGTCGGCGTAGACCTTGTCGCCGGCCTGGTAGCCCTTGCGGTCCTTCCAGTCGGCGCCCTGGGCGGGGACGGCGAACTGGTCCGTTCCCTGCCCGGCGCTGCCGGCCTGGTCGGAGCGTGTGAAGTCGGAGCGGTCGGTCAGGAACTGCTTGGTCTCGGAGAAGGCCAGGCGGACGCCGGGGGAGTTGTCGGAGGCCGCCGTGAAGCGGATCTGCGGATAGCCGACGACCACCTTGCCGAAGTCGAGGGTGACACTCGGCGGCGACACAGCGGGGACCGCTTCGGGCCACACCTCGTTCACGCGTGTGAAGGCGCCTCGGGGTGTGTCCTGCACCGCTGTCACGCTGATGCGGACCTTGTCGGTGGTCACGGCGGCGGCGAAGGGGACGGCACACTGGATGACATCGTTGCCTGTCACGGTGGCGGCCGTCTGCCACGCGCCGGCCTGCCAGGTCTCGACCGTGAAGGCGGTGGGCACGCCGTCGCTGTTGGAGACCACGGTGAGACCGGTCAGACGCTGCGGGGCGGGCAGGGTGATGGTCAGCGTGTCGGGCCCGGCCGCGATGGTGTCGTCGTTCCAGAAGGTGTCCGGATCGCCGTCGATGGCGTTGCCCGCGTCGTAGGTCCGCGGCTGGCCGTCGTTGCCGGAGTTGCCGGCGTGTGCGGACGAGGCCTCGGCGACGGTGCCCTCAGGCCAGCGCGGCGGGACAGCCGGCTTCTCGCGCCGCAGCACAGTGGCCCCTCCGCCCGCCCGCAGCAGCGCGTCGGGCCGCTGCACGTCTCCCGTGCTGGCCAGGACCCGCACCGGGCGCACGGTCGTCGACGCGGGAGCCCGGACGTAACGCTGCCAGGACCTGCCGGCAGCCATCTGGAAGTCCTCTTGTGTGGCGGGCGTTCCGGCGGCGGCAGAGACGCCGGTGACCGACAGGACCATGGCGCTCGCCCCGGCCACGACCACGGCGCGGCGGCCCGGTCCTTCCTGCGAGGACGGCTCAACACTCGGGCGCATACGGCCTCTTCTCCCAATCACCATGGATTGAAACGATTCACACCACAGGGGCGAGGCGAAGCTACCGCACCGGCCGGACGTCGTACAGAGCGCGCACGCGGACCGCAGCGTCTCCCGGTGAAGATCGGCGAAATCCACCTACACGCGAGGCGCCGCATCCGCCCAGCCTGGAGGTGCCAGCGCCGGCACGCTCCCAACTGGGTAGCCGACGGGCAGCAGTACCGGACGGGGTGAGACATGAGGAGTACCTGGGTACTGGCGGACAGACGCCGAGCCGGCCCGGCTTACCAGCCCGCCTGCCACAGCGGTGCAAGAGGGCCGCTGTCCATGGGTGAGCAGGGTGAGCGGTGAACGGGCGGGAAGTGGCCTACAGCTGGTCTGGCGGATGAGCGGGGGTCGGCCGGACAGTGAAGCATGATCACGCACGACACCTCTGCCGACGATGCGCCATTGCCTCGCATCGGAACTGCGGAGTTCAAGGCCGAAGCCCACCAGCAATACGCCGTGCTGCGCCGGCAGGGCCCCATCCACCGCGTCCGCATGGCCGATGGCTCCCTCGGCTGGGTCGTGGTCGGCTACGAGCTGGCCCGCGAGGCACTGGCCCATCCCAAGCTGAGCAAGGACCCCGAGCCGTTCGCCGAGCAACTGCGCGCGTCCGGACGCCACATCCTGCTGGCCGGAAGCGGCTTCGGCGGCAACATGCTGATGGCCGACCCTCCGGAGCACACCCGCCTGCGCCGCTTGGTCTCGGGCGTCTTCACCACCCAAGCGGTGGAGAAACTGGCGCCTCGCGTGGAGGAGCTCGCCCACGAGTTGATCGATTCCTTCGCCGAGCAGGACAGCACCGATCTCGTCTCCTCCTACACCACGCCCCTGCCGATCACAGTGATCTCCGAGCTGCTGGGAGTGCCAGAGGACGCCCGAGAGGACCTGCTGGCATGGACGCGGCACTCCATGGGACTCCCGTCCGAGCAGCAGCGTGCCGGACTTCTCGCCCTGAACGGCTACCTGAGCGGGCTGCTGAAAGGCAAGCGGCGAGCTCCTGCGGACGATCTGCTGTCGCGGCTGATCGCGGTCCGGGACGAGGACTCCGGCAAGCTGTCCGACACCGAGCTGCTCGGCACAGCCGTCATCCTGGTGGTCGCCGGCCACGAAACCACCGTCAACCTGCTCGGCAACGCCATGGTCGCGCTGCTCGACCACCCCGAGCAGGCACGCCTCCTGCGTGAGAACCCCGAGCACATCCCGGGTGCCGTCGAGGAGTTCCTCCGCTACGACCCGCCGCTGGAGATCACGCCCACCCGCTTCGCCACCGAGGCGTTCGAGCTGGGCGGCAGGCTGATCAAGGCGGCTGAGACCGTCACCATCGCCCTGACCTCCGCCGGCCGGGACGCGCCCGTCGAGCCCGGAGCCGACCCCGACCAGCTGGACGTGCTCCGCAAGCAGGCCCGCCATGCTGCCTTCGGCCATGGCATCCACTACTGCATCGGCGCTCCCCTGGCCCGCCTGGAAGGGGACATCGCGCTGCGGGTACTGCTTTCCCGGCTGCCTGACCTGGCCTGGGCCGAGCCGGAGCAGCCCGTGGCATGGCTGCCTGCAGGCATCACCCGCGGTCCCGTCCGCCTGCCTGTCGCCTTCACCCCGGCAGCCCGCCCGGGGCGAAGCGTCTGACGCGAGCGGCCGGCTGAGCGCGCGAGCAGGTCGCGCGGGACGCTGAGCGCACCGATCGGCAGCTTTCGACACAAGCCTCCTGTTGCCGTAGGACCGCAGGGACACCGCGGCCCTACGGCACCGGCACCTCACGGCATGAGGGCCTCACGCTCCCCGGCGAGCTCGGCCAAGCGGCCAGGCGCGGTTCGCCGGCGTGGCGGGGGCGGTCAGCACACTGCAGGCAGGGACACAAGCGCGCCAGCCGACGCCGGCACGCCGGCATCCTGTCATCGCCAGTGCCAGGAAGGGCGCTCCCCGGTAGAACCGGCCCTGGTTGCCGCCGCTCGCAGGCGCGACGATCGAGGCATGAAGACCCCTGATCGACTCGCCATCCAGATGCGGGTCACGCCGCTGCGCCGCCTCACCCCAGCAGCCGTTCACGTGCCCGGACGCTCGCGCCCCGGCCCCTCGGTCGCGCAGCCCGCCGCGCCACGGCAGAAGCCGCACACCGGAGCAACGACCGCGCTGTCGAACGACGCTGCGACCTTTCCCTCCAACTCTCACGAGACACAGCCATGGGCACCCCACGCCTGACCACGATCCGCATCGCCGACGGCCTAGTCGCCGCCGGGCTCACGAGCGTGCCGGCAACGGACCAGCCGCCCGCACCGTCCCGGGCGACAAGTACTGCGGCGGCCCCGGCACCAGACACCGCCGGCCGGAAGACGCTCCCCACCCCTACGTCGGCATGTGGGTGACCGCAGACGGCCACATCCGTCAGGAACTGCTGCCCAACGGCCGCTACGACGAAGCGCGCGGAGACCTGGAAAGCGCCTGTACCGGCACCTACACCGTCACGGGAACCCACATCGACTACGCCGACGACACCGGCTTCACGGCCACCGGCGACGTCCGGGACGGCGTGCTCCACCACGAGCACCTGGTCCTCTATCGTGAAGGCGCGACCCCGCGCCCGCGATGAGCCGGACCTTCCGCAGCCGTACACACGGCCGACGCAGCAGGCGCCGTCCCGCACCCGAGGACAAGGCCGGCCGTAGGGTTCCCCCGCAGGCACGTGCCGGGCAGCCCCACCTCATCGCCTCGCGCGCTATGCCGGCCTTTAGGCAACTGTCACCGATGCCGGCCAGTGCACTGCACCGGCACACTGGCACGCGGGCGCCTGCGTCGACGCCGCAGCAGGCACCCCTCACACCTCCTTTCCGGCAGCCCCCGCCACCGGCGATCAGCGGCTCCGAAATGGTCACCCCACACCCACGCCCGCCGGCGGACGCCCCGGCCTGCGCACAGATTGCGAGACATGCATGGCCACATCGACCAGCCGACGCACCACCGCCGCGGTCTCCCTCAGGGAGGCCAGCCGCACCTACGGCAGCGGCTCCACCGCGGTGAAGGCCCTGGACTGTGTGAGTGTTGACTTCGTCCCCGGCACATGGACAGCCGTCATGGGCCCCTCCGGCTCCGGTAAGTCCACTCTGCTGCACTGCGCCGCCGGACTGGAACGCCTGGATTCCGGCAGCGTCTGGCTGCAGGACACCGACATCACCCACGCCAGCGAGCAGGAACTGACCGCCCTGCGCCGCAACCGTATCGGCTTCATCTTCCAGAACTTCAACCTCATCAACGCGCTGACCGCCGAACAGAACGTTGCCCTTCCGCTGAAGCTGGCAGGCGCCGACTGG
This sequence comes from Streptomyces sp. NPDC020845, assembly GCF_044334165.1. NCBI lineage: Bacteria > Bacillati > Actinomycetota > Actinomycetes > Kitasatosporales > Streptomycetaceae > Streptomyces > Streptomyces sp. NPDC020845. The sequence goes on along the minus strand of NZ_JBIRSJ010000033.1, from coordinate 20,342 downwards.
AACGCAGCCGACGTCCACCAGGCCCTGGCCGCCGTGGGCCTGTCCGGCCGCCTCGGCCACCGGCCCCGCGAGCTGTCGGGCGGCCAGCAACAGCGCGTGGCCATCGCACGAGCCCTGATCAGCCGTCCTGACGTCCTGTTCGCCGACGAGCCGACTGGCGCGCTCGACTCCCGCTCCGCAGCCGAAGTCCTCACCCTGCTGCGGGACCTGGCCGACCACGAGCAGACCATCATCATGGTCACCCACGACCCCGCTGCGGCAGCCCGCGCAGACGCCACCGTCTTCCTGCGCGACGGCCGCATCGTCGATCAGCTGGTGGGCGCCGACGCCCGCACCGTCGCCGACCACCTCATCGCCCTGGAGGCCTGACCATGTGGAGCATGAGCTGGTCCGGCTTCAAGGAACGCCCCACCCTGTTCATCGGCGCCGTCCTGTCCGTCGGCCTGGGCGTCGCCCTGGTGCAGTCCTCCCTGCTGTTGCTGCTGTCTGCCGCCACCCTCACACCCGCTGCCGGCCTGACGCCGATCCAGCGCATGGACTTCGACGAGCAGACCCTCACCGCGGTCACCGTCCTGTCGGTGACATTGGGCTGCGCCGCCTTCCTCGCGATCTTCATCATCTCCTCAACCTTCGCCTTCACCGTCACCCAACGCCGCCGCGATCTGGCCCTGCTCCGCCTCACCGGAGCCGCACCCCGCCAGATCAAGCAACTGCTCCTGGGACAGGCCGTCATCCTCGGCACGCTCGGCATCATCGGTGGTGCGCCTCTGGGCCTGGCCACCATGCAGCTTCAGACATGGCTGCTGCGCGAACTCGACTTCGTCCCGGCCGGCTTCAGCGGGCAGTTCCGCCTGTGGGCCATACCTGCCGCGGCCGCAGCGGGAATCGGCCTGTCCGTTCTCGGAGTGCTGACGGCCGCCCGGCGGGCCGCCACCGTCCGCCCGCTCGAGGCGCTGCGCGACACCGCCCCCGCCCAACGCACCCTCGGCCGCACCCGGTGGATCACCGGCGGAGTCTTCCTCCTGGGTGCCGCGGCCCTGATCGCTCTCGCGCCGATCGGCGGACCCGCCGGTGGCCAGGCCATGGCCATGTGCGTCTCCCTGTGCGCCGTCCTCGCCTTCACCAGCTTTGGCCCCAGGCTCCTGCCGGTCATCGCCCGACTGATACCGACCAGGCGCTCCTCCACCCTGGCCCACCTCGCCAAGGCGGAACTCCGCGACGACGTCTGGCGCAGCGCCTCCACGGCAGCCCCGGTCATCGTCCTGGTGGGACTGCTGCTCGGCCAGTTCACTGCGCTGACCTCGGCCACCGCCGCGGCCCGGCACGAACAGCGCACCACCACGCGCGCCGACCTGGTTCTCCAAGCGCGGGGCGACACAGCCGCACGCATCGCCGACATCCCCGGTGTGGCCACCGCCTCCACGGAGATCGAAGTTCCCGCCGCCGTCACCACCGGCAGCGGCGAGATGGCCTACACCGAACTCAGCCGTGTCCTGGTCATCTCTCCGCAGGCCTACCAGCAAGCGCACGGCGACAGCGGCGCCCTCACCCGACTGCGAGGACGCTCCGTTGCCGCAGGCCCCGCCGCCCTCGGCATCTCCTCCGGGGATCAGGTGGGGGTGCGCATCGGCGACGTCGACCTGGGGCGCCTGCCCGTGACCGCGGCCGTCCGCACTCAGATGGCGGGCGGGGCGACCCTGCTGCTGCCCGTCGGCCTCGTGCCCAAGGCCACGCTGGCCGACGCCACGTCCCGCAGCTTCATCACGCTGCAGTCCCCGGCTGAAGGCGACAGGGTGAAGGCGGCTCTTGCCCGGCTGGGCACCGTCTCCACCCTCTCCGACTGGATCGACGACGACACCGCCGCCCGCACGTCCGCCAATGCCAGCACTCTGACGATGGTGATGGGCCTGGGCGTGGTCTACGCACTCATCGGCGTCGTCAACACCCTCGTCATCGCCGCCTCCAGCCGGCGCACCCAGTTCGCGGCCACCCGCATCGCAGGCTTCAGCCGCACCCAGACCCTCGCCGCAGCATGGCTGGAGACCTGCGCAATCACCCTCATCGGCCTGTTCCTCGGGCTGCTGGCCGCCGGCGGAACCCTCATCGCCATGGCGGTGACCGCAGCCAAGGTCACCGGAACCGCCGCCGTCGCCGTCCCCTGGCAGATGACGGGCGCGGTCATCGTGACCGTCGTGACCGTGGCTTCCGCAACCAGCCTGGTCGCTGCCTGGGCCGCCACTCGCCGCCGCCCGGTGACGCTGCTGGCAGCACGCGAGTAGACGCGCGCCGGATCGGCTGTGAGGACGAAGACAAGGCCGGCCGGGCGGCTCGCGTCCGGCCGGCCCCGAAGCAGCGACAACGGGACGATCACGAGCGCACAGGCGAAAACCCCCGCAGGCACAGAACATCACGGAGACACAGACCATGCGGCAGCGGGCGGACCGCGCCGAGGCGTTCCGGACCGAGGCGGGGATCCGCTTTGCCTTCCTCGTCGACGACGCGGGTTTCTCGGGCTCTGTACAGACGGCGAATGGAGTTCTCTTCCACATCGCCGGCCTGGATGTGCAGATTCGGTTCCTCGACGAACAGCAACCCGTAGTGGCCACGCTGCTCAACCCACTCACACCCGGCGGCGTCAGAACCCAGGGAGCGTGGCGGTGGCGGGTCGACGTATACATCGCCGGCGGATGCGGCCCCGCCCACGACGTCCCGGCTGGGCCCCGACCAGGCGCGCCATGCTCACACGCGTGCGGCAGCACGCCGCAGCCCTGCGCCGCCTCTGCTCCGCCTGCTCACCGGACGGGCCGCAGCTCCTTGCCCGCGCACGACGGGGCTGAGCCACGGCCGCCGGACCGCCGGCGTCACATGGAAAAGGGCCGGGCGTCCCGGCCCGCTGGAGGCCACCGCCCGGTCCTGACCTGCCCGGCGCTGTCTCAGCCTGTACTCCATTGCTGGTTGTCGCGGCTGTTGCACTCCCACAGCACGACATCCGTACCCGACGCCCCTCCGAACAGATCCAGGCACTTCCCGGATTCCGCCGCCCGAAGGCTGCCCGACGACAGTGCGAAACGCTGCCCCGGCAGGCCTGCACACGCCGACATGACCACCGGCGTCCGGTCGGCACTCTGGCCATGGGGCACGGCGCGCACTGTTCCCCCGAGCGCAGCATCCCGTCCGCGAGCACCCACTCCTGGGCGGGAACGGAGGCACAAGCGCTGACCACCAGGCCCTCCTGCTGAGCAGTCAGGCACCCGCCCGAAGCCGCCACGCGCAGGAGTACCGCCACGGCAGCAGCCGGCTCCTCCTTGGGTGACGGCGCTGCAGCGGAGGCCGATGCCGCCGCCGAGCTCGCTTGCTGCGACGGCGGGACGGCAGCGGACTCGGGACGGCTGCTCCGTGAAGCGCCCGCCGCCGCGGCCGTCGCCTTCTGCGATGCCGGAAGGGCACCATCCGTGGCCGGTTCTGCAGGCCTCGCGTCCTGGAACGCACCGGCCCGGGAACCGCCCGTGTGCTCCGGCACGACTGGAGAATGGCTGCCGCCGACGGCGGCGGTGATCACCAGTGCCGTCGCCAGCCCGATGCACGTCAGACCGGCGGCCGTCAGCACCCCGGGCCGCTCCAGCGCCCAGCGAAGGGCACCGGCGAGCCGGCCTCGCGCCGGCTGCTGTTCGGCGGGAGACGGCGCCTCATCCGCACTGTCCGTCTGGTCCGCCGACTCCAGCGGGACCGAGGGGTTCGCATGGTGGGCTGCCGCGGCTCGAGCCAGCGCGGCGCGCGCGACGGTCGCCTGCGCGGGATTCAGCCGCGCTGCTGCGGACTCTCCGGCCGCCTTACGGCTCGATGATGCTGATCGAGTGGGTTCACGTTTGTCCAACATGATGGGCAAGGTGCTTTCGTGTAAGTGCTCTGTAGACCGCCGGTGACAGCGCCGCACGCGTACCGGCTGACTGCCGTCAGCCGGGAATCGAGCGCTGCTGCCGCGTCCGCCGGCACGTGCAGTCGATGAACACCCCACACCCTCGAAACGGCCGCCACGCCACTGTGACCCGGGCCGCCCCGATCATGCGTCGGCGAGCAGCGCCTACCTTCGCATCACCGGTCGGGACTCATGCGGCAACGGGCGGCCTGGCCGCGATGACCAGTGCCCGTCCTCGCCACGGAAGCGGCCAGAACGGGCACTGCACGGCTCAGCGGTCAGGAGGCGTGGGCCATGACGTAGTCCCGCGAGGCCGCGACCTCGCCGCGCAGCGTCTCGACGTCGACGTCGAGCAGTTGGCCGTTCCACTTGCGGACCTGTCCGGCGACGAACACCGTGTCGATGTTGCGCGTGTCCGAGCCCAGGACCACTGTGCCCACCGCGTTGTTCAGCGGCATGTTGTTGATGTCCTCGGCACGGATGACCAGCAGGTCGGCCTGCTTGCCGACCGTGATCGAGCCGGTCACGTCAGCCAGCCCGTTGGTGTGCGCACCCTGCAGGGTGGCGAAGTCCAGCACATCCTGAACGCCGATCCGCGACGGCTCCTGCTCGGTGCCGTAGACGGCGTTGACCGCTCGCATGCGCTGGATGGCGTGCAGGGCCCGCATCTGCGTGAACATGTCGCTGGCCAGGGCCACCTCCACGTCGATGCTGAGTCCGGGGCGCACGCCGACGGCGAGGGCCTCGTCCACGGCCGGGATCGCACTCTCCAGGCCGATCTGCGCGTCGGACGTGGGCGCCAGAGCGATCGTTGTGCCGGTCGCGCCGATCGCCTTCCAGGCATCACCGGTCAGTCCGGTGGAGTGGATGAGCGTGACGTCGGGACCCAGCAGGCCCGCCTGCTCCCAGGCCAGGATGGCCTGAGAGGAAGCCGTGCCGAAGACGGCATCCACGCTCACCCCGACCCCCAGCTCCCGCGCACTGCGCGCGAGGTCGGGCCCGTAGGCCAGAGCGGGCCCGGCGATCTCGTCGGTGGCCAGGCTGGCCAGCCGAAACGTCAGCAGGCTGCTGCGGTACTGGTCCTGCAGACGAGCCACATCGGCCGGCCACTGCTTGTCCCAGTCCCCGAAGTGCGGGGCCATGGCGGCGTGGACCCCGCGGATGCCGGTGTCCAGCAGACCCTGCACCGCCGCGTCGGAGTGCTCGGCGGTACGGGAGTTGTGGGAGAAGTCCAGCATCGTGGTGATGCCGCTGTCCAGCGCCGTCAGCGCCGCCAGCTTGGTGCCGATGTACATGTCGGCGGGCCGGTACACCGGCGCGATGCCCAGCAGGGTGTTGGTGACATACCCGGCCAGGTCGTCGACGTCGGGCATGATCCGCCGCAGCTGCGCCTCCCAGGCGTGCCGGTGGGTGTCGACGAAACCGGGGGTGATGATGCAGCCGGCCGCGTCGATGACCACCGCGTCGGCGATGGAGCCCTGTGTTCTGAGGTCCTCTCCGACGGCGGCGATCACCTCGCCCTCGATGAGCACGTCACCCTTTTCCAGGACACCGACGGCGGGGTCCATGGAGACCACCGTGGCACCGGTCAGCAGGACCCGGCGGCCGGGGGCGTCGGCGTTCTGACGCAGCTGGGCGAGCAGCGACTGACGAGTGGCGTCGTTGAGGTACATGAGCGCGTCCAATACTGAAGAGGCGAGGTGGCCGCCATCCGCGGACCGGTGACGACTCCACTGTCCATCGCCGCCGACCTGCCAACCAGGCCGCCGATTTCCTGGGTGTGCCGCACCCGGGAACGGCTCCGGAACCGCCTTGACCGCCCATACCGCGACACCCGGTCCGGCCCTGCGGACGCGGATAGGCGATCATCGCCGAGGCATGGCAGTGGTGGATCCTGGCAGCCTGCTGTCCGACGCTGCCGACCCCCATCAGGCGGCTGCCCCCAGGCATCGTGCCCGGCGGCGGCCCGACATGGCAGATCTCGCGCCGACAGCAGAAAGACACCACCCGTGACAGCACCACCCGGCGAGGGCCGGCACAGGTCCGCCGACTTCTCGCTCCGCAGCAGACCCTGGTTCACGCTCACACGCACGCTGGTCACCGCCTTGGCGGCGAGTCTCGTCGCGACCACGGCCGGCGTCCTGCATGTCGAAGGCCGACAGGCCGCCGACGGACTGTCCACGGTCCACGGCGGTCAGACCTGCTTTGGCCTGCCGCCCCTGCACACCGAGGTCTCCTGCGGCACGACCGCCTTCGGAGACCTGCGCTATCACTGCTCCTCCGAGACCGCCGAGTACTGTCCGCGCACCCGCGCAGTCACGATCAGGAACTCCGGGACCACGCCCGCGCGCCTCACCGTCATCAGCGGACGTTCCGGGCACCGCTCCGAACAGGCACCGGTGACCGTCCGCGCTGACCACACCGCCGTACTGCGAGCCGCTCGAGGCGACTACCTCTACGACATCGTCTTGGAGACCCTCCCGGCCGGCCCTACCACCCTCGTCGTGCAGGACGTCCGCTGAACCCGTCCGGCGCCGGCCACAGGCGGGCACCGAGGCGCCACGCGCTTCCGCCATGAGTTCGACCGTCCCGCTGGCGGCTGAGAACCGTCCATCCGCAGACCTCCCTACCCGGTGGCCGAACCTTTCGTCTCCGCGTTCCACAAGTAGGCTCTGATTTCCTGGACCCCGCGGGCCAGATGCCTGCGGAAGGTGCTCAGCGGCAGACCCATCCGCTCAGCCGCAGCCTCGCGAGTGGGGACCCCGCGCAGCAGCCCGGTGACCACAGCCTGGTGGTAGCGCTGCAGCCGCGGATCCGCGCCGAGCGTGTCGAGGGCCTCGGCGAGAACCTCCCGCAGGCTGTCGGCGGGGTCGCTCGTGCCGCGCTCGGTGATCATGCGGCTGCGCGTCAGGGGATTACGGGCCAGCAGGTCCTTGCGGTGCCACGCTGCCAGCGCGTCCGACACTGCGGAGTCGAACTGCTCGTGTGTGAGGACGCTCAACGCCCCGGTGCCGGTCGCCGGGCGCGCAGTCGGACGGGCGTCGGGCCCCGAGAGCTCCACGACGTGGCCGACCTCCATCCAGCGCTCCACTGTCACGGCTCGCCAGTCGTGTGCGTACAGGGTGAAGGAGGTGTCGTCCGCCACTACCGGATCGGGCAGAGGATGCTGGTCGATGTACCGCATCAGCGGATCGAGGAAGGTGGGGGAGACGAGGCTGAGATAGCTCCAGGCAACTGACTCCTGCACGATAAAGGTGGCCAATACCCGGTGGAGCATCAGGTCCAGCAGCGGTGACGGCTCGGTAGACAGCGAGGAGGGCCCGTACAGCCTGGCCAGCGCCAGACGTTCGCGAGGCCGTAGCGGGCGTGTCCCTTGGGAATGCTTCCAGGCGGCCGCGGCGATCGGGTCCGCGAGTACGTCCTGTTGGGAGGAGTCGTCGAGCTGCAGCCAAGCGAGCGCTCCCACCGGCTGCTGCCGCTTGACGTCCCAGTACACCCGGAAGGCGCGCGGTTGGGTTCTCAGCCAGTGGGCTGCCGTCTCGGCGGCTCCTTTTCCGCCGGTCTCGGTGACGAACTGCAAAAGTGCCTCGCGCAGCTCAGGCCGGTAGGGCACTTCCCTGATGTCGGGCTGCGCGTGCCAGGTGACGAACCTGGAGACGAAACCGTTGCTGCGGTGCAGATACGTCAGGGCCAGGGTGGCGTGCACCATGCCCTCGGAAGAACTGTGGCGGATCTCCGTCAGCACATGGTGGCGGATGCGTTCGTGCATCGCACGGTACCCCGACGGATCACGCCAACGCGCATCGGCGTCCAGAAGGGCTCGTACCAGCGGACAGGGGGATAGCCCACGTCGTTCAGATGTGACGAAGGGCAGTCGGCGCAGCCAGTCGAAGATATCCGCCGTGGGCTGCTCCGCACCCAGCACCGACCGCAGCAGGTCCTCTGTCGTCCATCTGCTGTGGGCACTGACCTCGAGCGCGGCCCGATAGGCGGGACCCGGCACCGTTCTGATGATGCGGTCCAGAAGTTGAAGGACCAGTTGCTGCGGCACCTCACCGTCGGTGAACTGGCCGGCACGAGCGGCGGCTGCACCAAGGGCGAGAGCCAGCGGGTGCCCCTGGCTGAACTCGGCCACCATGGGCCGCAGGTCGGTGGACAGGTCCAGCGCATCGAGTGCTTGCTCGGCCTCCTGCGGGTCCAGAGGATCGAGAGGGAGATCGTGAACAACGCGATGCCAACCCGCAGCCCCGAGCCACGACGCATTCGGGGCTCGTTCGGCCGTGAGTACGGCGATCGCGTCCGCCGGCAGGATGTCCGCAATGATCTTGATCAGGGCAGGCACCAGCTCGGGATGAGCGTCGACGTTGTCGATGAGGACGACGGTCCCGGGCGGCGGCCCGGTCTGCTCGGCCTGTACGCGAAGTTCGTCGGTCGATGAAATCCGCGCGGCATCCACGCGTAGCACTGGACGCCTTGCCTCCTCCGCCAAGGCGGCGTAGCGGTCGAGCAGGGCTGTCTTTCCGATGCCCACGGGCCCATGCGCATAGAGGATGCGGCTCAATTGATCGGCGTCCGGGACGGGGTGCAGTAGGGACTTCAGGATGTCGAGCTGCTTCCTGCGGCCGGTGAAGGCGGAGGACTGCACGGTGGTCAGCCGGTGTGCCAGCCGCTTGGCGCGCGTAGGGGCCGCAGTATCAGGCCGCAGGTGATGAGCGAAGGAAGATGACACAGCAGAGGTCCCAGGGATCGCGGAGGACGGCGGTCGAATCTGTTCACAGTGACACGTGTGCAACTCAATCTTGCATGGCTGACCGAACTCGGGTATCGGCGATCGCTGCCTAGCTTCGCTGCCGACCGGACGCAGGTCAGATCGAGGCCGTGTTGTCCGCCAGCCGAGTGGCGACGTGTGCGGCATCCGCTTCGTATCCCAGGCGCCGCAGATCGTCCAGCGCCCGCTGCCAGTGCAACCGAGCCTGCTCCAGGCGGTTGGTGGCGGCCAAGACATCTCCCATGGCGGACAACGCGAGGCTTGCGAGCTGATCATGACGAACTCTGCGGCTCAGCACCAGGCCTTGCTCAGCATGCTTCAGCGCCAGGTCCGCTTGACCGACGTGCAGGTAGGCCTCGGACAGGCGCACATGGGCGCCTGCCTGCACGAAATCCTGTTCTCCCTCATCCAGCAGATCAAGGGTGCGCAAGTGGGCGTCGATCGCGGCCTGAGCCTCGCCCTGGGCCAACAGGATCTGGCCGTGGCGGTACAGCCCGAAGGCTTCGCCATAGCGGTCACCGTTCGCACGGTGGAGCTGCAGTTGGCGTTCCGATGCGGTGAGTGTTTCGTTGTCGACGACGCCCATCCGCAGCTTCGTCTGCACCATGTTGCTCAGTGCGAGTGCCTCAAGGGAGGTGTTGCCGCGTCGCTTTGCAATGACGGCAGCTTCGAGGTAGTGGCCGATCGCACCGGCGGGATCGGCCAGTCCGATGATGAAGGCCTGCACGTTGAGCGCCATGCCGTGGACGTCCTCGTCGCCGACGAGTTCGGCCAGTTCCAAGGCGCGCCGAATGTGTCCGCGTGCGTCATCCGGGCGGCCCACCTGCGTAAGGGCCCCAGCGAGCATGTAACGAGCCCGGCTTTCGGCGCGAACGTCCCCGACGGTGGCAGCCGCATCGGTGATCGCAGTGGCCACAGGCACCACCTCGTGCCACCGGTGGGCGTTCATCAAGACGGCGTCGAGCATCAGAAGCAGGGTGGCTGCCCTGTCTGTGTGCGTCCGGGCGGTCTGCAGCAGCAGCCGCAGGATGTCGCTCAAGGTCGAGGAGGCCCACGCGAGCACAGCGTGTTCGTCCTTGAAGCGCGGGCCGCCGAGCGGGGAGGGAACAGCTGTTCTTGGCACGGTGTGACCCGGCCTGAAGATGTGGTAAGAACCGGAGGCGGTGAACAGATACAGGTCCAGCAGCCGACCCAGTGCCGCGTGGCGTTCTGCAGGTGCATCGATGTCCACAGTCAGGCGTTGCGCGAACAGCAGCACGAGGTCGTGGTAACGGTAGCGGTCCCATGCCGGCGACTCCAACAGGCCCGCATTGACAAGCCGCTCCAGAGCCTGGCGTACGGCGTCTTCCGGATCGTTGAGGACGGTGGCCGCGGTGGAGGTGTCGAAGCCGCTCTGTGCGGGGACGGCGAGCAGCCGGAAAGCGCGCCGCTCGACGTCGTCGAGTTGGGCGTAACCAAGGGCGAAGCTCGACGCCACAGCAACGGCGTCGACGCTGAGTTCGGACAGCCGGTGCCGTTCGTCGGAGAGCCGCTCGGCGAGTTGCGCCATACTCCAGTCGGGGCGTGCCGCCAAGCGGGAGCCGATGATGCGGACGGCCAGAGGCAGTCCGCCGCATGCGGCGAGCACCTGTCGCGCGGTGTGGGGTTCGGCGGCGACCCGTAGACCGCCGACCAGCCTGGTGAACAGTTGCAGGGCGTCTTGTGTGGGCAGGGCACCGAGACTGAGTCGCAAGCTGACGGGCAGGGTTGCCAGAGTGTTGCGGCTGGTGATGACTACGGCGCAAGACGGCGAGCCCGGCAACAGGGGAAGTACCTGATCCATGTCAGCTGCGTTGTCGAGAATGATCAGAGCTCGCTTTTGGGCGAGCAGGGTACGCAGCAGGGCGGATCTCTCGGCCAGGTCCTGCGGTATGAAGGCGTCGGCCTCGCCGAGGGCTCTGAGAAACGAGGAGAGCACGCTGCCCGGATCGGCGGGGGAGCCGTCTGCGCCTCGCAGGTCGGCGTACAGCTGTCCGTCCGGGTACGACGTCAGGACCGGCTGCACGCTGTGCATGACCAAGGATGTCTTGCCGGCGCCGCCCATGCCGCTGACCAGGATGATGGGCATCGCCTCTGCGGGTTGGCCGGTCAGGGTGTCCCGGATTCGCTCGATCTCCTGGGCGCGGCCGGTGAAGTCGGCGATGGCGTGCGGAATCTGCTGGGGTACCGGTGACTTCCGGGGTGGGATGCCTGTGTCGCTCGGTGCCGGCCGGCGAGCCTGAAGGATTTCCGCGTGGAGCGCTTGCAGGCCGGATCCCGGGCGCACGCCGAGTTCTTCGTCGAGTAGTCGGTGTGCCTTGCGGTAGACGGCCAAAGCCTCGGCCTGGCGGCCGCTGCGGTAGAGAGCCTGCATGAGGAGTTGGACCAGCCCCTCGCGCAGTGGGTGCTGCTCCACCAAGGCAGCGGCGTCGGTGGCCGCTTCCGTGAAGTGCCCTTCAGCGACCAGCGTCTCCAGGCGTGCTTCAAGGGCGTCCAGACGCTGTTTTTGCATGACCGAGCGTTCGCTGTCCGCCAGGGGACCTGGTACTCCGGTCAGCGGGTCCTCATGCCACAGGCCGAGGCATTCGTCGAAGAGCAGCCGCGCCGCTGCCGCATCACCGCCCGCGCGTGCTGCCCGAGCCTGGCTGAGTCGTTGCTGGAAGAGGCGCCAATCCACGAGGTCGTCGTCGACATGCAGCAGGTAGCCACCAGTCACCGACTGCAGCATCTGCCAGGGTGCAGAACGGATGTGATCAGGCTCCAGCGCGTGCCGCAGACGCCAGATGTAGGTGCGGATCATCGAGGCGGGTGAACGCGGCGGACGCGACCAGATCGCATCGACAAGAACGCTCATGCTCACCGACCGGCCGTCAGCCAGCAGCAATGCAGCCGCCACGGACTGCTGCTGCGGGGAGCCGAGATCGATCTCCTCAGTTCCCCGGCAGGCCCGAAGCCGTCCGAGCAGCGAGAACCGGATACCCGGGACACCCGCTTCCGCCATATGAGCCTCGCTGTGCAGGGGACTGCGCATAGAACTTTCCGGAGGTTGCTTCCCGAACTCCTGGGATGTTGTCACATCAACGATAAGCGATGGCGGAACCATCACTCCAGGCCGTCCGGAAACCGTCTCCCTCAACGGCCCTCTCCGGGCGTCGCCGCCGGCTTGTTGCGCAGCTCGCGCCGGGAAGAAATTCCCAGCTTGCGAAAGATGCTGCGCAGGTGCGCATCCACCGTCCGCGGCGACAGGAACAACGCCGAGGCGACCTCCTTCGACGTCTCTCCCTGTGCCACCCGATCAGCGATGCGCTGCTCTTGTGCGGTCAGCGCCGTCGGGGCGCTGGTGTTGCCGCGGGCCGGCCGTGCCCCCGCGGCAGCGAGCTCCCCTGCGCACCGCGCGGCGAACGCGCGGGCGCCCGCCCGGTCGAAGATGTCGTACGCCTCCCGCAACGGCACACGGGCCTGCGCCGTCCGCCCTGCCCTGCGCAGCCATTCGCCCCACGCCAGATGGGTGCGCCCGGCCTGCAGCATCGCGCCGGCAGCGGCCAGCTTCCGCGCAGACCTGCGGTACAGCTCACCCGACTCGGGGCCATCGGTCAGCATCGCCCGAGCCCGCAGGTGCATGCCCTGCGCCCAGCCCGTACCCGTCAGTCGCGCGCACTCCTCCAGCTGTGCGGCGGCCGCGGCCGCCTCGTCCAGCTGCCGCGTGCGCGCTGCGGCCTCCACGAGCTCCGGCAGCAGCCAGTTGCGGAAGGCCGGCTCGTCGCGCTGCGTCGCGCCGGTGCACGCCTCCAGCGCCGCTTCATAACGGCCCAACGCGTTGAAGTGGACTGCTTGCGCACACTCCGCAGTGGTGAGCAGCCTGCCCTCCGCCCGACGGCCGGCTTCCTTGCTGACCCTGGCGACCAGTGCGTGCATGTGACTCTCGTCGCCGCTCCAGGCCGCCAGCGCCAGGGCGGCATGGCGCATTGGGGTGGCGCCGATGGCCTGGCTGATCTGGTCCGCCTCGGTGATGAGTTCCGCGGCCTCCTTGAGCCGGCCGCCGTGGATGCGAGCCATCGCCTGCTGCGCCAGACCTGACGGCAGAGCGGCCGTGATGTGTTGTTCCCGGGCGGCCGCCGTGCGACGGTCTGCAAGCTGCTGCCACGCATCGCTGTCCCACACGTCGATGGCGGCTTGGCAGGCCATCCAGCTTCCGGCCGCCTCCAGGTCTTCGCCCACCGGCGCCGCAAGATAGGCGTTGACGGCGCGCCGCAGGGGCCCCACTGCCGCTGCGTAGCCCTTCACCGCCTGCGTGGCCACCGCTTCGAGGAGCACTTCGTGAGGACGGATGGCGGTGCCCGGCGCGCAGTAGGCGGCCCGGGCGGCTGCCGCGAGATCCTCCGCGGGGCAGAACCGGCCGCCATAGACGGCCGCTGCCATGACCTCCAGCAGAAGTCCTCGCGAACGTTCGGGGCTGAGGGACCGGGCGTGGACGGCAACCTCGTGCAAGGCCTGCACGGCGGCGGCGTTCCGGTGCAGGCTGTACTGCGTCTGCGCCCGCAGCGCGTCGGCCTGGGCGCGTTCCTGGTCGCCGAGAGCGGACGTGTGCAGGCGATCCAGTAGTTTCAGCGTCTGCTCCAGTCCTCCCGCCCGGCGCCGAGCGGCCGCGCCGGCGAGAAGTCGCAGAGCGCGCCGCCTACGGTCGGTGGTCAGCCCCGCCGACAACTCCCACAGCGCCGCAGCCGTCGCCGAGTCCCGGTCTGCGGCTCTTTCGGCCGACTCCTGCAGCTGCTTCGCGACCGCGTCGTCGAACGCTGGCGCTGCCTGACCGCGGTGCCACGCCTGCTGTTCGGCGAAGTGCGCTTTGCACACCTGCGCCAGAGCACGGTGAGCCGACCGGCGTTCGGTGATTGCCGCGGTCGCGTAGACCGCCGTACGGATCAGCGGGTGAGCGAACCTTACGCGGGTTCCGAACTCCACCAGGCCACCAGACTGCACTTCGGCCACGGCGCGCTGGCCGAGCCCGAGATGCTGCAGCGCCTCGAGCACGGTCACCACATCGCCCATCGGCTCCGCCGCCGCCACGAGCAGCGCCTGCTTCGCGGAGCAGCTGAGCCGCTCCATCTGCCGAGCCCGCTCTGCCGGCACCGGCAGGCGCGTAGATGTAGCCGTAGGCCAAGCGCACGCCATTTCCGTCGGGGAGAGGGCTCCCAGCACGGACAGCAGCGCCTGTGGGTTGCCATGTGCGTCGGCCACAAGGCGCTCGCCGATCCGCGGGTCGAGCGGGGCGTGCAGATGGTCTGCCAGCAGCGCTTGCGCAGCCTGCTCGGACAGCGGTGTAACCGGCAGCCGCGGAAGCGAGACGAGGTGAGAGCAGTCTTCTGCCCGGGGCGAGACGAAAACGATCACCAGCCTTTCGTCGGTGCAGCGACGCGCGGCGATTGCCACACTCTCCAAGGACGCCTCGTCCATCCGGTGTGCGTCGTCGAAGAGACACAGCAGCGGGTGCCGACGCGCTGCTGCAGCCAGCAGCCCGTGCACGGCGAGACCGACTTCCAGTGAGGACGGCGGCGAAGCGGTGGAGCGCAGCCCCAGAAGGGACTCGAGGAGGTGCCGCTGTGGGACGGTCAGAGCCGCTAGGTCTCTTCGCAGGTGAGCGCACAGCCTCTGCACTGTGGCGAAAGGCAGACTCCGCTCGCTTGCGATCCCGTCCAGGCGCACCGTCTGCGCACCCCGTGGCATCGCCTGCATGTGATCGAGCAATGCGGTCTTGCCGATGCCCCCTTCCCCGTGCAGCACCAGTGCCCGGCTCACGCCGCCGCGGCCATCCTCGATGAGCTCTTCGAGGGCAGCGATCTCCCGGCCCCGTCCGTGCAGTCTGCCGACGGCGCCGACACCGTCCTCGCGCTGTGAAGCCGGAGCGGCAATGAGCATGTGTTCCCCCAGGTCAGGCGACTACGTCATACGAGAAACGGCCATGCCATCTCCCCCCAGCCTCTGATCGTGGACCGCGTGCGCCTACGGCTGATCAACCAAACGTCTACGGGTCGTCTGCACGGCCGCAGGGCCTGGCCGTGACCTGGGTGGACGCCGTCACCGGGCGAGACGAACGCCGGCGCCGCAGCGGTGAGCGATGGGTCGCACAGAGCCGGGCCCGGGCTGCTGCGCCCAGACAGGCCGAGCACCACCGAACCACACGAAAACCCTCGACCGAGAGACGATGGCGCATCGATGAGGCACTCTGGATTATTGAGCGTCTTGTCATCGTCTTCGTAATGTCGAGGCATGCAGACTTTCACCCTCGGAGACTTCGAGATCACCCGCGTCACGGAATGGCACGGCCGCTTCGCGCCGGTCAGTGTGCTGTTCCCCTCCATCCCCGACGACGCCTGGCAGGAGCACCAGCAGTGGCTCAACCCCCACTTCTGGGACGCCGCGAGCGGCGACTACCAGGCCCACATGCAGACCTGGGTGCTACGCGGAGGAGGCCGCACCATCCTCGTCGACACCGGCATGGGCAACGACAAGCCGCGCACCGACGGCCTCATGGGCAACCGCGACGGCGACTTCCTCCAGCAACTCGCCGCCATCGGTGTGCAGCCCGAGGACGTCGACACGGTCGTCAACACTCACTTGCACACCGACCACGTCGGCTGGAACACCCGGCTGGAAAACGGCACGTGGGTGCCGACCTTCCCCAACGCCCAGTACCTGATCCACAAGGCGGACTTCGACTACTGGAACCCCGCCAACAACATCACCCGCAAGGCCGACTTCGGCGACCCGGCCGACAGCAGGGCAGCCTTCGACGACAGCGTGCTGCCCGTGCACCAGGCCGGCCAGGCCCTGGTCTGGGAAGGCACCGACCACACCATCGCCGCCGGACTTTCCCTCCGGCTCGCGCCCGGTCACACTCCTGGCTCGACGGTGCTCAAGCTGGCCTCGGGCACCGACCGCGCCTTCTTCGTCGGTGACCTCGTCCACACTCCGCTGCAGTTCCTCACTCCCGACCACGACACCTGCCTGAGTGAAGACCAGCGACAGGCAGCCGTCAGCCGCCGCCGGATGATGGAAGAAGCCGCCGACACCAACGCCCTCATCATCCCAGCCCACCTTGGTGGTGCCGGAGCGGCAGAAGTCGTCCGCGAGGGCCGCGACTTCACCATCAAGCAGTGGGCGCCGCTGGCCGCGCCGACCGCCAAGCAGTAACCCACGCGCCGCCCGCCGGGGACGGCAAGCGTCCCACACGCAACCGTCCCCGGCGCGCCCGGCGGCCGCATCGCAGCGCCTTCGCCCGATCTCGCCCGCCTGCTGTTTCAGGAAGACAACGACATGCCCCTGGACCTCACCGGTCTTCCCACCCCCGCCTTGCTGCTCGACCTCGACAAGCTGACGGCCAACCTCACCCGCATGCAGACGTGGGCTGATCAGCACGGCATCGCCCTGCGGCCGCACGCCAAGACGCACAAGAGCCCCTGGATCGCCGCGCAGCAGACAGCCCTGGGTGCACGCGGCATCTGCGTCACCAAGCTCGCCGAAGCAGAAGTGATGGCTCACGCGGGAATCCGCGACATCCTGCTCACCTGCCCTGTGCCGGCGAGCAAGACCAGCCGCCTGCTCGACCTGGCCCGTCTGGCGGACCTGTGCGTCGTGGTCGACAGCACCCACGCGGTGCGCCACCTGAACGCCGCCTGCGGCGAGCGCGGGATCGCGCTGCCGGTCCTGGTCGACCTAGAGGTGGGCCAGGGACGCACCGGCGTGCGCAGCATCCCAGCCGCCGTCGAGCTCGCCCAGCTCTGCGCAGACAGCCCTCACCTGCGCTTCCGCGGGCTCCAGGGCTACGGCGGACACATCCAGCACATTCCCGACATGGAGCAGCGGCGCGCGGCCGCGCGCCGCATCTATGCGCGCGTACGGCAGGCGGTACAGGCCATCACCGCCGTGGGCCTCAACGTCGAGGAGGTCAGCACCGACGGCACCGGCAGCTGCCAGTTCGCTCCGGACTCCGGAGTGGTGACCGAGGTGCAGCCCGGCTCGTACGCGGTCATGGACGCGCACTACGCCCGCGTCCAGAACGTACCCTTCGACAGGGCTCTGCATGTCCTCACCCAGGTGGTCAGCCGGCCCGAGGAAGACCTGGCCGTGGTGGACACGGGGTGGAAGGCCGCCAGCACCGAAGACGGCATGCCCGAGGTCGCTCACCCCCTGGGCGCCACCTACACCGTCGCCGGCGACGAGCACGGCATCGTCCGCGGGGCCGGCGACGAACAGTGGATCCGCCTGCTGCCCAGCCACTGCGACACCACCATCAACCTCTACGGCGCCTACCACCTGATCAGCGGCGGCCGTCCCATCGGCACGCTGCCGATTCCGGCCCGCGGGGCGGTGACCTGATGGTCGACACCGTCATCGAGCAGGCCCGGGTCATCGACCCGGAGACGGGCCTGGACGAGGTCCTGAACATCGGCATCCACCGTGGCCGCATCACCCACCTCACCGAGGCGCCACTCGAGGCCCGCACCCGCATCAATGCCACCGGGCTCGTGGCCTGCCCAGGCTTCGTCGACCTGCACAGTCACGCCCAAGACCTCACCGGCCTGCGCCTGCAGGCCCTCGACGGTGTCACCACCGCCCTCGAACTCGAAGCGGGCGCCGGCCCCGTAGACGCCGTCTACCGCCAGGCCGCAGACGAAGGCAGGCCCATCAACTACGGCTACTCCGCGTCCTGGGCCGCCGCCCGCATGGCCGTCCTCGCCGGCACACCCATGGCGGCCCACTCCGTCCTGAACGATCTAGGAAACCCCTTCTGGCAACGGCGCGCCACTCAGGCGGAGGAAGCCCGCATCGCCCACATCGTCGAAAGCCAGCTGGCAGAAGGCGCCATCGGTATCGGTGTGCTCCTGGGCTACTGCGCCGGCGCGAGCACCACGGAATTCCGCAGCATGGCCGACCTCGCCCACGCCCACGGCATGACCACGTTCACCCACATCCGCGAACTGCGCGCCTTCAACCCCGCCGCAGCCGTTGACGGCGTCGAGGAACTCAACCGCGTCGCACTGGACTCCGGAGCCCACCTGCACTGCTGCCACGTCAACTCCACCGCACGCAGCCACATCGACGCCGTCGCCGACGCCCTGTGCGCAGCCCGGGACAAGGGCGCCCAGCTCACCACCGAGGCCTACCCCTACGCGACCGCCATGACCCCCGTCGGGGCTCCCTTCCTCGCCCCGGAGCTGCTCCACGACGCCGGGCTCGACCACCGCGCCATCAAGGACCCCGCCACCGGCCGACCGATGCCGGACGCCTCCACCCTGCGCCACCTACGGCAGAACAGCCCCGAAACTCTCGTCCTGTTCGAACTCTTCGGCGACGCCGACACCGCGGGCTCCGAGCTCCTCGAGCGCGCCCTGTTCGGCGACCACACCGCCATCGCCAGCGACGCCATGCCCACCAACGTCCCACCGTCCGCCTGGCCACCGTCGACGGCCGCCCCCACCCACCCCCGCGGCGCCGGCACCTTCAGCCGCACCCTGCGACTGTTCGCAGGTCCCACCTCCCGGCGAACCCTGCCCGAGGTCATCGCCCGCATGACCCTCATCCCTGCCGACATCGCCGCGGCGAGCGCACCTGCCCTGCGCTCAAAGGGCCGCCTCCAGATCGGCTGCGACGCCGATATCACGATCTTCGACCCGCAGGCCGTCGCCGACCGGGCCTCCTTCGCAGCCCCGCTGCGTGCCTCCACAGGCATCACCCACGTCCTGGTCGCCGGTCAGCGCGTGGTGCGCGACAGCGAACTCGACACCGCGGCACTGCCCGGCCAGCCGATCCGCAGCACTTGAGCACCAAATCGGCCAAACACCAGGAGGTGAGACGATGAGTATCAGAATGGCTTCGATTTTTAATCCATCCGATACGCTTGACGGCATGGACGTGCTCAGTGATGTCGTCGCCTCGCTCCGCTCCGGCCGCCCGTTCGCCAACCGCGAGGACCGCGAGGGCGCCTGGCACACCCCCTTCGCGCCCCTCACGGGCGCGGGCTTCCACATCGTGCTGAGCGGATCCTGCCGACTTCTGACCAGCGACGGCACCTCCCACACCCTGAACGTCGGCGATGTCGTACTCACCCCCCACGGCACCGAACACGCCCTGGCAGACCTCGGCCACGCGGACGAGGACGGCCCCACCTCCCTGCTGTGCGGGGCCTACCAACTCGACCGATCGCAGTCCCACCCTCTGCTGGCCACGCTTCCCGAGGTCATCCACCTGCGATCGCAGTTCGGCCGCCGCCCCGCCCTGCACTCCGCAGTGTCCCTGCTCGGCAGCGAACTGCAGCACCCGCAGCAAGGGGCCGTCTCCGCCCTGTCCACCCTGCTGGACCTCCTGCTGATCTACATGCTGCGGGCCTGGCTCGAGGACGAGTCCGACCGCGGCGCTCCAGGCTGGTCTGCCGCGCTCGCCGACCCAGCCGTCAGCGCAGCGCTCAGCGCCATGCACGAAGACCCCGCCCGCGCATGGACCGTGGAGGACCTGGGCAGGAAAGGCAACCTGTCCCGTGCCGCCTTCGCTCGCCGGTTCACCACGCTCGTGGGCCAGTCTCCGCTCGCCTACCTCACTTGGTGGAGGCTCAGCGTCGCCGCCCGCCTCCTCAAGGACGGCACCAACTCACTCGAAGCCATCGCGCACCAGGTGGGCTACGGCTCGCAGTACGCCTTCGCCAACGCCTTCAAGCGCGCGCACGGCATCTCCCCCGGCCGCTACCGGCTGATGCACGCCTCCGACCAGCAGCCCACCCAATGGCACCCGGAGACCGGCATGACCGTCTAGTAGGACTCCGTTAGGTCTGTCTTGATCTTGGTGTGGTTCTGTTGGGCAGGGGTTGGTGGCAGGTGGTGCAGATGCCGGTCCAGCAGTTCAGCAGGTCCTGGAGGGTGTCGAGGGTCTGGTAGAGGGTGAGTCCGGTGTGCCGGCTTTTGGGGCCAGGCGCTGTTCGGTGAGGAAGGCGTGGGCGGCGGTGACCAGGGTGGCGTGGTGGTGCCAGCCTCTCCAGGTGCGGCCTTCGAAGTGGTCCAGGTCCAGGCCGTGCTTGAGTTCGCGGTAGACACCTCGCGGTGCCAACGTGTCAAGCTGCGGCGGCGAGGTCGGTGGGGAACGCGATGTGTTCGTCGGACAGCTTGCGGTGCTGGAGGCAGTGGTAGAGCTGGCCGATCATGCGGTTGAAAAGGTTGCGTTGGGCGGCCGCGTGCCAGTCGCCGGCTTCGCGTCGTCGTCGGTAGTGCGCCCCGGCTCCGGGCGAGTGCCGCAGGGCCGAGAAGGCCCAGAGGTACCCGGCGTGGTTGAGCCGGTCGTTTTTCACCCACCGCCGGGTGATGGACGACTTCTTGCCGGAGGCCCTGGTGACGGGTGAGGCGCCGGCGTATGCTTTCAGGCCGCGGGCGTCGGCGAAGCGGGTGCGGTCGTCCCCGATTTCAGCGAGGATCCGGGCGGCGAGCTGGATGCCGAGCCCGGGGAAGCTCAGCAGGATCTCGGCGTCCGGGTGCTGAGGGAAAGCCTCTTCCACCGCCTCGGCGAGCTGGTCGGTGGCGGTGCAGGCGGCTTCCAGCTGGACGAGGAGAGCGAGCATCTGCTTGCCCAGCGCTTCCTCCACAAGCGGCGGCTGATGGG
>NZ_JBIRSJ010000032.1:0-82679 GCF_044334165.1 Streptomyces sp. NPDC020845 | reverse complement strand
GCCTGTGGCTGTCGAAGTCCACGCCCGCAAAAGGCTCCGCTGCCCCGCAACGTTCCACCGAAGAACATGCGGTCACCACCTCGAACGAGGCATCCATGAACAGCCGTTGACAACAACAACCACCTTGTGACGTATCCCCAGGTCGGGTTCTCTCGCGCCAGGCGCTGGATGAGCGCGACCGTCTCTTCCGCCAGCGGTGGCCGACCGGGTCCGCGGCCTCGGGACTCGGGACTCGGGGAACAGGTCTCATCCCGTGGTGAGTTCGGTCCGTTGCGTACCGTCCTCCGCTTGCGGCGCGCTCTCCTGCGTCGTGCGCCCCCGCAGTGCCGACACCACCAGCAGTGCCGAGAACAGGGCGGCCGAGCCGCACACCACGAAACCGATCGCGTAGCCGTGGCCGAGAGCATCGAGGGCGTACGCCCGGGCCGCGCCCGGCGGGGACGTGGCGGGGGCGGAGTTCAGGGCGAGGGGACCACCTTCCGTCAGCACGTCGTGCGCCGCCGCCTTCGACTCCGCACTCAGGGACGAGGAGGTGGCCAGTGACGAGGTCACCCGGGACGCCGCCTGGCTCAGCGCGACCGCGCCGATGACCGCGGGTCCGAGGGTGAAGCCGAAGTCGCGCAGCTGGTTGGTGGACGCGCTGGCCATGCCCGCGAGCGGCAGTGGCACCGTGTTGACGGCGGTCGCGGTGATGGACGACACCGTGAAGGCGAAGCCGATGCCGACCAGGCCGAGTGGCAGGATCAGGGAGCTCAGGTGCCGGTCGCCGACATCGAGCCCGGCAGCCAGGAAGTCGCCCACGGCGATCAGCGCCAGACCGGAGGTGAGCAGCGCCCGTGCGGGCAGCCGGTGCAGCAGCCGCGAGGTCAGCGGGGTGAGCACCGGGGTAATGCCGTTGAGCAGCAGGAACGCGAAGGCGGTGCGCATGGGGCTCTGGTGCTGAATGGGCCCGAGCCGGATGCTCGCCGCGTAGGCCGTGCCCAGGAAACTGAACATGCCCACCACCGCGACGACCGACGCGATCGCGAAGGAACGGTTGCGGAACAGGTCGAGGCGCAGGAGCGGCGAGCGGGCCCGGCTCTCGGCGGCCACGAACAGCCCCAGGAACACCGCGGCGATCACGAACGCCATGATCACCGGAGTCGATCCCCAGCCGTCGGTCGGCCCCTGGATGACGGCGTACAGCAGGGCGAACAGACCGACGCCGATGGTGATCTGGCCGGCGATGTCCAGCGAACGGCCCTCTGGAGCACGGGAGTTCGCGGCGAGCCACAGGCTCACCACGGCGCTGACCGCGGCCAGCACGGCGACCACAACAAACGCCGAGCGCCACGAGCCGTAGGTGCCGGTGATACCGCCGAGCAGCGGCGCGAGGAAGCCGCCCGCGGACAGGCTGGAGGCCCAGAGCGCGATGACGCGGGCGCGCTGGGCACCGGTGTGCGTACCGGCCGCGATCATGGCGAGCGAGGTGGGGAAGAGCGCGGCGGCGCCGAGACCGGCCAGCGCCTGTCCCGCCCACAGTTGATGGATGCCGGAGGCGCTCGCGGCGACGATCTCGCCCGCGCACAGCAGTGCGGCGCCGCCGACGAGGAGCTGTTTGCGGCCGAAGAGGTCGCCCAGCACACCGAAGGAGAGTTCGAGGACGGCTACGGGCAGCAGGAACGCGTCGGAGATCCAGGTGAGTTGGGCGCCGACGGGGTTGAGGTGTTCCTGGAACAGGCCGTTGAGGGTGGCCGGTATCGCGAGGCCGATCTGGGCGAGGCAGACGGCGAGACAGCCGGCGACGAGCGTGCCGAGCGCAAGACGGTGGGCAGAGGATGCGGAGGGGGAAGAGGCGGGTGCGTCGGACATGAGAGGGTCCCAACGTCAGTGGCTGGCGGTGTTCTCCGGGCGGCCGCGGCCAACCGTCAGACGTGCCGGGCGGTACGGAACGTACGCCGCCCCGTCCAGACCGAGCGCGGTGGCGGACCGCTGGAGCGCGGCCGGGGTCGCGGCGTCGTCCCAGTGGCCGGTGGTGACGCGGTGTTCGAGCGCGTGCAGGGCGGCCACGGTCTCGGCGGTGGTGAACGTGCAGTGGCCCTGCCGTTCGACGTAGGCCTGCCGCAGCATCGCGCCGTTCCCGGCCCTGCGCACTCGGTCGCCGAACTGCCGTTCCTGCTCGACGGGTACGAGGTTGTCGGCGATCGTGTGCACGTCCAGCAGCGGCACGCCGAGGCCCTGGCCGGCGGATGAGGTGCGCTGCGCGGTTCGGACCGCGGCGGGGTCGGCGGCGATCGAGGCGCCTTGGGCCAGGGACGTCAGGTCGGCGCGCAGGTCCAGTCCGGCCGTCCGGTACAGCGCGCGGACCTGCGGGGCATGGACGGAACCGGCGAGCAGGCGGGTGTAGTCGACGCCCCGGTTCCAGGAGTTGTTGCCGCCGACGGACTGCTCGACGGCGTACCGGCCGCCCTCGACGAACGACAGGATGCCCTGCGCGAACCACGTGTACTGCTGCTCCTCCTGGCCTGCCCAGTCGGTCGGGGCGGGCCGGTCCTTCCCGGGCGCCCAGGCGGGCAGGTTGAGGAAAGCCGCGGCCAGCGCGACCCGGGCGCGGCCCTGCGGGGTGGTCTGTGCGGCGGTGACGGCGTCGGTGAGCTTCTTCGCGGTAGCGGCCGCGTCGTCGGCGGAGCCGAAACGGACCAGGCGGACGTCCTGCCCCGGCAGGAGCAGCCGGGCGATGGTGTACTCGGCGTCGAGCTGGTAGTTGTCCAGGTCGGTGCCGCCCGCGACCAGGCCGCACAGGCCGAGCGCGCCGTCGACGCGGCCGGCGCCGTCGCGGGCGATCTGCGCGTTGACGAGCCCACCCATGGACTGGCCAACGGCCAGGGTGCGCCGCGGTGTGCCGATCTTCGCGGTGACGGCGTCGAGCGTGGCGAACTGGTCGCGTTCGGCGCTGTTCATGGCCCACATCGAGCCACGGGGGTCGTACGACGACCCGGCCATCGCATAGCCCTCGGCGAGCAACTCGGTGCGTACGGCGTCGGAGGGGGCGTCCTTGGCGACGGTAGGGCCGAAGCCGTGACTGAACAGCAGCAGGGTGCCGTTCCAGCGGTCGGGGACCTCCGCGATCCAGGTGGCGCCGTCGGAGAGGTTGCCGGTGAGGTGGGTGGTGGCCGCCGGGTCCGCCTGGGCAGCCGGCGAGGGGAAGGGGGCGATGGCGCCGGACGCCAGTGTGGCCAGGGCAGCCAGGGCGACACGCAGACGGGTGCGGGAAGACATCGAGGTGGCTCCTTGTGGGCGGCTGCGGAGCGGGGAACCCGGGAAATGCTCAGTGCACTGAACGAAGGCGTGGAGGAATGTAGGGCCGATTTCTTGCCGCCGTCAAGACTGTGCACAATTTCGCTTGAGACGGGAGCCGCGCCATGGTGTGACACATGCGAAGAACGGCTACGCCGGAACCGTTTCGATCAGCCGACGCACCGCGTCCCGGACGGGCGTCTCCAACAGGGCGTGGACCGCGCGGAACGTCTCCTCCGCCCCGGCCGCGGGCCAGTCCGCCGGCAGGTGCCGCACAGGCAACCGGGGATCACTGCGGATGACCTGGAGCCACTCGGTGGTCAATCGGAGGCGCAGCGCGAGGGCGTCCTCTCCGGCCAGGTCCACGCCACCCGAGGCGTACGGCCGCCAGAACGCGTCGAAGTCCCGGTACCGTGCGCACAGGCCGCCCAGGTCCCAGGTGTCGTCGATCATTTCGGCGATGTCCATACCGGCATCCCCGCGGGCGCGGAAGACCTTCACGTGCGCGGCCAGGCCCAACTCGGCCACGATCCCGGAGACATCGATCTCGCCTGGCGCGATCCACAGTCCGCTGAACAGCGCACCGAAGCCCGCCCACGTCAGCTGGGAGCGCAGATCGTGCCGCTGGCGTTGCCACGACTCCGGGAGCGAGAAGCCGAGCAGGGTCCAGGTGCCGTCCCATTCCCGGTTGACCGCGCCCGTCTTCCAGATGCGCCGCTCGCCATCACGGAGGATCGCCTCCGAGCGGTCGGTGAGGCCGACGTAGGTCCGCCGGCCCTCGCGCCGACGGCTCAGCAGGCCGCGGCCGACCATGCGGGTGAGGGTGGACCGGGTGGCCTGCTCTCCGACTCCGGCGCGCCGGAACACCTCGATGACGCTCCCCGTGTACACGCATACCCCGCGGCCCAGCACTTCGTCACCGAGGAAACTGAGCAGAAGGGACTGGGGGCGCAGGGCTGGATCGGTCACACGCATACATTACGAGGCCGCCACCCCGGCACGCGCAGCAAGCCGCACCCGGTCGGGCGCGGGCGGGGTGGCGGCTATCGCCGGACGCCCGGCGGGTGAGGCATCAGTCGAGCCTGTTCCCGGCGACGCGCGCCAGGAGCGCGTGCAGCGTCTCCCGCTCGGCGGGGGCGAGCGGGGTGAGCAGTTCGTCGGTCACACGCTGACCTGCCTGACCGGTGTCACGGAGGAACGCGCGGCCGCCCTCGGTGAGGATGACGATGCGGCTGCGGCGGTCGTCGGGTGCGGGGCGGCGCTCGGCGAAGCCCAGCTTCTCCAGGTCGTCCACCAGGCCGACGATCGCGCTCGGGTCGTAACCGAGCCGGGCGCTGAGCTCTCGCTGCAACGCACCCTCGCAGGTGGCAAGGAAGCGCAGCACGGCGTAGTGCCGCAGCCGCAGCCCCGACTCCTGGAGGAACGCGTTGAACAACTGACCGGAGCGCAGACCCAGGCGGTACAGCAGATAGCCCGTGTCCGCGTGCAGCGCCCGCATCCACGGTTCGTCCGCGTCGATGGGGGGCGGGTTGTCGGTGTACCGGCGGGCGATGGCGGGCTCCCTGGTCTCGGTTCCGGGGCGCCGGTCTCGGCTCCCCAGCGGGGTTGGTCTCATGTGCGGAGTCCAGCATGACGTACCCCGAGGTTGCCAACAACTATTGACGGCGACAATTATTGCTCTTAGCTTCGATCTCGAGCCGCACCCCGGCGCCGCACAGGCGCACCCCAGGCGAAGGGACCCGCTCGTGCCCACCATCGATCTGACCGGCAAGGCCGCCGTCGTCACCGGCAGCGGCCGGGGCCTCGGCCTCGCCTACGCACACGCCCTCGCCGCCCACGGCGCGTCCGTGGTCGTCAACGACGTCGACCAAGCCGTGGCCGAACAGGCCGTCAAGTCCATCACCGAGGCCGGCGGCACCGCCGTGGCCGAGGTGGTCCCGGTCGGCGCCGCCGAGGCCGCCGACCGGCTCGTGAGCCGTGCCGTCGAGGAGTTCGGCCGGCTCGACGTCCTGGTCACCAACGCAGGCATCCTGCGCGACAAGGTGCTGTGGAAGATGACCGACGAGGACTTCGACGCGGTCATCACCACCCATCTCCGAGCCACCTTCACCTGCGCCCGCGCCGCCACCGTGCGCATGCGCGAGCAGGGCGAAGGCGGCACACTCGTCCTCGTCGGCTCCCCGGCCGGGCAGCGCGGCAACTTCGGCCAGACCAACTACGCCGCCGCCAAGGCCGGAATCGCCGCCATGGCCCGCACCTGGTCCATGGAACTGTCCCGCGCGAGCATCACCGTCAACGCGATCGTGCCGGTCGCCGCCACCGCGATGACCGAGACCATTCCCGCCTTCGCCCCGTATGTCGAGGCCCTGAGGAACGGCGAACCGCTGCCGGACTTCCTGCGCAAGAGGGAGGGGTTCGGCACCCCGGAGGACTGCGCCGCCCTCGTCCCCTTCCTGGCCTCCGACGCCGCCCGCGGCATCACCGGCCAGTGCATCGGCATCGGCGGCGACAAGGTGGCGCTCTGGTCGCATCCGCAGGAGATCCGGGCCGCCTACGCCGACGGCGGCTGGACCTCCGACGCCCTCGCCGATGCCTGGCCCACGTCGGTCGGCGCCGAGCCGCAGACGGTGGGTATCCCCGCACCGAGGATTCCGGAGGCATGATGGACCTTCAGAACCTGGTCGCCATTGACGTCCACACCCACGCGGAGGTGTCTTCCAAGGGCCACTCCTCCCTGGACGACGACCTGCACGACGCCTCATCCGCCTACTTCGGGATCGAGGGCAACCGGAAGCCCACGCTGGAGGAGACGGCCGCCTATTACCGCGAGCGCCGGATGGCCGCCGTCATCTTCACGGTGGACGCCGAGTCCGCGACCGGCACCGAGCCCGTCCCGAACGAGGAGGTCGCCGAGGCCGCCGCCGCCAACGCGGACGTCCTCATCCCCTTCGCCTCCATCGATCCCTTCCGGGGGAAGGCGGGCGTGAAGCAGGCCCGACGGCTGGTCGAGGAGTACGGGGTAAAGGGATTCAAGTTCCACCCCAGCATCCAGGGCTTCTTCCCCAACGACCGCTCGGTGGCGTACGGCCTGTACGAGGTGATCGAGGAGACCGGCACCGTCGCGCTCTTCCACACCGGCCAGACCGGCATCGGCGCCGGTGTTCCCGGCGGAGGCGGCATCCGCCTGAAATACTCCAACCCGCTCCACGTGGACGACGTGGCCGCCGACTTCCCGCAGCTGAAGATCGTCTTGGCGCACCCGTCATTCCCCTGGCAGGACGAGGCCCTGGCGGTGGCGACCCACAAGCCCGGCGTGTACATCGACCTGTCCGGCTGGTCGCCGAAGTACTTCCCGCCGCAGCTTGTGCAGTACGCCAACACGCTGTTGAAGGACAAGGTCCTGTTCGGTTCGGACTTCCCGGTGCTCACCCCGGACCGATGGCTGACCGACTTCGAGAAGCTCTCCATCAAAGACACGGTCAAGCCGAAGATCCTCAAGGAAAACGCAGCCCGCCTGCTCGGGCTGGCGCAACCGTAAGAGGTGGTCAGATGCGCAACGAGGGACTGGGGTCGTGGCCCGCACGCCGGGCCCGCAAGACCCCACACCGCACGGCCCTGATCCACGGCGAGCAGTCGACCGACTACCGCACCCTGCACACACGCGCCACCCGCCTCGCCCACGCCCTGCGCGCCCGAGGCATCGAACGCGGCGACCGCATCGCCCACCTCAGCCCCAACCATCCCGCCTATCTCGAGACCTTGTTCGCCGCCGGCCTCCTCGGCGCCGTCTTCGTCCCCCTCAACACCCGCCTCGCCGGCCCCGAGATCGCCTACCAACTCGCCGACTCCGGCACCAAGGCCCTCGTTCACGGCCCCGCACACGCCGGGCTCGTCGCCGGACTGCCGGCCGGCACCGGCGTACGGACCTACGTCGAGATCGGCGACGCGTACGAACAAGCCCTGGCAGCCGCCTCGGCCGAGCCGATCGACGAACCGGTCACCCCCGACGACACCTGCATCATCATGTACACCTCAGGGACGACCGGCCGTCCCAAGGGCGCGATGCTCACCCACGGCAACGTCACCTGGAACGCCGTCAACGTCCTGGTCGACCACGACCTGGTCACCGACGAACGCGCCCTGGTCTCCGCCCCGTTGTTCCACACCGCCAGCCTGAACATGCTGACTTTGCCGGTACTGCTCAAGGGCGGCACCTGCGTCCTGGCGGAGGCCTTCGACCCGGGCGCGACCCTCGACCTGATCGAACGGCACGGCATCACCTTCATGTTCGGAGTGCCGACGATGTTCGACCAGGTGGCCCGGCACCCCCGCTGGGCGCACGCCGACCTGTCCTCGCTCCGCATCCTCACCTGCGGCGGATCGCCGGTGCCGACCCCGCTCATCGCCGCCTACCAGGAGCGCGGGCTCACCTTCCTCCAGGGCTATGGCATGACCGAGGCCGCGCCCGGGGCACTCTTCCTGGACGCCGAGCACGCCGTCGACAAGGCGGGCTCGGCGGGCGTACCGCACTTCTTCAGCGACGTACGGGTCATACGGCCCGACCTCACCCCGGTCGACGTCGGCGAGACCGGCGAAGTGGTGGTGCGCGGACCACACGTCATGTCCGGCTACTGGGGGCTGCCCGAGGAGACGGAGGCCGCCGTCACGGACGGCTGGTTCCGCAGCGGGGACGCGGCCCGGGTCGACGAAGACGGTTACGTGTACATCGTCGACCGGATCAAGGACATGATCATCTCCGGCGGCGAGAACATCTATCCCGCCGAGATCGAGGATCTCCTCCTCGCCCACCCGGGCATCGCCGAGTGCGCAGTGATCGGTGTCCCGGACGACAAGTGGGGCGAGGTGCCCCGCGCGGTCGTCGTCCCGGCAGCGGGCACCGAACTCGACCCGGACGAGGTGCTGACGTCACTGTCCGGGCGGCTCGCCAAGTACAAGATCCCCAAGTCGGTGGTGGTCGGGGACGAACTCCCGCGCACCGCCTCCGGAAAAATCCTCAAGTCCCGCGTGCGTCACCGCTACGGCACCCCAACCCCTGAACAGGAAGCCGGTTCATGAGCATCACCGTCAACGGCCTGGACGAACTGAAGAAGCTCGCCGACAGCGACCTCGGCACCAGCGAGTGGATCGAGGTCACGCAGGATCGCATCGGCACCTTCGCCGATGCCACCGGCGATCACCAGTGGATCCACACCGACCCGGAGCGAGCGGCCCAGGGCCCCTTCGGCTCGCCGATCGCGCACGGCTACCTCACCTTGTCCCTGTTCATTCCCCTCTTCACCCAACTGCTGGACGTACAGGGCGTGACCACCAAGGTCAACTACGGCCTGAACAAGGTGCGTTTCCCCACACCGGTGAAGGCCGGATCCCGCATACGGCTCGCCGCCCGACTCACCTCGGTCGAGGACGTACCCGGCGGCGTCCAGATCACCGTCGACGGCAGGATCGAGGTGGACGGCGACACGAAGCCCGCGGCCGTGGTACAGAGTCTGTCCCGCTTCTACATCTGACCTGCCGCAACCGGTAGATGACGCCAGGTGCCGTTCGCCAGTGATGAGGAGACGGTCGGTGCACTCGGCGCGGGGTGTGCGTATCCATCGTTCGGCGAACGCGTTGGACCGTGGACTTTGCGGCGGAGCCGGGACGACGGCTGTACCGTTGCCGGCGAAGACGGCGTCGAACGCGGCGGTGAACTTACTGCCCCGGTCCCGGATCAGGAACCGGAAGCACCCCGCCCCGTCGCCGAGGTCCATGAGCAATGAAGTCGCAGGCGAGCAGCGTGTGGGCCTGGGCGCGGAGGAAGGAGCGCCAGGTCTGCCGGCTTGCTCGCTGCGGTGCGGGTGGTAGACCGGAGCGGCGCAGAACGCGCCGGACCGTGGCGGCGGCAACCCGATGACCAAGCCGACGCAGCTCACCCTGGATCCTGACGTACCCCCAGGTCGGGTTCTCTCTCGCCAGGCGGCGGAGCGCGAGGTACCAGTCGTCGCTGACTTAAGTAGGCGCAGTCGGCGACCACCGCCCGGCAGCCGAAGCCCGCCTCCTTCCCGCGGGCCGCGAGGTGGGCGGCCGGCTGCGGTTTCGTGCGGAAGGCCGGATCGGACCGGCCGCGGGTGACGTGATGGGCGGGGGTGTAGGGAGTCGCGTCCAGTGGGTAGTACACGCGGCCGTCGGTCCACACCGTGGTCACCGTGACGATGCCGTTGTCCGTCTTTCCCAACCGGCCCAGCCACTGCCGACCCACGTGCGCGGTCGCCGTGCCGCCCTTGCGGTCCCCGGAGTCGTCGATCACGATGACCCCGCCATCGTACGGAGCCGTCGCCGACTCCTCACGCAGCAGCTCAAGCCGCCGGTCGTTGACCTGCTCGGCCTCCCAGGGGGACTCGGACAAGAAGAACTGCAGCCGCTGCACCCCTGGCATCCCCGCACCCGCCACCGGCTCCGCCCCTGCCAGGCAGGTGATCGTCTTGTTCCGCTCCCGCGGCGCCAGCAGCCCGGTCAGGTACTCGCGAAAACCCCGCCGCTGCGCCAGGCTGAAGAAGAGGTCGTCAAACCGGGCCGCGTAGTCCTCCAGTGCCGTCAACCCACACCACCACCGGATTTAACGAACTACCGGTAGAGCCGCGTCACTCGTGCCTTCACACGCGGTCTGCAGCGACGCGACGATTTCGAGCTGAGCCTCGGTGCCCGCGTCACCGAACTGGGGGCGTACTCGGAGGAGCCCTTGGCCGGAAGTCATTCTTAGGAGTGACCCAGACGTATGCGCCGGCTCCTACTGTTGCCCAGGTGAGGGAAGTCTCCGCAACACAGCCCCAGCGGGGCGTTGATGTCGTCTTCGTCGCACTGGCCTTGGTTCCGCCACTGCTGTCGCAGCCCTACACGGAGACGTCGAGGACATCCTGGCTCTCGCTTCTCGGCTTCGAGATGGTGACTCTGGTGGTCACCGTGCTACGGCGGCGGCTGCCTGTCACGGCCGTCCTCACGAGCTTCACCGCACTCGCGGTGGCACTGGTGGTGAGTGCGGCTGAACACGCCAAGCTGACACCACTGGCCTTTCTGCCGTTGGCAGTGCTCGTATACAGCTTGGGGCATCACTGCACCAGTTGGACGCGGACCGTGCTGGCGCTGTGCGGCGGATGTGCGATCACCGTCATCGGCTTGTGGGCGAACCGGGAGTCGGCCGACTCCGGTGAGTTCCGGGGCGGCTTCGACGTTCTCGCGATTCTGGCCCCGATGCCACTGGCGTGGGCCGTGGGTTTCGCCGCGCGAACCCGGCAAGCGCTCCTCGTAGCGGCTGAACAGCGAGCGGCGGACGCGCGGCACGAGCAGCATCTGAGAGCGGCACAGGCGGCGGAGTGGGAGCGAGCGCGCATCGCCCGCGAGATGCACGATGTGGTCGCGCACTCGCTCACGCTGCTCGTCGTGCACGCGGAGACGCTGCGCGCCCATGGTGACGGGCTACCTGTCTGGGCGCGCGAGCAGGCCGACGGGCTTGCGGCGGCCGGTCGGCAGGCCGGCGGTGAGTTGCGCGACCTGCTGCGTGTGCTGCGCGACCCCGCCGATGTGACTCCCCTGCTGCCTGTGCCCGGTTTTGGTGAGCTGGACGCGCTGCTGGACAGCCACCGGGCTGCGGGAGGAACCCTTGAAGTGACGGTCAGGGCCGAGCTGGATTCGTTGCCCGGCTCGATACAGGCGGTGGGCTACCGAATTGTGCAGGAATCACTGGCCAACGCTCGCCGGCATGCACCCGGGGCCCCGGTACGGCTCACCCTCGATGGCTTCCCCGGGCAACTGAGAGTCGAGGTGGTCAACAGTCGCGGAACCCGGCGAGGCCTTGTCGGTACGGGTACGGGTCTGGGTCTGGGTCTGGTCAGCATGCGAGAACGTGTGGACGCACTGGGTGGTGAGCTGGCTGCCGGGCCCACCCACGACGGCGGATTCAGTGTCGTGGCTGCCATACCCCTGGGGGCTACCGGTGTCTGAGCGGATCAGCGTGCTGGTGGCGGATGACGAGTCGATCATCCGCACCGGTTTGAGCGCGATACTGGCGAGTCAGTCCGACATCGCCGTTGTCGGCGCTGTGAGCAATGGCGAGCAGGCCGTGGCCGAGTGTGGACAGCTGAAGCCGGACGTGCTGTTGCTGGACATTCACATGCCTCGTGGCGACGGACTGTGGGTGCTGTCCGAACTCGGCCGTCGAGCGCTGCTCGGAGCGGGACGGAGTCAAGCGCTCATGCTGACGACATTCGACCTCGACGAGTACGTCGACGACGCGCTTGCCGCCGGGGCTGCGGGATTCCTACTGAAGAACAGTCCGTACGAAGAACTCGCCGGAGCGGTACGGGCGGCGGCGGCCGGGCACAGTGTCCTGAGCCCGACCGTGACCCGTCGGATCGTCCAGGGGCATCTGAGCACCCGTCGTCGGCCGAACGACCGCGAACTGGCCCGCCTGAAATACCTCACCGGGCGGGAACGCGACGTGCTGTGTCTGATCGGAGACGGGCTGAGCAACGCCGAGATCGCCCATCGGTTGACGGTAAGCCTGCACACGGTGAAAACACACGTCAGTCATGTACTCGCGAAGACCGGCTGTCAAAGTCGTGCGCAGGCGGCCGTGCTGGCCAGAAATATTGTTCCCTGAGCAACCGTATCACGTGAGGCGCCGGAGTCGCATGCCTTCGTGAATCGGACTCACTCCTTCGAATGAGTTTGACTCCCTCGGAGTCACGCCATCGAGCGATGTTCCGGACGGCCCTGGCTGACTGAATAGTTCCTGTACGACGAGTCCGACGTTCGTTGCCCTCTCCGCGGGTGAGGAGCAGCAGGCGCTCAGCGTACGCGGCCATTTTCCGCATTGCGAGAGGAACTCTCATGTCGTCACGTGCCTTGTCGCGCCTCCGAACTGCGCAGGGAGTCCAATCCATAGCCTTGGCGGTCAGTATGAGTGCCGTTCTTGTCGCATGTTCGGACGCGGGTCCGGGCGACTCGAAAACATCGGTCGCGAAAAATACGTCGGTCGCCGGCCGACTGGCCGGCCTCGCGCAGAAGGCAGCGGACACGGGCTCCCTCGGAGTGATCGTCCGTGTCGAACCCCATTCTCGCAGGCCCCTTGCGATCACCCGTCAGGCTTCCTGGACCAAGGCCGACCACCGTCTCGAAGCGACCGACCAGTTCAGAATCGCCTCGAACACCAAGACGGTCACCGCCACCCTCATTCTCCAATCGGTCGCCGAGCACAGGATTCAGTTGGACGACTCGGTGGAGACATGGCTGCCAGGGCTCATCCCCAACGGCGCGAACATCACCGTGCGGATGCTCCTCAACCACACGAGCGGGCTGGGCGATTACCTGCTGACCCCGGATTTTCTGCCCACGCTCACAGGCCAGGAGAAGCGCACCTGGACACCGGAGCAGCTTCTCGCGATCACCCCACGACAGACCCCCGAGCTCCCGCCCGGAAAGAAATATTCCTACAGCAACGCCAATTATGCGGCACTCGAACTCATACTTGAGAAGGCGACCGGGAAGAGCCTGGCCGATCTGATCGATGAGAAGATCACCGAACCGCTGGAGATGAACGATACGTTCCTGTCCACGGATGCCGCATTCAGCCCCGGAGAGCCTCACGCTGTCGGATACGAGCCCGACGCCCAGCGCCTCAGCGCCATTCTTCCTGACGAGCTGAACATTCCCGAGGGCTCGGGATTCGTAGGGCCCGAGCGCCCGCATGGCAATGTCGAAACCGCCGCCATCGATGTGAGCTGGTCCGGGGCGGCCGGGGGCCTGGTCTCCACCGCGGCCGACTGGCAGCGATATCTGACCGCCTTGATGTCCGGCAAGATCTTGCCGAAGACTCAGATGAAAGAGATGCTCACGACGGTACCTGCTCCAGAGGAAGGCGGAGGCTACGGACTGGGATTGATGAAAGTGGAAACTCCCTGTGGCACCGTCTGGGGGCACACCGGCGGCCAGCCCGGATACTCGAGCGAGATCTACACCGACAGGAACGGGCGCCGAAGTGCCGCTGTGCTGACGACCACCAACTTCGGCATTCAGGAACCCAAGGCGGCAAGCGCCAACAAGGCTCTGGTCGACGCCGCGATCTGCGCAATGCTGGACAAGCCGTATCCCGCCGAGAGCGACGCACCGTCCTCGTGACGCTCCCGCACATGACCGTCCCACCTTGTCCGTCGCCGGCCGTCAGTCGCGCACACGCAGCCCGAAACCCGTGCGGCCCGCGGGCTGCAGTTCCTCCTTCGGGTGCAGCGAGGGCATCTCGTAGTCGCCGAAGTTCTGCCGCCCCCTCAGGGTGCCCGTGGCACGATCGCGGCAGCGACCGGGGCAGGGAAAATGATCATGGCTTCTGCGTGCGCGCTGGAGTTCTTCCCCCGAGGGCCGGATCCTCGACCGTGCCGACCATGGACCTGCTCGTGCAGACCGCTCAAGCGTGGCGGGCGGTGGGCATCAGGCCCCGATGGTGGCGGTGTGTTCGCTGGAGAGCGACCCGGTGCTGAACGAGCTGGGGGTGCGCACCGCCACCGATCCGATCCAGCTCGCCTTGTGGGCCGGGAGCGGGCCGGTCATCGTGTTCGCCACGTACGCCTCCCAGGTGGACCGCGAGGACTTCGACGACCCGATGGGCCGCTGGAGGCCGCTCTGGCAGGCGTCCGCACGGGCAGCGGATGGACGGCTTTTCGTTCACCATCGTGGACGAGGCTCACGGTGCGGCAGGTGATCTCGGTCGGCCGTGGGCGGCGATCCACGACAACGCCCGCATCCCGGCGCACCTCCGGCTGTACCTGACCGCGACCCCGCGCACCCTCGCCTCACCCCGGCCGCAGAAGGTCGCGGACGGCCAGGAGCTGGAGATCGCGGCCAATGCCGACGACCCGGACGGCACGTACGGCGCGTGGCTGGCCGAACTCGGACTCTCGGAGGCGATACTGACTTCGGCTCGTCACGGTGACGCTGGTTCGTCGAGGGTCAGGCCAGTGTCCGCTATGAAGCCGTCGAGGGTGCCGGACCGGCACTGAAGGCGCTTGAGCCGGTTGCGTAGCTTCGAGCCGGTCGAGGGCGACGACGGCGAGGTTGGCCAGGCTGCGTTTGACGTGTGCCCATACCCACTCGACCGGGATGTGGCTGGCTACCGGCTTTTGCTGGACCTGCTGGCGGAGTACGGCGACACCGCAGACGCCCCCGTACCCATTGCCATCGAGACGAGCCGCGGCCTGCTGGTGGCCGTGCTGCGGACCGGCAAGCGGCAGGTCTTCGCGGTCAACCCGATGGCCGCCTCCCGTTGCCGCGACCGCCACAGCGTCAGCCGGAAGAAGTCCGACCCCGGCGATGCCCTGGTCCTGGCAAACATCCTGCGCACCGACATGCACGCCCACCGGCCCCTGCCCAACGACAGCGACCTCGCCCGCGCCATCGCCGTCCTCGCCCGTGCACAGCAGGACGCGACATGGAACCGGCAGCAGATTGCCAACCAGCTCCGCTCCCTCCTGCGCGAGTACTACCCTGCCGCCCTGGACGCCTCCTCCGGTTGGACCAACGGCCTGTGCCGCCCGGAAGCCCGCGAACTGCTCAAGCTCGCCCCCACCCCTGCCCAAGCCGCCCGGCTTACCCGAGCCCAGCTCCGCTCCGCCCTCAGGCGCGCCGGCCGCAGCCGCAGCATCGAAGCCGAGACCGAACGACTTCGCGCGGTCTTCCGCAGCGACTACGCGGGCCAGCCCCCTCTCGTCGAGAACGCGCTCGGCAAGCAGGCACTCGCCCTCCTGCGGCAGCTGGAAGCCGCCTGCCTCGCCGCGGACGAGCTCGCCGAGGCGGTGGAGGCCTCTTTTCTCCAGCACCCGGACGCTGAGGTGATCCTGAGCTTCCCCGGCCTCGGGGTCCAGCTCGGCGCCCGTTTGCTGGCTGAGATCGGAGACGACCGACAGCGGTTCGCCGACGCCCGGGGCCTCAAGGCCTATGCCGGGGCAGCACCCATCACCCGCGCGTCAGGCAAGAAACACCACGTCGGACGCCGCATGGTCAAGAACGACCGGCTCAACCATGCCGGCTGCCTATGGGCCTTCTCAGCCCTGCGGTCCTCGCCCGGAGCCGACGCCCACTACCGCCGTCGACGCGAACGAGGGGACTGGCATGCGGCCGCCCGACGACATCTGTTCAACCGCATGATCGGCCAGCTCCACCACTGCCTCCAGACCGGCGAACCGTTCGACGAACACGTCGCGTTCCCCTCCGAACTGGCCGCTGCAGCTTGACACGTCGGCATCGTGAGATGTCTCAGTGGGCGGGAGGCCGTCCCCGCCTGCTCACCCCTGACGACGAGGACTTCGACATCCGGACGGCCACCACCCGCCCCACCAGGCTCGGCCAGCCCTTCACCCGCTGGTCGATCCGCAAACTCGCCGCCTATCTGCGGGAAGTGCACGGACGTGTCATCCGCATCGGCCGTGAAGCCTTACGGTGCCTGCTCCGGCGCCGCGGCATCACCTTCCAGCGCACCAAGACATGGAAGGAATCACCCGACCCTCATCGCGACGCCAAGCTCGACCGGATCGAGCAGGTTCTGGACCGCTTCCCGGACCAGGTCTTCGCCTTCGACGAGTTCGGGCCGTTGGGGATCCGGCCCACCGCAGGCTCCTGCCGGGCGAAGCAGGGCAAGCCCAACCGGCTGCCGGCGACCTACCGCCGCACCCACGGCGTCACCTACTTCCACGGCTGCTACTCCGTGGGCGACGACCGCCTGTGGGGCGTCAACCGCCGCCGCAAGGGCACCGCCAACACCCTGGCCGCGCTGAAGTCGATCCGCGCCGCCCGACCCGACGGCGCCCCGATCTACATCATCCTGGACAACCTCTCCGCCCACACCGGCGCCGACATCCGCCGCTGGGCGAAGAAGAACAAGGTCGAGCTGTGCTTCACCCCGACCTACGCATCCTGGGCCAACCCGATCGAGGCCCACTTCGGCCCGCTGCGGCAGTTCACCCTGGCCAACTCCCACCACCGCAGCCACCCCACGCAAACCCAGGCACTGCACCGCTACCTGCGCTGGCGCAACGCCAACGCCCGCCACCCCGACGTACTTGCCGCCCAACGCAAGGAACGCGCCCGCATCCGCAGCGAGAAGGGCATCCGCTGGGGCGGACGCCCCCTCAACGCCGCAGCCTGACCGACCGCGAACCGCAGCCCCGGAGTGCCGAAAGGGACAAGTTCACGAGAAGGACAGCGACAGAAGGACGACTCAGGAGGCGAACGGCTCGATCTCCCCCGCAAAGACGATGACCTGGTCGATGAGGCTCCGCCG
The DNA here is from genome assembly GCF_044334165.1 of Streptomyces sp. NPDC020845. NCBI lineage: Bacteria > Bacillati > Actinomycetota > Actinomycetes > Kitasatosporales > Streptomycetaceae > Streptomyces > Streptomyces sp. NPDC020845. The sequence continues at coordinate 66,079 of NZ_JBIRSJ010000032.1, read as the reverse complement.
CAGATGGACGACGTCCGTTCCCGCCAGGCGGGGGCCTCCATCCGGCGTGGTGAAGACCCACTGGTACCGGGCCCACTCGTCAGGCATGTCCACCGCTGAGCAGCGCACCATCGTGCCGGTCCCCGCCGGGTGGCGCCGGATGTCCAGCACGAACCGCTCGACCGCCGCGATTCCTTCGCTGCGACCCAACGGCCCCCAGAAGACCACGTCTGAGGTCAGGGCCTGAGAGAGCAGGGCAGTCACATAGCTGTCGTCCGAGGCGTTAAACGCGGAGATGAACGTGTCGATCGCGGAGCGTGCCGTCTCTTCCTGCATGCCCCAGTAATACCAGCCGTTGCGCGTGCGCACGTCCCGCGAGCCGCCTTCCGATCACGGTGGACCATCCCGGTCACAGCACTTGCCACCCAGGCACCGACACCGACACGTCGTCCGCTTCGGCGACACCATGCCCCGTGAGGCACGCCCCGGCCTCGATCACCACACCTGGCCCATGCACCACCGCCGCAACTTCCCCACCCACTTGGCACACTTTTTCTTACGGCAGGGCCTCTGCGAACTGTCTCGCTCCGGCGCCACAGAGCCGGATACGGCGCTCACGCCCTGGGAGTGCCCCATCTGCCGGCGAACGACAAGGGGCTTTGCCCTGCCTTGACGCGGGGCGCACCCCGGCAGCCAGGAACCCCACGTGCGAGCTGCCTGCGAAAACCGGCCCGAAGAGATCAGCAGCAGTCCGCCCTCCCCTGTCGCATGGGGAGCACAGCACCGCGCTCCCACCCCGAAAGGTGGTCGAGAGCCGACAAGGGGTCCTTATGCCTCTCGATGCAGAGAGCATCCGCATCGATCGGGTGACCCCGGGGGTCTGCGGTTGACGACGGCGCACAGGGACTCGGTACGGCGCGGTAGGTCTACCGGATCGGGTGACGGACGAATCGGGCACCGTTGACACGTCTGCGAGTTGGGAGCACGAGGGCTCCCAGAGGGCTCCCACTTGCTCCCAGCCCGGAAATGGTTAAGGCCGCCTCCGCTACCCGCGGAAACGGCCTCCGACCTGCGATGATGCTGGTCGGGACGACAGGATTTGAACCTGCGACCCCTTGACCCCCAGCCCAGCGGCAATTCTCCTCTTATGGCCCAATTTAATACTCCTGCAGATCTGGTGCGCTGTCAAGTTCCTTACGACGCCATAGACGGCAGTCGTCAAGTGTCAACGCAGTGCTCCCACAAACGCATCCGGCACAGGTCCTCGCTAAGGACTCCCCACAAGAGTGGTGGGCTTGACCTGGTCAGAGGTCTGTGTCGTGCACGAGGCCGCCGGGTATCGGGACGCGGTCAGCCGCGTCATCGCACGCGATAAACCTGGCGACGCCGGCGATCATCCCCGGGATACTGGTCGCCCATGGATGAGGTCAAAGTCGTCGTCGCCCATTCCGAGCGCGCGACTCTGCGCGTCGGTGACGTGTTCTTGAAGGTGGACGCCGATCAGGCGCGCATCGACGTCGAGGTCGAGGCGATGTCGCTCGCGCCGGTCCCGACCCCGGAGGTCCTGTGGCGCAAACCGCCCGTGCTCGCGATCGCCGCACTCCCGGGGACGACGCTTGGGCGCCTCGGCGGGCCGTCGACCGGGTCGCCGGCGGCGTGGGCCGCGGCGGGCGCCGCCATCCGGAAGCTGCACGAAGCGCCCCTGCCGCCCCTGCCGGGCCGGGCCGGCCGGAGCGTCGTCGCGCTGGCGGCGGAACTCGACGACGAGTGCGAGTTGCTCGTGACGAACGGCCTCCTGCCCGCTGACCTGGTCACCCGCAACCGCCAGGTCGCCGAGGCCGCGCTCCGGCCGTGGACTCCGGCGTTCACACACGGCGACCTGCAGATCGCGCACGTCTTCGTCGACGGTGACGAGGTCACCGGCATCATCGACTGGTCCGAGGCGGGCCAGGGTGATGCCCTGTACGACCTCGCCACCTTCACGCTCGGACACGAGGAGCACCTCGACGACGTCATCGCCGGCTATGGCACCGACATCGACCTCGACGTGATCCACGCGTGGTGGTCGTTGCGAAGCCTGCTGGCAGTTCGCTGGCTGATCGAGCACGGCTTCGACCCCTTCGCGCCTGGCTGTGAGGTCGACGTGCTGAGATCCCGGATGTGAGGCTGCGCGGGCCCGACTGCTACGTATGCGTTCTGACGCATCGAGCAGGCCATCCCCTGGGGCGATCGCCCGCCCCTACTCTCAACAAAGTGCGGGTGCGCAGTCGTCGCCAGCAAGTGACGGCGCAGCCAAGGGTGACGAACGCGTGGTGGATGTCGTCGCGGATCTCCCAGCGGATACGCAGGCGGCGGAACCAGTGCAGCAGCGCGATCGCTCCTTCCACGACCCAGCGGTACACGCCCAGGCCGGAGCCGTGCCCGGTGCCGCGCCGGGCGAGGTGCGGGGTGATCTGGAAGCGGCGGACCTTGTCCCGGTAGACCTCGTGGTCATAGTGCGGGTGAAGCACTTGGGGCGAATGACAAGGAGAGCCGAAGATCCGTGATCAGGCTCTCGACCTGCGTGGATGATTTATCGGCACACGCAGCTTTACCCCGCCTTGACGTGGGGCGCACCCGGCCACCAGAAGCCCCGCATGCACGCCGCCTGCGAAAACCGGCCCGGAGAGATCACCAGCGGTCCACCCTCCTCCGTCGCATGGGGAGCACGAGATCGTGCTCCCACCGCGAAAGGGGGTCGAGAGCCGACAAGAGGTCCTTATGCCTCTCGATGCAGAGAGCATCCGAATCGATGGGGTGACTTCGGGGCTCTGTGGTTGACGACGGCGTACAGGGACCCGATATGGCGCTGTAGATCTACCGGATCGGGTGACGGACGAATCGGACACCGTTGACACGTCTGCGAGTTGGGAGCACGAGGGCTCCCACTTGCTCCCAGCCCGGACGTGGTTAAGGCCGCTTCCGCTACCCGCGGAAACGGCCTCCGACCTGCGATGATGCTGGTCGGGACGACAGGATTTGAACCTGCGCCCCCTTGACCCCCAGCTCAAATGCGTCTGAGCGGCGTGCTCCAGTCCATTTATCGAGGTCACGGTCAAGCCAAATCAGCCGAGTAAAGGAGTCCGCGTCTACTGACCTCCGCGCTCCTGATTGGCTGAGAGTACAGATCCTGACCGAGCGTCGCATGTATGCACTCTACGCCTGGCCCCTCTGCCCAGTACAGGGTCAATTATGCGCCCTTGATCGGTCGTCGCGTTTCTCGTCCCGGCCAGCAACCAAACCACCCCGCCCCTTGACCACGAAAGCGAATCCGTCCCAGGCCCAACTACGAATGTCGGCCCTCATACCACAGGGGCCTTTACATGTCTCCTCTGCTATCAGCCGTAATTCGAGATCTTCTCTGCGAACGTCGAGACAACGGTACGCACACGCGACCGTGCTCACCGGCCGCGGGCCATCCCCACGCGTGGGAGCAGGTCTCCCGGTTACAGGTGTCGTGTCGGTCGCAGGGCCATCCCGACGGGTGCGGGGAGCAGGCTGCGCCGAGGCGCTGGACACGCTCCGCTATGGACCATCCCCGCGGGTGCGGGGAGCAGCACGACTCGCCACGACATCTCGCAGGACCCTTCGTCCTAAGGCCGCGCCCGTGAACGCCAGTCCGGCCGGCCCAAGGCGACCGGATACAGTGCGCGAGACGGCAGCCTGGTCAGGGAGGGGAAGCGTGACCGACACCAGCAACACCCGGCCCGCCGAGGGTGAAGCGCAAGCGCCGCGGCAGAGCCGACCGCACCGCCTGATGCGCTACATCCCCCTGATCGCCCCCGTCCTGCTGTGGGCCGTGCCCTGCTGGGTGCTCCTGTACAGCGGCCAGCACTGGCCGCTGCCCGTCACGCTGGCCGGCACCGCACTGTTCACCCTCGGCCTCATCGCTATGCCGCTCGCGATGGTGCGCGGCCACGGCCGCCGCCAGCAGGACCGGGCGGCGATCATCGGCGACACCCTGCTGGGCACCAGCTGGATTCTGTTCACCTGGTCCGTTCTGCTCGGCGTCCTCTTGCGGCTCGCCCTGACCGTGGCCGGTGTCGGCGAGAGCCAGGACCGGGCCCGAATCGTCACCTGGGCCGTCCTCGGCATAACCGCCGTACTGCTCGGCTGGGGGTACGCCGAGGCCCGCCGCGTGCCACGCGTGCGCCGACTCGACGTGCAACTCCCACGGCTGGGCGCAGGGTTGGACGGCATCCGCGTCGTCCTCATCACTGACACCCACTACGGCCCGCTCGATCGCACTCGCTGGTCGGCGCGGGTATGCGAGACGGTGAACACTCTGGAAGCCGACCTGGTCTGCCACACCGGCGACATCGCGGACGGCACGGCCGAACGCCGCCGCGCCCAGGCCGCCCCACTCGGTACCGTGCGGGCCACCCGGGCCCGTGTATACGTCACCGGCAACCACGAGTACTACAGCGAGGCCCAGGGCTGGGTCGACCTGATGGACGAGCTGGGCTGGGAGCCACTGCGCAACCGCCATCTGCTGCTCGAACGCGGAGGCGACACCCTCGTGGTCGCCGGCGTGGACGACGTCACCGCCGAGTCCTCCGGCCTGGCAGGCCACCGCGCCCACCTCACCGGTGCCATGAACGGCGCCGACCCCGACCTACCCGTCCTGCTCTTGGCACACCAGCCCAAATTCATCGACCGGGCAGCAGCAGCCGGCATCGACCTCCAACTCTCCGGCCACACCCACGGCGGCCAGATCTGGCCCTTCCACCACCTCGTCCGCATCGACCAGCCCGCCCTCGCCGGACTCAGCCACCACGGCCCCCGTACCCTCCTCTACACCAGCCGCGGCACCGGCTTCTGGGGCCCGCCGTTCCGCGTCTTCGCACCCAGCGAAATCACCCTGCTCGTGCTCCGCTCCCCGCACCTGCCCACCTCGACATAGCGCTCGACGGGCCGACACATCCGCTTGGAGCAGTCCACGAGCCGAGGGATGCGGCGTCGACAGATGACCAGGCCCGCCTCGCTGCGGACAAGATCCGGACCATTCCCGGGCCGACGGCTCGAACGAACCGTACGCCGGACCTCGACGGCGAGTGCGAGCGGCTCGTGACGAACGGCGCCCTGCCTGCCGACGGGGTGGCCGAGTCGGGAGCCGGCAGCTGCGAGGTGACGTGGGAGTGTCAGGTCTCCCGGTACTCGCTCAGAACAGTGCCAGGCCTTCGCCGCTGGTGTCCGCGATGACTGGCCGGAACTGGGCAGGGAGGCCGTCCAAGCGGTCAGGACCGGCCGCGGCGGCCACGGTGGGGCTCGTCTCGGCCAACCAGACACGAAACCGCTCGGCGGCTTCGCGGTAGGGGACTCGCGCCAGGACACGGTGCTCGCCGGAGGGGCAGAAATCGACTGCGACAGTGAGCAGGCAGGAACGGGGCGCCATCTGACTGCCCGTCCAGGACACGCGCAGGACACCGCAGGGCTTGCGCCCGCCGGGGGCGCGGTGGGTCGGGCGCAGCGATCGGCAGGCTGTGTGGGCGGTCCATGCGGCGAGGTGCGGCAGCGGCAGGGTGGTGCGTGCGCGGCAGCCGGGGCAGCGGTGCCAGTGGCGAAGCCAGTCGTCGGCGTCGGTGTCGAAGAGGCGTGTGTAGCGGCTCGCCACGCGGATGTCGTTGCTGTACAGGTGGTCGGGGCGTTCCTGTGTGTTGCAGGACTGGCAGACAGGGGCGCGGACGTAGCCGTGTTCGTGGCAGTGGTCGAGGACTGCGGCGAGCGCGGTGCGGCAGACGGCGCACGCCCACCCGGCCACCCTGCGGGAGGTACCGGGCTTCCTGCTGAGCACCGAGTACAGCTGGCCTTCCAGCTCCCCGTTGTACGGGCGCGGTGAGGCGGTGGGGCCCTCGGAGCTCGTCGGTTGCCGACCGTCGGCGTCTCGGGCCTGCCGGGGGCGGAAGGGCGGCTCGGTGGCGGCTGCGCTTGCCCGGCGGGTCCGCGCGGCTTGCACCCACTGCGTTTCGCTGTGCTCGGCCGCGTCGAGCAGCCTGACCACGGCGCGCGGCAGCCACCACGTCCGCTGCGTCGCGTCGCGGGTCTGCTCCACGAGTATCTGTCGCCAGTCGATCCCCGCCAGATGGTACGGCCGGCCGACTTCACGTCGTGCTGCCCGCTCGGGGCCGCCCAGCTCCTGCAGTTCCCCCGCGATGCGCCGACGCCACCGCAGCGGCGTTTCCTCGTCGCACTCCTGCCTCGGCGCCCCACGGAACGGACCGATGCGGACCAGGTCCTGCCGATCCATCCCGACCGCGTTCAGTTCCGCGGCCGCCCGGCGCACCTCAGCCTCCGGAACACTCCACTGACCGCCGCTCGCCCTCACCGTCGCCACCACATGGCCGCCGAGCAGGACGTACCCCACCCGGGCATGGGCAGGAGAGCAGGTGAATGCCCCAGAAGCCGTCGGCACAGCGCTGTCGGCCGTCAAATCGACCCACAGAGCGTCCGCGGCACCCAAGGTGATCAGGCCATCCGTGCAACCGGGCATGACACGCTCTGACATACCGACAGGCTAACGGCTTGCAACGCGGCAACGGGTTCCCAGTCAGCCGGGCCGCCGCCCACGCCGCATCCGCCGCATCCGCCGCCCGCAACTCCTGATTCCCGAGCATCTGGTTCATCGGTCCGCGCCCGCAGCCTCACCACCAGAACGTCAGGAATCGCACCAGGTCACCCTTGTGCATCAACGGCCCCGAGCAGACGAATCGTCGAGCAACGGAGTCCTTACTCCCGACACAGTGCGGTGCGCAGTCGCGACGGTCGACCGGCCCGGCGAAAGAAGGCGGCCCAGCAGTCGGCAGAAGATCACGTAGAGCAGTCACGCCGCGGCTGATCGTCTTCATGGGAGCGGCCACCTGCGCCGCGCTCGCTCTCGGTGGTGGCGCCTGGCTCGCGGGTCCGCTGTAGCGGCGCTGAGGCGCGATCCAGATTTTTCGGAGTCCGGCGGTCTGCGGATGTCGAGAACGTGCCACCGGCTCCGTCCCAGGGACATCAGCGGCCACCACCGGCCGCACGAGGAAGAAGGAGAAACCAGCATGGCGATTCAGTGGATGGACAACGTCGGCATCGTCGTCGAGGACATGGATGCCGCCATCGCGTTCTTCGTGGAACTCGGTATGGAGCTGGAGGGCCGGGCGGAGGTCAAGGGCCGCTTCGCCGACCAGTGCACCGGACTCGACAGCGTCCACTGTGACATCGCGATGGTCCGGACCCCGGACGGTCACAGCCGGCTCGAGCTGGCGAAGTACCGCAGCCCCGCGGCGATCAGCGCCGGGCCGCGCAACCGGCCGCACAACGTTCTGGGCACGCACCGCGTCATGTTCGCCGTCGATGACATCGAGGACACCATTGCCCGCCTGCGCCCTCACGGCGCCGAACTCGTCGGCGAGATCGCCCGGTTCGAGGACAGCTATCTGCTCTGCTACCTCCGCACCCCGGAGGGCATCATCGTCGGACTGGCCGAGCAACTGCGCTGAGAAGGAGAAACCCCACCATGCAGCCGAACGAGATCATCGAGGGTTCCGAACCGCCCGATCAGCCAGGAGCTGCCAGCCGACGATGAGGATGCGGAGATCCTGGCCCTCCGTCTTCGGAGCACAGTGCTCAAACGTCGGCTCGGTGGTCATCGAGCACGGTTCACCCCGGGTGACCGGGCGTTCCCGGCGGCGCTGCTGCACCGGCTGCTCGGCCCAAGCGACCCGGTCGACCGCGTACCGTGCGCTCCTCCGGATTCTGGTGCCGCGCCCTGGTGAGGGAGCCCAAGCCGACGCCCTCCTGGCCTGTGGCTTCTTTGAGGCGGTCACCTTGTCCGGCGTGCGGATGTACGTACTCGCGGTGATCGAACACAGCAGTCGCCGCATCCGGGTCCTGGGCGCCACCGCACACCCGACCACATCTATGGGTAACCCAAGCTGCGAAGAAGCTTGGTCATGGACCTTTCGAGGGGTCCTCCGACTCCCATCGACCGCATCAGGGCACCATCGCCACCGACGACACTCGCGTCCTTCGTCGCGATCGCTCGGCGGCCTCGTCCACGAATACGCACAGTCGCATGGGGTGACACCGCTTCGGCACCCGCAAGCAACCGTTGGCTGCAGCCAGGACGCACTGGATCGCTTGCAAATGTCGTGATATAGCACGATCCTCAACACCATGGAACGTCACAAAGCCCCGCAAAGCCTGGTGGCATTCTTGTGTCGTGATCAGCGATCACTACTCTGTGTCATTGATGCCCATGGTTCCGTGACATCATGGAGCGCTACTGCCGCCTCCCTGTTCGGTCACAGTCCTGCGGAAGCCGTCGGCCACTGCCTGGGCGATCTTCTGGAGATTGAGCTGCCCTGGCAGACGGGCGGGTACGAATGGCACGGCATCTCGCCTGTACGGCATCGAGACCGCAGCCTTTTGCATCTGCCGCTGTCGGCCTACCTGGCGCCAGGCGACAGAGCCGATGAGCCTCTGTGGCTGCTGATCATGGAGGTAGAGCCGACTGCCCCTGTAAATCTTGAGGAACAAGAACGTTCTCATTGGACGCCATCCAATTCACCAATCCCGGTATCCATCCTCGATACCGACGTGCGCTGCATCCGACAGAATGCAGCGATGCGTAAATTCTCCGGGATATCGGATGAGAAGCGGATAATTCAGGCTGCGCTTGCCGAGAATGTCATCCGCCCTGGTCGGAACCCTGCACCTGGACTGGCGGTCGTCGGCCCCGTCGCTCGAGTCGGCGCTCTCGCTTAGCCTGTAGCCGGCGCGTCATGATGATCGACCGCGCTGCTGCGACTGGCCTACCTGGGGGTGACCAACGCGTTCGCGTTGCTGCGTCTGCTGCCGATGAGCGACCGGAACAAGGATGCGGAGATCCTGGCCCTCCGCCATCAGATTACGGTGCTCGAGCGCCAACTCGGAGGTCTTCGAGCGCGGTTCACTCCGGGCGATCGGGCGTTCCTGGCGGCGCTGCTCCACTCGTCTACCACTCCCGGTCCTGGCACCGGCTCGATGAACGCTTGAGGCTGGCGTAACCCGGGCTGCGGTTCCCGTGCCAGGTCCGACGGACCTGCTCGCTCCCGTGAAGGCGACGCCCGGGCGGCAGCCCCCGGGGGCCGCGCCCGTGAAGGCTCGGGCCAGCAGGCCGTTGACGCGAGTGGGAGCGTCCCGGAGGACCGGGCGGCCATTCTCCACAAGCCATCAAGGGCAAACACCCCATCAGCCACACCCGGTCCTCCCGGACCGCCCAACATTCCTAAGGAATTCCCATGTCCAAAGTGATCGCCGTCTTCGGTGCCGGTACCGGCCTGGGCCTGTCCGTTGCCCGTCGCTTCGGTCGGGAAGGCTTCCGCGTTGCCCTGGTGGCCCGCCGCAAGGAGCGGCTCGACGCCTTCGTGGCGCGGCTCGCCGACGAGGGCGTCGAGGCTGCCGCTTTCCCGGCCGACCTGTCCGACCCCGCGCGGGTTCCCGCCCTGGTGGACGCCGTCCGCGACCACTTCGGCCGGATCGACGTCGTCGAGTACGGGCCGACCGGTGCCGACCAGGCCTTCGCCCCGGCCGCCCAGCTGGACGCGGCCACTCTGGAAAGGATCTCCCGGGTGCTCCTCCTGACCCCGGTGGAGGTGTTCCGCGCCGTACTGCCGGAGATGACCGACCGCGGTGACGGCGCCCTCCTGATGACCACCGGCTACTCGGCCGTGCTGGGCGTGCCTCACCTCAGCGGCCCGGGCCCGGTGATGTCCGCCGCCCGCAACTACGTGTACTCGCTCAACGGCGAACTCGCCGGCACGGGCGTCTACGTCGGCACCCTCACCATCGCCGCCATGATCACCGGCAGCGAGGCGGCCGAGGCAACCGCCAAGGGCGAGATCGAGCTTCCGGACACCGGCGTGCAGTTTGCCGTCGTCCACCCGGACGAACTCGCCGGGCACTACTGGGACATGTACACCCGGCGTGACCGCGTCGAGCAGGCCTACCCGGTGGAGTTGACCCCGCAGGCCGCTGTCCCCGCGTTCGCCCCACAGGCCGACGGCGCCGCGTAACCGCCAGGAACCGCACGGCAGTGGCCGCCGGAGCCGAGCAAGCCAGGGGATTCTTCTGCGCCGGTCCCGGACGGCCCCCGGCTGCGACACCACCCCGCGACCACGGCGCTCGACGCCGGTGAAGAGCCATGGAGACGGCGCAAGGACGCCGATGGTCGCGTGCCCGAGCCACAGATCGTCAAGGAGCATCAGCGTCCTGTCCGGCATGGACGAGATGGTGCTCTCGCCGTCCGCGAAGTGGCTCACTTCCACGGGCAGATCTCCGCGCACCTGGCCGAGGTCCACAACGACGAAGTCCCGTACCTCTTCCACGGCCACCAGGCGGACCCTGACAAAGTGGAAGCAGGCGATCGGCGCCGGGTCCAGGCGTGCCCTCGCCGGCAGCGACTGGCGGCCCTTCTCGGCCTGGGGCCCCACTTCATGACGCCCTCGGCGACCGACCGGCCCAGCCACGGAGTGAGTGCCGCCGTCGTCCCAGCCGGCGCGCGGCCATCGACATCGGCGCGGACGCGTTCTCCACCATCGCCCCGGAGCCGGCCGAACGGGCCTTATCCTGGCGACCGCCGACCGGGAGGTTCGCACGTGATCCGCCGGTCGGCCTTCCCCGGTCGGGGCTCGGTCAGTGGATGTGGGATCCGCCGTTGACACCGTACGTCACGCCGGTGAGGTAGCCGGACTCGGGCCGGGCCAGGAAGGCGATGACGTCGGCCACGTCCTTGACCGCGCCGATGCGGCGTACCGGAACGTCTGCGATCATCGCCGCCTTGCGCTCCTCGTCCAGCTTGCCCTGGGTGATGTCGGTGTCGATCAGGCCCGGGGCGACGGAGTTGACCGTGACTCCGGACGGGCCGAGTTCGCGGGCGAGTGCCTTGGCGAAGCCCAGCAGGGCGGCCTTGGCCGCCGAGTAGGCCACTCCCCCGAACACCCCGCCCCCGCGCTCGGCCGAGACGGACGACAGGAAGACGATGCGGCCGAACCCGCGCTCGGCCATCCCGCCGGCCACCCGGTGGGTCACCAGGAAGCTCCCGCGGACGTTGACCTCGAGGATCCGATCCCACTCGGTGGGCGTGACGTCGAGGAAGCGGGTCGGGGACGTGATCCCCGCGTTGTTGACCAGGGCGCCGACCGGTGGGAGCGCCGCTTCGACCGCGCCGATGGCGGCGTCGAGGGCGTCGGCGTCGGTGACGTCCGCCGGGAGGCCCAGGGCTTCCACGCCGTGCCGGGCGGCGACTTCCCGGGCGGTGTCCTCGGCGGCCTCCTTGTCCAGGTCGAGGACGGCGATGTGGTAGCCGGCGGCGGCCAGGGCGTGCGCGGTGGCGCGTCCGATGCCGCGGCGGGAGCCGGCGCCGGTGATGACGGCGGTGCGAGGGGTGGGGTCGATGGCCATGCGGTGCTCCAGAGAGGGGGAAGAGGGGTGAACGCAGATCAGAGTTCGCGGCGCACGCGCTCCCTGATCGCCGCGACGGAGAGCCCGTAACGGTCGTGGAGGGTGGGCAGCGCACCCGCGGTGAGGAACTCGTCCGGCAGTCCGATGGGGACGATGCGTGCTGTCTGCTGGGCGAAGGCCAGGCAGGACGCCACGGACTCGGCGAGGCCTCCGACGACGCTGTGATTCTCCAGTGTCACCACCAGACGCCCCTCGGCGGTCTCCCGCAGTACCGTTTCGCGGTCGAACGGTTTGATCGTCGGTACGTGGAGGACGGCGACGTCCACATGGTCGTGCGCGAGTTCCCGGGCCGCGCTCAGGGCCCGTACCGTCATCAGGCCCGTGGAGACGAACAGGACGTCGCGTCCGCCGCGCAGCAACGCGGCCTTCCCGAGTTCGAACCGGTAGTCGTACTCGTCGAGGACGGTCGGTACGGCTCCGCGCAGCAGCCGCATGTAGGTGGGGCCGGGGTGGGCGGCCAGTGCCGGGACGGCCTGTTCGATGTCGACGGAGTCCGCGGGGTCCACGATGGTCAGGCCGGGCATGCCGCGCAGGATGGCCAGGTCCTCGGTCGCCTGATGGCTGGGGCCGTAGCCGGTGGTCAGGCCGGGCAGGGCGCCGACAACGTTGACGTTCAGCTGCGGCTCGGCGATGTCGAGGCACAGGAAGTCGTAGGCGCGGCGGGTGGCGAAGACGGAGTAGGTGGAGGCGAACAGCGTCAGGCCCACCTCGGCCAGCCCCGCGGCCGCGCCCAGCATCACCTGTTCCGCCATGCCCATCTGGAAGAAGCGCTCGGGGTGGGCGTCCCGGAAGATGTGCATGTCGGTGTACTTGGCCAGGTCCGCGGAGAGTCCGACGATGTCGGGGCGTTCGTCGGCGAGCCGGGCCAGCGCGTGGCCGAAGGGCGCCTTGGTGGTGCGCTGGCCCTCTTCGGCGATCGAGGCGATCATCGCGGAGGTGGTGAGTTTGCGCTGCGGGGCCTTGGTCGGTGCGGAGGTGCTCATCGGGCGGTTCCCTCTTTCTGGGCGGCGGTATGGTGACGCTCCGTCAACTGGTCGCGGGCGAGTTGCCATTCGTGCTCATCCACGCGCATGAAGTGGGCCTTCTCGCGCGTCTCCAGCATCGGTACGCCGCATCCGATCCGGGTGTCGCAGATGACCACGGCCGGCGATCCGCGGTGCCCGCGCAGGCTGTCGAAGGCGGCGAGGAGCGCCTCGATATCGTTGCCGTCCACACGGACGGCATGCCAGCCGAACGCCTCCCACTTGGCCGTGACCGGCTCGGTGCGCAGTACGCCCTTGGTGGGGCCGTCCGCCTGCAGGGCGTTGACGTCGACGATGGCGGTGACGTTGTCCAGGCCGTGGTGGGCGCAGGCAAGTGCCGCCTCCCAGGTGGAGCCCTCGTCCAGTTCGCCGTCGGAGAGCAGGTTGTAGACGCGTGCGTCGCTGCCCTGATGGCGCAGGCCGAGCGCCATGCCGGTGGCGACGCCCAAGCCATGGCCCAGGGAGCCGCCGGAGATCTCCATGCCGGGCGTGTAGGAGGCCATGCCCGACATGGGCAGACGCGAGTCGTCACTGCCGTAGGTGGCGAGTTCATCGACGTCCAGCACGCCGGCCTCGGCGAGCGCCGCGTACAGCGCGATCGCGTAGTGGCCGATCGACAGCAGGAACCGGTCGCGCTGCGGCCAGTCCGGCTCGGCGGGACGGTGGTTGAGAACGTCCTGGTAGACGACGGCCAGGATGTCGGCCACGCCCAGCGCCTGTCCGATGTAGCCCTGGCCCTGGGTCTCCCCCATGTCCAGCGCGTACATACGGATGCGGTGGGCGGAGTCCTGCAGGGCGCTGACGCGCCGGGTCGACGGCACCGCTGTTCCGGGTGCCTGAGTGGACATCACGTTGATCCTCATCTCTATCAGGGGGTGGCGGGGAGCGCGGCTTCGACGGATGGGGTCACGGCACGGTCGGCTGCCCGGCGCTCGTCGGTACCCCACGTCTCGCGCGTCACCAGCGTCGCTACGAGGCCCAACAGCCCGTAACAGCTGAAGAGAGTCGCGGGGCCGGTCCAACCGGTGGTGGAGTAGAGCGCCGTGGCGATCATGGGCGTGAACCCGGAGACCACCGCGGACAGTTGGTAGGCCAGGGACGTTCCGGCGGTACGGGTCCTGGTCGCAAACAGCTCGCAGAACCAGGCTCCTTGGACACCCGCGAGGGAGTTCTGGCAGACGGCGTAGCTGATCAGGAAGGCGATCAGAACGAGTGCCGCAGCTTCGGTGTTGACGAGCAGGAAGAGCGGGAAGCCCCAGGCGACGCTCACCGCGCAGCCCAGCAGATAGACCGGGCGGCGACCGATCCGGTCCGACAGACGGCCCCAGAGCGTGGTGGCCGCGATGCCGACGGCGGCGGCGGTCACCAGGGCGGTGAGCGTGGTGGTGCTCGAGACGTCGGGGGCGTCGCCGTCGTCCAGGTAGGACAGCACGAAGGTGACCGAGACGGCGTACCCGGCGGTCTCCGTGATCCGCAGGCAGAAGGCCCGCAGGACGTTGCGCCAGTCCTCCCGGATCACCTCGAGCAACGGGTTCTTGACGACTTCGCCGGACTCTTTGAGCGCCTCGAACTGGGGTGATTCGTCGATCTTGAGCCGGATGAAGATGCCGACCGCGATCAGGACGGAGCTGAGCAGGAACGGCACGCGCCAGGCCCAGGTGTCGTTGAGGGTGTGCCGGCTGAACAGGAAGGCAAGGTTGGCGAGCAGCAGACCGACCGGGAAGCCGGCCTGGGTGATGCCCGTGTACAGGCCGCGCCGCCGCCACGGAGCGTGTTCGAAGGTCATCAGGATGGCGCCGCCCCACTCGGCGCCGAAGGCGAGTCCCTGGATCACGCGCACCACCACCAGCAGCACCGGCGCCCAGATCCCGACCATCTGGTACGTGGGCAGGCAGCCGATCAGTACGGTCGCGATGCCCATCAGCAGCAGGGAGCCGACCAACACGGGTTTGCGGCCGACGCGGTCGCCGAGGTGACCGGCGACGATGCCGCCCAGCGGCCGTGCCGCGAAGCCGATTCCCAGCGTCGCGAAGGACAGCAGGGTGGCCGAGAGCGGATCGGAGTCCGGGAAGAACACATCACCGAAATAGAGGGCCGCCGCCGTTCCGAAGCCGATGAAGTCGTACGTCTCTATGGTCGCGCCGACCCCGCACCCGACGGCGACCCTCAAACGCTCGGGCGACCCGTGCGCCGCCTGCTGCGGCGCTGTGAACTCAGCCATGCCGATCCTCCCTGACCATAGGCAAGCGAGCCGTCCCGGGCTCACTGTTGGCTGTCGACTGTTAACAGTCGAGAAACGATGCTGGGCCCGATGAAGAGACGTGTCAACCCTCACGGCGGTCAAACTGCCGACTGTCAACAGACGACACCCTGACTGCTATGATCGCCCGTAGCCTTGAAAGGGGTTTCGACCGTGTCCGGTCAGGCTTTGTCCAGTCTCACCCGCTCGACGACCCTCCGGGAGCGCGCGCTCGTGGCCCTGCGGACGGCCATCACCACCGGCCAGTACCGCCCCGGCGACCACCTCGGAGAAGTGGAGATCGCCGAGCACCTGTCGGTGAGCCGCGGCACGGTACGCGAAGCTCTGCGCCACCTCCAGCAGGAGGGGCTCGTCACCGCGGGAGCCCGCGGCATGCTGCGCGTGTCCCAGCTGACGCCGACCGAGGTGCGGGAGCTCTTCCAGGTTCGAGAAGCACTGGAGGGACTCGCAGTGGCCCAGATCATCGCGTCACCGCGCAGACGGGACGCGGCCGAAGCCCTGCGCAGGGCCCTGGCAAAGCTCCACGACACCTTCGAGTCAGGAGCGGGTCTGGCCGCGAAGGTCGAAGCCGATCTCGGCTTCCACCTCCTGTTGTGCGAGCTCTCCGGAAACTCGATCCTTGTCCGGACCTGGCGACAGTTGGAGGGGCCGATGCGCGTGGCGATCATGAGCGCAGCCGGCGAACGCCGCGATGTGGCCATGTCCGCGACATCCCACTCCCCCATCGCCGACGCGATCGCGCGCGGAGACGCGGCAGCGGCCCAGGAGATCCTGCACCGGCACATGACCTCGGCGATCGAACAACTGGGCATCGGGTCGGAAGCCGCCCCCGAGACCGCCTGACCAACGACCTGGCGGGCGCGCCTCTCTGCGAGGTTCGCCTCGGCCGTAAACCCGCCCTGACCAGCTAGTCAGCACCTCCCACACAGCGGGGGAAGCTCAGTTCGGCCACCGAACCACCCACCTGCGCCAACTCGTCGAACAGACGCGTGACCGCGAGGGCTACACGCGTCTGCAGGAAAACGTCGGCCTAAAAAGCTGGACGGCCGTTGGAGGAGGCCGCGCCCGCCTGGCCCTGGCACGCATCATGCTCGCCAAGGGCGGAGGTCTGGCGGACATCACCGCCGGCGACGCGATCCAGTACTTCATCGAGCTGCGGCAATCGCAGATTGAGAAAGGAGGAACGCTCTTCTACTCGTGGCTTCGCGACTTGGGCCACCTACCACCCGATGCGCCGGCGACTCTGCGCCTTCTTGACCGGGTCACCGGGCAGCTCACCTGCGAGCAGCTTGTCGACCGTCACGGCGTGGCTTGCGCGCCGATCCGCCGGCTCCTGATCGACTACCTGGAGGAACGCCGGCCGAAGCTCGACTGCAGCACCCTGGACAACCTGGCCCGCGCCCTGACCCGGAACTTCTGGTCCGACCTGGAGCGCCACCACCCGGGCATCGACTCCCTCGACCTGCCGCCCGGGGTCGCCAGTGCATGGAAGGAGCGTTTCCGAACCCGGGTCCAGCGTCGGAAGCGACCCGACGGCACCCTCGAGGAGACGATCGTCGAGCGGGCCGATCATGCCCTGCTGCTCGTGGCGGTGCGGGCCTTCTATCTGGACATCGCCCGCTGGGCGGCCGAGGAACCGGCTCGCTGGGGACCTTGGGTAGCACCGTGCCCGATCAAGGAGTCGGAGACCTACGACCGCAAACGCGTCAAGCGGGTCAAGGCGCGCATGGACCAGCGGACCCGCGAGCGCCTCCCGGCCCTCGAGACATTCGCGAAGGCTGCAGCCGACCACCACCGCCACCACTTGGCCCGGCTCCAAGCCCTCCTCGCCGTGCCGCCCGGCGCCACCTTCACCCTCGACGACACCGCCTACACCCGCACCAAGAATGCGACCACAGCCAACGCCCGTGACGCCCGCGGTACCCTTCTCCGCTTCGACCAGGCCGAGCATCGCGCGTTCTGGGCCTGGGCCACGGTGGAATTCCTCCGCCATACCGGCGCCCGCATCGAGGAGATGCTGGAGACCAGCCATCACGCCGTGATCCAGTACCGGCTGCCCACCACCGGTGAGATCGTCCCCTTGCTGCAGATCGCCCCATCCAAGAACGATCAGGAGCGCGTTCTGCTCGTCAGCCCCGAGCTCGCCGACGTCTTGTCCATGATCATCCGCCGTGTCCGCGACCCACGCTCCGGCGCCATCCCGCTCCTGGCCGCATACGACTACGAAGAACGCACCTGGAAGCCCCCGGCGCCCCTACTGTTCCAGTGGGACCGAGGCGGCGAGAACTCCCCCATAAGCGGCGAATTCATCCGCAACGCCCTGGCCGAGGTCCTCGCCTTCATAGGCCTGACCGACTCCACCGGCCAGCCCCTTGACTTCGCACCCCACGACTTCCGACGCCTGTTCATCACCGACGCCATCCGCTCCGGCCTGCCACCCCACATCGCCCAGGTCATCGCCGGCCACACCAACATCAACACCACGATGGGCTACCACGCCATCTACCCCGCCGAGACCATCGAAGCCCACCGCGCCTTCATCACCCGCCGCCGCGCCCTGCGGCCCGCCGAGGAGTACCGCACTCCCACTGACGCCGAGTGGGAAGATTTCCTCGGCCACTTTGAACGCCGCAAGCTCTCCGTCGGCACCTGCGCCCGCGCCTACGGAACCGCCTGCATACACGAACACGCCTGCGTGCGCTGCTCACTGCCTCGACCAGACCCGGCACAGCGCGGCCGCCTGGTGGAGATCCGCAATAACCTCCTCGACCGGATCGCCGAAGCCGAGCGGGAGGGCTGGCTCGGCGAGATCGAAGGACTCCAGGTCAGCTTGGCTGGTGCCCAGTCCAAGATCAGCCAGATCGACACGACCACCAATGGCGGGCCGGTGATGCTCGGACTGCCAACGGTGCCCGGCCCCCGCTCCGCGCCCGATGTGCAGACTCCTGAACAGGTGGCGGACGGTGCGGCCGGGTCGGCATCCTGAAGGCCCGTGCACGGGCCCGGCGTCGCTCCCGGGCGGCTGGATCGTTGACCAGGGTGAGGCGCCGGGCCGGGCGAGGGCCTTCGGCCCCTTGAACTGGAGGACTGACCGAGTCATCCGTGCGGGCCACTGGCCCCTCCCGACAAGAGGCCCGCACGGAGCTGGAATCAGCTCGGCTGGTCGCCGGTGTACCGGTAGATGTCGCCTGCGCTGTTGATGTGCCACGCGGTGCCGTCGGCGCCGGCGGCGATGTCGGTGGCGGTCCCGGGGATCTTGACCCAGGGGTTGGTGCCGCTGGCGTCGTTGTTGGTGTACCGGTAGATGCTGCCGGCGGGGTCGACGCCCCACACGTTCGTCCGGGAGCCCACCGCGATGCGTTTCAGACTGCCGTTGACGCTCTTCCAGAGGTTCGCGCTGTCCTGGTCTCCGGTGTACCGGAAGATCTGGTTGCCCTTGTTGACACCCCACACCGTGCCGTCGGCGCCCGCACCGATGTCGCTCAGCACTCCGTCGATCTTGATCCACGGGTTGGCGTCGTGGTTCGTGTAGCGGTAGATGGCGCCGGCGGAGTCCACTCCCCACACGTTGGTTCGCGAGCCCGCGTCGATGCGGACCAGGCTGCCGTTGATGCCCTTCCACGGGCCGCCGTCCTGGTCCCCGGTGTACCGGTAGATCTGGTTGCCGCTGTTGACGCCCCACACGGTGCCGTCGGCAGCCGCGCCGATGTCGCTGAGGCCCCCCGGGATGTTGATCCACGGGTTGGCGTCGTAGTTGGTGTACCGGTAGATGGCACTCGCCGCGTTCACACCCCACACCGTCGTCCTGGACCCCGCCGAAATGGCACTGAGACTGCCCGCGACCTTCACCCAATCCGCCATGCCGAGCACACCCTTTCTCGAACCGGTAGGAACTGCCATTCTCGGCGATGAAATGATCCGATAAGAGAGGGGAACGCTTGTCCTGATCCTGAATAGGCCAGAAAATTAGTATTCCAACTCTTATCTCCTTGTGGGGTGGAGGTAGGAGCGCCTCGGCCAGCAATATTTTGACGCGAAGCGTTGTCCCACCCTGGGGGGATCGACACGGGCGCCGGTCCATGCCTCTCGCGGGACCCGCGTCGTAGCCGCGGGAGTCACGACCAACGGTCTCGATCTCCTTCACGCTCCGAGAGTCGATCACAGTGGCTACCGCGTTGAGTCCCTTGCCCATCTCGCGGGCAGATCCGGGCGGAGGGCTGGTCGCGGATTCGCCCGATCACGCCGACGGTTGCCCAGCGGACCGTACCCCGCCAGATCGTGCGTCAGGGCGGAAAATCCGCCACATGATCGAGGAGCCCGGCCTTAGTTCAGAGAAGTCACGAGACCGAAGCTGACGGCTCCGCTCCATACGAGGCGCATGGCTACCTCCCAGAGCCCCCCTGGGGTCTACCAGCGTAAACGCGCACGCATCGGGGTGCCTCTGATTGGAGTCTTTCTCCTGGTCGCGGTCGTGTTAGCGGGATGTTAGTGGGGCGGCAGTGTTGCGGTAGTGGCCCCGGTCAGAGTGGTTGTCGTGCCGAGCAGATGACGACACCGATCGCCCTTGGGGGACTCGAAATGCGCTCCAACACCACTGCCCGCATCGCCCGCCGTCGCACCTTCCGCGTTGCCGCCGCGGTCCTGACCGCGGCCGCCGCCCTGACCTTGACGGCCTGCAACGGTGACGCGAAGTCCGAGGGCCAGGCCGACACGGCCCCGGCCGGGTCCAGCGGTTCCTCGGGTTCCTCCGGCGGTGCGCAGGGTTCCGACGCCAAGGGCAAGGGGGGCTCGGAGGCAGGCGGCGGGCAGGACGCCACCGACGGTGCGGCGAAGGGCGGGGGGAAGAGCAAGTTCTGCCGCACGAGCGACTTGATCATGGAGGCTGTGGACAGCTCGCCCGACCAGAAGGTGGGTGAGGTCACCGTTCAGATGACCAACAAGGGCGCGAAGACCTGCTCGGCGACGGGCTTCGCGGGCGTCGACTTGAAGGATATCGATGGCACGTCCGCCCCTGTCCAGCGCGGCGGTGAGCAGCCCCGCATCACCGACCTGAAGCCCGGTGACACCGCCACCTTCAGCATCTCGTACGAGGTCGACTTCAGTGGCGACAGCCTCGCGTCCCCGACCAACATCATCGTGACGCCGCCGAACGAGACCCACAGCGTGTCCCTGGAGTGGCCCGCGGATGCGCTGAAGCTGGCCGGCCCGTACGACGACAAGATCCAGGTCCACCCCGTCGGCATAGCCAACTGAGTACCGAAGTCGGCCTGCCCTGTGCTTGTGAAGCTCCGGACCCCGGGGACCCAACTCGCCCGGCACCAGGGGATATCCGTACCATCACGATCATGACCACCCCACGCCGGCCGCTGGGCCAAGGCCCGCACTCCCCGGCCCTCGCCGTCCCGCAGTCCGGCACGGGCCCGGTCCACCGCGTCAGCGCGGCCGAGGCCGACATCGAGACGGCGCCGCTGTACCGGCCCGGCGGACTGGAGCACCTGGCCCAGCTCCGCGAGCGCGGTGTACTCGGCTCCCCACCGCTTGAGTGAGCCAAAGGTTCCGCCAGCCCAGGTGTCTTCCTGTTCCGGCCCCTGCGTGGTTGCCTCCGCTGGAGCGCTCCGCAGGCATGACGTCAGCGGCCGTCGCTGTCGGCGACCAGCTGCATCCCGCCATTTCCCCGAAGACCCCCATTTCGGCCGATGGTTGACGCGCCAGCTCCCGGCCTTGCACCAGGATGCTCACCAGGACCAGCCTGGATAGGCAGCCATGACCGGGAGGGGACATGGCTGAGCGCATGGGACAGATGATCGTGGACCGGTGCGGCTGGACAGACGTCACCGTGCAATGGGTGGCCCATGACCAGGCCCGGCTGGTCCCTCACAGCAGGAGCTGGTGGATCGGCATCACCGTCGGAATCAGCGTGCAGATGTGGGCAGACCAGACTCTGGATGACGGCACCTACGGCGACCCCAGCGCGCGGAGCCAGCAGCTCTGGACGGCCGACCACGACGCCGTCTTCGCGGCCGCCCGGCACCTACGGGAGCAGGTAGAGCAGCCCGGGAAGGTGGTGCCGGAGTGGCGGACTGCCGTAGACAGGGCAGAGGAGATCACCGCGCGGGCACAGCCCGTCCCGGGATCCTGGGACTACCGGGCAGTCCGCGGCATCCTGGCGGTCACGCCGGCCGGGCTCGCCCATCGCGAGCGGGTGCCGGTCCGCGCTGTCACCACCGCCAGCCTGTTGGAGCACCTGCACCGGGGTCCCTCGACCGTCTGCGCGCTCGCCGACGAGCTCGGCCTCAGCTCCAGCTCGGGGACGGGGCCGGCCGCTGACGAGTGGACGTGGCTGATCCGTCCCTGGCCGTCCGAACCACCGGCCGCCAATGGTGACAACCAAACTCGCGGGATCGGGCGTGGGCTCACCGATCCCGCTGTCCTGGTGTGTACCGACTGGGCCGCTCTGGCAGTCCAGACAGCGGAGCAGCCGCTCGATGGTCCCGAGGCGTGACGCCAGGCCACGGGCCAACGATGGGCAACCGACGGCATTCGTTGACCAGCCGTAACGTGGCTTCCGCCGGGTTGGATTCCCGCGCAGGAGTGCCCACGTTCCCGCCCCTGAGCGTCGGCGCTGACGCGAACGCACGCATCACCGATGGGGCCCGCCGAACCGACTGTGTTTCGTCACCTGGGGCGGCCCATTTCGTCGGTAACCCCAGGTTGCTGGCCTCCCACAATCCTATGTGTCACACCTCAGTGGCAGACTGGCGGCACAACGAAGCTCCGGAAGGGCAGGGCGATGCGGCAGGGTCACCCGTCGAGCGTCACTGCTCGGGGGCGGCTGGTGCCACGGAGGGAGATGCGCGGCTGTGATCTTCGACAGTCTTGATGTGTCGTACGGCAACATGTGGGGTTCCCAGCAGGGAATGACCCATCCGGACCCGATGTCGCGCGCGGTCGCGGCACGCAGACATGCTGCCGGGATGGAGTACGCGGTTCTGCTGTCCGCGCGGGAGCGACCGCTGGCACTGGTCGAATACTGGCCGCGCCGGATGTGGCGTGTGTATCTGTTCGACGACAGGTCCTGGCGCATGCAGATGATCGACCTCAAGCCGCACAGCACGGGGATGTTGTTGGCTCACCGGAACACCCGATGGCAGTTTTCCAACGAGCAGGAGCACTCGTCCTGGAAGTGGGATGTTCAGGAGACCACGACCGTCTCGGCCGACGGGCAGGTCGAGGTGAGGTCCGAGTTCGCCGGGCCGAGGGGAGCGTCGACGGAGCCACTGCACGCTCGAACATCCGGCCCGTCGAGCGTCCCCGTGCGGCGGTTCCCGGCGCCCGTCGAAAGCTTCCTCTGCCCCGTACCGGAATTCGGCGACTGGCAGGTGTTCGCGCCGTTCCTCGCCCAGCAGGGCCACGAGCCCGCCACGACCGTAGTCCTGAGCGACGTGTCGGTGGACGAAGGATCGGGACCCCTGCGCGCCACCGGAATCGAGCAACTGTTCCGTCCGGGCGCGTGCGACATTCCGGATGGGCCGGCCGTCGTCGAGCCCGTTGACGCCGGCCTGCTGCGGATCACGTCAGGGCAGCTGGCGGTCTCGGACCCCGGCTGGATCGGAGAGACCCCGCGGACCGTCGCTGTGCCACCGGGCGAGTTCCCGGTCACGCTGTCGCTTTTGCGCACGACACGCGGGGCCGGTGTCGCCGCGGCCAGGGTGACGTTCCTGGACATCCCGCCCCGCGAGTGGGAAATGGCCCTCCGGCCCGACGAGGACCTGGGGCTGCTCGGCGACGGCCAGTTCTACGGGGTTGGCGTGGATACCGGCACAGCGGCTTTCATGGATGCGACTCGGACGGTGATCGAAGACCAGCTGGACGAGGACCTGTTCATACCCCTCGACAGCCATTTCACCGTCGAACTGCCCAGCACGGAGCCCGAGCCGAACCTCATCGCCTTCCGTGCCGGCCGGGGCGACGGGGTCTACCCCGTCTGGATCGGCCGCACCGATGACGGACAGGTTGGTTGCGTCGTCGTCGACTTCCAGCTCCATTCCGCCGACGGGGGAGAGTAAGGAGCCGCCGACCATCGGCGCGAGGCCGCACTGCCCGAGACTGGGACCGCGGCGAACCTCCAGAGTGCACACGGCGATTGAGAAGCTCGACAACTCGATCACCGACTTCGGCCTGGTGGACGCCTTCCCGGAGGACGTCAAGGATGCTCGCCAGCGGTACTACGCGTCGATGCACATGGGCGATAGGGCCACCGACGCAATGCGCTGGCATGGTGGGCCAGCAAGTCCAGCAGGGCGTGTATCCCGCGCAGATACACAGAAGTTCCCGCACACGGGAGCCGCCTTCGGTGGGATCGGCGTCAGCCCAATCGCCCGGCCGACGACGGACTGCGTTTCGTCACCCACGCAGCCCCATTTCGTCGGTACGGCACCGCCGCACATCGTCCTCACCCGCATACAGCTGTACTGACCGGCCTCGACAACCGGTCTGAATGCCCCCGCGGCGTGGCGCGGCCGCGTCAGGTGGACCGTGCGGTGGGTTCACTGCGCAGCAGGTCGGGGCGCGCATCGGCGATCACGAAGGCCCGCCGGCCGAAAGGCCGGACGGGAAACCCGGGTTCGGGAGTGGTACCTGGCGTTGCCCGCGGAGGTACGCGCCTGGTTGTCCCACGCGATCATTGACGACCGCGGGTACGCGGCGGAGCTGACGAACCTCACTGGACTCAAGGCCGACACGGTACGCGCGGAGTACCTAAATCCGATCCGGCGCGAGCTCGGCGAAGGCCAGCAGTCGACGCGGGTGAATAGCTGACGACTGGGTGGGGGTGGGTAGCCCGGGGCCCTACATCAGGCGCGGCCAGGAGGCGCGTAGGTGATGCCGACGTCTCCGGCGGAGGTCGCGGCAAGGGCCACGACCTTCCAGATCGCGGTGGGAACGCCAGCCCGGGGGCCGTCGCAGGCGTCGTTGAGGAGATCCACGGTCAACCCCACGGACTTGCCGTCCGGCCCCTTGGCCGAGAACTTGACCTCCTGCGCTGCCCACGGGTTCGCGCGGACAGAGGCGAACTGCACCAGGGCGTGGTACGCCGCGAAGTCCTTGCCGTTCCGGGTGAGAGTGAGAGTGCCCGGCCGAAGGTCGATGCCGACGTGGACCTGGGTGTCCTCCTGCACGATGACGGGTTCGCCAGTGGCACTCAGGTCCACGCTGCTCTCCAAGGGGGTGAGGTGGGAGTTCAGCTGCTTAGCATGGCAGCTGACTGCCCGTCGGGAGAAGGCGTTCATTAACCGATCGGTTGTTGAACAGGAGTGTTGGACGTCGATACATCCAGCCGGAGATGATCTCTCGCAGCGAAGGTTGAGCGTTGTCATCGAAGGTTGGTGACCGCTAGGTTTTCTCACCGAAGGTTGAGTGATCGTTTAGGTCTGGCTGTCTGGGGAGACGGTGGGGGAACCGGCTCAGTGAGAATCGCTGCGTCGAACAGGAGGTCGTCCTCGCGTTCCTCTCCAGGACAGGGCGAGCCTTTCGCCGAGTACGCTCAAGTCGACATCGCGCTGTGCTCGGACGAGTTGGCGGTTGCCGACGGGATCGCGAAGAAGGCCAGCGCCGCGAGGACAGCCATACTCGCCGCGAGTGCCAAAGTACCTGGAAGAGACCAAGCCACGACTGGTCCGGCAACAGCTGCCCCCAGGGCGAATCCGGTGATCTTCAGGCTGGCGCCGGTGGTGAAGATCTGGCCTCGCAGGTGATCTGGGGCCTCCCGGTGGCGGACTGCGAACAAGGCGGCCAGTTGGGGCCCCTCACCAATCCCCGCTATGAGTGCGGCCACGATGAGCACAACTGGTTGGCCCCACATGGCCAAGGTCAATGCGGCAGCCTGGACAAGAGCGCTGGCCCAGATGATCGTGTCGGGGGCGACCGAACGCGGGAACCGAGCGAGTACGACGTTGGCCACCAAGGCGGAGGTCGCCACGCAGGAGAGCAGCACCGCGCCGCGACCGGCCCCGCCCAGAACACGCTCGCCGAGGAGCGGGATGCATGCCATCAGCATTCCCTGGGCGATGCAGGAGACAGTCGAGGTGAGGGTGGCTCGGGCCAAGGACGGCCTTCTGACGATGACCCCAACTCCGGCAACAAGAGCACTAATCACCGAAGTCGCCTGAGCCCCCTGCACCCGACCGGGACGGACGGGCAACATCCACGCGGCGGGCAGCGCCAAGGCGATGAGCACCACAGAGACCACCACGGCCGTCGGCGCGCCCAGCGCCTCTGCGACGCCGCCGGCCAGAGCCGGACCAGCCAGACTCGCCACGTTGAACGTCATGGCATCGAGCGCATTCGCCCGGGGCAGGTGGTCACCCGGCACCACACACGGAAGTTGGGCCGTCCATCCGCCCGACAGGGCCGGCCCCAGCAGCCCTGTCACCACTGCGATCAAGATGGTGACAGCGAACGGCCACCGGCCGAGTCCCCCAAGAATCATCCCCAGCCCCGCCGCATAGAGGACGAGGGCCCCAGCCAGCAGGCGTCCCGGCCGATCTGCTCTGTCGAGGAGCGCCCCGAGCATCGGCCCCCCTATCGCGGCAGAGATCGTGATGCCCGCGAGCAGCGACGACGCGGCGATGGTCGATCCGGTCAAAGCAAATCCTGCCAGCATCAGCGCCGGTCCTGACATCTCGTCCCCGGCACGGGCTGCCACTGCTCCGGCGAGATAGAAGCGAAGTGAGTAACGCTTTCTCATTGCCAGGACGTTACGGAGGTAACTCAAAACTCAGCAAGATGCGTTACATTCCACACGTGTCATTCCACAGCGACGACTGGTCCACCCGGCACTCCGTGCTGACCACAGCCCGGCGCACCGCCGCCCTGATCAACGCCCTCGCTGACGACAGCCCCGACCCGGCCGACGTCGCCGACGTGCTCCGCGCATATGGCGAGACCGACCCCATCGACCTCACCACCCGCGATATTGCCGGGATGCACGCAGCCGCCGCACTGCTGCGGCAAGTCTTCGCCGCCGAGCACGCGGATGACGCCGCGGCCACCCTCAACCGCCTCTTGAAGGACCACACCGGGCCGCTCCGCCTGACCTCGCACAGCGGCAGCACTCCCTGGCATCCCCATCTCGACCGCGAGGACAACGCCCCCTGGGACGAGTGGCTCCTCGCCTCGTCCTGCATGGCCCTGACCGTTCTCGTCTGGGACCGCCAACGCCCGCCCGGCAGGATCTGCGCATCAACCAGCTGCCAGAACGTCTTCATCACCCAGGGCAGCGGTCCGGAGCGTCGCTACTGCTCCCGCCGATGCGCGACCCGCGAACGAGTCGCAGCCCATCGACGCTCCCGCTCTGCCGAGCAGTCGAGCGAAGCCACTTAGGGCGCCAAGGATCCAGCGCAACATCGCTCAATCTTCGCTGCGACAGGTCAGGAGAGAAGCTTTCGGTGTCCAGCAAGGGTGTTTGGCAGGGCAGGATTCTCCACATGGATCCAGCCGTCACTGCTTCTTTGATCTCCGCGCCGGTCAGCGTTGTTGCTGCTGTAGCTGCCTATGCGGCTGGCAAGGCACAGGCACGAGGAGCCCATCGTGGCTCTGTTGATGCGGTACGTCGGCAGCATCAACGGGATGCCTACGCAGCACTCGCTGCTACCTTAGCGTGATCTTTATCCTCGCTGCTGTTTCAGGCGGACGTGTTCGGTGAGGGTTTCGATTCGTTTCACGGTCTTCCCAGGCTCGTGACGTGGGGCTGGCCTGCGATTTTTCGAGCCGGGTGGGCGTCCGGGCCCGGGCCGGGAGGGTTTGGGCACGCTGGCGGGACGGGCGGTCTTCACGCGGAGGTGGCGGAACCCCCGGCGGACCCGGGCGGGGGTGAGCTGGCGGGGCTCGGCGGGCCGTTCCCAGGGGCGGCGGAGGTCCTCAGCGAGTGGCCGGGCGAGGCGGAGTTGGGTATGGGCGGCGATGATCAGCCACGTCCACAGGTCGGCAGTGTGCGGATCGCGGACCTTGGGGACGGTCCAGCCCAGGGTCTGCTTGAACAGCCGGAAGGTATGTTCAAGATCGAATCTGCGGAGGAACGCCTGCCAGCGCACATCGACGTCCGTGCCGGTCATGCCGGTGCACGAGGACCACAGCCACACCGGCTTCGGGTCGCGGTCGCCGGGCAGGTGCTCGACCTGCAGCCGGATCAACGTGCCGTGGATCAAGGGGAGTTCACCGCAGTGGTCGAGCCAGGGGCCACGGGCCTGTAGCCGGGGGTGCATCCGGTCCCAGGCGAGGGCTTCGGCCGTGCCGTAACGGGTGGTATCGCACGTCGTGGCCTGGTCAGGGGTGTGCCAGGACTCCGGCTTCGCGAAGGTGAGGACGCCACCGTGCTTGCGGGGCTGCCCGCCACGCGGGGTGGAGCGGCGCGGTCCGGCATCCCGGAGCATGACCCGGTCCGAACGCAGCCGGCCGACCAGCTCGACGGGCAGATCGGCCAGAACATAGGCGAGGCGGGTGACGTCGTAGCCGGTGTCCATCACGACGAGTACGTCCGCGTCGCCCGGCCGCCACTGCCCGGCGCGAACAAGCCGGGTGACCACCTCGCGCAGTTGGGTGGCGGTCACCGCGGTGGCATCGTCGGACGGCCCCAGCCGGATCGCGTCCAGCACGGCCGTCCAGGACGTACGCCCCGTCTCCAGCGCGGCGACGAAGGAGTAGGGCCAGCCGGGGATGAACTGATCCGCGCTGCGGCCCCACCCGTAGACGTGGCAGAACAGCAGGCCAGGGCTGGTGGGAGCATCGGGACGCAGCCAGTTGCTCACGTCCACCGCGAGCACGATCCGCCCGTCGGCGGCACGCGGCAGCGGCTGGAGGCAAGCAGTCTGCGCAGGCGGCGCGGTTCCAGCCAGCCGTGATTGACCGCGTCGTACATCGCCCCGTGCCCACGCCTGTGCTCGGCCGTGAGCGTCAACTCGACCAGCGACGTCACCGGGCCGTCCGAGCACAACACCACGTCGGTGAGCTCGAAGAGCGTATCCGCCCGGGTGTAGAGGCAGTCATAGAACTCGACACGAAAGTGGGACAGGACGCCCAACGCGGCGTCAGCGGACCGTTCAGCGGCGAGACTCTTCACCAGCGGCCGTTCCTTCACGCGACGTTGCTCGACACTGCGGGACTCTGTCGCCCGATCCGCGTTGAGGACCGACTCGATCAGCACCACCTGGGCGTTCCCCGCCAGCGGTCCGCCGGTTTCGCCAGGTCGACTGAATCGGGCGACAGAGTCCCTCGTGTTTCGCGGTCTTGAGTGATCAGGTTCCGGCGGTGGCCCAGGCTGTGAGGACGGCCTGGATTTCTTCGGGTTGTGCCTGGTGGGGGTGTGGGCCGCGAAAACGGTGGGCGATGATGACGCGGCGGAGTTTGGCGGTCATG
This sequence comes from Streptomyces sp. NPDC020845, assembly GCF_044334165.1. NCBI lineage: Bacteria > Bacillati > Actinomycetota > Actinomycetes > Kitasatosporales > Streptomycetaceae > Streptomyces > Streptomyces sp. NPDC020845. Next base: position 37,888 of record NZ_JBIRSJ010000032.1, on the reverse strand, counting down.
TCCTCGAAGGAGGGCTGGGACTTTGTGGTGTACCAGCGGGCCCGGGACCGGGGTTCGGCGGCATCGGTGGGCTGGTGGCCAGCGAGTGTGTACCAGAGGATCGCCACGGTCAGGGCGAACAGGCCGAAGGGCACGGTACGTTCGACCGCGGGCCGGGTGCGGTTGCGGGCCTCGCCGACACCGAGAGTCTGGCGGGCGTCGAAGAAGGCCGTCTCGATCGCCCACCGTGACGCGTAGCGTTCCACGATCTCCTCGGCCGGGCTCGTCAGGTCGGTGCCGTTGAATTGACACACCCCGTGTTCAGCCTCAGTAGGTGGTTCTGTCGTAGCCATGTGTGCAGTTCGTTGCCGCCAGGTTGAGTAAAAACCGTGCTGGCACTTTCAGTGGTCATATGACGCCAATAACGATCGTGTAAGGCTCAACTGCTACTAGCGGTAAGGGCTTGCTGCCTGTGGCTGAAAACAGCCTCAATATCTCTTCTGTGCTTTGGAAATACGGGGGCGTGGATGAACGGAACGATCGACGGTTTCAGCTACGGATTGGTCACTCCGTTGGCCGCCTACGTGATGGCCTGCCTGGGGTCGGCCCTGGGGCTGCGTTGCGTGGTGCGCACAGTGCACCGTGACCCTGGATGGAGGGTGGGGTGGCTGTCCCTGGGAGCTGCCTCACTGGGCTGCGGCATCTGGACGATGCACTTCATCGCCATGACCGGTTTCTCCGTACGTCAGACGCCCATCACCTATGACGTTCCGCTGACTGTGCTCAGTCTGGTGGTTGCGATCGTGGTGGTTTCGGCGGGAGTGTTCATCGTCGGCTACCGTGGTGCCGCCCCGGCCACCCTCACCCTGGCTGGCGGTATCACTGGGATGGGCGTCGCCGCCATGCACTATCTCGGGATGTCCGCGATGCGGCTCAACGGCGACATCCGCTACGACAAGCTCACCGTGGCCCTTTCGGTGGTCATCGCCCTCGTCGCCGCGACGGCAGCGCTGTGGGCTGCGGTCTCCGTCCGTGGCTTCCTACGTTCCCTCGGCGCCAGCCTTGTTATGGGCCTGGCTGTCTCCGGCATGCACTACACAGGCATGGCTGCCCTGAGCGTTCACCTCCACACCGGTACGGCGCAGGCGGCCGACGGCCCGTCTGGAGTTTCTCTCCTGCTGCCGATGCTGCTGGGCCCGGTCGTCTTCTTGATCCTGGCCGGGGTTGTCGTCATGTTCGACCCGGTCCTGGTCCTCGGAGACGGCACATGGAACAAACCGATCTCCCGGCGCGCCGTTGCGGCAGACTCACCGAACTCCGCCGTCGGAGCAGGGCGTCAGTCTTCTCCCGTGCCCAGAACTGGCTGGTGTCGTGACTGAGAAGGCTTGCCTACCGGTAGTTCGTTAAACCCGGGAGTAGAGATCAATGCCGTGGCCGGTGGTGACTGCGTCGATCAGTGCCTGGAGCTCGGCGGGAGGGTCCTTGTCAGTCCAGGCTCGCCACCAGCGGAACACGGTGGTGGCCGGGGTGAGCCAGGAGCGGATGGCGCGCAGAGCTCTGGGCCAGCAGGGCAGCTGGGGCTGGTGGGACGGGGCGGGGCCCCCTCTCTGGCCGGTCGTCGGGACACGGGTCCGGCGCGGAGTCGTCCACGGGTCCGGGTGGGGCGAACCACTGTTTCCAGCAGAAGGAGAAGGCGCAGTTGACCAGGGTCTGGTGGCGGCGGATGGCGCGGTCGGAGCGGATTTGGAAGTCGGCCCAGCCGAGTTCGTCCTTGATCCGCTTGTAGCTCTGCTCGATCCACGGCCGTAATCCGTAGAGACGGACGATTTCGGCGAGGTCGGCGGGCGGATGAAGGCCGGTGGCGGCGTGAGGAGCGTCGGGGTGCGGCAGGTTGGTGGCCAGGTACCAGGTGGCCTTCTCCGGCAGGCCGGCCGGGTCGGTGGTGGCCACGATCAGCCGGCAGGGTGAGTCGGGGTCGTAGCCGCCCAGGCGGGCATCGGCGGCCCACCAGATGTCGGTGTGCTCGTCGCGGAAGTGACGCTCCACGGGTGTCCAGTCGCCGGGACGCTTGGCGTCCTTCCAGGCCAGGGCGTGGGCGGCCTCGATGGGGGTGTGCGACTGGTCGACCGGGGCCCAGATACCGTTGCGCGGCTTGAGGGCGACCACGTAGGCCAGGCCGGCCTCGCGGAGCGCGAGGTACCAGTCGTCGCTGACTTAAGTAGGCGCAGTCGGCGACCACCGCCCGGCAGCCGAAGCCCGCCTCCTTCCCGCGGGCCGCGAGGTGGGCGGCCGGCTGCGGTTTCGTGCGGAAGGCCGGATCGGACCGGCCGCGGGCGAAGTGATGGGCGGGGGTGTAGGGAGTCGCGTCCAGTGGGTAGTACACGCGGCCGTCGGTCCACACCGTGGTCACCGTGACTGTGCCGTTGTCCGTCTTTCCCAACCGGCCCAGCCACTGCCGGCCCACGTGCGCGGTCGCCGTGCCGTCCTTGCGGTCCCCGGAGTCGTCGATCACGATGACCCCGCCATCGTACGGAGCCGTCGCCGACTCCTCACGCAGCAGCTCAAGCCGCCGGTCGTTGACCTGCTCGGCCTCCCAGGGGGACTCGGACAAGAAGAACTGCAATCGCTGCACCCCTGGCAGCCCGGCGCCTGCCACCGGCTCCGCGCCTGCCAGGCAGGTGATCGTCTTGTTCCGCTCCCGCGGCGCCAGCAGCCCGGTCAGGTACTCGCGAAAACCCCGCCGCTGCGCCAGGCTGAAGAAGAGGTCGTCGAACCGGGCCGCGTACTTCTCCAACGGCCCCGGCGCGGGCGGACACGGACGGCGTGCAGTCATCTTCAGCCCGCCCCAGAACGGCAGTCGACTCCTACCACCGGCCTACGACCAACCCGACTCGCCGTCAACCCACACCACCTCCGGATTTAACGAACTACCAGTAGGCGATGGCCAGACTACCGACACGGCCAAATAAGATGACCTCTCAACCGGCGATCAACGGGCGCAACGTCCGATGAGCGATCTCCAAGCCGATCTTGACCTTCTCCTCGGTTCCGCCCCACACCGGGTCCTCGTGCTCGACGGAGAGGGTCCCGGTGAAGCCGCGCTCGTAGAGGGCGTCCACCACCGCGCTCCAGTCGACCTGGCCGCGGCCGGGCACCCGGTAGCGCCACCATCCGGTGTCCCACGGGTCGTCGCGCTGGACCGCCTTGCCGAAGAAGCCGTAGCGGCCGGCCTTTTCGGGGAGGATCTGGAGGTCCTTGGCCTGGGCGTGCACGATGCGGTCCGCGTAGGGCGCGATGGTGGTCACCGGGTCGACGCCGATCCACGTCAGGTGGGAGGGGTCCCAGTTCAGGTACAGGCCGAGGGAGAACATCCACTCCCACAGCTCGGGCGAGTAGGCGAGGTTGCCCGGGTAGCCGTCCGGGTGCCAGCCCTCCATCACACAGTTCTCGATGATGATCCGCACTCCGCGCTCTCCGGCGTAGTCGACGAGCTCCGGAAAGAACTTCTCGGCCTCGCGGAGGTTGTCGGCCACGGGGTGCGTCCAGTCCCGGCCGACGAACGTGCCCACGTACGGCACGCCGAGCGCCGAGGCCACCTCGACGACCTTCTTGAGGTGAGAGTGGATCGCCGCACGGCGCTCCCCGTCGGGGTGCAGGTTGTTCTCGTAATAGGCGAGTGCGGAGATGTCGAGGCCATGGTGGGCGAGCAGGGCCCGAGTCTCGTCGGCGGCGCGGGCGTCGAAGTCGGCCACCGGCAGGTGCGCGGCCTCGAAGTCGCGGCCGCCGGTGCTCGGCCAGGCGGCCACTTCCAGTGCCTCGTAACCGGCTTGGCTCGCCCAGGCGGCGATCTCGGTGAGGGTGAGCCGGGGCAGACAGGCAGTGAGCATGCCGAGCTTCATACAGCGGTCTCCGGGGTCTCGGGGGTGGTGTCCACGCCGGTCCAGGTGAGCGACGCGGAAGAGGTCAGGACGGCCTCGACGAGCCGAGCGGACCGCACCCCGTCCACCGCGGTGGGCAGGCCCTCGGGCGCGGCGCCGCCGATCGTCGCGTAGGCGTCGGCGACGAAGGCGTGGAAGCAGTCCGCGTACCCTTGCGCGTGACCCGCGGGCAGCCGGGAGAGGCGTCGCTGCTCGGCCGAGCCGTGGCCCGGGTCGCGGACGATCAGCCGCGCTCCGTCGGGGGCGCCGAGCCAGGCGGTCTCCGCGTTCTCCTGGTCAAACACCGCGCTGCCGTGCGCACCGTCGAGTTCGAACCACAGCCGGTTCTTGCGGCCGGCGGAGACCTGGGAGACGGTCAGCGAGCCCAGGGTTCCCTCCGCGGTGCGCAGCAGGACGGTGGCCACGTCCTCGGTGCGCACCCGCACGCGGGGCCCGTCACCGCTGGTGGCGAAACTGGCGCCGGTGCCCGCGGGGCGGGTGGCGATCGTGGTGTCCAGGCGCGCGGAGACCTCGGTGAACCGGACACCGGCCACCCACTCCACGAGGTCGCACCAGTGGGAGCCAATGTCCGCGAACGCCCGCGAACGGCCGCCCTCGACCGGGTCGACCCGCCAGGACATCGCGTCCTCGGACAGCATCCAGTCCTGCAGATAGCTGCCGTGGAGCAGCTGCCAGGCGCCGAACTCGCCGCGCAGCCTGCGGTCCCGGATCTCCCGGACGAGGGGGTGGTAGCGGTACACGAAGGGCACGGCGAGCAGCAGACCGGTGCGCTCGGCGAGCTCGGCGAGCCGTTCGGCGTCGGCGACCGTCGTCGCGAGGGGCTTCTCACAGATCACGTGCTTGCCCGCGCTCAGTGCCGCCTCGGCTTGCTCGACGTGCAGGGCGTTCGGTGTACAGATGTGCACCACCGTCACGCTCTCGTCGGCGAGCACCGCGTCCAGATCCGGGTAGCTCACGGGTAGATGCCACTCCACGGCCACCCGCTTGCCACGCTCCGGCGTCGACGCCACCGCGCCGGCCAGTTCGGCGCCCGCCGCACGGATCGCCGCCGCGTGCACGGCACCGATCATCCCGGTGCCGACCACGACCGCGCGTAGTGAGCCGCTCACTGCATCTCCTTGTTCGCTTCTCCGCCCACGCGGCGCCCGTCCCACTGCTGTACCTCCGTCGCCGTTGTCACGACAGGAGCCTGCGCCACCCGTGCGGCCGGGCCAAGGCGGACGGTCCGGACAGCGGACCGTCCGCCTGGTCCCGTGCGGCCGGCGGCGACGAGAGTGTGCGGGCGTCCCGCACCGACCGGAAGGCAGTCACAGCGATGGCGAACACGATGCGGCGCGGCTACGCGCCCAGCCCCTTCGGACAGTTGCACTACGTCGAGTGCGGCACCGGTGAGCCGGTCCTGATGCTCCACCAGACCCCCCGTTCCTGGACGGAGTTCGCCGAGGTGCTGCCGCTGGTGGGACGGACGCACCGGGCGATCGCCATGGACACCGTGGGTTTCGGCGCCTCTGCGAAGCCGGAGGGGCCGCATTCGATCGAGCGGTTCGCCGACGGGGTGGAGGCGATCGCGGACGCGCTGAAGCTGGAGGCGTTCCATCTGGTCGGCCACCACACGGGCGGTGTGGTGGCCGTGGAGGTGGCCGCCCGGCTGCGGGACCGGGTCAGGAGTCTGCTCCTCTCCGCCACGTCCTTCGTCGACGAGGCCAAGCGCAAGGCGGTCGCCGGGCGCCCGGCGGTCGACCACGTGGACCCCAAGCCGGACGGCTCGCATCTGGTGGAGTTGTGGAACCGTCGCCGCGGCTTCTACCGGGAGGGCGAGGAGGCCGCGCTGACCCGCTATGTGATCGACGCGTTGACGGTGCTGGACCGGGTGGAGGAGGGGCACAAAGCGGTCTACCGGTACCGGATGGAGGAGCGACTTCCGCACATCACGGCCCCGGTCCTCGCCGTCTGCGCGCCGGACGACCACTACTCCCTGCCGTCGCTGAAGAGGTTCGGGGTGGCACTCGGCTGCGAGACCGCAGTCCTGCCCGGCGGACACGTACCGGTGCCTGAGCAGTTGCCCGGGGAGTTCGCCGAGGTCATCGTCGAGTGGGTCGGCCGGCCTCGGCGGTGAGGCGGTCCCAGGTCGTGTCCGTGACGCCCCGCGCCCGCAGCACCGCCTTGCGCACCTTGCCGGTCTCGGTGAGCGGCAGCTCGCGCAGGCTGTCCACGTAGCGGGGAACGGCGAAGGGGGGCAGTTCGCGCTCGCAGTGGCGTATCAGTTCGGCCGGGTCGAAGGTGCTGTCCGCGCGGGGCAGCACCGCGGCCATGACCTCGTCTTCCGCCAGCTCGGACGGCACGGGGAAGACCGCCACGTCGGCCACCGTGGGATGGGCGCGGACGACCATCTCCACCTCGCAGGAGGAGATGTTCTCGCCGCGGCGGCGGATGACGTCCTTGATGCGGTCGAGGAACCGGAACCAGCCGTCGGGTTCGCGGACCACCCGGTCCCCCGTGCGCCGCCACGCGTCCACGGGCTCGGCCGGCTCGTCCAGGTAGCCAGTGGCGAAGGCGTACGGCCGGTGGCTGCGCACGAGCAGCTCTCCAGGGGTGCCGTCGGGGACGGGGATGAGCCGTTCGTCGACGACGCGGGCGTCGAAGCCCTCGCGCAGGGTGCCGATCCAGCCGGGCCGCTGTTCCTCGGGGGTCGCGCCGATGACGAGGTTGGTCTCGGTGGAGCCGAACCCGTCGACCAGGGTGACGCCGAACCGTTCGCGGAACGGCTGCCAGGCGTGGGCCGGTGTCGCCGGGGAAAGACCGCGCGCCGCTCGGTGCGCACGGTCGTGGGCGCCCGGGGGCTGGGCCAGCAGCATCGGCACCATGGCGCCCAGCAGATAGACGACGGTCGCCCCGGCCCCGGCCGCCCCGGCCCAGTACCGGGAGGCCGAGAAGCGCGGGGCGAGCGCGTACGCGGCCCCCACGGTCATCGCCTGCGCCAGTGCGCCCAGGGCGTTGGTGTGGAACAACGGGAGGCAGGTGTAGAGGGTGTCCTCCGCGGTGAGGCGCAGCGCGTCCGAGACGTTGCGCCCCCACCAGACGAACTGGGCGTGGGGGCAGCGGACCCCGCGCGAGGTGCCGGTGGTGCCGGAGGTGAACAGGACGCACGCGGTGTCGTCCGGGCGCACGGGGGCCGGCGGCAGGGCCGGGCCGTGGCCCGGTCGCGGGGCGTCGTCCGCTCCCGCGCGCCACAGCGTCCCCCGGAATCCGGCTGCCGACAGGCGCTCGGCCGTCTCGTCCTCCGCGAGCAGATGGGTGGGGCGAGCGTGGTCCAGGACGTGGCGTAGCCCGTGGCCGCGCAGCCCCGTGTTCAGGGGGACCAGCTCGGCGCCGAGCCAGGCGGCACCGAGGAACAGGTCGACGAGCTCGATCCGGTTGCCCGTCATCGCCGCGACACGGTCGCCCGGCCGACAGCCGTGGGCCGCGAGGGCCCCTGCCATGGTGGCGGCGGCCTCACGTGTCTGCTGGTAGGTACGGACCACATTCCCGACCCGCAGGAAGGGCCGCTCCCCGTGTTCCTGGGAAGCAGCCTGGAGCAGCCCGGGGATCGTCATGGTGTTCACCGCAGCACCCCGCGCTCGCGCAGCCGGCGGATCCGCTCCGGTGGCAGGCCCGCGACGTCGCGCAGGACGTCGTCGGTGTCGGCGCCGAGCACGGGCGCCGCCTTCCGGACCCCGCCGGGTGTGCGGGTGAGGCGGACGGGCGGTCCTTCGTGCAGGAAGGCGCCCGCCACCGGATGTTCCGCGCGCACGTAGAAGCCCCTGGCCCGCAGCTGTGGGTCGTACTCGACGAGGTCGCGGCCGTCCTGCACGGCACCCGCCGGTACTCCGCTCGCCTGGAGGACTTCGGCGGCGGCGTCGGCCGGCTGGGACCTGGCCCAGGTGGCGAGGGCGTCGTCGACCAGGTCGGTGTGGCGTCTGCGCGCCTGAGCCGTGCGGGTGCGTTCGTCGGTGGCGAGGTCGGGGCGCCCGATCGCCGTGCACAGCGCCGCCCACTCGGTGTCGTCGCGGACACTCACGGCCAGCCAGCGGTCGGCGCCCAGGCAGCGGTACACGCCCTGCGGGCTCCACTGGGGGTGGGTGTTCCCGGCGGGCTCGGAGGGGTGGAGCAGGCTGGTGCCCAGGTGGGAGGCGATCGCTTCGAGCTGGGACAGGTCGATGTGCTGTCCGCGCCCGGTCTGCTCCCGGTGCTCCAGGGCGGCGAGGGTGGCGAGCGCGGCCTGCAGCCCGGCGACGATGTCGCCGTGGCCGTAGATCACGCCGACCACATCGTCGGGGCCCCATCCGGTCAGGCCTGTGAGCCCCGAGCTGGCCGACACGGTGTCCGCATAGGACACCCAGCCGCTGCGCGGGCCGGTGTGTCCCATGCCGGACATGCTGACGTACACCAGACGGGGGTTGATCTCCCGGAGGGTGTCGTAGCCCAGACCGAGTTTGGTCATCACGGTGGCGCTGAAGTTCTCCACCAGGACGTCGCAGGAGGCGATGAGGTCGCGCAGCACGGCGATGCCGTCCTCGGTGCGGGTGTCGAGGGCCAGGCTGCGCTTGTTGCGGTTGACCTCGTTGAAGTAGCCGTTGGTGTTCGGGTCGGTGTGCGCACCGCGGGACAGGTGCATGAAGGGCGCGAACCGGGTGGGGTCGGGGCGGCCCAGGGACTCGACCTTGATGACATCGGCGCCGTGGTCGGCGAGCACCTTGGTGCAGTAGGGCCCGGCGAGCACCCAGGTCAGGTCAAGGACGCGGAGGCCGTGCAGCGCGGGCCGCGCGGGTTCCCGCGCCGCCTCCACCCGCGGGACCGGCCGCCTTTCGTGCAGCAGCCGCCTGTCCGCGCCCAGGTCCGGGACGTCCAGCTCCTTGATCCGGTGGCCTTCCGGAAACGCGAAGGGGAAGCCGAGGTCGGTGCGGCCTCGCACCCGGGTGAAGAAGTCGCGGGCGGCCAGCTGCGGGTTGTCCGACATCTCCTGCGGCAGGTCGACGGCGGCCCAGGGCAACTTCCTGGCCTGGGCGAGCTCGGCGAACCGGGCCTTCGGCCACCGGCCCGCGAAGTCCTGCACGACCTCGAAGAGGTGGTCCTGGTGTTTCTTGCGCTCCACCGGGTCCTGCCAGCGCGGCTCGGCGAGATCGCCCTCGGCGCCCTCCTCGCGCAGCCAGTCCAGCAGCGCGTCCCACATGCGGGGGCTGCCGCCGAGGCCGCCGCCCAGGTAACCGTCGGCGGCCTGGAACAGTCCGTGCGGCACCAGCGGGTGCACCCGGCCGGGGCGCGCCGGTACCCGGTCCTCGTGCAGATAGGCGAGAGTGCCGGCCTCCAGGGCGGCTGCCACGCACGCCTGCGCGGACACGTCGGCGAGCTGGCCCGGCCCCGCGCGCCGGGCCCGCAGACCCAGCAGCGCGGCGATGGCCGCGTGCACACCGGCGAGCTGTTCCGCCTGGTTCTCCGGAAGGCGCAGGGGCGGGCCGTCCGGGTCGCCGACCTGCGCGAGCATGCCGCCGAGCGCGGCGACCACCAGGTCGGTGCCCTGCCAGTGGCTGCGGGGGCCCACGGTTCCGAAGGGGGTGACGCGTATGTGGACGAGGTGGTCGAGCCCCGCCACCACCTCCGGCGCACCGTCCGGTGTGCCGTCGAGGAGGACGTCGGCTCCCTCCAGCAGGCGGCGCAGCTCCCCCGGGGACTTCGGGGTGACGGACCGCTTGCCCGCGTGCCAGTGGGCGAACGCGTCACCGTTCAGTTCGCGTCGTGTCGCGTCGCCTTCCTCTGGCTCGACCAGGACGACCTCGTGTCCGAGGCCGACCAGGAGCCGGCCCGCGAACCGCGTGAAAGGGCTGGACAGTTCGACGACGCGAACGGCCGGGTTGCTCACATCTCCTCCGCGGGATGCTCAGTCGTGCTGCTGGTTCAGGAAGCCGGTGACGGCGCTGTAGTAGTGGTGCGGCCGCTCCTCCTGGAGGTGGTGGGAGGCGTGGTTCATCACATGCAGATTGCCCTTGGGGACCATGCGGGCGAGCATCAGCGGGTAGTCGGGGGTGAGGAACGCGTCCTGCATGCCCCAGATGAAGAGGGCGGGGGCATGGATGGCACCGAGTTCCGCGGTGAGGTCCTGCCAGTCGCCCCGCGGGTTGTCGGAGGCGCCCGCGAGGGCGGTCTCCTCCGGGTCGAGGCTCTGCTCGTAGCGCAGGGTGACGGTCGCGTCGGGGACGGCGTCCGGGTCGTACCACTCCAGGCGGGCGATCAGTTCGCGCATCTTCTGCCAGGACGGGCCGGTGCCGCCGTAGTACACGTCACGGGCGTTGCGTCCGCGCCTGCCGCCTTCGGGCAGCGGGGCCAACGGGCCGTGGAACACGGGCATGCTGCCCGTGATCACCAGCGACCGGACCCGCTCGGGGTACTTCGCCGCCAGGTTCAGCGCGATGGTCCCGCCCCACGAGTTGCACACGAAGTCGGCGCGCTCGATGCCCAGGGTGTCGAGCAGGGCGACCGTCTTGGCGGCGTGGTAGTCCCACATGGGGCCTTCGATGACGGGCTTGGCGGACTTGCCGTACTGCAGGATGTCGACGAGGTAGCAGTGGCGATCCGCGGCGAACAGCGGCGCCACCTGTCCGAAGTCGGACCAGCCCGTGCAGCCGGGGCCGCCACCGTGCAGGAAGATCGTCGGGCTGCCCGAGCCCAGTTCGATGTAGTGGTACGTGACGCCGTCGGCTTCGGCGTAGGCGCCCTCCGGCGGCTGCTGAATGTGCATGAGGTCCATGCCCCGATGGTGTGCGGCCGGTGATCTCCGCCCAAGCGAACCGGTCCGCTCAGCGGGCCCATCCCGTGGTGACGACGACCGGGCGGTGGTTAGCCTCCGGGCCCGTCGTGTTCACAGAAAGGCGACAGATGTCCGCATGGGAAGTGGCCGAAGAACGGGCCAGGGCGGTGATCGGCCGGCCGGAGCATCGGAACCTGGGGATCGTACGGGCCGAGGACGCGGCGGAGTTCGCCCGCTCGGCCGGCGAGACCAGCCCGCACCTGATCGACCCCGGCCGCCCCGACTTCACCGTCCACCCGATGTACATCGTGAGCCTGCTGCGCGGGGCGGGAGGTGTCGACCAGGGCGAGTTCCGGCCGGACGGGATGTACCGCGACGAGGTCCCGGGCACCGATGGTCTGGGGGTACGGCTCATGGCAGGCGGCCAGCTGGTCCGGTTCCTCGGCGAGGTGAGGGTGGGCGACCGGATCGAGGTCCGCCGCGTCCTCACGGACGTCGAGCGCAAGGGCAGCGGAACCCCGTTTCTGCTGCTGACCGTCGAGAAGACGTACGCGGCGGAGCGGGGCACGCTCGTCGAGGTGCGGGAGAGGTTCATCGTCCGATGAGGGTTCGCACGGGAACGCCCGTACCGCCGGTGGAGTTCACCCCGGATGCCGTCACCCTGCTGCGCTTCGGGGCGGTCACCCGCAATGCCCACCGCATCCATTACGACACCGAGTTCGCGAGTTCCGAGGGACTGGCCGGCCCGGTCGTCATGGCGCAGCTGCACGGCTGTCTCCTCCACCGTGCCGCCATGATGTTCGCGGGCCCGGGGGGACGAGTCCTGGAGGTCGGATGGCAGAACCGGGCGCCGGCCCTCGCCGGGGAGCGGCTGGTGGTGAGCGGCACGGTCAGCGGTGTCGATCCGGTGACGGGGCGGGTCACCCTGGATCTCGTCGAGCGGGGCGGGCAGGGTGATCAGGGTGATGTGGAGTGCTGCCGGGGCAGCGCCGTGGTGCTGATGGGCTGACCGGTCCTCGTGGCGTGGGGTTCTCCGAGCCACCGGGCGCGACCGGCGCTGGGTGGGCGGCCTCGCGGGCCGCCCACCGCGTGTTCAGCCGAGGTCGAGGACCACCTTGCCGACCGCCTCCCCGGACCGCAGGCGGGCCACGGCCTGGGCCAGACCGTCGATGTCATGGCGCTCGATGGGCAGGGTCAGCTCACCGGAGGCGAGGTCGCCCAGCAGCCGCTGGGTGTCGGCGGCCACCTCTTTCGCCCGGGAGATCAGGTTCACGGGCAGCAGCGCCACGTCGGCGAGCAGGAAGTCCGCCAGGTCCACGGTGAAGTCGCGGCCGGCGGTGTAACCGACGAGGGCGACCCGGCCACGGGGGCGCACCAGGGGCAGGGCGTCGCGCAGGACCGGTCCGCCCACCGTGTCGATGAGGACGTCCAGCGGGCCTCCGACCGCCTCGGGGGACAGGTCGGCGGCGAGCAGTGCCTTGGCGGGGGCCGGGACGTGGGGCAGTTTGGCGGGACGGCCCACCGCGCCGATCACCTCGGCTCCGGCCCGGGCCGCGACCTGCACGGTGAGCGCCCCCACCGCACCAGCCGCCCCGGTCACCAGCACCCGCTCTCCGGGCCGCACGCCCGCCACCGTGTGCACCGAGGCCCACGCCGTCCCCGCCGGGGAGAAGTAGCTGCAGGCCAGGGCGGGGTCCGTGCCTTCCGGCACGGCCTCCACGGCGGCGTCCGGGACCAGTGCGTGCTCGGTCCAGGTGCCGTCCCGGCGCAGCCCGATGGCCTTGCCGCGGAGGCGGACGAGGCTCCCCTCGGGGTGGGTGTCGGAGGCGACGACGATTCCGCTGCCTTCGGTTCCGGGAACCGCCGGCAGGTCAGGGAGGATGCCGAACTTTCCGTCGACGACGTTCAGGTCGAGATGGCTGACGGCGGCCGCCCGCATCCGCACCAGGGTGTGGCCGGGACGCGGCTCGGGCACCGGGCGCTCGACGAGCCGCGGGAGGGTGCCGAACTCCTCCAGCACCAGGGACTGTGATGTCGGCTGACTCACGTTTTCGCTCCGTATCTGCAGGCTCACGGTTCTCGGCTCACGGGTTCTCGGCTCACGGGTTCTCGGCTCACGGTCTTGTTCCGTAAGGGGTGCCGTGAGGGTTGGGCGGCCCCGCGCGCCGTAGACGCGCACCGTAGACCGCGCCCCTCGTCCCGCGCACCGGCCCTGGTCCGCTCAGCGGTATGTGCCACCCAGGCGGCCGTCCGGTCTTCCGCCGGGGCACCCGCGTTCCGCTCAGCGAACCGGATCCCTTGGGCGGATCCGCACCGGACCGGATGCTCGGGTGCACAGTTCACCGGCAGCAGGAGGACACGCACGATGACGGTCGAGGAGTCTCCCGATACGGCCACCCCCGTCCGGAGCCGCCGCAGAAAAGCAGCAGAACCCGGCCGCCAGGACTGGACGTCCTGGCCCCACTACGACGGGGCGGCCGCGGGCTTCCGCGGCTATTGGTACCCGGTCACCTGGTCCAGCCGGATCACAGGCAAGCCGCTGCCCTTCACCCTCTGCGGCGAGAAGATCACGCTGATCCGCGACAACGGCACGGCGTACGCCCTGCACAACCGCTGCCCGCACCGCGGCGTGCCGCTGTCGGAGGGCAACCAGCAGTTCCCGGGCACGGTCAGCTGCCCGTACCACGGCTGGACCTTCGACCTGCCCACCGGCAAGCTGTCCGCGGTCATCACCGACGGCCCCGGGTGCCGCCTGACCGGCAAGCTCGGCGTGCGCACCTACCCGGTCGAGGAGCGCCTCGGCATGGTGTGGGTGTACATCCCGATCGCCGACGAGGAGCCGCACCCGATCGACTCCCAGCTTCCGGAGGAGCTGGTCGGCAACGCGTTCGTGATGGGCGGGCGGATCGAGCCACGCGGCGGCAACTGGCGGTTCGCCTGCGAGAACGGCTTCGACGAGGGCCACGCCAAGTATCTGCACCGCACGGCCCTGTGGCGGCTGTTCAAGCCCATGCCGACCTGGAACATCACCCGGATCGTGCCGCGCGGCCGCTGGATCTACCGGGTCCAGGACGAGGTCCACTGGGAGGCCGAGTTCCCCGGGGTGGGCCGCTGGACGAACAAGCGCTGGTGGAAGAAGCAGCCGCCGAAGGAGACCTTCAACCTCGGCAACACCGGCAAGGCCGACAGCGTCGACCCGACAATCGAGGCCCAGGAATTCCCCGGCTTCGCCTCCCTGTCGATGCCGGGCGTCCTGCGCATCGCCTACCCGAAGTTCATCCACTACGAGTTCTACGTGCCGGTCGACGAGGACAACCACCGCTACGTCGGTGTGATGGTCAACTTCACCGAGGGCTGGGACACCCTGCGCTTCTACGCCAAGTACCTCGGGGCGATCCGCTGGCTGTTCCACGGCCAGTTCTCCGGCCAGGACGCGTGGATGGTCGACGTCACCGACGCGCCGCCGGAGAAGCTCTACCGGCCCGACATCTCCCTCACCTCCTGGCGGAACCTCAGCGAGGAGGAGTACGCCAAGAAGCTGGCCGCGGCCGGCGCCGCCCCCGGACACGAAGAGAAGGCCTGACATGTTCCGTACCCTGTTCACCCTGCTGCTGGGCGCCGCGATCGCCGTCGGGATCCCGCTGGCCAGGAAGCGCGTGGCGCAGGCCAGCATGACCCAGGTCCACCGGATCAACCAGTGACCACCGACCCACTGGCGGGACTGGACGAGCGGCGCCGTTCCTGGGCCGCCGAAGCCACTCGCCACATCAGTACGGACCGGCTCCGCGAGCTGATCACGGGCCTGGTGGACATCCCCAGCCCCACCGGGGACGAGGGCCCGCTCGCCACCCACATCGCCGGCACCTTGCGCTCCGCCGGCTGCCACGCGGCCACCCAGCCCCTCGACGACCGCCAGGCCAACGCCTGGGCGCGGCTGGCCGGCGACGGCACCGGCCCCGACCTCATGCTCTACGCCCCCATCGACACCCTGACCGTGGGCGAGGAGAGCGAGGACCTGCCGTGGATCGGCCCGGAGCTGCGCGAGGACATGCGGCCCGCGGCCACCGTCCACGGCGACCTGGTCACCGGTCTCGGCGCCTCCAACCCCAAGGGGCACGCGGCCTGCGTGATGATGGCCACGGAGGCGATCGCCCGGGCCGGAATCCCGCTCACCGGTGACCTGGTGGCGGCGTTCGGCGCGGGCGGTATGCCCACCAACGCCCGGCCCGTGGGGACGCGCCGCAACACCGGCCAGGGCGCCGGGTGCTCGTTCCTGCTGGAACAGGGCGTGTGGACCGACTACGCGGTCATCGCCAAGCCCGGCTGGACCGTCTCCTGGGACGAGGTGGGACTGGTCTGGTTCGAGGTGACGGTCCACGGCACGCACACCTACGCCGGTTCCCGCCACCGGCTCCCGTACGACAACGCCATCGCCCGCGCCGGGGAGGTCGCCCGGTACCTGGAGGAGTGGTTCGTCGAGTACGCCGAGCGGCACACCTCGGGCACGGTGGCGCCCCAGGGCATCGTGGCCTCGATCCGCGGCGGATGGCCGCGCATGGCGGCGGTGACTCCTGCCGTGTGCACCCTCATGGTGGACCTGCGGATCAGCCCGGACACGACGCCGACGCAGGCCAAGCGGGAGTTCATGTCCGCCCTGGCCGCCCTGCGCGCCACCTCGCCCGGGCTCGACGTCCGGGCGGAGATGGTGCTGGCGATCCCCGGCACCCGAACCCCGCGCGAGTCATGGATCCACCGCAGCGCCACGGCCGCCTGGGAGGCCCTGGAGGGGCGTGAGCTGGAGGTGATCGCCGGAAACAGCGGCGCCACCGACGCCAACATCCTGCGCGGCCGCGGCATCCCCACCGTGCGGGTCGGCATGCCCAAGGTCACGGAGGCGCCCTTCGAGATCGACTTCGCCCGCGGCATGAACACGGTGTCCCTGCGGGCCATGGAGAAGCTGTCGCGCCATCTGATCCGCACGGCCGTGGACACCGTCACCCGGTCCCGCGCCGAGCTGGAAGGAGCAACGGAATGACCGAAATCGTCCTGGGGGTCGGGGCGTCGCACAGCACGCTGATGAACACCCACTGGGAAAAGACGCACCACAAGGACCGCGCCGAGCGGTTCCGGGACGCGCTCGGCGAGGCGCGCGACGCGCTGGCCGCGGCCCGTCCCGACACGGTGGTCCTCGTCGGCTCCAACCACTTCCGTGGGTTCTGGCTCGATCTGATCCCGAGCTTCACCATCGGGGTGGACGAGTGCGTCGCCAGCGGGGAATCCGGTACGCCGAAGGGCCCGCAGCCGGTGGACCGGCCGCTGGCCCTGCACCTCGCGGGCTCCCTGGTGGAGCGGGCCGGCTTCGACGTGGCGTTCTCCGCCCGGCTGCAGATCGACCACGGCCAGTCGCACGCCATCCAGTACCTGCTCGACGGGCTCGATGTCGGGCTCGTGCCCCTCGTCGTGAACGTCTTCGCGCCGCCGCTGCCCACCCTCGACCGCTGCGAGCGCCTCGGCCGGGCGATCCGGGAGGCCGTCCTGGCGTTCCCCGGCGACCGCCGGGTGGCGGTCATCGGCTCCGGCGGGCTGTCCCACCGGCTGCCCTGGCCGGACTGGCGCGCCCCGGACGGCGAGGACGAGGAGTTCATGGTCGACGCCTGGCGACACGGCCGGAACAACTGGCAGGACTACGACGTCCGGCGCCGCGAGATCATCCGGGCCGCCGAGGCGGCGCTCAACCCGGGATTCGACGAGGAGTTCCTGTCCTGGATCGAACAGGGACAGGCACACCGCGTCACCGAGTACACCACCGAGGAACTGGAGAAGGTGGCCGGCAACGGCGCACAGGAACTCCGCACCTGGCTGCTGATGGCGGCAGCGCTCGACCACATCCCGGGCCGGCGTCTCGCCTACGAACCGATGCCCGAGTGGCTCACCGGCATGGGGGTCGCCGTACTCGACCCCGCACAGACCAAGGAAAGGCAGTCATGAGCATCTGGACCGAACTGGCGGGCGTCGATTACCGTCACGCCTACGTGGAGACCGGCGACGTCACCACCCGCGCCCTGCAGGCAGGCCCCGAGGACGGCGAGCACGTCGTGTTCCTGCACGGCACGACCGGCCACCTGGAGGCGTTCATACGGAACATCCCGGCGCACGCCGAACGCTACCGCTGCCACGCCATCGACATGCTCGGCCACGGCTACACGGGCAAGCCCGACCGCCCGGGCGAGATCCCCGCGTACGTCGACCATCTGTTGTCCTACCTGGACGCGGTCGGCGCCGAGCGCGCCCACCTGGTCGGCGAGTCGCTGGGCGGCTGGGTGGCGTCGTGGTTCGCGAGCGAGTACCCGGACCGGGTCGCCTCCCTCCAGCTGCTGTGCATGGGCGGGACGAGGATCAATCCGGAGGTGATGGAGCGGCTCAAGAAGTCCACCCGCAACGCCGCCCTCAAGGAGGACATCTCCTACACGCGCGAGCGTCTGCGGCTGCTGTGGGCCGAGTGGGACGAGGACCTGGGCGAGGAGCTGGCCCAGGTCCGGTACGACATCTACCACCGCCCCGACTTCCAGCAGAATCTGCACAACCTCCTGGCGCTGCAGGAGCCGGAGGCACGCGAGCGCAACCTGCTGCGGCCCGACCGCATGGCCCGGATCAAGGCGCCGACGCTGGTGGTCTGGGGCAACAAGAACCCGTTCGGGGGCGTGCCGGAGGCCGAGACCATCACGGCCGCCATCCCCGGAGCGCGGCTCGAGCTCTTCAACGAGTGCGGCCACTGGCCACAGCATGAGAAGGCCGACCTGTACAACCCGCTCAGCCTGGAGTTCCTCGCCGCGTCCTCGGCCACTTGATCATGAGGTGCCTGCCATGACCGTAGTCCCCATCGACCGCGCCATCAGTTCCTTTCCCGACCCGATGAACTCCGTCCTCGGCAAGGTCCGGTCCATCCTGGAGGCGTTTACCGCCGACGACGACTCGCTCTCCCTCGCCGATCTGGTGCGCCGTTCGGGCGTGGCGAAGGCGACCGTCCACCGGCTGTCCCAGGAGCTGGTCGAGTGGGGGCTGCTGGAGCGGGCGGGCTGCAACTACCGGCTCGGGCTGCGCCTGTTCGAGATCGGTCAGCGGGTGCACCGGCAGCGCATCCTGCGGGAGGTGGCGCAGCCGTACATGGAGGATCTGCTGCTGGCCACGCGGGAGACCATCCATTTCGCCATCCACGACGGGCTGGACGTGGTGTACCTCGAGAAGATCCTCCCCCACCGGGGACTGAGCGAGGAGTCGCGGGTGGCGGGGCGGCTCCCGCTGTACTGCACGGCGACGGGCAAGGCGATCCTCGCCCACTCCCCCGGCAGCCTGTTCGGCGAGGTGGTCAGAAACGGCTTCAAGGCGTTCACCCGCCACACCATCACCTCGCCGGGCCGGCTGCGCAGCCAGCTGGAACGCATCCGCGAGCAGGGCATCGCCACGGAGGCCGAGGAGATCCGGCTCGGCTACATGAGCATGGCCGTACCGGTCTTCGGCCGACAGGACACCCTCGCCGGGGCTCTGTCGATCACTGCGCCGACCTACCGCATGGACGCGGCCGCCCACGCCAGCGCGCTGCGTGCCGCGGGGCTTGGCATCAGCCGCTCGCTGAGGTCGGCACTGTGAGCGACGCGCGCGCGGCCGCCGGGGCGCGCTCGACGACGAAGCCCGCACCTGCGCCGCGCGAGCGGAGAAGCGAACGAGAAGATTCTGTGAGCGACGCGCGCGCGGCCGCCGGGGCGCGCTCGACGACGAAGCCCGCACCTGCGCCGCGCGAGCGGAGAAGCGAACGAGAAGGTTCTGTGAGCGACGCCTCTCCGGCTCTCGAAGAGGTGCTGTCACGGGCGCGGGGTCTGATCGGCCAGTGGCAGGACGAGGACTGCGGGACGCCGACGGTCAAGGACTTCTGCCGTTACGCGGCCGCCCTCAACGACGGCGAGTACATCCGCCGGGCGCGCGCCCTGGAAGCGGCCGGCCGACCCGTCGAGGCCCCCGCCCTGTTCCTCGCGGCGACCATGAGCTGGGAGGACGGTCCGCCGGAGCAGGAGCTGCGGCCCGACGGTCTCGCCCAGCGTGAGTCGCCGTGCACACACGGCCTTCCGGTGCGTCAGGTGCACGGCGGCCAGTCGGTGCGCCTGATCCGTCCTCCGGTCGCCGGCACCCGGGTCACGGCGGCCCGTACGGTCCTCTCCGCGCGGCACAAGCGCGGGCGGTCGGGTGAGTTCGTGCTCCTGGACGTACGGACCCGGTTTCTGTCCGGCGACGGGGGCGAACTGGCGGCCGTGGACGAAACGATCGTGGTGCTCGACGCCGCCGGAGGTACCCCATGACCCCGCCCGCGGTCGGGCAGACGTGCCCGCGGCGCGACTATGCCCATTCCAGAGTGCAGTTGTTCCGCTTCAGCGCCGTGTCGTGGAACGCGCACCGCATCCACTACGACGCCGAGTTCGCCGCGTCGGAGGGGTTCCCCGACACGGTCGTCCAATCGACGCTGCACGGCGAGATGCTCAGCCGCCACGCCCTGGACTGGGCCGGCCCGGGGGCCCGGCTGGAGTCGGTGACGTGGCGCAATGTCGCGACGGCGGTGGCCGGCGAGCAGCTGACCTGGACCGGGACGGTCACGGCGGTCGAGGGCGCGCGGGTCACCCTCGCGGTGCGCGTCCTCAGGGCCGACGGCTCGGAGTGCGTCACCGGGACGGTTGAGGTGACGCGCGCTTCTTGACGGGCCGACTCGTCCGGACGTAAAGGCGGTGGAACGGAGGCTGCGAAGGCCTTGGTTCCACCGCTTTCGGCTTGTTCCGGGGCCGCGCGCCGTACGGTTCGGGAGCCCCGTCCCGTCAGGCGGACCGATTCCGTTGGGCTGCGATTTCCACCTCCTTACGCTCCTGGGCCATGAGCGTTCTTACTGATGAGTCGGTCGCCGCGGATGCCTTGGCGGTGATCGAGACCGACATCCTGATCATCGGCGCCGGTCCGTCAGGCCTGTATGGCGCCTACTGCGCCGGCTTCCGCGGCCTGAGCGTCGTCGTGATGGACGTCCTGCCCCAACGGGGCGGCCAGATCAGCGCGATGTACCCGGAAAAGCCGATCTTCGACATCGCCGGCTTCGCCTCGGTGCGCGGCCGCGACCTGGTCGACAACCTCATCGCCCAGGCGCAGGAGCACGGCACCCGCTACCTCCTCGGCCACCGCGCGGTGAAGCTGTCCTACGACGCCGAGGGCCTGCCCGTGGTCCGCAGTGACCAGGGGCAGACCGTGCGAGCCGGAGCGGTGGTGATCACCGGAGGCGTGGGCACCTTCACCCCCCGGTCACTCCCGGCCGGTGAGGACTTCCTCGGCCGCGGCCAGGTGTACTTCGTGCCCGACCCCGCCGAGCACACCGGGCATGACGTCGTGGTTGTCGGCGGTGGCGACAGCGCCTTCGACTGGGCGGCCCTGCTGGCCCCCCTCGCGCGCTCCGTCCGCCTGGTGCACCGCACCGCCCGGTTCCGCGCCCACCGCGCGTCGGTGGAGAAGGTCCAGGCGCTCGGCATCGAGATCATCACAGACTGCGAGGTGAGCGACCTCTACGGCGCCGCGCGGCTGGAGGAGGTGGAGATCCGCCACCGCGTCACCAAGGACGTCAGGCGGCTCCCCGCGCAGACCGTGGTGGCGGCGCTCGGCTTCGTCGCCGACCTCGGCCCACTGCAGCAGTGGGGCCTCACCCTGCAAGCACGGCGGATCGCCGTCGACAGCCGCATGGCCACCAACCTTCCCCGCGTCTTCGCGGCCGGTGACATCACCGACTACCCGGGCAAGGTGCGCCTGATCTCCGTCGGCTTCGGCGAGGCGGCCACGGCCGTCAACAACGCCGCCACGGTCATCGACCCGGAGGCGGCGTTGTTCCCCGGGCATTCCACAGAGAAGGAGAACTGACATGGCCTATGTCATCGGCTCGGCCTGCGTCGACATCATGGACCGGTCCTGTATGGAGGAGTGCCCGGTCGACTGCATCTACGAGGGCGAACGCAAGCTCTACATCAACCCGGTGGAGTGCATCGACTGCGGCGCCTGCGAGGTCGCCTGCCCCGAGCAGGCGATCACCGTGGACCGGAAGGCGGATCCCGAGCACCGCGCGGACAACCGGCGGTTCTTCGAGGAGGTCCTGCCCGGCCGGGACGCCCCACTGGGCAGCCCCGGTGGCGCCGCCTCCGCCGGCCCGCTGGGTGTCGACACGGCCCTGGTGAGCGCCCTGTGACCGCCCCGGACGTGGCCAAGGCGGCCGATCTGCTCCGCGAGGCCGAGCGCACCGGCGTCGCGTGTCCGCCGGTCCGCTCCCTGCTGCCCCGCGGTGACATCGAGGCCGCGTACTCGGTGCAGCGTGTGAACGTCGAGCGTGCGGTGGCCGAGGGGCGGAGGGTCGTCGGCCGCAAGATCGGGCTGACCTCCCCCGCGGTCCAGTCCCAGCTGGGCGTGGGACAGCCGGACTTCGGCACGCTCTTCGCCGACATGGCCCTCCCCGAGGGAGGGTCGGTGGCCGCCGGCCGGCTCATCCAGCCGAAGGTCGAGGCAGAGGTGGCGCTCGTGCTGGGCGCCGACCTGCGCCACCGCGACTGCACGGTCGCCGATGTGCTGCGCGCCACCGAGTTCGCGCTGCCCGCGCTGGAGATCGTGGACAGCCGCAACGCCGACTGGGACATCACCATCGTCGACACGGTGGCCGACAACGCCTCCAGCGGCCTGTACGTCCTCGGCGGCACACCGATCCCGCTGTCCGGCCTCGATCTGCGGGGCGTCCGGATGACCATGACGCGCGGCAGCGAACCGGTCTCCGAGGGCACCGGCGCCGACTGCCTCGGCAGCCCGCTCAACGCCGCCGTCTGGCTCGCCTCGACGCTGGCCGCCATGGGCGACCCGCTGCGGGCGGGCGATGTCGTGCTGACGGGGGCGCTCGGCCCGATGGCCGTCGCGTCGCCCGGTGATCGCTTCGAGACCCACATCAGTCAGCTCGGGCGCGTATCCGTCGAGTTCGCCATGGAAGGAGAACAGCCGTGAGCAGTGCCCGCACGAAGGTCGCCGTCATCGGTTCGGGCAACATCGGCACCGATCTCATGATCAAGGTGCTCCGTCTGTCGGAAACCCTGGAGATGGCGGCGATGGCCGGCATCGACCCGGACTCCGACGGGCTGGCCCGCGCCCGCCGCCTGAAGGTGGCCACCACGCACGAGGGCGTCGACGGCCTGCTCGCCCTGGACGAGTTCGCCGATGTGCGCATCGTCTTCGACGCCACCTCGGCCAAGGCCCACCGCCACCACGACGAGGTGCTGCGCGCCCACGGACGCACGGTCGTCGACCTCACCCCGGCCGCCCTGGGACCGTACATCGTGCCGCCGGTGAACCTCGACGCGCACCTCGGCAGCACGAACGTGAACATGGTGACGTGCGGCGGCCAGGCCACCATCCCGATCGTGTCGGCCGTCTCGTCGGTCGCCCCCGTCCACTACGCGGAGATCGTCGCCTCGATCGCCTCCCGCTCCGCCGGTCCGGGCACTCGGGCGAACATCGACGAGTTCACCGAGACGACCGCGGCCGCCATCGAGCAGGTCGGCGGCGCGGCCCGCGGCAAGGCGATCATCGTGCTCAACCCCGCCGAGCCTCCGCTCATCATGCGGGACACGGTCCACTGCCTGGTCTCGGAGTGCGACGAGGGGGCGGTGGCGGCATCCGTCGAGGCCATGGTGGGCCGCGTCCAGACGTATGTCCCCGGATATCGGCTCAAGCAGAAGGTCCAGTTCGACCGGATCGCCGCGGACAATCCCATGGCGGCGCTGGTGCCCGACGGCACCTCGGCGGTGAAGGTGTCGGTGTTCCTCGAGGTCGAGGGCGCCGCCCACTACCTGCCCGGCTACGCGGGAAACCTCGACATCATGACGTCGGCCGCGCTGCGCACCGCGGAGCGCTTCGCGGCACACCAGACATCGGAGGCGGCTCAGTGACCACTTTGTACGTCCAGGACGTGACGCTGCGGGACGGCATGCACGCCGTGCGGCACCGCTACACCGTCGAGCAGGCCCGGACCATCGCCGCCGCTCTGGACGCGGCGGGGGTGGCAGCGATCGAGATCGCGCACGGTGACGGTCTCGCGGGTTCAAGCGTCACCTACGGTGTGGGGGCGCACACCGACTGGGAGTGGATCGAGGCAGTCGCCGACGCCGTGGACCGGGCGGTCCCCACCACACTGCTGCTGCCGGGCATCGGCACCCTCCACGACCTCAGGCAGGCGCACGCGCTGGGCATCCGTTCGGTGCGGGTGGCGACCCACTGCACCGAGGCCGACATCTCCGCGCAGCACATCGCCGCCGCGCGGGAGCTGGGCATGGATGTGGCCGGCTTCCTGATGATGTCCCACATGGCCGAGCCGGCCGAGCTCGCCCGCCAGGCGAAGCTGATGGAGTCGTACGGGGCGCACTGCGTTTACGTCACCGACTCCGGCGGCCGGCTGACCATGGACGGCGTCCGCGATCGCCTCCGCGCCTACCGGGACGTCCTGTCCGAGGAGACGGAGCTCGGCATCCACGCCCACCACAACCTGGGGCTGGGCGTCGCCAACAGCGTGGTCGCCGCGGAGAACGGCGCCACCCGCGTCGACGCCTCCCTCGCCGGTCAGGGCGCCGGGGCCGGAAACTGTCCTCTGGAGGCGTTCGTGGCCGTCGCCGACTTGATGGGCTGGCGGCACGGCTGTGAGCTGTTCCCGCTGATGGACACCGCGGACGACCTCGTACGACCGCTGCAGGACCGTCCGGTGCGCGTCGATCGGGAGACCCTCAGCCTCGGCTACGCGGGGGTGTACTCCAGCTTCCTGCGGCACGCGGAGGCGGCTGCGGCCCGCTACGGACTGGACACGCGCACGATCCTGGTCGAGGTCGGCCGGCGGGGCATGGTCGGCGGGCAGGAAGACATGATCACGGACGTGGCGCTCGATCTGACGGCTCGTACCGGAATTTGACCATCCTGGCATTCCTATCAGGCAAATACACCCCCTATATTGTCCATCCTCAGAACTAATGATGGCCTCAATCAAGGCAGGCCGGGGCGAGGAGGGCATGTCGTGACGACTGCGGCGGTACCTCGTGGTCAGGGTGGTGAAGAGGCCCGGCCGGACGGACGGTCCCCCAGGTCCGTACTCGGCAAGGTCGGGCTCATCCTGTCGGCCTTCGGCGACGGCGACCTCGCTCTCAGCCTCACGGAGCTGACGGCGCGCACGGGGGTGGCCAAGACCACGGTCCACCGGCTGTGCCAGGACCTCGTGGGCTGCGAGCTGCTGGAGCGGGACGGCTCGGACTACCGGCTCGGCCTCCAGCTGTACGCAATCGGCCTGCGCGCTCCCCGGCCGCGCACCCTGCGCCAGGCCGCGCGGCCGGTCCTGGAAAACCTCGCGCAGACCCTCGACAGCCCCGTGACCCTGTCTGTGCCCAACGGCTCCGACCTGCTGTGCATCGACAACGTGGGCCGGCATCGCAACCGGGCAGGCGCCCCGGTCGGCGGGCGGCTCCTGCAACTGCACAGCACGGCCCCGGGCAAGCTGACCCTGGCCCTGCTGCCCGACCAGTACCCGCTGGCGCGGCTGGCGCCCCGCATGCGCCGGACGACCGCCCACACCCTCACCGCCGACCGGCTGCCCCGGGAACTCGTCCGCATCCGGGAACAGGGCTACGCCACCGAGGTCGAGGAACACCGGCTCGGCTACTTCGCCGTGGCCGTGCCCGTGCGCGGACCGCGGGACGCCGCCTACCTCGGGGCCCTGTCGGTCGTCGCCGCCACGGCGCACGGCAACGCCCCGCGCACGCTCGCGGCGCTGCGGAGCGCCTCGGAGGCCGTCACCGCCCAGCTTTCGGCCGTCAAGGCGTACCGCACCGGGCTGTAGCGCTCAGTCGACGAGCAGTCGGGCTATCCCCCGTTCACTGAAGACGTCTCGGGTGGCGAGGGCAACGGCGCCGTGCAGGGCCGAGGCGGCACCGAGCTGAGCTGTCGTGATGGTGAGCTTGCGGGTGGCCAGCGGCAGGGCCCGCTGGTACACCACGGCGCGCACCCCGGAGAGCAGCTCGTCGCGCAGTTCGCTGAGCGGGCCGCCGAGGACGAGGGTGCGGGGGTTGAACATATAGACGAGCATGGCGGCGAGTTCCCCGATCTCGGCTGCCGCCTGTCGCAGGGCCCGGACGGCGGGCGGGTCGTTGTTGGCGACGCGCTCCCTGAGCTCGTGGACTCCGTACTGCGGATCGGCCTCGGTCGCTTCGGGGATGCCCAGCGTCCGCAGCACGGCGCGGTGGGAGGCGAGTGCGCCCACACAGCCGACGTTCCCGCAGGAGCACAGGACATCGTTGCCGCCGCGGGATTGAATGTGGCCGACGTCCCCGGCAGCCCCGTCCGCGCCGCGGTAGATCCGGCCGCTCCCGGTGACGAGTCCCGCCCCGATTCCGGCGGCGATCTTGATGCAGAGCAGCGGGCCGTCCGCCTCGGCATGGCGGGCCTCGCCGAGGGCCATGAGGTTCGCGTCGTTGTCGACCCGGGCGGGAGCACGGAAGCGGCCGCGGAGCCGCTCCGCGACCGGGAAGCCGTCCCAGCCGGGCATGCCGTTGGGCCGGACCGGGCAGCCTCGCCGCTGATCCACCGGGGCGGGCAGCGCCATCACCACCTGACGGACCCGGCGGGGGTCGTGCCCCGCCCGTGTCAGCAGGGCGAGCAATTGGTCGCTCACCGTCTCCAGCACCGCCTCCGGCCCCGCGTCGAGCCGCGTAAAAACCGTGTCCCGCGCGACGAGACGCCCGCCGAGGTCGGCGACCGCGATCCGAGTCTGAAGGGTGTCGACATCGGCGACTGCGACGGTTCCCGCGCGAGGGCTGAGGATCAGCTGACGCGGGGGCCGCCCGCGCACCGATTCGCCGGCCTCCAGCTCCTGCAGGATGTCGTGGCCGACGAGCTGGTCGACCTGTTGGCCGACGGTGGACCGGGCCTGACCACTGCGCCTCGCGATCTCGGCCCGGTTCGTCGCCTCACCGGCCACCACGAGGTCCAGCACTCTACGCAGTCCGACGGAAACCGCGGGCAGCGGGGCCGAGTCGACGGAATGACCGTCACCTTCACGCATCTTCCGGAGCCTAGCCGCCGTGGATCACCGGGGACCAGTTTCTCTTTTGTTTGACTTTAGTTCGTGTGAAAAATTAACAACTCCCTCTTGTTCGGGCTAACCGAACTAAAGGAGGGTTAGGGGAAGCGCGAGCACGCCTCACTCATCCGTCAGAAGAGGGCCGTCCGATCGCAACCCCCGTTCCTGAAGTCAATGGCGGTGGACCGCTCAACGAGACGCGACCTGCCGCCGCTGCGCTCCGGCCGCACCTGCACATCACCCGCGCCCGCCGCTTTGGCCTGCCCTTATTCCCGTCGTGACTCCACCCGGCACCCATGGAACGCGGCAGAAAACAAGTCGGCCGCCGTTCTGCTGAGCGGACCGTCCGTCTCGCCCACTCCCCGGCCGGGCCCTTGAATACTCGCCAACCAGTGGGAAGCCGACGCGCCAACACGCGGCTGTCGATCACTCGCATACCTGATCATCCCCGCGCATTACTCCTGGGAGGAACCACAGCCATGGCCAAACAGACGCATCGCATCGGCATCCTGGGCAGCGGCAACATCTTCGGCCGGTATGTCACCGGTCTCGCCCGCTACCCGGAGCTGGAGATAGTGCGTGTAGGCGACGTCGACCTGGCCCGGGCGAAGCAGGCGGCCGCCGACCACGCCATCCCGGCCTGGGGCGACGACGCGGAGCTGTACGCCGACGACTCGGTGGACATCGTCATCAACCTGACGCCGCCGGTCCACCACGCCCGCACGATCATCACGGCTCTGGAGGCGGGCAAGCACGTCTACGTCGAGAAGCCGCTGGCCACGACGGTCACGGACGGTGAGGCGGTCCTCGCGGCGGCTTCCCGCGCCGGACGTGTCCTCGGATCGGCACCGGACACGTTCCTCGGCAGCGCCGCCCAAACGGCCCGCAAGGCGATCGACTCCGGTCTGATCGGCACACCGATCGGCGCCTCCGCCTTCATCGGGCACAGTAAGGCCGAGACCTGGCACCCGAACCCGACCTTCCTGTTCCAGGAGGGTGGCGGCCCCGTGATGGACATGGGTCCGTACTACATGGCCATCCTCGTCAACTGCCTCGGCCCCGTCTCCACCATCTCGGCAGCCGGCCGCATCGGCATCCCCGAACGCACGGTCACCGCACCCGAGCGGACCGTCGACACCATCGCGGTCACGGTGGACACCCACACCGCGGCCGTGCTCACCTTCGCCTCCGGCGTCATCGCCACGGCCCAGATGAGTTTCGACGTGTGGGACAGCGAGCTGCCGTTCATCGAGATCTACGGCAGCGAAGGTAGCCTTTCACTGGCCAACCCGAACCACTTCGACGGTGACGTGCGGGTTCGACGGCACGGTGACGGCGACTGGACAGTCATGGAACCGGCCCTCGAACTTTTCGGCGCCGTCGGCACCCGTGAGCAGGCCCGCCGCGGGCTCGGCGTCCGCGACCTCGCGAACGCCCTCGAGGGTGGCCCGCACCGCGCCAACGCCGCCTTCGCCTTCCACGTACTCGAAGCGCTCTGCTCGGTGGAGAGCTCCGCCCAGCAGCGCCGACCCGTGGCACTGACCAGTTCGTGCGAGCGTCCCCAGCCGCTTTACAGCTCCTGACGCACACACATCCCCACCGCCCGAAGCCCCGAAGCCCCGAAGCCCCGAAGCCCCGAAGCCCCGAAAAGGGACGCGCATGACCATCAGCCAGGACAAGATCGCGATCAACCCCCTGCAGTGGATCGCCACCGACGACGGCTGGATCGACCCCGCTCTGGCACCGGCCCTGCCCGAGCGCCTCAAGGTCATCCGCGAGGCGGGCATCGGCTCCGTGCACGCGGAGGTGCCCGCCGACATGACGGCCGCCGACCACGGTCGGCTGCTCGAAGACCACGGCCCCGCGCCCGCCCCGGGCTATATCTGGAGCCCCCTGTCCGAGGACGAGACGAGCCTCGCCGAGCTGCTCGACAAGACCGACCGCATCAGCAGCCAGATGGCCGAGCTGGGCCTGTTCCACGCCGACATTACCGAGCGCGGCCGTGCCGAGAGCTGGACCTACCGGCAGACCGTGCCGGCCGGTCTGTGGGCCGAGCCCGGGCACACCTCGGTCGACATCCCGGCCACCGTGGCCGCGCTGCCCGACACCTTCGACGGCTGGCTGGTGATCGAGGTCGACCGCGGCGCCCAGGCCACGCCCGAGGAAGGCGTCCGGCTCTGCGGCGAGTGGGCCCAGCAGGCGTACTGACCGTCCAGCAGCACCACGGAACATCGTCCGGCCGGGGCGGTCAGCACATGAGCAGCCGCAGACATCGAGAGTGCGAGATGCGAAGAATCGCGCCGACAGGGGCCATTCCGACCCTTGCGAGGTCCTGGAGCCCAGTGATGCCGCCACCGTGGACACCGGCGGAGCCATGCGGCGCGGTAGCTCAGCCGTTGATCCCGGTCTTTAAGAACGTCCCCCGTCAGGAGGCTCACAGTGCCCAATGCGTATGGATTCACCAGATATGGCGGACCGGAGACACAGCAATTTCTCGACCTGCCCAAGCCCGTTCCCGGGCCGGACGAGCTTCTTGTCGAGGTGTATGCGGCAGGCGTCAATCCGGTGGACTGGAAGGTTCGAGCCGGGATGCACCGCGCCTTCCTCCACCTCGAGATGCCGGCCGTGCTCGGGCGTGAGGTTGCGGGCATGGTCGAGCAACTCGGCGAAGGAGTGGACGGGTTCGCCGCGGGCGACCCGGTGTTCGGCACCAGTGCCCGAGGCTGCGGCGGCTACGCACGGTTCGCGCTCCTGACCGCTGACCAGACCGCGCTGAAGCCTGCCGCAGTCTCCTTCACCGACGCGGCA
This sequence comes from Streptomyces sp. NPDC020845, assembly GCF_044334165.1. Taxonomy (NCBI): domain Bacteria; kingdom Bacillati; phylum Actinomycetota; class Actinomycetes; order Kitasatosporales; family Streptomycetaceae; genus Streptomyces; species Streptomyces sp. NPDC020845. The sequence goes on along the minus strand of NZ_JBIRSJ010000032.1, from coordinate 9,219 downwards.
GTGCTGCCGGTGGCGGTCGGAACCGCCTACGACGGGGTGGGCCAGCTCGGTCTGGCGGCCGGCGAGACCCTGCTGATCCTGGGAATCGGTGGTGGCGTCGGCAGCGCGGCGGCGCAGATCGCTCGCGACGCCGGAGTCAGGGTCATCGGCACCGCCGCCGCGGCCAAGCGGGAGTTCGTCGAGTCGCTCGGCGCCACGGCGATCGACTACGACAGCGGTGCCTTCGACGAACAGCTGAAGACGATTCTGCCGAACGGAGTCGACGCGATCTTCGATCTCGTGGGCGGCGAGGCGCTGCACAGCGTCTCGACGGTGATCTCCCCCGGCTGCCGGATGCTCACGGTCGCCGACCCAGAGACGGCGGCCCGGTTCGGCGCCCGGCCGCTGTCCCGCACGAGCTCGACCAAAACGCTCACCGAGCTGGCCCGGCGGGTGGCGGAAGGTCGGCTCGATCCTCAGGTCCGCAGCGTCTTCCGCTTCGAGGAGGCCGAGGCCGCCCTGCGCGAAGTCGAGTCCGGTCATCCGTGGGGCAAGGTGGTACTGGACATGCGCTCAAGTTCGGGCCACTGACCTGCAGCGTTCACCTTCGGGACGACCACCGCTTGGGGCGTGATCGTGGTCGTACGACGGCCACGAAGCCGCGCAGACGCCCACTCGACGACATCGCTCGTCCAGTGCCGCGAGCGGTGCCACCGACCACGGAAGTGCCCCACTTCCCCCTTAAGAACTCTATACGACACGATTTCGCCTTTTCGAGTCGAGAATTGCACTACGTACCACATCAAAAAAATATAGTTAATATCCCATTTAATCACTTTCCATTCGTGCAAGATTTCCCTGAATACCGCAAGGAGCATCGATGGCACTCACGAAGCCAGCCTGGCACCGTCGGCTGATAGCAGGCGCCGCCGCAAGCACGGCACTGCTCACGGCCGCCGCGTGCAGCGCTGCCAACCAGCCTTCCGGCAACTCCACGACCGCCGGCCCGGTGCGCGACGGAGGCACCCTCGTCGTCGCGCAGACGAGCGACCTCGACCCCGGCTCGTTCCTCAAGACCTCCATCGGCAACCAGCTGACCGAGTACGCGGTCCTGGAGACACTGACCGCCATCGACCCCAAGACCGGTCAGCCCCAGGGCGTCCTCGCGAAGTCGTTCAAGCTCGCACCCGACGCCAAGAGCATCGACATCACACTCCGTGACGATGTGACGTTCCACAGCGGCCGCAAGCTGACGGCGAGCGACGTCATCTTCACCCTGAAGAAGGTGCAGGACCCCGCGACGGGCGCGGCGAACCAGGCGATCGCCGCCAAGATCAAGTCGATGAAGGCCAAGGGCGACCACGAGCTCACGCTCACCTTCTCCCAGCCGACGCCGAACATCTTCGACGTGTTCGAGACGATGCCGATCCTCAACCCCAAGACCTACGCGGACTACGCGGCGGGCAAGGTCGTCGACGGCACCGGCCGTTTCGTCTGGAAGTCGTGGACGCCCGGGGGCAAGGCCGTACTCACCAAGTACGCGAAGTACCGCGACGCCGAGGACACGCATCTCGACAAGATCGAGATCAACATCATCAATGACCCGACCGCCATCGTGTCGGCGATCCGCAGCGGTCGCGTCCAGTACGGCGTCGGCGTCGCCGCCCAGGACGCGCGCAGCCTGAGCGAGCAGCAGGGCTACGCCCTCGTGAAGTCGGGCGGATCAGCGATCCCGCTCGCCTTGGACCCGACGAAGCCGCCGTTCAACAACAAGGCCGTGCGCCAGGCGGTCCATTACGCGATCGACCGCAACCGCATCGTGGAGCAGGTCGAAGGCGGTCAGGCGGTGGCGACGAACCTGCCGTGGCGGACGTCCACGACCGGCTACGACCAGAACCAGGGGAAGCAGTACACCTATCAGCCGGACAAGGCCAAGAGCATCCTCGCCAAGGCCGGCGTGAAGAAGGCCTCGTTCGAGGTCGTCGTGCTGAACACCCCTGAGGCCACCGGCGTCTTCCAGGTCGTCAAGAACAATCTCGCCGCCGTCGGCTTGAACGCCAAGCCCGTACTGCTCAGCGCGACCGAGTACGACGAGCGGATCGCGAAGGCGAACATGGGCACGCCCGCCGTGCTGATGATGAGCAGCAACGCGCTGTCGCCCGCGAGCGCGGTCGTCAGCCGGCCGGAGCTCCTCCCGGGCAAGAACCTCCTGCATTTCAAGAGCGCGGAGTACACGAAGCTCGTCGAGGAGGTCACCCGCGCGGGCGAGGCCGGCGCGCAGAAGAAGGCGCTGCACGACTACAACGCCTACTTCGCCGACCAGGCATTCGCGCTTCCGCTGATCACGCGCCCGACCATGACGGTCCGGTCGAAGTCCGTCGGCGGGATCAAGGCCACTCAGGCGGGCTACCTGGACCTGGGCCAGGCATGGCTGTCCGACTGACCCGACGACCAGGCCATAGGAGGTAGCAACACAATGATCCGGTTCTTGGTGCGCAAGGTGCCCTCAGTAGCGTTCGTGCTGTTCGCCAGCTCGATCATCGCCTTCGCCCTGCCGCGGCTCGCACCGGGAGACATCGCGGTCACCCTCGCCGGCACGGACCCGACCGCCGCCAACGTCGCTGCCATCCGGGAGCAGTTGGGCCTGAACCGGTCGCCCATCGTGCAGTACTGGGACTGGATCTCCGGGGTGCTCCACGGCGATCTGGGCCAGTCCTACCGCTTCCACCGCAGCGTCGCGAGCCTCATCGGCGACCGGCTGGAGAGCACTCTGGAGCTGGCCCTGTTCGCCACTCTGCTGGTCGTTCTCATCGGAACCACGCTCGGGGTGCTCGCCGGTTCGGCCAAGCGCCGATGGGCGCGGACAAGCTTCGACCTGGGCAACAGCTTCATGATCGCCATACCGTCGTTCCTCACGGCACTGGCGCTGATCCTCATCTTCGGCGTGTACCACCGCTGGCTGCCCGTCAGCGGTGAGGTGAGTGTGGCGCAGGATCCCGCGATCGGAATCCAGTACCTGGTCCTTCCTGCGGTCGCGCTGGCGATTCCGCCTTCCGCGATCGTGGCCCGCCTGCTCCAGACGGAGATGGCCAAGGTCCGGAACGAGGACTACGTCGATCTGGCCCTGGCCAAGGGGGCCTCGCCCAAGCGGATCACCCTGCGCCATGTGCTGCGCAACAGCTTCGGCACCGCGGTCGTCTCGATCGGTCTGGAGATCGGCACCCTGCTCGCCGGCGCCGTGGTCATCGAGGCGATCTTCAACCGCAACGGCCTCGGCCAGCTCGCCGTCTCGAGCGTGAGCACGCGCGACTTCACCGTCCTTCAAGTGCTGATCCTCGGTGTGGTGTGCATCGCGGTGATCTGCCAGATCGTCACCGAGATCATCCTTGCGGCGCTCGACCCGCGCATCAGGTTGGGAGACTAGGTCATGACAGACATTCCCCTGTCAGCGTCCGGCGCGGCGGCCGCGGCGCGGCGGCGTCGGCTGAATCCGACGCTGGCCCGGTATCTGTCCGCCTTCCGCACCCCGCGGGGCATCATCGGGCTGTCGATCCTCACGGTCATGGCGCTCGCTGCGCTGCTCGCTCCCCTCCTCTTCCCGGGCGGCTACGACCAGCAAGGACCGAACGCGTTGGCCGGGCCGTCGGGCGGGCACATCTTCGGTGTGGACGAATTCGGCCGTGACATCTTCGTCCGCAGCATCTACGGATTGCGCGTCGACCTGAGCCTCATCCTCACCGCCGTGCCGCTCAGTATGGCGATCGGCGCACTGTTCGGCCTCGCCGGCGCGATCTCCGAGTGGCTCGGCGCGGCGGTGCAGCGGCTGCTCGATGTGGTCATCGGCTTCCCCGGGCTGATCCTCGGCGTCTGCCTGGTGGCCATCCTCGGCCCCGGCTGGTTCGCGCTGTTCCTGACCATCCTGATCGGCGGCCTGCCCACCGCGGGACGCCTGGCCCGCAGCGCCTGGCTCTCCCAGCAGGGCAGGGAGTACGTCCTCGCCGCCCGGGTGCTCGGCGTCTCGCGCCGTCAGTTGCTCGTCCGGCACGTGCTGCCGAACGCGATGGACTCCATCGTCGTGAACGGCTCCGTCTGGATGGTCATCGGCATCTACATCGAGGCGGGTCTGTCCATCGTCGGCCTCGGCGTGCAGCCGCCGACGCCGTCGATCGGCGTACTGCTCAACAACGGCCTTCGATTTGTCACCCAGTCCCCCACGTACATCATCGGCCCCGCAGCGCTGCTCCTCCTTCTCTCGGTGGGCTTCAGCCTGGTGTCGGACGCACTCAATGAGGCGGTGAATCGCCGATGAACTCGACGACCAACTCGGCCACGGCCGAATCGCCGGCACCGGCGGCGAACAAGCGTGTCCCCCTGCTGCGCGTCGAGGGCCTGCGCACCGAGTTCAAGTTGAAGAGCGGCGGCGTCAAGGCCGTCAACGACGTCAGCTTCGACATCTACCCGGGCGACGTCCTCGGCATCGTGGGCGAGTCCGGCTCGGGCAAGTCGGTCACCGCTCGTTCGATCATGCGCATGGTGCGCCCGCCGGGTGAGGTCGTCGCCGGCTCGGTGCGGTTCGACAACGAGGACCTCCTCGCGCTGCCCGAGCGGGAGATGCGGCGCCGACGCGGCAGCAAGGTGGCCATGGTCTTCCAGGACCCGCAGGCCGCGCTCAATCCCGTCATGAAGGTGGGCGACCAGATCGTCGAGGCCATGACGGTCCACGGCGTCGACAAGAAGACCGCGCGCAAGCGGGCGGTCGAGCTCCTCGAACAGGTCGGTATCCCCGATGTCCAGAGGAAGATCGATCAGTACCCGCACCAGTTCTCCGGCGGAATGCGCCAGCGCGTCGTCATCGCGATCGCCCTGGCCAACGATCCGGCGCTGCTCATCGCCGACGAGCCGACGACGGCTCTCGACGTCACGATCCAGGCCCAGATCCTGCGGCTGCTGGCCAAGCTGCGCACCGAGCTCGGCATCGCCGTCGCGATCATCACGCACGACATGGGGGTGGTCGCCGAGCTCTGTACGGACGTTGTCGTGATGTACAGCGGGCGCACGGTCGAGAAGGGAACCGTCGAGCAGGTCTTCAATCATCCGCGCCACCCCTACACGGCGGCGTTGCTCGAGGCCATGCCACGCCTCGACCAGGACCTGGCCGGCCAGCCGCTGCCCACGGTTCCCGGCACCCCGCCCGACCCCGCGGCACCCCCGGCCGGCTGCGCGTTCGCGCCACGCTGCCGGTTCGCCGAGGACGCGTGCACGCAGGCACAGCCCGCGCTGTTGGAGATCGGGGACGTGGGGCAGACCGCGGCCTGCTTCGTCGCCCAGCGTGGCGTCGACGTCCGTGCGAGCGACGCCCCCGCGGCGGCGCGTGCCGAGCACGCAGCGCCCGCGCCGCGGAGCGCCCCTCCTACGGACGCGCCCGTGCTGGAGGTCCGCGACCTCAGGGTCGATGTCGGATCACGGAGGAGCGGACTGTTCCACCGTGATCCCCCGGTCTACGCGGTCGACTCGGTGAGCCTGTCCGTGCACGCGGGCCGCACCCTCGGACTCGTGGGCGAGAGCGGCTGCGGCAAGTCGACGCTGTCCCGCAGCATCGTCGGCATCAACCCGGTCACCGAGGGGTCGATTCTCGTCGACGGAACCGACGTGAGCGCGATGCGCAACGAGGACATCAAAAAGGTCCGGTCCTCGGTGCAGTACCTGTTCCAGGATCCATACGCGTCACTGAACCCCCGGCGCACCATCCGGCAGTCGCTCTCCGAAGCGCTGGCGTTCAGGGGTTTCAGCGGCGGGGCCCTTGAGGAAGAGGCGCGCTCGCTGATAGCGCAGGTGGGGCTACGGCCGGAGCACCTCGACCGCTACCCGCACGCGTTCTCGGGCGGGCAACGTCAGCGGATCGGCATCGCGCGGGCCCTGGCCCGCCAGCCGCGCACGCTGATCCTCGACGAGCCGGTCTCCGCGTTGGACATGTCGATCCAAGCACAGATCATCAACCTGCTGGAGAAGCTCCAGAACGAACTCGGACTGGGCTACCTGTTCATCGCTCATGACTTGTCGGTCGTGCGTCACCTCAGCGACACGGTCGCTGTCATGTACCTCGGAAGGATCGTCGAGTACGGCGAGGTCGCCGAGGTCTACGGCAACCCGCAGCACCCTTACACCGCCGCGCTGCTGTCGTCGTCGCCGGTGCCGAGCGTCTCGGCGCCTCCACGGGAACGCATCGTCCTGCGGGGCGATCTGCCGAGCCCGGCGACCCCTCCCTCCGGCTGCCGGTTCCGCACCCGGTGCCCGATCGGCCCGCTGGTGAACCCGGAGCGGACGATCTGCACGGAGAGCGACCCGCGCCTCACCCTCACCGCCGCGGGCCAGCGAGCCGCCTGCCACTTCGCCGGCGAACTCGCAGGTCGATCCTGAACAGCGGCCTGAAGCCACATCCCTGTAAATCCCTGAGAGGAATGCACGTGTCCGATGCCTCGACCGGCACCACCGGCGTACCGCGTATCGCACTCAACCCCATCCAGTGGATGGCCAGCGACGACGGCTGGCTCGACCCGTCCAAGGCACCCGAACGAGAGCAACTGCTGTCGCTGGTCAAGCAGGCCGGCTTCGACTCGGTCATGGCCGAGGTTCCCGCCGACTGGACCGTCGAGCGCTACCAGGCGCTCCTGGACGAGGTCGGCCTGGCGCCGGCGCCCGGCTACTTCGTGTGCCGGTCGGACGGTCGGGACGGGAACGAGAACGACGTTGTCGCAAGCGCCGGCGCCCTCGCACGTCAGCACGCCGAACTCGGGATGACCGAAATCGGCCTCGGCCTCGCAATGGGCAAGGACATGCCGCGCGTCTTGCACCCGGCGCAGGCACACGACGCGGATCCCTCGCGCGTCGAGGCGGTGACGACGTTGATCGGGAGGATCGCGGACGCCATGGTCGCCGAGGGCGTACGGCCCAACCTGCACCCGCACGTCGGCACCTGGATCGAGACCGAGGAGGAGGGCCGCGCGGTGCTCGACGCCCTTCCGGACGCCCGTCTGGGCTTCCTGCCGGACACCGGACACCTGGCCTGGGCAGGCTCGGACGTCGGCAAGTTCGTCGAGGACTACGCGGAGCGGATCCCATTCGTGCACGTGAAGGACTGCCGGCTCAGCGTCGCGGCGCAGGGCCGCGAACAGGGTTGGGGATACCAGCAGACCGTTCTGTCCGGCCTCTGGGTCGAGCCCGGCCGCGGCGAGCTGGACCTCAAGGGAATCATCGACAACCTGCCCAGCACCTTCGACGGCTGGCTGATGGTCGAGGTCGACCGGCCGGATATCGCCGATTGCTACGAGAGCGCGGTCGAATCGGCCCGCTGGATGCACGCCACGTTCCGCTGACCCGGCCAGGATCAAGGCGAGACAGGCGCTCGGCTGGGGTCTCCCAGCCGAGCGCCTCGCACGTTCACCCGGTCTCAGAGCATGAGCTGGTCGATGGTGATCGGAAGGGAGCGGACGCGGCGTCCGGTGGCGTGGAAGACGGCGTTGCCGATGGCCGCTGCCAGACCGACCAGGTCGATCTCCCCGATCCCCTTCGTCCCGACGCGGTCGCGCGGTCGGGACCACCGCACGAACAGCACCTCCACGTCGGGCACGTCGGCATTCACCGGCATCAGGTAGTCCCCGCAGGTCGCGTTGGCGATGCGCCCGGTGACCTGGTCGGCGACCGTCTCCTCGAACATCGCCTGGCTGATGCCGCCGACGATCTGGCTGGTCGCGGTCTTCTCATTGAGGATGCGCCCTGTGGGACTCTGTCGCCCGATTCGGCCGACCTTGCGAAACTGGTGGGCTGCCGACGATGAAGGCGCAGGTGAAGCTGATCGAATCGGGCCTCACCGCGGATCGGGCAACAGAGTCCTGTGGTTGCCGAGAATGTCATCCGCCCTGGTCAGAGCGGGTGCACCGAGCTCCACGGTCATCGGCCACGGTCGCTCGTGCAGATGCTCTCGCGTAGCCGGTGGTCCACACGTGATGATGATCGATCGTGCTGCTGCGACTGGCCTACCTCGGTGTGACGAATGCGTTCGCCCTGCTGCGTCTGCTGCCGATGAGCGACCGGGACAAGGATGCGGAGATCCTGGCTCTCCGTCATCAGATCACGGTCCTGGAACGCCAACTCGGCAAGGGAAAGGCCCGGTTCAGCCCGAGCGACCGGGCGTTCCTGGCGGCACTGCCGCACCGGCTGCCGTTGCCCGCCCTGCGGCGTCTGCGACTGCTCGTGCGTCCTGACACGGTACTGCGCCGGCATCGCGACCTCGCAAAGCGCCGGCATGCCGCCTCATCACGGCCCAAGCAACCCGGTCGGCCTCGTACCGCGCGCTCCGTCCGGACTCTGGTGCTACGCCTGGTCAGGGAGAACCCGAACTGGGGCTACAGACGGCTTCACGGCGAGCTGCTCGTGCTGGGAGTGAAGGTGGCCGCCTCGACCGTCTGGAAGATCCTCAAGGATGCCGGCGTCGATCCAGCGCCCGGCAGGAGCTCCAGCACCTGGGCCGGCTTCCTGCGCGCCCAAGCCGACGCCCTCCTCGCCTGTGACTTCTTTGAGACGGTCACCCTGTCCGGCGCCCGGATGTACGTACTCACGGTGATCGAGCACAGCAGCCGCCGCATCCGGATCCTGGGCGCCCACCGCACACCCGACCACCTCCTGGGTGGCGCAAGCGGCGAGAAACCTGGTCATGGACCTCGAGGACATAGGCTGCCGGGCCCGGTTCATGATCAGGGACAGGGATGGGAAGTTCCCCGGACTGTTCGATGACGTCCTCAAAGACGCGGGGATCGAGGTCATCCTCAGCGGCATCCAGATGCCACGAATGAACTCGATCATGGAACGGTGGGTGCAAACCTGCAGACACGAACTCCTGGACCGGACCTTGATCTGGAACCAGCGCCACCTCCTCCACGCACTCCGGGAGTTCGAGCAGTTCCACAACACTCATCGGCCCCACCAAGGCATCGCGAACGCCCGGCCACTGCACCCGCTGCCCGCACCCATCACCGATCCGGACAAGTTGACCTACCTCGACATACGACGACGCCACCGCCTCGGCAGCCTCCTCCACGAATATCACCATGCTGCCTGACCTGCATGGATGAAGTTCTCGGCAAGGACACGGCCGATCTGCTCCCCGGTGAACTAGTTCACCTCGTGGACATCACCAACGGAGCCCGTCTTGAGACCTACGTCATCGAGGGGCGCCGGGGTTCG
>NZ_JBIRSJ010000031.1:0-85779 GCF_044334165.1 Streptomyces sp. NPDC020845 | reverse complement strand
CACTCCGCCAGTTCCACTCCCAGCACAACCCCACACACCACAAGGAGACCAGCCGATGACCGACCTCTACAACCACGGCACCGGCGACATCCTCATCGAACGCCACCCCAACGGCATCCTCCTGATCACGACCGGCGTCCCGGCGCACGGAGCGGTGCGATGACCAGCGACCTGGGCTCCTTGTCCTTCGAGTCGTTGACCCCGACGTCGTATCTGGATCGTGCGGCGGCGGCGCATGGGGATCGGGTCGCGGTGGTGGATGGTCGGTCCCGGTGGACCTACGCGGAGCTGCGTGATCGGTGTCAGCGGTTGGCGGGCGGGTTGGCCTCGTTGGCCGGGGGGCGTCCGGTGGCGGTGCTGGCGCCGAACACGCATGTGTCGCTGGAGGCGCACTACGGGGTGCCGTGGGCGGGGGTGCCGCTGGTCGCGGTGAACACCCGGCTGTCGGCGGGCGAGGTCGCCTATATTCTGGAGCACTCCAAGGCGTCCGTGCTGATCCAGGACCCGTCGTTCGACGCGTTGGTGGACGAGGCCCTCGCCCGGCTGGACGCCCCACCGCACCGGATCAGGGCGGGGTGGGAATACGAGGATCTGCTGGCCGCGGCGGAGCCGCTGCATCTGACCCCGACCGACGAACGGGCGCTGCTGTCGATCAACTACACCTCGGGGACCACGGGCCGCCCGAAAGGCGTGATGTACCACCACCGGGGCGCGTTCCTCCAGGCCGTGGCGATGGTGGGACACACCGGACTGACGCCGTCGAGCGTGCACCTGTGGACGCTGCCGATGTTCCACTGCAACGGATGGACGTTCCCATGGGCGGTGACCGCGGCGGCTGGGACGCACGTCTGCCTGCCGAAGGTGGATCCGGCAGAGATCTGGCGACTGCTCCGGGAGGAGGGCGTCACGCACCTCAACGGGGCGCCGACGGTGCTGTCGATGATCGCCTACGCCCAGGAGGCCGCACCCCTGGACCGCACGGTGCGGATCGCCACCGGTGGGGCGCCGCCGTCGCCGGCGATCCTGCGGCGGACGGCGGAGCTGGGGTTCGAGGTCACGCACCTGTACGGGCTGACCGAGACTTACGGCCCAGCGATGCTGTGCGACTGGCGCCCGGAGTGGAACGACCGCGACGCCGCGGCACAAGCGCGGCTCAAGGCGCGCCAGGGCGTCGGAAACATGATCTCGTGCGTGCCGCGGGTGATCGCGGACGACGGCACGGACGTCCCCGCGGACGGTGTCACCACGGGGCAGATCGCGTTGCGCGGCAACAACCTCATGCTCGGCTACCTCGACGACCCGGAGGCCACCCTGGCAGCGGTGCCGGACGGATGGTTCCGGACCGGGGACATCGGCATCCTGCACCCCGACGGGTACGTGGAGCTGCGTGACCGCTCGAAGGACGTGATCATCTCGGGTGGGGAGAACATCGCGTCGGTCGAGGTGGAGCAGGCGATCATGGATCATCCGGCGGTACTGGAGGCGGCGGTGATCGCGGTACCTGACGAGCGCTGGGGTGAGGTCCCTGCCGCCTATGTGAGCCTGCGGGAAGGCGCTACAGCCACCGAGGCGGAGATCATCGAGCATGTGCGGGGCAGGCTGGCCCAGTTCAAAGCGCCGAAGACGGTCACATTCACCGAGCTGCCGAAGACCTCCACCGGGAAGATCCAGAAGTTCGTGTTGCGGGACAAGGTATGGGCCGGGAGCGAGAGCCGCATCCGGTGAACGACGGGAACGGACCGGTGGCACGCGAGGTCGTCGTCAGGGAGTGTCAAACCTCGTGCTTCCACGCGGCAGGGCGTCCGGCGGGTCGGGAACACGACGAGCTCCTGCCCGCAAGGGGACTTTTCCTGGGCCAGGCCGTCGCATGAAGGAGGCACCAGATGAAGAAGCGCGTCGGGTCCTCCCCGGGTGTCCGTGCCGAAGGCGGTGGTCGCGGGGTGGTCTCCCGGGCTTCACCAGGGGCACAGTTCCTGAATGGGACCGGTCGCCCCAGGTCTCAGGGCCCGCGGCAGGTAGTCGCTGTCATCCTCATGTGGCGGGGGCGCATCGGGTTGTTCAAGCGCAGTGGATCTGTCCAGCATGATGCGGGCTTGTGGCACTGCATCACCGGATACCTGGACGCTGACAGCGACCCGGTACGGCAAGCCATCCAGGAGATCTGGGAGGAGACTCTGCTCCCCGCCCCCGCTCTGGAGCAGCTGACTGCGGGCCCCACGCTGCGACTGGCCGACCCTCGTGGCGGGCCGGACTGGACCGTGCACACTTTTTTGGCCTGCACCAGTCAACGCCGGCTCACTCTCAACTGGGAGCACAAGGCATACCGGTGGGTACGGCCCTGGAAGCTGTCACAGTTCGACGGGCAGGTCGCATGGCTGACAGATGTCCTGCGAGCAGTCGACTCTCTGCCGTCAGCCAAGGCGCGTGATGGGGTCGCGTCTTAAGGCCGGTGCGAACCGGTCCAGCGCCCCGGGCCAGCCGATCAGGTGGCCCGAATCCGAGCAGAATGCTCGATCTATAAGAAACATCTTGTGCAGTCGCAGAGTTACCCGTCTTCTGGCGGAGCATAACGCGAAATTCCTAAGGCATGGTGCCGAATGCGGAGGTGGTCTGTGATGGTCGCGGAACTGAGGTCGGCCGGCGGCAACGGCGGTCCTGCCCAGGCGGAGGAGCTTGCCGCGCTGGAGTCGGTCGAACAGCGGGTGCTGTGGCTGTCCACCGCGATCACCGACCACGCCAACCGGGTGCGGCCGAACCCTTCGGGACTGAAGGTGGGCGGTCACCAGGCGTCCAGTGCCTCGATGACCTCGATCATGACGGCGCTGTGGTTTCATGCACTGACCGCCGAGGACCGGGTGTCGGTCAAGCCTCATGCCTCACCGGTGTTGCATGCGATCAACTACCTGCTGGGCGAGCTGGACGAGTCCTATCTGACCACGCTGCGTGCCTTCGGCGGTCTGCAGAGCTACCCCAGTCGCTCCAAGGACCCCGACCCGGTCGACTACTCCACCGGTTCGGTCGGTATCGGCGCCACCGCTCCCCTGTGGGGCGCTCTCGCCCGGCGCTACGTGGAGGGGCGCTTCGGCGGTGCCGGGAGGGGGCGCCAGTACTCCCTGCTCGGCGACGCCGAGCTGGACGAAGGCGCGATCTGGGAAGCCATCCAGGATCCGATGGTGCCGGGTCTGGGCGAAGTGGTGTGGGTCGTCGACCTCAACCGGCAGTCTCTCGACCGAGTCATCCCCGGCATCGCCGCGGACAAGCTGCAGGGCATGTTCGCCGCGGCCGGCTGGCAGGTGATCTCCCTCAAGTACGGGCGTCTTCTACAGGAGTTGTTCACCCGGCCCGGCGGCGAGGCCCTGCGCGCTCGTATCGATGCCATGGGCAACCCCGAATACCAGCGCCTGCTGCGCTGCTCCGCCGACGAGCTGCGCGAGCGCCTGCCCGGCACCGGCTCGACCGCCGGGCCGATCGCCGACCTCATCGCCCCCCTGGACGACGCCTCGCTCCTGGCGGCGCTGCGCAACCTGGGCGGCCACGACATCGGCGCGCTGTCGGATGCGTTCGCCGGTGTCGACGACACCCGCCCGACCGTGATCTTCGCTTACACGATCAAGGGCTACGGGCTCCCCACCGAGGGTCACCCGCAAAACCACTCCTCGCTCCTGACGGCCGACCAGATGAGTGCACTGGCCGACCGCCTGGGAACCGATCTCGACCACCCGTGGACGCGTTTCGGCGAGGGTTCGGCGGAAGCGGCCCTGTGCGCGGCGGCCGCCCAGCGGCTGCACCGTCCCGAACAGGCGCCCCAAGAGCCCCCTGCCGTCCCCGCCGATCTAGCGCGCCCGGCCCCCACCGGCATCGGGAACACTCAGCAGGCTCTCGGCCGCGTCCTGCTGGATCTCACCCGGCGGGCGCCGGAGGCGGCCGCCCGGATCGTCACCGTCAGCCCGGACGTCAGCTCCTCCACCAACCTGGGCGGCTGGCTCAACAAGGTGGGCGTGTGGTCGCCCACCGAGCGCACCGACTGGTTCGCCGACGACGCCGAGACCATCCTGCACTGGCGCGAGCAGCCGGCCGGTCAGCACGTGGAGCTGGGCATCGCGGAGACCAACCTGGTCGGTCTCCTCGGCGAGCTGGGCGCCACCTGGAGCCGGTGGGGCCAGCCGCTGCTGCCGATCGGCGTCGTCTACGATCCCTTCGTCAACCGGGCACTGGAGCCTTGGTCGTTCGGCATCTATGCCGGTGGCCAGTCGATCCTGGTCGGCACCCCTTCCGGTGTCACCCTCGCCCCGGAAGGCGGTGCACATCAGTCGATCACCACCCCCTCGCTGGGCATTGAACAGCCCGGCTGCGTCGCCTATGAGCCGGCGTTCGCCATCGACACCGAATGGTGCCTGCTCGCCGCACTCGGCAACTTGGCCAGTCCAGGGGGCAGGTCGGCGTATCTGCGGCTGTCGACCCGACCCATCGACCAGTCGACAGCCGCCGTGCCCAGCGACCCGGCCGCTCGCGAACGCCGTCGCCGACATGTGACCGCCGGGGCCTACCGGCTGCGGCAGCACGAGAAGCCCGTGGTGACACTCGCCGCGATGGGCGCTTTGGTCCCGGAGGTGCTGGCCGCCGCCGACCGGCTCGCCGCCCTCGGGCATGGCGCCGACGTTGTGTGCGTGACCAGCCCGGACCTACTCTTCCGCGCGCTCCAGGCCCGTCGCGGCCTGTCGGACGACCCGACCTGGATCCTCGACCAGGTCTTCCCCCTCGACCGGGCCACCCCGCTGGTCACCGTCCTGGACGGGCATCCCCACACCTTGGCTTTCCTGAGCACGATCCAGAACGTTCCCGTCAGCACTCTCGGCGTGACCCGGTTCGGCCAGTCCGGGGCGATCGAGGACGTTTACCGCTACCACCGCATCGACACGGACAGCATCGTCACCACCGCCCTCGACCTCATCGATTGAGGAAGAACCCGGTAGCCTCCGCGTGCCGGGGCCGGTACAGAAGAGCAAACCGCACTCACCGTCCGCGCCGGCCGGGTCCCACACCATCGACGTCGCCCCTCGACAACACCGTTCTGGGTCGCACCAGGAGTTGACCGCGGCAGCCACCATGCACAACCGGTCCGCCGCACCGTCCCCTCGCCGGGGATTCGCCTCTCATGCCCCGTCCGGCGGCACGCCCCTGTCCTGCCGAAAAGACGTACCGCCGGACGGTCCCGGCGCAGCCGACCCGTACTACCACCCCATGGGGCGACAGCTCCCCACCCACTCCGCCCGGCGGCACGGCGCGGCACCCGCCCTGACAAGCCGCGCCGTGCCGCCGGACGGTCGCGACCAACCTGTCCGCCCTTCCCACGCCGAGCCGAGCAGACGCACCACCCGGACGATTGGACATGTGATGAAGGCTCTGAGCGGAATCGAACGAAAGTGGTCCGGGGCTCCGGCCGTTCCCCGACCAGCCGCACCGTCAGCCAGTCGTCCGTATCTGGCCGTGGGTGGCAGGATCGGCGAGGTCGTCTCCAAGCCGTCGGCAAGCGCCTCCGCCGCCGATGAGCCCCAGCAGCGCAAGGACGAAGGGTTCCTCCGCTGATGCGCATCGTCCTCGTCGGGCCGCCGGGTGCTGGAAAGGGCACTCAGGCCACACGCCTGGCCGGGAAGCTGTCGATCCCGCACATCTCTACGGGCGATCTGTTCCGGGCCAACATCAGCCGGCAGACCGAACTCGGGCAACTCGCGAAGGTCTCCATGGACGCCGGCAACCTCGTCCCCGACGAGCTCACCATCGCGATGGCAAAGGACCGCATGCGACAGCCGGATGCCGAGAACGGCTTCCTGCTCGACGGTTTCCCGCGCAACGTCTCGCAGGCCGAGGCGCTCGACGAGCTGCTGAAGACCGAGGCCATCACGCTGGACGCGGTTCTTGACCTCGAAGTCCCCGAGGGAGAGGTCATCAAGCGCATCGCCGGGCGGCGCATCTGCCGCAGCCGGTCGGCACATGTGTTCCACGTGTCGTACAGCCCGCCGAAGAAGCAGGGCGTGTGCGACGTCTGCGGCGGTGAGCTCTACCAGCGCGACGACGACTCCGAGGAGACCGTCCGTAAGCGGCTCGAGGTCTACCACACGCAGACCGAGCCGATCATCGAGTACTACAAGACGCAGGGCCTGGCGGTCACGATCTCCTCCCTGGGCCAGGTGGACGAGGTCACGCGGCGGGCGCTGGAAGCCCTCCAGCGCGAGGACGACGGCAAGTAGCCGCCAGCACGTCTTCCACCACCACAAATGGCGGCGGCGGGCGTATGCCCAGAGCGGAGTGCCCTTTGACGTCCGAGGAGACCTGACCGGCAAGAACGTCGCAAAACATCCATCGAGGGATGGCTGGGCGCACCAGGCTCCGCCAACGGCATCCGGGCCTTCCGGCAAGTCTCACCAGGGAGGGGACCGGTTCCACCAGATTGAGGACCGGGTGTGGTCCAGCGTCTTCATCGCGGCGGCGAAGCCGGTGCCCTCCTCACCGATCATGCGGTCCGCGGGGATGCGGACGTTGTCCAGGTAGACCTCGTACGTCGGGGAGCCCTTGATGCCGAGCTTCTTCTCCGGGGCGCCGAAGGAGACGCCCCCGTCGGACTTCTCGACGACGAATGCGCTGATGCCCTTGGAGCGCTTGGTGGGGTCGGTGACGGCCCTCACCGCGTAGTACTCGGAGACGCCCGCGTCGGTGATCCAGCGCTTGACGCCGTTGCGCACTCAGTGGTCGCCGTCGCGGACCGCCTTGGTCTTCATGCCTGCCGCGTCGGAGCCGGCGTCAACGATCACGGTGGCGAGGGCGTCCGCGCCCGCCCCGCCGTACTCCTCGGGCACGTGCACCGCGTGCAGGTCATTCGCGACGAGGGCCTTGAGGGCCTCCTGCGGGAAGTGGGCCTCCTCGTCCACCGCGGCGGCGTCTGAGACCCATCCACCGCGGGAGGAGGGTGCCTGCTGAGCCGCAGTTTTCCCACAGCGGCTCAGGGAGGCCGACTCCGCGTTCTCTGCATCCGGTCCGATGCGTTCTGGACGGCGTCAGTCTGTCTCGCGGTCAGGCCGGGTGCGAACGTGGCGGTCGCGTCCAGCGCCATAACCGGCAGCGGCCATGACCAGGCTCAATGCGGTGAGGAGAAGGAGAGCACCAGTCCAGCTGCCGGTGGTGTCGTGGAGGACGCCCAGAAGAAGGGGTCCGGCCGCGGCGACGAGATAGCCGATGGACTGAGCCATCCCGGCCAGGGCTGTGGTCTCGCTGGGACCAGTGGCACGTTGGCTTTGGAAGCTCAGGGCGAGCACGAGACAGACACCGGCGCCCAACCCGAGAAGAGTGCACGCCGCGAGTGCGAGCGCTGGAAAGAGGAGCAGAAGCGCGAAGCCTGCGGCGACGATCGCTGAGCCCGCGGCCGCAGCGAAGCGCTGGTCGTGGCGGCCTCGAGTGATCAAAGGCAGCAACATGCTCGTGACCAGGGCGACGAGCTGGTAGTAGAACAGCATCCAGCCGGCAGCTGTGGTGCTCATGCCCTGCTGACTGAGGATGCTGGGCAGCCAAGCGACGGCGGTGTAAAAGGCAAGGGATTGCAGGCCCATGAAGAAGGACACCTGCCACGCCAGCCAGGATCGCCATGGGGTTCGAGCGTGTGTCCCACGAGACCGCACGTCGCCGTCCGGCCGGGACCCGCGTAGCCGAGGCAGCCACACGGCGAGAGCGGCGACGGCGACGACTACTCCCCAGGCCAGGGCGGAATGCCAGGTTCCGGGTAGGGTTTCGGCAAGCGGGACGGAGATGCCGGACGACAGAGCAGCGACCACTCCCATAGCGGTGACGTAGAGAGCGCTGACGGTATGAACCCGCGAGCCGGGTACGTAGGTGCGAATCACCGTAGGCAGCAGGACGTTGCCAACTGCGATCGCCACCGAGAGGATCACGGTTCCGACGAACAAACAGGCAAGCGAAGGCAAGGACCGGATCACGGTGCCCGCTGCCAGCACTGCGAGGGCGGCCACGAGGAGGCGGGTGGTGCCGACCCGGTGCGAGGTGCGCCCGACAAAGGGCGAAGTCACGGCAAACACAAACAGCGGCAGGGTGCTCAGTACGCCACCCTCTGACGCAGTCAATCCGGTGTCGTGCTCGATGGCCGGCAGCAGTGTGCCCACACCCGTCAAGGTCACGCGTAGGTTGGCCGCCACCAACAGGATCGCGATCAAGAGGCCCGCCGAAAGGGCGGGCGTGGTAACCGGCGTCTTCGGGGCTGCTATCCGGTCGGCCTTCGTAGCCGTGGTGAGGCCGGCGCGGGAGTTCCTCGAGGTGGTCACTTCTGTCGTTCCGTTCCGGTCTCGGTGAGCTTCACGATCTCGGTGGCGCAGTAGCGTGCACCGACCTCGTCCTGGGCGGCGATCGCCTCAACGAGACGCCTGTGCAGAAGGCTGTGCTCCGCGGCCGTCGCGCTGGGCCAGACTGTGCCGCCGATCTGTTCGGTGACCGCGGTGCTGAGGACCTCGTACACCTCGGTGAGAAGGGTGTTCCCGCTGGCACTCACCACAGCCTGGTGGAAGCGGGTATCGATCTCCGCGATGGCGGCCATCTCCGGTGAATCCGCTGTCGCCGCGGCCTCGTCGAGGAGGTGCCGCAGGCGATTCAGGTCGTCTTCGGTACGCCGCAACGCGGCCAAGCCCGAGGCGTACTCTTCCAGCACTGCGCGCAGTTCCAGCACGTCGCTCCACCTCGAGGTGTTGGCACGTCTCATCAGTACCGAGTGCATTTCGCTCGATGCCCGGACGTACGTCCCGTCACCCTTCCGAGCCTCCAGCAGGCCCAGATGCACCAGCGCGCCGAGCGCCTCGCGCACCGTCGTGCGCCCGACACCGAGTTGCTCGACCAGATCATGTTCGGGCGGAATCCGCATCCCTACAGGCCATGCGCCGGATGTGATCTGCTCACGAAGGGTGTCCACCAGTTGCGCCGACAAGCTCGCGACGCGGCGCGGCGTACGAAGATCTTTCATAAGGCGACCCTAACACCGAATGTCTGACATCTGTACGTGATGCCGCCACCCGCCTTGGTCCTCCCGTCGCGCATGGGCCCTGGACGCAGCGAATGCGTTGATCGCGGGGGCGCGGATGGGCGTCTTGACGACTCGGCCTTGGTGAGCAGCCGATAACAGGCCGTCGCGTGTTCCGCGAGTAGGTCGGCTGCGGCGTTCAGGCAGGCGAAGCCCAGCTCAGATGACATGCCATGTGGGTTGCCGAGCACTCCACCGGGTGCGACTGCCTTGACTCCGTCAGTGAATAAGCGGGCCAGTGGTTCGTCGTCCATGGGCGTGGCCGCATCCTCCCCGGCACTTGATCAGCCGGTGCGTCCTCCCTGGTGGTGCCGTCGGCGGGCAGCCGCGCGCATGGGTTGCAGACCGAAGCCTGACGCCACGGCCACATTACTGTGCATTAACCTGTTTTCCTTTCGCTCGATGGCTTGACGCCGCCGATATCGGGACATACGTTGAATGTGAATCACCCATAACGTTATCCGTCAATAACTACAAGAGTCGGTACGGACGTCATCCTCATGGCTGAGGGGCCACCCCCGCCGGTCTCCGGTGGCCTGGCGCCGCCACACCGCGCACGGGACGTTTCTCTCCGGCCTCGTCGTCCCCCGCCCCACCGGGACCCCCAGGACAGCACCATGAATCACAACCTGCCCATGAGGCTCAGCAACAGCCTTGAGACAGTCTCATCCGCTCGGACAGATGTGGTCTTCCCTCTGCCTCACATTCCAGAAGGTCTTGCCGTCGTCCGCCGACGCGCCGCCCACACTATGCAACAGTGGCGCATCCCCTCGGACCTTGCGGACGATGCGCTTCTGGTCCTCTCCGAACTGATCACCAATGCGGTCGTTCACGCCCTTCCCCCTGCGTCGCTGTGCTTGTCCCGGCAGGGTGGCCGGGCTGCGTGCGCTGTCCGCATCGAGGTCACTGACGCGGGCCCGGCGCTGCTGCGCCACCACGGCGGCAGCCCTCGGCAGCCCGAGGAGAGCGGCCGCGGGAGCGCCATCGTCGCCGCACTGTCCGCCCGCTCCGGAACCACGACTTACCAAGGCGGGACCACTCGATGGGCGGAAATCCAATAGCCCGCGCCCTGACCAGGCCCCCCGGCGTCCACCCCGCACGGCAGCGTGCGGTGGCGCGGCAGACGTGTCACCTGCGGCCGGTGGAGGCGGTCAGGGGGAGCTCGCGAGCTCTGGCGGCACGTACTCGGAAGTCACAGATGCCTGACCGGCGACGCGTTTGGCCCCGCCGGGCGGTCGGCTAATCCTGCCGAGGACAGCGGAAGCGCCAGTCAGTCCTGGGACTTACCTCCGAGTGGAGCCACAGCGATCATTCCTGTCAGTCCTTGATCTCGCAGATGACCGCGCCCGAGGTGATGGACGCGCCGACCTCGGCGGCCAGGCCCTTGACGGTGCCCGCGCGGTGGGCGTTGATGGGCTGTTCCATCTTCATGGCCTCCAGGACCACGATGAGGTCGCCTTCGGCCACGGTGTCGCCCTCGCCCACGGCGACCTTGACGATGGTGCCCTGCATCGGGGAGGCGAGGGCGTCGCCGGAGGCGGCGGAGCCGGACTTCTTGACCGCCTTGCGCTTGGGCTTTTTCGAGCCGCCCGCGGGGGCGGTGGCCACGCCCAGGGAGGCGGGCAGCGAGACCTCCAGGCGTTTGCCGCCGACCTCGACAACGACGGTCTCGCGGCCGGTGGGCTCCTCGGCCTCGTCCGTGCCGGTGGGGGTGAAGGGGGCGATGGTGTTGTGGAACTCGGTCTCGATCCAGCGGGTGTGGATGGTGAACGGCTCGCTGGTGAACGCCGGGTCCCTCACCACCGCCTGGTGGAACGGGATCGCCGTGGCCATCCCCTCGACCTGGAACTCCGCCAGCGCGCGGGCCGCGCGCTCCAGGGCCTGCCGCCGCGTGGCGCCGGTGACGATCAGCTTGGCCAGCAGCGAGTCCCACGCCGGGCCGATCACACTGCCGGACTCCACCCCGGCGTCCAGCCGCACCCCCGGCCCGCTGGGCGGCACGAAGGAGGTCACGGTGCCCGGGGCGGGCAAGAAGTTCCGGCCCGGGTCCTCGCCGTTGACGCGGAACTCGAAGGAGTGGCCGCGCATCGGGGGGTCGTCGTAGCCGATCGGTTCGCCGTCGGCGATGCGGAACATCTCGCGGACCAGGTCGATGCCGGTGACCTCTTCGGTGACCGGGTGTTCCACCTGGAGCCGGGTGTTGACCTCGAGGAAGGAGATGGTGCCGTCGTTGCCGACGAGGAACTCGACGGTGCCCGCGCCGACGTATCCGGCCTCCTTGAGGATGGCCTTCGACGCCCGGTACAGCTCGGCGTTCTGCTCGTCGGTGAGGAAGGGCGCGGGGGCCTCTTCGACGAGTTTTTGGTGGCGGCGCTGGAGGGAGCAGTCACGGGTGGAGACGACCACGACGTTGCCGTGGGTGTCGGCCAGGCACTGGGTCTCCACATGGCGGGGCTTGTCGAGGTAGCGCTCGACGAAGCACTCCCCGCGGCCGAACGCCGCCACGGCCTCGCGGACCGCGGAGTCGTAGAGCTCGGGGACCTCTTCCATGGTGCGGGCGACCTTCAGGCCGCGGCCGCCGCCGCCGAAGGCGGCCTTGATGGCGATGGGCAGGCCGTGCTGTTCGGCGAAGGCCATGACCTCGTCCGCGCCGGAGACCGGGTCGGGGGTGCCGGCGACCAGGGGGGCGCCGGCGCGCTGGGCGATGTGGCGGGCGGCGACCTTGTCGCCCAGGTCGCGGATGGCGTGCGGCGGGGGGCCGATCCAGGTCAGGCCCGCGTCCAGGACGGCCTGGGCGAATTCGGCGTTCTCGGAGAGGAATCCGTAGCCGGGGTGGACGGCGTCGGCGCCGGATTCGGCGGCCGCGGCCAGGACCTTGGCCTGGTCGAGATAGCTGGCCGCCGGGGTGTCACCGCCCAGCGCATAGGCTTCATCGGCCGCGCGCACATGCACAGCGTCCCGGTCCGGATCGGCGTAGACGGCTACGCTCGCGATCCCGGCATCCCGGCAGGCACGGGCAACACGGACAGCGATCTCGCCACGGTTGGCGATGAGCACCTTCGTCAGCATGTCGGCTCCAGGGTCTGGTTCGGGGCGGCGTCGAGCTGGCCGATGGTTTCGAGCGTCAGGTGGCCGCCTGAAAGTACGGAGAGACCCGGGAGCGCCGCAGCCTCGGCGAAGACGGTGGCGACGATCTGTGCCGGGGTTTGGTGCGGGCCGGTGCCGAGGACCTCGTAGCCGGTGTCGCGCAGGCCCCGGGCGATGACGTCGGCGCCGCGGTCGTGGCCGTCAAGCCCAGGCCCGGCGATACGGGTGCCCGGCACCGGCGCGACACCGGCACGAGCTGTCCGCTGTTGCGGAGTCTTCATGGTCTCTCCATTCGAATGGTCAGCGGGGCGGGAGGGCCCCACCGGCCGCCGGGGCCAGGGAGTTCGCGGTGCTTGTGCGACGACGTCGCGGCTGCGGGCCCCGTGGCTTCCTCAGCGTGGCCAGTAGGAGCTGCGCCACGCTGCCTGGCCCGGCTGGGGCGGGGCGCTGCACGAGATGTTGCGGGTTTTGACCGTCCACTCGTCCAGTCGCTGCGGCGTCGCAGGGACGGCTGAGGCCGCTGCGGCGCGGGCTTGGATCACCGCTAGCGCGGCGGCCAGCTCCTCGGGAGTGGGGTTGCCCCGTACGACCGTGAACGCCATTGGCCGCCCTTTCCGAAGTCCGTGAGGTCAGTGGGGTCAGAGGGGGATGTTGCCGTGCTTCTTCGGGGGCAGCGCTTCGCGCTTGTTCCGCAGGGTCCGCAGGCCGCGGACGATGTGGCGGCGGGTCTCGGAGGGCATGATCACCGCGTCGACGTAGCCTCGCTCGGCCGCGATATACGGATTCAGCAGGGTGTCCTCGTAGTCGGCGATCAGCTCGGTGCGGGTGGTCTCCGGATCGTCGGAGGAGGCGATGGTGCGCCGGTGGAGGATGTTGACCGCGCCCTGGGCGCCCATGACGGCGATCTGCGCGGTGGGCCAGGCGAGGTTGAGGTCGGCGCCCAGGTGCTTGGAGCCCATGACGTCGTACGCGCCGCCGAAGGCCTTGCGGGTGATCACGGTGATCAGCGGGACGGTGGCCTCCGCGTAGGCGTAGATCAGCTTGGCGCCGCGCCGGATGATGCCGTTGTACTCCTGGTCGGTGCCGGGCAGGAAGCCGGGCACGTCCACGAAGGTCAGGACGGGCACGTTGAAGGCGTCGCAGGTGCGCACGAAGCGGGCGGCCTTCTCGGAGGCGTCGATGTCCAGGCAGCCGGCGAACTGCAGCGGCTGGTTGGCGACGATGCCCACCGGGTGGCCCTCGACCCGGCCGAAGCCGGTGATGACGTTGGGTGCGAAGAGCGCCTGGGTCTCCAGGAACTCGTTGTCGTCCAGCACGTGCTCGATGGCCTTGTGGACGTCGTACGGCTGGTTCGCCGAGTCCGGGATGAGGGTGTCCATCTCCCGGTCCTCGTCCGAGACCTCCAGATCGGCCTCGTCGGGGAAGGCCGGGGGCTCGGAGAGGTTGTTGGAGGGGAGGTAGGACAGCAGGGCCTTGACGTACTCGATGCCGTCCTTCTCGTCCCCGGCCATGTAGTGGGCGACACCGGAGGTGGTGTTGTGGGTCCGGGCGCCGCCCAGGGCCTCGAAGCCCACGTCCTCGCCGGTGACCGTCTTGATCACATCGGGGCCGGTGATGAACATGTGCGAGGTCTGGTCGACCATCACCGTGAAGTCGGTGATCGCCGGGGAGTAGACCGCCCCGCCCGCGCACGGGCCCACGACCAGGCTGATCTGCGGGATCACCCCGGAGGCGTGGGTGTTGCGGCGGAAGATCTCGCCGTACATGCCGAGCGAGACCACGCCCTCCTGGATGCGGGCGCCACCGGAGTCGTTGATGCCGATGACCGGGCAGCCGGTCTTCAGCGCGAAGTCCATGACCTTGACGATCTTCCCGCCGAACACCTCCCCGAGCGCGCCGCCGAAGACCGTGAAGTCCTGGGAGAACACGGCCACCGGGCGGCCGTCGACCGTGCCGTAGCCGGTGACCACCCCGTCCCCGTAGGGGCGGTTCTGGTCGATGCCGAAGTTGGTCGAGCGGTGCCGGGCGAACTCGTCGAGCTCGGTGAAGGACCCCTCGTCCAGGAGGAGGCCGATGCGTTCGCGCGCGGTCAGCTTGCCCTTGGCGTGCTGCTTCTCCACCGCGCGCGCGGACCCGGCGTGGGTCGCTTCTTCGATGCGGCGCTGCAGGTCCGCGAGCTTCCCAGCGGTCGTGCGGATGTCGACGTCGGCCGGCTGCGCGGGCTCGGTGCTCACTGCTTGGCTCCCTTCTGAGCGTTGGCGCTGGTGGCGTGCCAGGTGGTGAGCGAGAGCCCGGTTGCCGAGGCAGCTGTGAATGAGTTTCCGAGCGGGAACGGCACTGCCATCCGCACCGGGGAACCCGGAAGGGGAGCGGTCGGTTGGTGAAGCGGGGCCGTCAGACCGGCGCCTGGGGGCACCGTTACGTCATCGCGTCTCAGCGTTCTTGGCAGGAACGAATCGGTCGGCATTGGGGGGCGGAGTGGTAGGCGGCAGCCAGGAGGGGGCATTGGAGGCACTCCAGAGGTGATGGGCCATGGCCTGTGGGGCCGAACTCGAGGTCAGAAGGTGTCGTGGGGGACGTACACACCCCAGACGTCGCTGGAGCAAGTGGGCGTGCTGCCTCGACGTTCATCGCGACGGAGGCTGTGGAGGCTCGCAGAGGCGGAAGAGGAGTGCCTGAGGGCCGGACTCGATGCCTTCTGCCAGACACACCGGGGCCCCGACCCGCACGGTGAGCGGCGGCACGCCGATGACCCTGGAGCACAGCCAGAATCCCTCGTTCATGTTGATGGTGGCGAGTGCGCACTGTCTCCCGGGGCTCCGGCCCACGGCCAGGACATGGCGGATGACTCCGGTGCCGCAACTGAGCTCCCAGGCGAGATCGGTGGAGGCGCAGACGGGACACAACAGCCGGCGGAAGACTGCGGTCCGACACCAGCGGCAGCGCTGGAAGTACAGCTCTCCACCCCCCACTCCACCCAGCGGCACCTGCGTGGGGCAGTCCGCCTCCGGGAGTGGGCTCGCGCTTGGATCGACCTCCCGTTCGACGGGGACGCTATCCGTGGTTTCGATCGCTGTATGGAGCACGGTGTCTCTCTCCGTCCCCGGCCGGAAACGACCCGTGACGGGAGGTGGTGGCTCACCGGTCACGGCTGTGGCACGTCGCACCGCTGTGGTGGCGTGCATATCCAAGCTATGGCACTGAGTGCCGTAAGTAAAGTACTCAGTTCCAAATGGGGCGTGGGTGCTGGACGTGGTGGTGTGCCGAGGCGGCGGTTCCTTGTGGTGGCAGGCGAAGATGTCCCTGGTCGGGTGCAGGGGAGTGCTGGGCTCGCTCCTTGCTGGGACGCCACACCGCGCCACTCGGCGCCCGATGCCCGAGGGAATTCGGTACTCAGTCCCATCGAGACGAGGCAAGTGGCGTCCGCGCGGTAAGGCGGGGAAGGATGGGGGATCATGAGCAAGCTACCTGCACGGATCCGACTGGCAGATGCCGCATTCGCGCTCTTCGACGAGCGCGGATACGAGCAGACGACCGTCGATGACATCGCTGAGCGAGCGGGGCTCGGGCGCACGACGTTCTTCCGCAACTACCGTTCCAAGGAAGACGTCATCTTTCCGGACCACGACCGGCTCCTGGCGTTGATCAGAGATCGGCTGGCGACCTCGAGCCACAGCACCGCCCTGGTCGCCGTGTCGGACGCGGTTCGACTCGTACTGCTGCACTACGTGGATGAGGGCGACCTGGCGAGGCGGCGATACGCCCTCACGAGCAAGGTGGCTGCCCTGCGTGACCGGGAGATCGCCAGTGTGGGCCGCTATCAGCGACTGTTCCGGGAGTTCATCGCGGACTGGATGGGGGGTCCGACGGAATCGGCGTCGCTGAGGGCCGAACTCATGGCCGCCGCGGTGGTCGCCGCTCACAACCATGTGCTGCGTCGCTGGCTTCGGGGCGAGTCGTCCGACCCGGTCGCCGAGGTGGACGAGGCGATGCGTGAGGTGCTCGCCCTCTTTCGGGCGCCCGGCTCCTCACCGGAGCCCGGCGCCGGTACCACCGTCGTCGCGTTCAGGACCGGGCAGGACATCGACGCCCTGCTTCCCTCCCTGCGACGTCTCGTCGAGGACGGCGCCGACCACTGAAGCCGGCTCCGCATGAACGAGTGATGCCGCGCACAACGGAGACCGGGGCGCGCTGTGGCGTGTTGGCTTCCGGCCGTGGCTTCCCCGGTCCCCAACACCTACGACGCCAGATGCAGGGGCGAGTACGGGACGAGCCGGCGGACCGTACCTGGTTCGCAGCCCTGTCCTCGCTGATCCCTCGTGTTTCGCGGTCTTGAGTGATCAGGTTCCGGCGGTGGCCCAGGCTGTGAGGACGTGAAGGGTGTCATTATTCCGATCAGGCTGCTGAGCTGGGCTTTCTCTGCCGATGGTGAGGCGGTCGGGGCGGCGTGGTGTGGTACTCGTTGAGCAGTCCACCGAGCACCTGTCGGCGCCTGACTGTGCCGGCAGGTAGGGGGATGATGTGCGGGTCGTCGTCTGGGGCTCGTAGGTCGAGGCTGCGGTGGGGCCGTCTGGCGTTGTAGTGCTGGGCATACGTGGTGAGGACGGTGCGCAGATGTCGCTCGCCGGTGATGAGGAGGCGGTCGGTGCACTCGGCGCGGGCTGTGCGTATCCATCGTTCGGCGAACGCGTTTGACCGTCGGCTTTGCGGCGGTGTCGGGATGACGGCTGTGCCGTTGCCGACGAAGACGGCGTCGAATGCCGCGGTGAACATGTTGTCCCGGTCCCGGATGAGGAACCGGAAGCACCCAGCCCTCTCCTCGAGATCCACGAGCAGGTTGCGGGCGAGCTGGGTGACCCATACGCCTGTAGGGCGTGCGGTGACGCCCAGGACATGGACGCGCCGGGTGGCGATCTCCATGACGAAGAAGACGTAGAGACGCTTGAGGAAGACGGTCTCCACGTGTATGAAGTCGCAGGCGAGCAGCGTGTGGGCCTGGGCGCGGAGGAAGGAACGCCAGGTCTGCTGGCTTGCTCGCTGCGGTGCGGGCGGTAGGCCGGAGCGGCGCAGGACGCGTCGGATAGTTGCGGCGGCGACCCGATGGCCAAGCCGTCGCAGTTCACCTTGGATCCTGACGTATCCCCAGGTCGGGTCCTCTGTCGCCAGGCGCTGGATGAGCGCGACTGTCTCTTCCGGCAATGGTGGACGACCGGGGCCGACCGCCGTCTGGCGCCATTTCCAGCGCACCAGACGGCGGTGCCAGGTCAGCAGGGTGCCCGGGGTGACCAGCCGATGGCGGCGTAAGGCGGGTGGCAGGTGCCGTGCGAGAGCGGAGAGCACGGCACGATCGGCCCATGAGAGCCGCGGCCGCTGGACCTGCCGGCGCAGCACGGCGACCTCATGACGAAGGGTAAGGATCTCGGCGTTGTTCGCGGCGGTCGACCGGCCCAGCAAAAGGAAGCAGCCCAGCAGTCGGCAGAAGATCAGGTAGAGCAGTCGCAGGCCCACAATCACTGATCATGCCCACACGTGGGCGAGCGCAAAGCCCCAGGTAAACCACCGTACGGCAATAAAGATACCCTTCACGTCACCACCGGCATTCGGATACCCCGGATGAACTCACTTATGGAGCGCTGGATAAAGACCTGCCGCGCCGAACTCCTGGACCGGACCCTGATCTGGAACCAGAGCCACCTCCTCCACGCCCTGCGCGAGTATGAGTCCTTCTACAACGCGCACCGCCCCCACCGGGCCCGCCAACTACCTCCCCAAGCTCACGGACAACCACCTCCAGTCCTGAAGCCGACCAGCCGCAAAGTCCTGCGCACTCGCGTCCTCGGCGGTGTGATCAACGAGTATAGATATGCCTCTTGACCAGGAGCGACGATTATTCGAGCCCCGCAGGATGCTCGGCCATCCATCTCGTTCGCTTCTATACCTGGAAGTCCGTCTGGTTTGAAGTTGCTGCGGAATCGCCCAATGAACAGCGGAACCGAGCCCTCCGCCTCGCCCGTGATCACGCTACGCCGTGAGCGAGCGCAAGCCGTACCCCAGCGATCTGTCCGACGCCCGATGGGCCCTGATCGAGCCGACGTTGACGGCCTGGAGAAAGGCCCGACTCGACCGCAGACCAACCGGACAGCCGGCCAAGGTCGATTTACGGGACGTCTTCAACGCGATCCTCTACGTGAACCGCACCGGAATCCCCTGGAAATATCTCCCGCACGACTTCCCGAACCACGGCACCGTTTACGCCTACTACGCCGCCTGGCGCGACGAGGGAATCTTCGCCCAGCTCAACTATGACCTGACCGGACTGGCGCGCGTGAAAGAGGGGCGCAAGCCCGAGCCGACCGCATCCGTGATCGACACCCAGAGCGTGAAGACTTCCACCAACGTGCCCGTGACCAGCCAGGGAACGGACGCCGCGAAGAAGATCGTCGGCCGAAAGCGCGGCATCCTCACGGACGCGATCGGCCTCATCCTCGCCGTGACCGTCGCCGCCGCCGGCCTGTCGGAAAACGCCCTGGGAATCCGCCTCCTCGACCAGGCGAAGGAGACGTACCCGACCATCTCCAAGAGCTGGGTCGACACAGGCTTCAAGAATGCCGTCGTCGAGCACGGCGCCACCCTCGGAATCGACGTCGAAGTCGTCAACCGGAATCCGGAGACCCGCGGCTTTCAGGTCGTGAAAAGGCGCTGGGTGGTAGAGCGGAGTATCGGCTGGATCATGATGCACCGCCGTCTCGCCCGCGACTACGAGACCCTCACTGCCAGCTCCGAGGCCATGATCCACATTGCCTCGATCGACAACCTCGCCAGGCGCATAACGGACGAGACGACACCCACCTGGCGAGGAACGTACTAGGATGTAAACGGCAATCTGCCCACTTCAAACGCCCTCTTAGAGGGCGCTTTCTCCACCCGCCGCCTCACCGACGAAGCCACCATCTCCTGGCGCGACCTGACACCGCCGGATCAAACAGCAATTTCGGGATGAAACATCGGGAGAAAACGGCCTCTTAGCACGTTCTGGGATCGCCGCCGCCTGGACCAGGCATTCGCCTTGGGGCACAGGGCTGTCTTATCAAGGAAGACCTACCGCAGAAGCTCGCCTGCGCCGTGCTCGCAGTCAAGGGGGTCACTACGTGATCTCCACAAATCTGATGACCTGCATTTATCGCCGATGTCAAGGAAACGGCACCGGCATTCCCTCGGACGTCGAGCACACCCGCGCCAGTCGTAACAGTCAACCCATGTTGATTCGGCCGCTGAAATCCCTGACTCAAACTTATTGACATAAAAATCTAACCCTATGATCATGGCCACATGGAGGAACTTCCGAGGTTACCGTTCGATAACCCGGCCGTGATCGGCATCGCGCCCCAGATGCTCGCACTGCAGCGGGAGGGGCCGATCACCAGGGTGCGGACTGCCGGCGAAGATGCCTGGCTGGTCACCCGCTACGACGAGGTGAGGGCACTACTCGCCGACCGTCGACTCCGTCTCAGCAACCCCAACCCGGAGCAGTCGGCCAAGAGCGCGGCCAGGGGCTTCATGATCGCGCTGATGGCCGGGGACGACTACCACACCGAGGCCACCAGGCATGCGCAGATGCGCGCGCTGCTTGTGCCCCGGTTCTCCACCCGCCGGATGCGCCTCATGAAGACCCGGATCGAGCATCACGTGGACGACCTGCTCGACCAGTTGGCCGCCAGCACTCCGCTGGCCGACCTGCACCGCGCGCTGTCGTTTCCGTTGCCGACCATGGTGATCTGCGATCTGCTCGGCGTGCCGTTGGCCGACCGGGAGCGGTTCGGGCAGTGGGCGAGAGGCACATTCGACCAGAGCGACAACCAGCACTCGGCGAACACCTTTCAACAGGTTATCGACTACATAACGGAACTGGTGGCGCGGAAGCGAACCGAGCCGGGCGACGACCTCTTGTCCGAGCTGATCGCCCATAAAGACGGCGCACTGTCCGATGCGGACATTGCCCACTTGGGTAACGCCGTGCTGTTGTTCGGCTACGAGACCACCATTGTGCGTATCGACCTGGGCACCCTGCTGCTGCTGCGCAATCCTGCCCAGCGCGCCCTGCTGGCCGAGAATCCCGAACTCGCGCCGGCCGCGGTCGAGGAGATCCTGCGCCTGGGCGTTGGCGGCAAGGGATCCAACGCGATAATACCCCGCTACGCGCATAGCGACATGACCGTCGGCGAGACAGAGATCCGGGCCGGAGACGCGGTGATGCTGGCCATCGGCGCGGCCAACCACGACGGCCGGGCGTTCCCCGACGGCGACCTGTTCGACCTGGCCCGGGACAAGCCCAAGTCACACCTGGCATTCGGGCACGGCGCCCGGCACTGCATCGGCCGCACGCTGGCCCGGATCGAGCTGACCGCGGTGTTCGAGCGGCTATTCCACAGACTGCCCAACCTGCGGCTCGCGGTCCCCGAGGAGTCCCTGCGCTGGCAGGAGCACCGGATCACCGGCGGGTTCGATGAAATCCCCGTTACCTTCTAAGTGGCATTGCTCGAGCGAAAACACCGCCGCCCACCGTTCATGGTCGATCGCTTTGCCAGAACGTCGCCTGTCGTTCGTCTCTGACGGATCACAGCGCGTCGGCGCATCATCGACCTCAAGAGCGACGGCGCTCCAGTGTCACTGGACCGCCCGGTGAGGGACATACCTATGACTGTGCGTATCGGTATCAACGGTTGCGGAGAGGTGCCCACGAAGGCCCACTTGCTCGCATACCCGTCCCTGCTCACCGCCTCGTCCCTCTGCCCGGCCCAGCCCTCATATTTTTGAACGTCAGCACCGGCCGTCCCCGGCGGTCGTCCCCCGTCACCTCCGCCTCACCCGGCGTCATCGAAGCCGCCGCACGCTTGGATGTTCGACGCTCCTTCCCCCACGCACAGACGTCAGGAAGACAAGGAACCATGACGGACACTTTCAGCGACTACATCGACTGCACGCCTCTTCTCGACGACCGTGAGGCCCTCGACCGGTTCTACGACGAGCACGGCTACCTCTATCTGCGCGGCGCTCTGGACCGTGAACTCGTGCGGACCGCCGCCGAGCAGATGCTCGAGGGCCTGATCGCACTCGGCCACGCCGCCCCCGGCACCACGCTCGACACCCTCACCATCGAGTCCTTCGAGGCGGTCGACGAGGTGGCGATGCACGACTACGTCAAGTATGACGACCTGTGGAACCACCCCTCGACCCTCAAGGCCTGGGAGAAGGTATTCGGCGAGCCTGTCTTCGTCTTCAAGTCGACGACGATCCGCTACTACCCCTCCGCCGCGGGTGGCGCGGAGCCGAGCTTCCTGACGCCGCTGCACCAGGACGGCTTCTACATCGGCCCGAACAAGGACTTCCGCACCGCCTGGGTGCCGCTGCTCGCGACGACCCCCGACATAGGCGGCGTCGCCGTCGCCGACGGCAGCCACAAGAAGGGCCCGCGCGAGCACGTCGTCACCGAGAACTTCCGCCGCTTCGGCCACGCCGTGCGCGGTATCCCGGCGGAGGAGTTCGGCGCGGACGAGCAACTGCTGTTCTCGCCCATGGAACCGGGCGACGTGATCATCTTCCACGCCTTCATGTGTCACAAGTCCATCCCGAACGTCTCGATGGACCCGGTCGGCATGCGGATGTCGATGGACACCCGCATCCAGCCCGCCTCCTCGCACCGAGGGTTCAACGCCCTGACCCCCTGGCCGGAGTCCGCGAAGGACCCCTCCAAGGGAGTCATGTCGAAGATCACCGGCACCCCCACTACCACCGAGTGACGTTGTTACCCCCGCACCCCTTCAACCGTCCCCCCACAAACACCTGGACAGGCAGCGCATGACGAAACGCGAGGGCCTCCCCCCTCTGAAAGGGCCCAACGCGACACCGGAGCCCTCGGCCGGCACGGAACCGGCCGCCGCGGGGCTCAGTGGCATCGCCCTCGTGGTGGTGCTCACCGGATACGCCCTGTCCATCGTGGACGCCTCCATCGTCAATGTGGCGCTGAGCTCGATCAGTGACGACCTCCACGGCGGCCCCGCCGCACTGGAGCTGGTGGTGTCCGGCTACGGCCTCACCTACGCTCTCGGCCTGGTGCTGGGCGGGCGGCTGGGCGACGCCTTCGGCAGACGGCGCCTGTACGCCTACGGGCTCGCGGCGTTCACCGTCACCTCGGCGCTGTGCGGACTCGCCCCGACCATCGAGTTCCTCGTCGTGGCCCGGCTGCTGCAGGGCGCCGCCGCCGCCATGCTCGTACCGCAGGTGCTGGCGACGATCCAGGCGGCCACCGAGGGCCAGGCACGCGCCCGTGCGATCGGCATGTACGGCGCGACCGCGGCCCTCGGCATGGTCACCGGGCAGATCCTGGGCGGGCTGCTGGTCTCGCTGGACGTCGCCGGGATCGGCTGGCGGTCGGTCTTCGCGATCAATGTGCCGATCGGAGTGGCCGCGCTGCTGGCCGTCCGGCGCACCCCCGCGACCAGGGCCGCCGCGAAGCCGGGCTTCGACCCGGTGGGTACCGTGCTGTTCGGTGTCACCATGGTCTGTGTCCTGGCCCTGGTCGTGGCGGGCCCCGACCTGGGCTGGCCGCTGTGGCTGTGGTCGCTGCTCGCGGTCGCCGCGGTGGGGGCGCTGGCGCTGGTGCGGGCCGAGCGCGGGCTGGAGGCACGGGGCGGCTCACCGCTGCTGTCCCCGTCGGTGCTCTCCCAGCCGGGAATGCGCAGAGGGCTGGCGGCGATGGTGCCGTTCTCGGCCGGCTTCGGCGCCTTCCTGTTCGTCTACGCGCTGATCGCGCAGGGCCACTTCGGCTTCGACGGGCTCGCCTCCGGCGGGGTGCTGACGCCGTTCGCTGCGGCGTTCTTCGTGGTGACGCTGTTCACCCCGAGGATCGCGGCGGCCCTGGGCAGCCGGATCGTCACCCTGGGCGCCCTCGTCCAGGGCACGGGCCTGCTGCTGCTGGCACTGGTGATCCGGCTGGGTTGGCCGCATCCCTCCCTGGCGCTCGTGCTCGTCGGGATCGCCTTCTTCGGCGCAGGCGCGGCGCTGATCGGCCCGACGCTGTTCCGGACGATCCTCGCCGACGTACCCCCCGCGCAGGCCGGCATGGGCAGCGGTGTGCTGGTGACCAGCCAGCAGATGGCGACCGCGCTGGGCGCGACCGTCGGCGGAACCCTCTATGTCTCCCTGGCCAGTTGGCTGTCGACGGCGTCGGCGGCCGTGCTCGTGCTCGCCCTGTTGGCATGTTTCTCGGTGACCGTTCTCGTGATCAGTCTGAAGCTCCCCGACCCCAGCTGACACCCGCGCCCCTCGAACGGCGCGATCTGATCCAGACCTTCTCGTTGGCAACGGCGCGCCGTCCTTCGGCGTGCCCGCGCGCAGAAGCGGAGACAGCCAAGTGCAGTTACAGACAAGGACAGCCGTGGTGACCGGCGCGGCCAGCGGCATCGGCCTCGCCCTCAGCGCCCGCTTCGCACGGGCCGGCGCCGGTGTGGTCATGGCGGACGTCGAAGGCGACGCACTGCACCGCCGGGCCGCCGAACTCACCGCACAGGGCGCTCAGGTCACCGCAGTGACCGCCGACCTGACCGACCCGGACGCCGTCGAACGGCTCGCGGACACGGCGTTCGACCTACTCGGCGACATCGACGTGGTGTGCAACAACGCCGGGGTCCTCGGCCCCGTGGGACAGCCCCTGTGGGAGGTGCCGCTGGAGCGGATGCGGCAGGTCTTCGAGGTGAACCACTGGGCGCACGTCCTGGTGGCCCGCGCCTTCGTCCCCCGACTGCTGGAGCGCGGCCGACCCGCT
Organism: Streptomyces sp. NPDC020845; assembly: GCF_044334165.1. NCBI lineage: Bacteria > Bacillati > Actinomycetota > Actinomycetes > Kitasatosporales > Streptomycetaceae > Streptomyces > Streptomyces sp. NPDC020845. The sequence goes on along the minus strand of NZ_JBIRSJ010000031.1, from coordinate 61,798 downwards.
CATCTGATCCACACCGCCTCGATGTCCGCCTTCGTCGTCGGCGCCGGCAGCGCCGCCTACGTCGCCTCCAAGCACGCCGACCTCGCGGTCGCCCGTAGTCTGCGCGCCGATCTGCGGGGCACCGGGGTCCGGGTGTCGGTGCTGTGTCCCGGCCGGGTCGACACCCCCATGGTCCAAGGCCTGACGGCCCCGCGCGGCGCGGGCGGCGACACCTCGGTGAGCGCCGAGGACGTCGCCGGACTCGTGTGGGAGGCCCTCGGCTCCGATCGCTTCTATCTCTTCAGCAACTCCGACGCCCCGCTGCGGCTGCGCGATCAGTTCGACGACGTATGGCGTCATGTTTCCCTTCCACCCCCTTCCCCCGAGGAGGAGTTGTGGCCCGCGCCGAAAGCGACGACCGCGGCAATGAAACACTGACCATCGACCTGGAAGCGGTGAGGGAGAAATATCGGCAGGAACGCGACAAGCGCAGGGTCGGTCGCACCTACCAGTTCGCGCGCGGTGACTTCAGCCGCTACGCGCGAGACCCCTACACCGAGCGACAGGAGCGCGAGCCGCTCACCGACGAGGTGGACGTCGCCGTCGTCGGCGCCGGCATCGGCGGCCTGCTGACCGGCGCCCATCTGCGCAAGGAGACCGGCCTGAAGCGCATCCGGCTGATCGACGGGGCCGGCGACGTCGGCGGCACCTGGTACTGGAACCGCTTCCCCGGCATCCGGTGCGACGTCGAGAGCTACATCTACATGCCGCTGCTCGAGGAGATCGGCACGATACCCACCGAGAAGTACTCCACCGGGCCCGAGATCTTCGCCCACCTCCAACAGATCGCCCACAAGTACGACCTCTACCGCGACGCCCTCTTCCAGACCACCGTCACCGAGCTGCGCTGGGACGAGGCCGCCGTGAAGTGGCTGGTGAGCACCGACCGCGGGGATCTGATCCGGGCCCGGTACGTGGCCATGTCGATCGGTCTGATGCACCGTCCCAAACTTCCCGGGCTGCCGGGCCTGGAGACGTTCGCCGGACACTCCTTCCACACCAGCCGTTGGGACTTCGGCTACACCGGCGGCGACAGCACCGGCGCCCTGACCAAGCTGAAGGACAAGAAGGTCGGCGTCATCGGCACCGGCTCGACGACCATCCAGCTCGCCCCGCACCTCGCCGAGTGGGCCGAGCAGCTCGTCCTCTTCCAGCGCACCCCGGCCACGGTCGACGTCCGCGGCAACCGGCCCACCTCGCCCGACTGGGCGGACAGCCTCGAACCGGGCTGGCAGCAGCGCCGGATGGAGAACTTCCACGCGCTGACCTCCGGTATACCGCAGGACGAGGACCTGGTACAGGACCGCTGGACCCAGACCACGGCCAAGCTGGCCGCCGCCATCCTGCCCACCGGCGACACCGGGGGCGACCCGAAGGAGCGGGCGCTCGCGGCCGAGCGGGCGGACTTCCTCAAGATGGAGGAGCTGCGCGCCCGCATCGACAGCGTCGTCACCGACCCCGCGACCGCCGCCGCCCTCAAGCCGTACTACCGCGTGTACTGCAAGCGGCCCTGCTTCCACGACGGCTACCTCCAGACCTTCAACCGGCCCAATGTGACCCTGGTCGACACCCAGGGGCAGGGCGTGGAGCGGCTCACCCCGGCCGGGGTGGTCGCGAACGGCCGGGAGTACCCGGTCGACTGCCTGATCTTCGCCACCGGCTACGAGCACGAGTTCTCCGTCCCGTACACGCACCGCGCCGGCTACGACATCGTCGGCCGCGCCGGCGTGAAGCTGTCGGAGAAGTGGGCGGACGGGGCGCACACCCTGCACGGACTCCAGGTGAACGGCTTCCCCAACTGCTTCATCCTGTCCAAGATCCAGGCCGGCCGGCACGTCAACATCCCGTACATGCTGAGCGAGCAGACCCGGCACCTGGCGCACATCGTCAAGTGCGTCGAGGAGCGCGGCCACCAGGTCGTGGAGGCCTCCGAGGCCGGCGAGAAGGCATGGGTCGAGGAGATCCTGCGGCTCGCCGCCAACGACCTCGACTTCCTCGAGAACTGCACGCCCGGCCTCTACAACAACGAGGGCGACCCGAGCGGACTGCCCCTGCTCAACTCCAGCTACGGCGGCGGCTCGGTGGAGTTCGTGAACATCCTCAGGCGCTGGCGCGAGGCGGGCGACCTCGCCGGCCTCGAACTGCGCTGACCCCCTTTGCTGGCCCCCCTTCTGCGAAAGGCGGCAACGCCCATGGACGTAACGCCGATACCCGGCGCCGCTCTCGGTGCCGTCGTGCACGGCGCCCATGTCACCGGCAACATGGACAAGGCCCAGTTGGAGGAGATCTGGGCGGCGCTCGACGCGCATCTCGTACTCGTCTTCCGCGGCCACGAGACCCCCTCCTTCGAGGAGTTCCTGGCCTTCGGCCGCCGCTTCGGGTACATCCCGAAGACCGGTCTGACCAGCGGCGCCCACCCCGACCACAACGAGATCCTGATCGTCTCCAACCTGGTGGAGGACGGCCGCAAGATCGGCGTCGGCGACGCCGGGTGGATGGGCTGGCACACCGACTACTCCTTCCGCCCCCGCGTCTCCCAGGTCGGCTTCCTGGAGGCCGTGGAAGTGCCGTCCTCCGGCGGTGGGGAGACCCTCTTCACCGACATGTACGCCCTGTACGAGTCGCTGTCGCCCGAAGAGCGCCGGCGTCTGCACTCCCACCGGGTCCGCCACGCCCTGCGCGCCGGGTACGAGGAGACCATCGAGGAGGAGCTCCAGGGCGAGGTGTCCCTCGGCGAGAACACCGGACAGATCCAGCCCGAGGACGGCACCTCCACCATCCACCCGCTGATCGCCCGCAATCCGCGCACCGGCCGACAGTCGGTCTACATCAGCACCCTGAACACCAAGCGGATCGTGGACCTCGCCCCCGACGACAGCCGCAAGTTGCTCGACGAACTGCTGTCGCACGCGGGCAGGCCCCAGTACACCTACGCCCACACCTGGCAGCCCGGGGACATCGTCGTGTGGGACCAGCTCGGCACCGTCCACGCCAAGCAGGCCTTCGACCCGGCCGAACGGCGCATCATGCGCCAGGTCGTCAGCATCTTCGACGACCCGACCGACCCCTGGCGCGCGGAGGTCGCCGCATGAGCGCGGCTCCCGCCTGCCTCAGCCACGGCCGGGTCACGATCACCCCGGCGCTGCGCGCCGCCGTCGATCGGCTCGACCACCGCTCACGTCACCAGGCGGCCTACCACTTCGGCTGGATCACCGCCGGCGGCGCGCCCACCAGCGCCGACGCCGGCAAGGCCGTACGGCCGACGCTCGCGCTGCTGTCGGCCGAGGCGGTCGGCGCACTGCCTGAGGTCGCCCTGCCCGGCGCCGTCGCCGTGGAGCTCGTGCACAACTTCTCCCTGGTGCACGACGATCTGATGGACGGCGACGAGGAGCGCCGCCACCGGCGCACGGTGTGGAAGCTGTGGGGTCCCTCCAGCGCCATCCTGACCGGTGATGCGATGCTGGCGCTCGCCCAGGAGGTGCTGCTGGACACCGGGCTGCCAACGGCGGCGCCCGCCGCCCGGCTGCTGGCCCGCACCACCCGGCATCTGATCCGCGGCCAGGTCCAGGACCTGGCCTTCGAACAGCGCTCGCACGTCACGGTCGAGGAGTGCGTCGACATGGCCGCCGGCAAGACCGGCGCGCTGCTGTCGGCGAGCGCCGCGATCGGCGCCGTCCTCGCCGGGGCACCGGAGGCGACGGTGGACGCGCTGGCGCTCTACGGCGACCAGGTCGGCGTCGCCTTCCAGCTCGTCGACGACGTTCTCGGCATCTGGGGCGACCCGGCCGTCACCGGCAAGTCGGTCCACTCCGATCTGCGCTTCCGCAAGAAGTCCCTGCCGGTGAGCCACGCACTGAACCAGGACGGCCCGCTCAGCGACGAGCTGGCCGCCTGGCTCACCACCCCCGGCGAACCCGACGAACTGGAACTGCGGCGCGTGGCCGACCTGATCGAGGGCGCCGGCGGCCGGGACTGGGCGCTGGCCGAGGCCGCCCGGCGGCTGGCGCTGGCCGAGGCCGCGCTGCGCCGTGTCGAGCTGGACGCCGACGCCCGGGACGAACTCCTCGCGCTCGGGCGGTTCGTCGTCGACCGCGAGGTCTGAGACCGGGCCGGCCTCCATACCCGTACGCCCCTTTCTGACTTCTGACTCTCCGATCAGCACAACACTCCCGCCAGGGCACCACCATGCCCGCTGCCCCTCCGCAACCCACTCCCAAGGATTCCCTCATGCCCCAGGACATCGACTTCCACATACCCCTGCCGGGCCGACAGAGCCCGGATCACGCGCGGGCCGACGCCGAGCAGCTCGCCTGGCCGCGGTCGCTCCAGCTGATCAAGTCCGAGGCAGCGGCGATGCGTCATCTGCGCGGCGGCTACGCCGACCTGGCCTCCCGCTTCTACCCGCACGCCACCGGCGCCGACCTGGACCTGGGCGTCGACCTGATGTCGTGGTTCTTCCTCTTCGACGACCTCTTCGACGGGCCGCGCGGCGAAAACCCGGAGGAGACCAAACAGCTCACCGACGCGGTCGCGGCGGCGCTGGACGGCCCCCTTTCCGACACCGCGCCCCCCATCGCCCACGGCTTCGCCGACATCTGGCGGCGCACCAGCGAGGGCATGACACCCGCCTGGTGCGCGCGCAGCGCCCGGCACTGGCGCAGCTACTTCGACGGCTACGTCGACGAGGCGGAGAGCCGCTTCTGGGACACGCCGTACAACTCCGCGGCCGAGTACCTGGCCGTTCGCCGGCAGACCATCGGAGTGCAGCCGACAGTCGACCTCGCCGAGCGCGCGGGCCGCTTCGAGGTGCCGCACCGGGTCTTCGACAGCGCCGTGCTCTCCGCGATGCTCCAGATCGCCGTCGACGTCAATCTGCTGCTCAACGACATCGCCTCTCTGGAGAAGGAAGAGGCTCGCGGCGAGCAGAACAACATGGTCATGATCCTGCGCCGGGAGCACGGCTGGTCCAAGGACCGCAGCGTCGCCCACATCCAGGGCGAGGTGCGCACCCGCCTGGAGCAGTACCTCCTGCTGGAGTCGTGCCTGCCGCAGGTTGGCGACATCTACCGGCTCGACGAGGCCGAGCGCGAGGCCCTGGAGCGCTACCGCAACGACGCTGTGCGCACCGTGATCCGCGGTTCCTACGACTGGCACCGTTCCTCGGGCCGCTACGACGCCGAGTTCGCGCTCGCTGCCGGTGTCCAGGGCTACCTGGAGGAGCTCGGCAGCACCGCATACCAGCAACACGCACCCGCGCCCGGCCGTCGCGGCGGCACAGCTGTCAACGGACCGGAGCGGCTGTCAACCAATCAGTAGAGACAGGAAGTTGAGAATCGAATGACCGAGCAGACCACCTTCTCGGCGGGAGCGGCCCCCGGGGCGCTCCCCGTCGTGGGACACGCCCTCCAGATGATGCGTCACCCCGTGAACTTCATGGCCTCGCTGTCGGCCCACGGCGACCTGGTCGAGATCAAGATCGGCCCCACCACGGCCTACGTCCCGACCCACCCCGAACTGCTGCGGCACGTCCTGACCAACGACCGCGTCTTCGACAAGGGCGGCATCTTCTATGACCGTGCCCGTGACATCGCCGGCAACGGCCTCGTCACCTGCCCGTTCGCCGACCACCGCCGCCAGCGCCGGCTGATGCAGTCGGCGTTCACCCGCAGCCAGCTCAAGCGGTACGCCGAGGCCATGCAGGCCGAGATCGAGGACACGGCGTCGCGCTGGCAGGACGGCATGGTCGTCGACGCCTTCCAGGAGATGTACGGCATGGCCCTGCGCACGGTCGGCCGCACCCTGTACTCCACACCGGTCAGCCCCGAGCTGGCGGCGAAGGTGGAACGTTCCTTCGACATTGTGCTCAACGGCCTGTTCCGGCAGATGTTCCTGCCGGCCTCGATCCGCCGGCTGCCCCTGCCGTCCCAGCGCCGCTACAAGGGCAACCTGGACTTCCTGCACGAGACCACCCAGCAGCTCATCGACGACTACCGCAGCTCCGACACCGAGCACGACGACCTGCTCGCCGCCCTGATCGCCTCCCGCGACGACGACGGCGGCCGACTCGGCGACAAGGAGATCCACGACCAGGTCATCACCGTCATGGCGGCCGGCACCGAGACCGTCGCCGGCACCCTCACCTGGGTCTTCTACCTCCTCTCCCAGCACCCGAAGATCGAGGCCGCGCTCTACGACGAGATCGACACCGTCCTCGACGGCCGCGCCCCGCAGTGGGACGACCTGCCGAACCTCTCCCTGGCCGACCGGATCATCTCCGAGACGCTGCGACTGCACCCGCCGGCCTGGCTGTTCACCCGACTCACCGCCTCCCCGACCGAACTCGCGGGCCGTCAGCTGCCCACCGGCTCCACCGTCGTCTTCAGCCCCGCCGCGGTCGCCCAGTACGAGGACGCCTTCGACAACCCCAAGAAGTTCGACCCCGACCGCTGGCTCCCGGACCGTATCGCGCCGGCCTCCCGCCACGCCTACGTGCCGTTCGGCACCGGTGCCCGCAAGTGCATCGGCGACCTCTACGCACGCACCGAGGCCACCCTGGGGCTCGCCACCATCCTCAGCCGCTGGCGGGTCACCTGCGAGCCCGGGATGGACATCCGCCCGGTCCCGCTGGCCACCGTCTACCACCCGCGCCGGCTGCGCCTGAGGCTGGACGCACGCACCCCGCGCCGGATGACCTCCGCCGTCCCCGCACCGGCCGGGGGTGACACGACGTGAGCGAAGGGAACGTCGTCCTGGCCCAGCCGCGCGGCTTCTGCGCGGGCGTACGGCGCGCCATCGGCATCGTCGAGCGGGCACTGGACCTGGACGGGGCGCCGGTGTACGTGCGCAAGGAGATCGTGCACAACCTGTGCGACTCTGTCGCCCGATTCTCGAGGATCGGCTGACCTGCGGGTTCTCGGGGTGGGATGGTGTTGGGGATCGTGTGGGACTCTGTCGCCCGATTCGCGGTGAGGCCCGATTCGATCAGCGTGACCTGAGCATTCAGCGCCAGCGGCCTACCGGTTGCACTAGGTCGACCGAATCGGGCGACAGAGTCGCAAAGGGTGGCGTCTGCGGTAGGCGTCCCCGTCAGGACAGGCAGCCCACGTGGGCGAGTGCCTGCTTGAGCAGGACTCCCTGGCCGCCCGGCATTTCGTTCTGCACCAGTGGCGACGCGGCTTCTTGCGGGCTGAACCAGACCAGGTCCAGGGCGTCCTGGCGGGGGCGGCAGTCACCGGTCACTGGGACGATGTAGGCAAGGGCCACCGCGTGCTGGCGGGGATCGTGGAACGGTGTGATCCCTTGCGTCGGGAAGTACTCGGCGACCGTGAAGGGTTGCAGCGAGGCCGGGACCCGGGGCAGTGCCACCGGCCCGAGGTCCTTCTCCAGGTGGCGCAGGAGGGCGTCCCGGACCCGTTCGTGGTGCAGCACCCGGCCCGAGACGAGGGTGCGGCTGACCGCGCCGTCCGGCCCGATGCGGAGCAGTAGTCCGATGCTGGTGACTTCGCCGCTGTCGTCGACTCGCACGGGCACGGCCTCGACGTACAGGATCGGCATCTGCGCGCGTGCCTGTTCGAGGTTGTCGGGACTCAGCCAACCGGGTGTGGTTTCGGTCATGTCAGCCATTGCATGATCGTACTTTCACCGCGATCTGTTGTTCGTGCGCGCCGCTCCAGGTCACCTGCGATCCGTATGGGCCTGTGGGTGTCGTTATGCCGCATAGGTGTACTCGTTGGTGCGGCTGCAAGGACGTGGTGGGCGTGGGACTCTTTCATGATCAGGATGTGGTCGAGACTTCGCGTCCGTTGCCGCCCGACGACACGTTCGACTGCGCGTTCATTCGGGGGGCTCGTGGTGCAGCTGCCGGGCACGCCCAATCCGCTTCCCCGCAATAAGTAATGATGAGTCCATCTATAATAGACTGACTCATCATTGACTGATGTGATGGAGGTGGTGTGGTGGACAAGCCGGTGGGGATGTTCGACCGGGATTTCGAGTGGGATGAGCTGGTCCGGTTCGCCTCCTATGCGGGGGCGGAGGCGACGCTTGGGGTGGTCTCGGGGCGGAGGCGTCAGGGGAAGACGTTCCTGCTGGATGGGCTGTGCCGGGCTGCGGGAGGTTTCTTCTTCGCGGCGAGCGAGGCGACCGAGGCGGAGTCGCTGCGCCAGTTCGGGGCGGCACTGGCACGGTTCGAAGGACGTCGGACGCCTTACCGGTTCGCGCACTGGGAGGAGGCGGTCTCTGAACTGATGGGCTTGACGGGACCTGATGGTGCGCCCCTGGTGGTGGTACTGGACGAGTTTCCCTTCCTGGCCAAGGCTTCGCCGGAACTTCCCTCGCTGCTGCAGCGGGCCCTGGGGCCACAGGCCCGGCACGAGAGCGGTCCGGTGCGCCTGCTGCTGTGCGGCTCGGCACTGTCGTTCATGGGGAGCCTGCTCGCCGGCACTGCCCCTCTGCGGGGCCGGGCCAGCATGGAGTTGGTGGTGCCGACCCTGGACTTCCGCCAGGCTGCCCGCTTCTGGGAGCTGACCGACGACCCTCGGCTGGCGCTGTTGGTCAACTCCGTGGTAGGCGGGACCCCCGCCTACCGGCGCGAGTTCGTCCTCGGTGACACGCCCGCCACTCTGGACGACTTCGGCCCGTGGGTCCTGCGCAACGTCCTCAACCCGGGGCGCCCGCTGTTCCGGGAAGCCCGCTTCCTGCTGGCCGAGGAGCCCGACTTGCGGGACACCGCCCTCTATCACGGCGTGCTCGCCGCCATCGCTCAGGGCAACCACACCCGCGGCGGCATCGCCGGCTTCCTGGAGCGCAAGTCGACGGACCTCAGTCACGCGCTGACGGTGCTGGAAGACACCGGCATGATCGTCCGCGAGCCGGACGCCTTCCACGGCAAACGCTCCGCCTACCGCATCGCCGAACCCATCCTGACCTTCTACCACGCACTGATGCGCCCCGAATGGAGCGACCTGGAGCGCCCCGGCCAGGCACCCGCCGTTTGGGAACGCTCGCAGGCCACTTTCCGCAGCAAAGTCATCGGCCCCCACTTCGAACAGCTCTGCCGCACCTGGACCCGCTGGTACGCAAGCCCCGACACCCTCGGCGGACAGCGCTCCCGCGTGGAATCCGGCACCGTCCCGGACCCGGCCGCCAAGACGAGTCACGAAGTCGACCTGGCAACCTTCGGCCGTGATGAGGACGGCCGCGAGGTCCTGCTGACCATCGGCGAAGCCAAGTGGAACGAGACGATGGGCCTGGGCCACCTCCAACGCCTCGACCGTATCCGCACCTTGCTGCGCGCCCGGGGCGGTGTGCACGCCGAGCGGACCCGGCTGCTGTGCTTCAGCGGCGCCGGCTTCACCAGTGACCTGCGCGACCTCGCCCTTCGCGATCCCACGGTCCAACTCGTCGACTTGGACCGCCTCTACAGCGGAGACTGATCTGGGGGTCAAGGGGTCGCAGGTTCAAATCCTGTCGTCCCGACGGTGTGACCAGCGGGTTTGCCAGTGATGGCAGGCCCGCTGATTGCGTTCGTGTGACACGTGATGGCAACGTGATGACACCCGGTGAACGCTGAGGCGCCGCCCGTCTCGGTGCCCCTGGCCAAGGGCACCAAGACGGGGAGAGACCCGCGGTGAGCGCGGAGTCCTCTGAGCCTTCAGGCTGCGCGCTTTCAGGGTGCGGTTCACCCCGAGCGACCGGGTATTTCTGGCGGCGCTGCTGCACCGGCTTCCCACGGACGTGCTCCGCGGGGTGCGGCTGCTGGTGCGTCCGGACACGGTGCTGCGCTGGCACCGCGACCTTCTCGCCCGCCGCCATACTGCCGCCTCCCGGCCTAAGCGCTCGGGACGGCCTCGGACCGTGCACTCCGTGCGGGCCCTGGTGCTGCGCCTGGCGTGGGAGGACCCCAGCTGGGGGTATCGCCGCCTGCACGGTGAATTGCTCGTCTTGGGCGTGAAGGTGGCCGCTTCCACCGTCTGGGAGATCTTGCAGGAGGCCGGCGTCGATCCGGCACCCGAGCGGTCCTCCAGCACGTGGGCGGACTTTCTGCGTTCCCAGGCCGATGCCCTGCTGGCCTGTGACTTCTTCGAAACGGTCACCTTGTCCGGGGCTCGGATGTACGTGCTGGCCGTCATCGAGCATGCCAGTCGACGGATCCGGGTCCTGGGTGTCACCGCGCACCCGACCTCAGCGTGGGTGGCACAGGCCGCGAGGAATCTCGTCATGGCTCTTGAGGACGTAGGCTGCCGAGCGCGGTTCATGATCAGGGACCGGGACGGGAAGTTCCCCGCCCTGTTCGATGCCATCCTGGCGGATGCGGGGATCGAGGTCGTCCTCAGCGGCGTTCAGATGCCGAGAATGAACTCGATCATGGAACGGTGGGTACAGGCCTGCAGACGGGGACTCCTGGACCGCACCTTGATCTGGAACACCGGCACCTGCTCCACGCCCTACGAGAGTTCGAGCAGTTCTACAACGGACACCGACCACACCAGGGCATCGCCAACGCCCGCCCACTGCACCCTGTGGGTGCGGAAACGGTGGCACCTTATGCGACCTGCTTGTATTCGTGGATGAAGCCGGGCTTTGCGGTGGCGTTGGGATGACGGCTGTGCGGGTTCGTCGCCCAGCACACGGAGCAGCGCGGCCGCGGCGGCCGACGTCTTGCCGGGACCTCCGGGGTCGCCTCCTGCTCCCGGATCGATGGCAGGTCGTGCATGAAAACCGCCTACCTGTCACCGCTGAACCGCTCCATGATGCGCTTGGTCAGCTCGCCTGGCGGTCCTGGCGGTCCTGGCGGTCCTGGCGGTCCTGGCGGTCCTGGCTGCCGGCGGACACAGCCGACGGCTCCGTCGGCCTTTCCCGGAACAGGTCGGGTGAAGGAGCCGCCACCGTGATACCGCCGGGTTCCGCTCCTTCAGTAATTCAATGCCCGGGGGAACGCGCGGGACCGTCCACGCACAGCATCCTCTTGAAGCCATGACGTAACAGGGAGTAGAAAAGGAAGCGTCTTTTGTGCGGTCATGGAGCGCTCGTTCGGTAATGCACGCTACCAGCTGCTTCTATGAATATGGTGCGGATTCTCTATGCTTCCTCTCGCGCGACGGCCGATGGGGAACAATGGATATATAGAGCGGAAGAAGGAATTCCGCAGCGGTCCGCGTTAGCGTCCCCGTATTCCTGCGGAGGCCGGCGTGCGGACCGGATACCGCGGCTTGCGCACCGATTTTTCGAAGGGACCCTGATGAACAGCACTGTGACCGCCTGGAAGGACGCCATGTGCCGGGAGGGTCTCGGGGCGGGCCCGGACCACCCGGCGGGCGTGGCGGACCTCATCGCCGACCTTCCGATCGAGGAGGGTTCCGCGGCCGCGGCCACCCTTTCCACGCAGCCGTTCTTCGACTGCTGCGGCTGACTCGCTCGACCACCCCGCGGTCGCCGCCCGCACGGGCGGCCACCCTGCCGCCGGCCCGTTCCCGCGCGGATCGGCGCCGGTCTGCCCGTAAGAAACGGGCCGGACGGATCGTGGCGTATTCACGGAATGTGACGACTGGAAAGGGGGGTAAGGGTCGTGTCCAGGTATGACGCTGGATGGTCTGGCATATACCTCAACCGTGACGAGCGATTCCAGATTCGGGCAGAGGGGGTGATGGGATGAAACTCTCGGAACCCTCCTATTATCCGGAGATTGTCGAACGCTCCGAAGAAATCTCGTTGCTTGCCCAAGACCTCGCAAACACCAAGCGCGGCGAAGGTGCCGTAGTTGTCATCCATTCTGGGCCCGGAGTCGGTCGTACGGCACTGCTCGATGAATTCCTGCGGCAGTCTGGGAATTCCGGGGCCCGGGTGTGCGCCGCCACGGGATCGGCCGCCGAGACCGGCAACGAGTTGGGCGTCGTTACCCAGCTGTTCCCGGAAGACGGGCCGATCGCCGCTGCGGTCTGGCTGGCCCGGGCGCTCGACGACCACCACGGCGACCCGTCCCCGGATGCCGACCGGCTCTTCGACATGCTGCGCGGGGAGTTCCGGCAGGGCCCGCTGGTGCTGGCGGTCGACGACGTTCAGCTGGCCGACGCGGCGTCTCTGCGGTTCCTGCTGCACCTCATACGCCGGCTGCGCACCACTCCTGTGCTGATCGTCCTCACTGAGCCCGTCGGATCGTGCGCCCTCCCGCTCGCTTTCCAGGCGGAACTTCTCCGGCATCCCCGGTGCCGACGTCTTCGGCTGCAGCCGCTGTCCGTGGACGGCGTCACCCGGATGATAGAGCCCTACGTGGCCGAGACCGAGGTGGCGCGGCTGGCCACCCAGTTCCATGCCGTCAGCGGTGGCAACCCCGTCCTGGTGCGCGGGCTGCTGGCTGATCACCGGGCCGGACAACGGCTGGAAGAGCAGGGCATCGGCGCACAGTACAACGGATACCCGGCCTTCACTCAAGCCGCACTGGTCTCGGCTTACCGGGGCGACCCCGTACTTTTCGAGGTCGTCTGCGGCATTGCCGTCCTCGGCGAGAACGCGTCTCCCGCCCTCGTGGCCTGCCTGGTCGACCGGGGAGCCGATGTGGTGGCCCGTGTCATGACCGCACTGAACACGGCAAGCCTGCTCAATGGCCCCGCCTTCCGTAGCCCACTCGTTGCGAAGGCCCTGCTGGAGCTCCTGGATGTGGAGACTCGCGGAGAGCTGCACCGGCGCGCGGCCGAGCTGCTCCACGCCGACGCGGCACTTCCTGCCGACGTCGCGCACCATCTGCTCGCTACCCCGATCGCCGAATCCTGGGTGCTGCCGACCTTGCTCGCCGCGGCCGAGCAGGCTGTCCAGGGCGGCGGGCAGGACTTCAGCCTCGACTGCCTCCGGCTGGCAGGCCGACAGGCGGCAAGCGAGGAGGAACGTGCCGCCGTTGTCGCCGCCCGGGTCCGGATCGGCTGGGAGATCGATCCCCGGCTGATCACCCCATGGCTCGGCGAACTCGGCGCCGCACTCCGCCGAGGACACGTCGGCAGCTCGGACGCTGCCTGGACCGTCAAGCACTTTGCATGGCACGACCATGTCGAGGAGGCCGCCGACATCCTTTCCGCACTGATGGAGCGAACCGAGGAGAACACCGACGCGCACGCCGAACTCGAGATCGTCCGGCATTGGGTGCGGTACACCTGCCCCACCTTGCTCGAGGGATCGGTGGACGCAGATGCGCCCCCCCTGTCCGGTCCGTTCCCGCAGCGGTTCCAACTGAGACCGGCCTCGTACGCCGTCGAGATGCTTGGCCGGCTTTTCACCGAGGGCCCCTGCGATCAGGCCGCGGCCATGGCCGAGGAGATCCTTCGCGGCTGCCGGTTCGGTGAGACCACCGTCGAAGCTGTCGAAGGAGCCCTGCTGGTCCTCGTCTATGCCGAACGTCCCGGCCGGGCACTGCACTGGTGTGAGGCGCTGCTGGAGCAGGCAGGAGATCACCCCACCGGCACAGCCGCTGCGATCCTGAGCAGTATTCGCGCCGAAATCGCCCTTCGGCAAGGCGCATTGGAAGAGGCCGAGACGTACGCGGACCGGGCCCTCAACGCCATCTCACGGCTGGGCTGGGGGGTGGCCATCGGCTCGCCCCTGGCCGTCCGGGTACGGGCCGCGATGGCCGCGGGTCGCACCGGCCTGGCAGGGGCCTGGCTGAATCAGGACGTACCCCAGGGGATGTTCCGCACCCGCCACGGACTGCTGTACATGCACGCACGCGGTCATTACCACCTGGCCACCGACCGCCCGGCTGTCGCTCTGGAGGACTTCCTGACCTGTGGCCGGCTGGCCAAGGAGTGGGGCATGGACGTGCCCACATTTCTGCCGTGGCGCACCTCAGCCGCGCTGGCCCACCTGGCCCTGGGCAACGGCAGCCGGGCCAGTGCCTTGGCACGGGAGCAGCTGACCCGGCCCGGCGGCGGCTGGCCGAGGTGCCGGGCGGTGTCGCTGCGGGTGCTCGCCGCCACGAGCGAACTCGACCGCCGCCCTGCTCTGTTACGCGAGTCGGTCAATCTGCTGGAGAGCTGTGGCGATCACGTGGAGTTGCTGCATTCGCTGGCCGACCAGTTCCAGGCGCTGTCCGAAGCGGGGGCACCCGCGAAGGCACGGATTGCGGCCCGGCATGCCAGAACCGTCGCCGACAATTGTGGCACGGAGACGCTCTTTCGCAGGCTGTTCAAGGAGGAGGTGCCCGAGGACACCGACGAATCGGCCGACTTCGGGCAGGACCACCAGGGGTTTGCCAGCCTGACCGACGCGGAGCGGCGGGTCACCGCCCTGGCCGCCCTCGGGTACTCCAACCGGGAGATCGGACGCAAGCTCTTCATCACCAAGAGCACCGTCGAGCAGCACCTCACCCGGGTCTACCGGAAGCTCGGGGTACGCAACCGGGCCGACCTCGGCGACCTGCTCGCCGGGATCAACCTCGCAGCCCAGCCCCAGGTGATGGGCAGGACGTCCTCGGCCGCCGTCGGCTGAGGACGCACCCCGCGGCCGACCGTCTCGCCGCTACAAAGAGGTGTGCGGTGCTGGGGGACCGGCGTTTGAGCTCGGACGCCAGGCCATACTCGCACTGCTGCGCACCCGAGCAACTCGCCTGCTGCACGAAGATCGTCCCTGATCAAGGTGCGGGCCAGTCCCTGGCCCACGCAGTTCCTCCACTTCTACGGAGTGGAGGAACTGCCGGTCGAGTGGTGATCCGCAGTCGCCACGGCAGCGGTATGAGCAGCGATGCGGGGCACCCCGGCGCGGGGTGCCCCCGCACGCTGTCCCGGCCCCCTACCCCAGGACACCGACTCCGTCCGTGACATGGAAAGCGCAAGTCAGCAGGGGCGGAGGCCTTACGGCGGTCCCGGCTAAGGGGTCGCCTAGTGGTTGAGGCTAGGGGCCGCCCGCTCGGATATTCGGTGTGACCTGCGGCCGGGTGCCGCATTGAGGCGCGCTTCAGGTTCCTAGCGACGTAAGGGAAACGCATGGCGGGTGGATCCGAGTCAGAGGCCGCTGAGTTCACGGCGCGATCCGCCCAGCCGATCGCGGTGGTGGGAATGGCGTGCCGGCTGCCCGGTGCGGCGGGACCGGCGGAATTTCGCGCCATTCTCCGCAGCGGTACGGAAGCTGTCGGCGCCGCCGCCCCGGATCGTCCGTACGCCCCGCCGCGGGGTGGCTTCCTGGACTCGGTGGACCGTTTCGACGCCGGATTCTTCGGTGTCTCGCCGCGCGAGGCCGCGGTCATGGACCCGCAGCAGCGGCTGATGCTGGAACTGTGCTGGGAAGCACTCGAAGACTCAGGCATCGTGCCCGCCCGCCTCGACGGTAGCGACGCCGGTGTCTTCGTGGGCGCCATCACCGACGACTACGCCGTACTGTCCCGGGCCGCCGGCGTGGACGCCGCCACCCCGGAGACGAGCACCGGCCTCAACCGGGGCATGATCGCCAACCGGGTCTCCTACAGGCTGGGCCTGCGGGGTCCGAGCTTTACGGTCGACTCGGGACAGTCGTCGTCCCTGGTCGCCGTGCACCTGGCCACCGAGAGCCTGCGCCGGGGCGAGTGCTCCCTGGCCCTGGCCGGCGGGGTGAACCTGATCCTCGCAGAGGACAGCACGGCCGCCGTCGAACGCTTCGGGGCGCTCTCCCCGGACGGCCGCTGCTACACCTTCGACGCTCGCGCCAACGGCTATGTGCGCGGCGAGGGCGGCGGTGTCGTCGTCCTCAAGCGGCTCACTGACGCGGTCGCGGACGGCGACGACATCCTGTGCGTGCTCGCGGGCAGCGCGGTGAACAACGACGGTGGCGGCGAAGGCCTGACCGTACCCGACCGCCAGGGTCAGGAGGCCGTGCTCACCGCCGCGTACGAGCAGGCGGGGATCTCCCCGAACGCCGTCGGATACGTGGAACTGCACGGCACGGGAACCCCTGCCGGTGACCCCGTGGAGGCCGCGGCCGTCGGTGCCGTGCTCGGCGCGGGCCGCAGTGCGGAACAGCCGCTGCTGGTCGGTTCGGTGAAGACCAACATCGGCCACCTCGAAGGCGCCGCCGGTATCGCCGGACTCCTCAAGGCCGTGCTGACCGTACGCCACCGCGAGATCCACGCAAGCCTCAACTTCACCACCCCCAGCACTCGCATCCCCATGACCGAGCTGGGCCTGAGTGTCAACACGGCACTGCGTCCCTGGCTGAGCGAGGCCGGCCCGCTGATCGTGGGCGTCAGCTCCTTCGGCATGGGGGGCACCAACTGTCATGTCGTCCTCACGGAATGGCACGGCGTCGCACCGGTGACCGCACCCGGCATCCGCCCCAACGGGACAGCGGTGCCCCTCCTCATCACCGGCCGGGACGAGCAGGCGCTGCGCGACCAGGCGCACCACCTGGGCCGGCACCTCGACGAGCACGGTCCGCTGCGCCTGAAGGACGTCGCCCACACCTTGGCCGCCGGCCGCACGGCGTTCGAGCACAGGGCCGTGCTACTCGCCCGCGAGCCGCAGGACATGACCGACGGCCTCGCCCGGCTCGCCGACGGCACGCCCGGCCCGGACCTCGTACGCGCCACCGCGACCTGTAGCTCCCTCGCCTTCCTGTTCACCGGACAGGGCAGCCAGCGCCCCGGCATGACCGCCGAGTTGTACCAGTCCTCGCCCGAGTACGCGGCCGCCCTCGACGAGGTCTGCGCCCATCTCGATCCCCAGTTGCGGGTGCCCTTGCGGGAGGTACTCTTCGCCGCGGAAGGAACGGCGGAAGCGGTCCTGCTCGACCGTACGGAGTTCACCCAGCCCGCACTGTTCGCCGTCGAAGTCGCCCTCTTCCGGTTCGCGGAGCACTGTGGCCTCGTCCCACGGCTGCTGCTCGGCCACTCCGTCGGCGAACTGGCCGCGGCGCACGTCGCCGGCGTCCTGTCCCTCGCCGACGCCTGCAGCCTGGTCGCCGCGCGCGGCCGGCTGATGCAGGCCCAGTCGGCCACCGGGGCGATGGCGGCCATCCAGGCTACAGAGAAGGAACTTGCGCCGTTCCTCGACGGGTCGGTGGCGGCGGCCGCCCTGAACGGCCCGGCTTCTACCGTCCTTGCGGGCGACGAGGAAGCCGTCCTGGCCGTCGCCGCGCACTGGGCGGCCAAGGGCCGCAGAACCAAGCGGCTGAGAGTCAGCCACGCCTTCCACTCGCCGCACATGGACGGCATGCTCGAGGAGTTCCACCGGGTCGCCGGGCAGCTGACCTTCGAGGCCCCCCGTGTCCCGATCGTGTCGAACGAGACGGGCGCCCTGCTCACCGAGGCGGAAGCGTGCTCGCCGGAGTACTGGGTACGGCAAGCCCGCGTGACCGTGCGGTTCCTGGACGGAGTGCGCCTGCTGGAGGAGCAGGGTGTGACCACCCTGCTCGAACTCGGCCCCGACGGCACGCTGTCGTCCCTGGCCCGGGGCTGCCTGCGCGGCGTCGACGCCGTGTCCGTGCCCCTGCTGCGCGGCCGCACCGAACCGGAGGAGGTGGTCGCCGCCCTGGCCACCCTCCAGGTCCGTGGTGTGCCGATGCACTGGGAGCGGCTGGCCACCGAGGAGGGCGCCCGGCGGGTGCCGCTGCCCACATACCCATTTCAGCGGCGGCGCCACTGGCTGCCCGACCCGGTCGCCCAGGATTCTGTGCCTGCCCCCGGCCGGGCTGCCGGACAGCGGTCCCGTCCCGTCAACGAGCTGGCGCCGTCGGCGCACGCACCGCGCGGCGACCGTACGATGCGGGAGACCGTCCGGGCAGCCGTGGCACTGGTGCTCGGGCACGACTCCCCGGACGACATCCCCGCGCACACGACGTTCAGGGAGTTGGGGCTCAGCTCCCTGATGCTGGCCGAAGTCGGCGAGCGGCTCACCGAGGCGACCGGGCGCCGGGTCCCCACGACCCTGCTCTTCGACCACCCGACTCCGGACGCACTCGTACGCGAGCTGACGTCCGGGGGTGCTGAACGGCCCGCGGCGCTCACCACTGCTCCCTCGGCGGCGCACGCCGACGACCCCGTCGTGGTCGTGGGCATGGCCTGCCGGCTGCCCGGAGGGATCCGGTCGCCGGAGGAGTTCTGGCAGTTCATGGCGGCGGACGGCGACGCCATCTCTCCGCTGCCCACCGACCGGGGCTGGGCCGTCTCCGGGGACTTCCCCGCCGAGGGTGGTTTCCTGGCGGACGTGGCCGGGTTCGACGCGGCGTTCTTCGGGATCTCGCCGCGTGAGGCGCTGGCGATGGACCCGCAGCAGCGGCTGCTGCTCGAGACGTCGTGGGAGGCGCTGGAGCGGGCCGGGGTGGACGCGCTGTCGCTGCGCGGCAGCCGCACCGGCGTCTTCGTCGGCGCGAGCCCCTCGGAATACGGCCCCAGACTCCACGAACCTTCGCAAGCCGACGGACACGTGCTGACCGGTACGGCGCCCAGTGTGTTGTCGGGCCGGGTCGCCTATGCGCTGGGCCTTGAGGGTCCGGCGCTGACGGTGGACACGGCGTGCTCGTCGTCGCTGGTGGCGCTGCATCTGGCGGCGCAGGCGCTGCGGGGCGGTGAGTGCGACCTGGCCCTCGCCGGCGGTGTGGCTGTGATGGCGACGGCGGGCATGTTCGCAGAGTTCGCGCGGCAGGGGGGTCTGGCTCCTGATGGCCGGTGCAAGGCGTTCGCGGACGGGGCGGATGGCACGGGGTGGGGTGAGGGGGTTGGTGTCCTGGTGCTTTCGCGCCTGTCGGAGGCGCGTCGGTGTGGTCACACGGTGTTGGCGGTGGTGAGTGGTTCGGCGGTGAATTCGGATGGTGCGTCGAATGGTCTGACGGCGCCGAACGGTCCTTCGCAGCAGCGGGTGATCCGTCAGGCGTTGGCGTCGGCGGGGTTGTCGTCTGTGGATGTGGACGTGGTGGAGGCGCATGGGACGGGGACGGCGCTGGGTGATCCGATCGAGGCGCAGGCGTTGTTGGCCACGTATGGGCAGGAGCGTGGGGCGGATCGGCCGTTGTATGTGGGTTCGGTGAAGTCGAACATCGGGCATACGCAGGCGGCTGCGGGTGTGGCGGGTGTGATCAAGTCTGTGCTGGCGTTGCGGCATGGGGTGCTGCCGCGGACGCTGCATGTGGATGTGCCGTCGCGGGAGGTGGACTGGTCGGCGGGTGCGGTGGAGTTGCTCACCGAGGCGGTGGAGTGGCCGGAGACGGGCCGTCCGCGGCGGGTGGGTGTGTCGGCGTTCGGGATCAGCGGCACCAACGCCCACGTGATCCTGGAGGAGGCGCCGGAGGCTGTCGAGGAGAGCGCGCCTGGTGAGGTTGCGGGGCTGGTGCCGTGGGTGGTGTCGGCGCGGTCGGAGGAGGGGTTGCGGGCGCAGGCTGCCCGGTTGGTGGAGCATGTGGTGGGCGGGTCTGGGCTGGGGCCGGTGGATGTGGGCTGGTCGTTGGCCCGGTCGCGTGCGGTGCTGGAGCACCGGGCGGTGGTGTTGGGAGGGGATGGGGAGGAGTTGGTGGCGGGGCTTCGTGCGTTGTGCGATGGGGTGTTGGGGCCGGGTGTGGTGCGGGGTGTGGCTGGTGATGGTGGGACGGCGTTGTTGTTCACGGGTCAGGGTGCGCAGCGTGTGGGTATGGGCCGGGAGTTGTATGAGGCGTTTCCGGTGTTCGCGGCGGCGTTCGATGCGGTGTGTGCCGGGTTCGAGGGGATGTTGCCCGGGTCGTTGCGGGGTGTTGTTTTTGGTGATGGTGGCGGGGTTGTGGACCGTACGGAGTGGGCGCAGCCGGCGTTGTTCGCGTTGGAGGTGGCGTTGTTCGAGTTGGTCGTGTCGTGGGGTGTGCGGGCGGATGTGCTGGTGGGTCACTCGGTTGGTGAGTTGGTGGCGGCTTATGTGGCGGGTGTGTGGTCGTTGGCGGATGCGTGTCGGGTGGTGGCGGCGCGGGGTCGGTTGATGCAGGCGCTGCCGACCGGTGGGGTGATGGTCGCGGTGCGGGTGGCGGAGGGGGAGTTGCCGGTGTTGCCGGAGGGGGTGTCGGTGGCGGCGGTGAACGGGCCGCGGTCGCTGGTCCTGTCCGGGGATGAGGGGCCGGTACTTGAGCTGGCGGCGCAACTGGCCGGGGAGGGCCTGGATACCAGGCGGTTGAGGGTCTCGCATGCGTTTCACTCGGCGCGGATGGAGCCGATGCTCGCCGAGTTCGCGCAGGTGCTGGCGGCGGTGGAGTTCCGTGCACCGCGGATCCCGGTGATCTCCAACGTGACCGGTGAGTTGGCCGGCGAGGAGCTGACCACGCCCGAGTACTGGGTACGCCAGGTACGCGAGGCCGTCCGCTTCGCCGACGGAGTGACCACCGCACACGGCTCGGGCGTCCGGCGTTATCTCGAACTCGGACCCGACGGCGTCCTGACCTCCCTCGCTCACGACACCCTGGCCGAGCAGGGCATCGACCGGGATGTGGCCGTCGTACCCGCGCTCCGCCATGACCAGCCCGAATCCCGCACGCTGCTGACCGCCCTCGGCCAGCTGCACACCACCGGCATGGATGTGGGCTGGGCGGCGTTCCTCGCGCCGTACGGAGCCCGCACCGTCGAGCTGCCCACCTACGCCTTCGAACACCGACGTTACTGGTTGGACCCCGTCGCACCCGCCTCGGCGCCTGCGGATCCTCTCCGCTACCGCGCCGAGTGGGTGAGTGTGCCGGACTGCGCCACGCCGTCGCTGAGCGGTGTCCAGGCCGTCGTCGTCCCCGCGGGCGAGGGCCACCTGGATGTCCTGCCGGACGTTACGGCCGCCCTCCGGGAGCACGGTGCGCGGACCGTGCTGGTCGAGGTCGACCCGGAGCGAGCCGACCGCGCCGAGATCGCCGACGCCCTGCGCGCGGCGCTCGGCGAGGAGGGCAGCGGCGTGGTGTCGCTGCTCGCCCTGGACCGCGGGCCCTTCGCGGGCGTCGCCGCGACCGCCGTGCTGCTGCAGGCCCTCACCGGGCTCGACGGCGGTGGCCGCCTGTGGTCGCTGACGCGTGGCGCGGTGTCGGTGAGCCGCTCCGACGCGCTGACCGACCCCGGGCAGGCCCAGGTGTGGGGGATGGGCCGCGTCGCGGCACTGGAGCACCCCGAGCGCTGGGGCGGCCTCGTCGACCTGCCCACCGAGCTGGACGACCGGGCGCGGGCTCGGCTGTGTGCCGTACTGTCGGGCAGCACCGGTGAGGATCAGGTGGCCGTGCGGGCGGCGGGGCTGTACGCCCGGCGGCTGCACCGCGTGGCGCCCCGGGTGCCCACCACCGAGGGTGCGGGCACCGCCTCCGGCCAGGGGGTGGGCGACGGCCGGGCGTATACGTACGGCACCGTGCTGGTGACCGGCGGCACCGGTGCCCTGGGCGCGCACATCGCCAACTGGCTCGCCAGGTCCGGCACCCGGCATGTACTGCTCACCAGCCGCCGTGGCCCGGACGCCGAGGGCGCTGCGGACCTCACCGCGCGGCTGCGGGAGCTGGGCACCGAGGTGACCGTCGCCGCATGCGACGTGGCCGACCGGCAGCGCCTGGCGGACCTGATCGGCGCACTGCCGGCGGACCGACCGCTGACGGGTGTCGTGCACGCGGCCGGTGTCCTCGACGACGGGGTGCTCGACTCGCTCACCCCAGACCGGTTCGACGCGGTCGCCCGGCCCAAGGTGATCGGCGCCCGGCACCTGCACGAACTCACGCGCGATCTCGACCTGTCCCTGTTCGTGATGTTCTCGTCCGTCGTCGGCACGGTCGGCCTGGCCGGACAGGGCAACTACGCGGCCGCCAACGCCTACCTGGACGCCCTCGCCGTGCACCGGGCCCAGCTCGGCCTACCGGCAACGGCGGTGGCCTGGGGCTCCTGGTCCGGCGCTGGCATGGCCGGCGACACCCGGGCTGCCCGTGACCGGCTGGCGCGCGCCGGCCTGGCGCCCCTCGACCCCGCCGCCGCTCTCGCCGTGCTTGACCGGGCCATCGCCGACGGCGAGACCGCCGTGACCGTCGCCGATGTGGACTGGGAGCGGTTCGCGGCCGGGTTCGCCCCTGGCAGGCCGCACCCGCTGCTCGCCGGGATCCCCGAGCTATGGCACGCCCGGCCGCAGGAGACCGGCCAGGTCACCGACGGGCCGGCGGACCGGCTTGCCGGACTGGCGGGTGACGAACTGCGCCAGGCGCTCGACGACATGGTGACCGTGGAGGTCGCCGCTGTGCTGGGGTTCCGGGCCAAGGACCGGGTGCCGACCGGTCGCACCTTCAAGTCGCTCGGCTTCGACTCGCTGATCGGCGTGGAGTTCCGCAACCGGCTCGCCGCCGCACTCGGCAGGCGGCTGCCGCCCAGCCTGATCTACGACCACCCCACGCCAGGCAGGCTCGTAGAGCACCTGGCCGCCGGAGTGGACGGCGGCGACCAGCCCTCGACCGTCGGCGGGCGACCGGTTGGCCCCACACGCACCCACGACGACCCTGTCGTGATCGTGTCCGCCGCCTGCCGGTTCCCCGGTGGCGTGCGTACCCCGGAGGACCTGTGGCAGCTCGTCCTCGACGGCGGCGACGCCATCGGCCCCTTCCCGGTGGACCGGGGCTGGGACCTCGACCGCCTCTACGATCCCGACTCCGGCGCGTCAGGCACCAGTTACGTCCGCGAGGGCGGTTTCCTCACCGGCGTGGCGGACTTCGACGCGGTGTTCTTCGGGATCTCGCCGCGTGAGGCGCTGGCGATGGATCCGCAGCAGCGGCTGCTGCTCGAGACCTCGTGGGAGGCGCTGGAGCGGGCCGGCATCGTCCCGGGCTCCCTGGCCGGCAGCCGGACCGGCGTGTTCGTCGGCTCCAACGGCCAGGACTACGCGAACCTGCTGCACTCCTCCGATGTCGAGGGGCATGTGCTGACCGGCACGGCCTCCAGCGTCCTGTCCGGCCGCATCGCCTACACCCTGGGGCTCGAGGGCCCCGCGCTGACCGTCGACACCGCCTGCTCCTCCTCGCTGGTCGCCCTGCACCTCGCCGTCCAGGCGCTCAGCTCCGGGGAGTGCGACCTCGCGCTCGCGGGCGGTGTGACCGTCATGTCCGGACCCGACATATTCGTGGAGTTCTCCCGGCAGCGCGGCCTGTCCGCCGACGGGCGCTGCAAGGCTTTCGGCCCCGACGCGGACGGCACCGGCTGGGCCGAGGGCGTGGGCACCGTCGTTCTGGAACGGCTCTCCGACGCGCGCCGCCTGGGCCATGAGGTGCTGGGCGTCGTGCGCGGCACCGCCGTCAATCAGGACGGCGCCTCCAACGGGCTCAGCGCCCCCAGCGGGCGCGCGCAGCAGCGGGTTATCCGCCAGGCGCTGGCCGACGCCGGCTGCGCACCGTCCGACGTGGACGCGGTGGAGGCGCACGGCACCGGCACCCGGTTGGGCGACCCCATCGAGGCGCAGGCCCTGCTCGCCACCTACGGTCAGGACCGCCCTGCCGACCGGCCGCTGTATCTCGGCTCCGTCAAGTCGAACATCGGGCACGCCCAGGCCGCCGCCGGACTGGCCGGCGTGCTGAAGATGCTGTTCGCACTGAGGCACGGGCAGCTCCCGAAGACCCTGCATGCCCCGCGGCCGACCTCGGAGGTCGACTGGTCCGAGGGCGCGGTCGCCCTGCTCACCGAGGACCGGCCCTGGCCGGCCGTCGACCGGCCGCGCCGCGCCGGCGTCTCCGCCTTCGGCGTCAGCGGCACCAACGCCCACGTGATCCTGGAGCAGGCGCCCCCGTCGGCCTCCTCCGACCCGGCACCCGCCGTTCGGCCGCCCGCGGTGGACAGCTCCGTCCAGCCGTGGGTGCTGACCGCCAGGTCGGGGGAGGCGCTGGGCGCGCTCGCGGACCGCTTGCGCGAGGCGGCACCCGGCGCGGTCCCGGCCGACGTCGCACGCTCCCTTGTGACGACCAGGACGATCTGGGCGGAGCGCGCCGTGCTGCTCGCCGACGGCCGTGACGCGTACGCCTCCGGGCTCGCCGCGCTGGCCACTGGAGATGGCGACGCGCGGGTCGTGCGCGGCACCGCCGACACCCGCGGCCGGGTCGTCTTCGTCTTCCCCGGCCAGGGCGCGCAGTGGGCCGGCATGGCCGCCCGGCTGTGGGAGTCGTCGCCGGAGTTCGCGCGGTGGATGGATCGCTGTGACAAGGCCCTCGGGGACCTGACCGACTGGTCCCTCGCCGAGGTGATCCACCAGGCCGACGGAGCGCCCGGACTGGACCGCGTGGACGTGCTCCAGCCGGCGTCCTGGGCCGTGAGCGTCTCGCTGGCCGCCCTGTGGCGTTCCTGCGGGGTCGAACCGGCCGTCGTGGTGGGGCACTCGCAGGGGGAGATAGCCGCGGCGTGTGTGGCGGGTGCCCTCTCGCTGGAGGACGGTGCCATGCTGGTGACGCTGCGCAGTCGGCTCATCCGCGAGGAGCTGTCCGGGCACGGCGGCATGGTGTCGGTGGCCCTGTCCCCGGCCGGCACGGCGGACCGCATAGCCAGCTGGAAGGGCAGGATCTGCGTCGCGGCGCACAACAGCCGCCGCTCCACCGTCATCGCCGGCGAGCCGGCGGCGCTGGCCGAACTGCTCGCCGCCTGCGAGGCGGACGGCATACGGGCCCGCCGCATCCCCGTGGACTACGCTTCCCACTCACCGCAGGTGGAGCGGATCGAGCGGAAGCTGACCGAGCTGGCGGCCGGGATCGTGTCGCGCTCCTCGGAGATTCCCTTCCATTCCACCGTGACCGGTACCAGGCTCCACACCACGGGCCTGGACGCCGGGTACTGGTACCGCAACCTTCGCAAGCCCGTGCTGTTCGGGCCGGTCACCGAGGAACTCCTCACCCAGGGCCACGACGTGTTCCTGGAGATGAGCCCGCACCCCGTACTGGTGCCGGCCGTGCAGGAGGCCTCCGACGCGGTCACCGCGACGGCCGCCGCGGTGGGCAGCCTGCGCCGGGGCGACGGCGGCCCGGAACGGTTCCTGCTCTCGCTGGCCGAGGCCTTCGTCCGCGGTGCCCACGTGGACTGGGCGGCCGTGCTGGGCGGCACCGGCACCCGCCCGGTCCAGCTACCCACCTATCCCTTCCAGCGCACACGGTTCTGGCCCGAGCCCATCACACCGGCCACCGCGACCGGTGGCGGCGAGGATGACGCCCCGCTGTGGCAGGCCGTGGAGCGCGGCGACCTGGACGCCGTGGCCGCCGAACTGGCCCTACCGGACGGCCGGTCGTTGCGTGACCTGGTGCCCGCGCTGTCCGGCTGGCGCCGCCGCCGCAAGGACTCCGCGACGCTCGACACCTGGCGCTACCGCGTCACCTGGACGCAGGTGAACCCGCCCGCACCGGCCGCCCTGGCCGGCGACTGGCTGCTGGTGACCGACGACCCGGACGCGGCCGTCACCCGATGGGTGAGCGCGGCCCTCGGCAAGGGCGCCGCCACCGTGGTGCGGCCGGCCGACGTGCCCGCCCGGCCGTGCACACCGCAGGACACCGCGTGGACGGGCGTGGTGTCCCTGCTGGGCCTCACCGACCGCCCGCACCCGCAGCACCCCGCCCTGCCGACGGGGGTGGCCGCAACTGTGACCCTGCTGACCGCGCTGCGAGAGGCCGGGATCGAGGCACCTCTGTGGTGTCTGACCAGCGGCGCCGTCGGCACCGGTGGCCTGGACCAGGTCACGGCACCGGACCAGGCCCAGCTCTGGGGGCTGGGCCGGGTCGCCGGGCTGGAGACCCCCGCGACCTGGGGCGGACTTGTCGACCTGCCCGCCGAACCCGACGAGCGCACCGCGGCCTTGCTGCGGGCCGCGCTCACCGCCGACGGAATCGAGCAGGAATACGCCCTTCGGCCTTCAGGAGCGTACGTACGCCGCCTGGTTCGGGCGCCCCTGGCGGGCGTGGCGGCGCCGCGCTCCTGGCGCCCGCGACCCGACGGCACCGTCGTCGTCACCGGCGGCACCGGAGCACTGGGCGCCAGGGTGGCCCGCTGGCTCGCCCGCGCGGGTGCCGGGCACCTGCTGCTGACCAGCCGGCGCGGGCCGGTCGCCGACGGTGCCGTCGAACTCTCCGACGAACTGCGGGCGCTGGGCGCCGAAGTGACGATCACCGCCTGTGATGTCGCCGACCGGGCCCAGCTGGCCGACGCGCTGGCAGCCGTGCCCAAGGCGTTTCCGGTCAGCGCAGTGATTCATACCGCGGGCGTGAGCCGCAACGCCCCGCTCGCCGGGACCACCCTCGCCGAGCTGGCGGAGGTCGTCGCCGCCAAGGCCGCCGGCGCCCGCAATCTGGACGAGCTGCTGGCCGGCCAGGACCTCGACGCGTTCGTGCTGTTCTCGTCCGGAGCCGCCGTCTGGGGCAGCGCGGGCCAGGGCGGATATGCCGCGGCCAACGCGTACGCCGACGCGCTCGCGGCCGACCGGCGCCGGCGAGGGCTCGTCGCCACGTCGGTGGCCTGGGGCAGCTGGGCCGACGGCGGCATGGTCGATGACGACCTCGCGCGAGAGCTGGCCCGCGGTGGCGTTCGCTCGATGGACCCCGACCGGGCGATCGCCGCTCTCCAGCAGGCGCTCGACCACGACGAGACCGCGCTGACGGTCACCGACATGGACTGGGCGCGCTTCGCCGAGACATTCACCGCGGCCCGCCCGCGCCCGCTGATCGACGACATCCCGGAGGCCGCCCCCGCCTCGGCCGAACCGGCCGACGACATCCCCGGCCTGGCCGCGCGGCTCGCGAAGCTGCCCGACGGTGAGCGCGACCGGGAACTGCTGGAGCTGGTCAGGAACGCCGCGGCGCTCGCCCTCGGGCACAGGGGCGCCGAGTCCATCGCTCCGTCGAAGCCGTTCAAGGAACTGGGCTTCGACTCGCTGACTGCGGTCGACCTGCGCAACCGGCTGACGGCGGCCACCGGGCTGCGGCTGCCCGCCACCCTCGTCTTCGACCACCCCACGCCCCGCGCGGCGGCTGACGCGCTGTGGACCCAGCTGTTCGGCGCGGACACCCCGGCCGAGACGGCCGCACCCGCGCTCACCGCGCCGGCCGGCCCGGCGGACGACGACCCGGTCGTCATCGTGGCGATGGCCTGCCGGTACCCCGGCGGCACGACCACACCCGAGAGGTTCTGGGAGCTGCTCGCCGCCGGCGAGGACGCGATCGGCGGCTTCCCCACCGACCGGGGCTGGGACGTCGCCCCCGACGCCGCCTTCTCCCAAACCGGCGGTTTCCTCGCGGACGTGGCCGGGTTCGACGCGGCGTTCTTCGGGATCTCGCCGCGTGAGGCGCTGGCGATGGACCCGCAGCAGCGGCTGCTGCTGGAGACGTCGTGGGAGGCGCTGGAGCGGGCCGGGGTGGACGCGCTGTCGCTGCGCGGCAGCCGCACCGGCGTCTTCGTCGGCGCGGGCTCGTACGACTACAGCACCCTCGTCGCATCCCTGGAAGGAGGCCAGGACTACGCCCTCACCGGCGCCGTCGGCAGTGTGCTGTCCGGCCGGATCGCCTACGCGCTGGGCCTTGAGGGTCCGGCGCTGACGGTGGACACGGCGTGCTCGTCGTCGCTGGTGGCGCTGCATCTGGCGGCGCAGGCGCTGCGGGGCGGCGAGTGCGACCTGGCCCTCGCCGGCGGCGTGGCCGTGATGGCCACCCCCAACGCCTTCGACGCCTTCGCGCGGCAGGGGGGCCTGGCTCCCGATGGCCGGTGCAAGGCGTTCGCCGACGGCGCGGACGGCACCGGGTGGGGCGAGGGCGTCGGCGTGCTGGTGCTCTCCCGGCTGTCCGAGGCACGTCGGCGCGGTCACACCGTGCTGGCGGTGGTGCGCGGTTCGGCGGTGAACTCCGACGGTGCGTCGAACGGTCTGACCGCGCCGAACGGTCCTTCGCAGCAGCGGGTGATCCGTCAGGCGGTCGCCGGTGCCGGACTGTCGCCCGCGGACATCGACATGGTGGAGGCGCACGGCACGGGGACGGCGCTCGGCGATCCGATCGAGGCACAGGCGCTGCTGGCGACGTACGGCCAGGACCGCGCGGACGACCGGCCGCTGTACCTCGGCTCTGTGAAGTCGAACATCGGTCACACGCAGGCCGCCGCGGGTGTGGCGGGTGTGATCAAGTCTGTGCTGGCGCTGCGGCACGGAGTGCTGCCGAAGACGCTGCACGTGGATGTGCCGTCGCGGGAGGTGGACTGGTCGGCGAGTGCGGTGGAGCTGCTCACCGAGACACGACAGTGGCCGGAAACCGGCCGTCCGCGGCGGGTGGGTGTGTCGGCGTTCGGGATCAGCGGCACCAACGCCCACGTCGTGCTCGAGGAGGCGCTGGAGACGGTGGAGACGGTTTCCCCCGAGGTCCCGGACCGGGTCGCCGGTGTGGTGCCGTGGGCGTTGTCGGCGCGGTCGGAGGAGGGGCTGCGGGCGCAGGCGCGGCGGCTCGCGGAGCATCTGCGGGGGCGTGAGCCGCGCCCGGTGGATGTGGGCTGGTCGCTGGCGGCGACGCGCGCGGTGCTGGAGCACCGGGCGGTGCTGACCGGGCGGGAACCGGAGGAGTTCCTGGCCCAGTTGGAGGCGCTGGCCGAGGCCGGGACCGGAACGAGCACGGTGCGGGGTGTGGCCGGCGACGGCGGGACGGCGCTGCTGTTCACCGGTCAGGGATCCCAGCGCGCCGGGACGGGCCGGGAGCTGTACGAGGCGTTCCCGGCGTTCGCGGCCGCCTTCGACGCGGTGTGCGCCAGGTTCGACGGGCTTCTGCCCGGCTCGTTGCGGGAGGTCGTCTTCGGTGGCGACGGCGAGGTTGTGGACCGTACGGAGTGGGCGCAGCCGGCGTTGTTCGCGCTGGAGGTGGCGCTGTTCGAGCTGGTCGCCTCGTGGGGTGTGCGGGCGGATGTGCTGGTGGGTCACTCCGTTGGTGAGCTGGCGGCGGCTTATGTGGCGGGTGTGTGGTCGTTGGCGGATGCCTGTCGGGTGGTGGCGGCGCGGGGCCGGTTGATGCAGGCGCTGCCCTCCGGTGGGGCGATGGTGGCGGTGCGGGTGGCGGAGGGGGAGTTGCCGGTGTTGCCGGAGGGGGTGTCGGTGGCGGCGGTGAACGGGCCGCGGTCGCTGGTGTTGTCCGGGGACGAGGAGCCGGTACTTGAGCTGGCGGCGAAGCTGGCCGAGGAGGGGCGGCATACCAAGCGGCTGACGGTCTCGCACGCGTTCCACTCGGCGCGGATGGAGCCGATGCTCGCCGAGTTCGCGCAGGTGCTGGCGTCCGTGGAGTTCCGTACGCCGCGCATCCCGGTGATCTCCAACCTGACGGGCGGGACCGCGGGCTCCGAGCTGCTCACCCCGGACTACTGGGTGCGCCATGTCCGCGAGGCCGTCCGCTTCGCCGACGGGGTGGGCACCGTACTGGGCCGGGGCGTGGACAAGCTCCTGGAGCTGGGTCCCGGTGGCGCGCTGACCGCGATGGTGGAGGAGGTCCTCGACGACACCGGCACCGGCGCGGTCTGCGTGCCCGTGCTCCACGCCGGGCGCCCCGAGGAGGCCTCCCTGCTGCACGCGCTCGCGACCGTCTTCGTCACCGGCGCCACCGTCGACTGGACGGCTTCGCTCGCCGGTACCGGAGCGCGGGCCGTGGACCTGCCGACGTACGCCTTCCAGCACAAGCGGCACTGGCCGCGGCAGGCGACCGCCGGCCGGGACCTGGCCGCGGCCGGGCTCGCCGAGGCCGGGCATCCGCTGCTGACGGCCTGGATCCCCTCGCCCGAGGGCGAGGATGTGCTGTGCACCGGCCGGATCTCACTGGCGACGCATCCCTGGCTGGGTGACCATAGGGTGCTGGGCACCGTGCTCGTCCCCGGCACCGCGTTCGTGGATCTCGTCTGCTGGGCGGGCCACCGAGTGGGGTGCGGCGCGCTGCGTGAACTGACCCTCGCCACGCCGCTGGCGCTCGCACAGGACGTGGCGGTGCGGGTGCGGTTGGTGCTCGGCGCGCCCGACGACACCGGCTGCCGCCCGGTCGCGCTGTACTCGCAGCCCGACGGCGCGGACGAAGGGACGGACGGGGCGGGCTGGACGCGGCATGCCGAGGGCCTGCTGGCCCCGGGCGGCGACGCGTCCGTCCAGCCGCCCACGGACTTCGAGACCTGGCCGGTGGCGGGCTGCGAGCCCATCCCACTGGACGGCTTCTACGAAGAGCTCGCCGACGCGGGCTTCTCCTACGGGCCGGTCTTTCGGGGCCTGCGTGCCGCATGGCGGCGCGGCGGCCAGGTCTTCGCCGAGGTTAGCCTGCCCGCCGACGAGACTGGTGGCTTCGGCGTCCATCCGGCCCTGCTCGACGCGGCCCTGCACACGCTGGGGCCGGCAGCACGGGACACTGACGAGCCCGGCTCGGCCCGGCTGCCGTTCTCCTGGGGCGAGGTACGGGTGCACGCGGCCGGCGCCGACCGCTTGCGGGTCTGTCTGGTCCGGGCCGAGGACGGCACCGTCACGTTGCATGGCGCGGACGCCGCGGGCCGGCCGGTGATATCCGTCGGCTCGCTGGTCCTGCGCCCGATCTCGCCAGAGCGACTGCACAGCCCCGCAGCGGCCTTTGACGACGCGTTCTTCACCACTCGCTGGGTGCCGCTGAGCGTCGCCGACGGCATCGCATATCCCACCGCAGACTGCGTACTGCTCGGTGACCCGCTGGAAGGCGCCTGGCGGCACCATCCCGACCTCGACTCGTTCGCCGAGGCACTCGCGGCCGGCAAGGGGGAACCGGGTACGGTGCTCGCTCGCTGTTCGCGGGACATCGCGGCCGGCGTCGACTCTGCCGAGGCGGCCCGGCGGTGTGCGGAGTGGGCACTCGATCTGCTCAAGCGGTGGCTGGACGACGATCGGCTGACGGACTGCCACCTCGTGATCGGCACCCGGCACGCGGTGACCACCGGCGCCGAGGACCAGACCGCCGATCGGACGGACAACCCCGCGATGCTCGCCCAGTCCACGCTTCTTGGTCTGGTCCGCTCGGCCCAGACCGAGAACCCCGGCCGTATCACCCTGGCCGACTTCGACGGCACCGCACCCGACCCGGCGCACCTCATCCTGGCCGTACGGCAGGCGGAGCCGGAGGTGGCTGTGCGCGCCGGCCGGCTGTACGCCCGCAGACTCACCCGTCCGGACACCGGATGGGCCCTGGCCGTCCCGCCGGGAGCGGGCTCGTGGCGGCTGGAGAGCACCGGGCGCGGCACCCTGGACAACCTGGCGCTGGTTCCCTGCGCCCAGGCCGAGGAGCCGCTGGGCGAGGGCATGGTGCGGATCGCCGTACGCGCTGCCGGGGTGAACTTCAGGGACGTCCTGATCGCCCTGGACATGTATCCCGGCCGCGCGGACCTGGGCACCGAGTGCGCCGGAGTCGTGGTGGAGACGGGGCAGGGCGTCACCGGACTGGTCCCGGGGGACCGGGTGATGGGCATGGTGGTCAGGGCCTTCGCTCCTACCGCCGTGGTCGATCAGCGGTTCCTGGCTCGGATACCGGACGGCTGGTCCTACGAGACGGCCGCTGCCACCCCGGTCGCCTTCTTGACCGCCTACTACGGCCTGGTCGACCTGGCCGGGCTAAGCGCGGGGGAGTCGGTGCTCGTACACGCCGCCGCCGGCGGGGTGGGCATGGCCGCCGTCCAGCTGGCCCGGCACCTGGGCGCCGAGGTGTACGGCACTGCGAGCGAGCCGAAGTGGGACACGCTGCTCGACGGTGGGCTGGACCGCGCGCACATCGCCTCCTCACGGACGACGGTCTTCGCCGACTCGGTGCTGAAGGCGACCGGGGGCGCGGGCGTGGACGTGGTGCTGAACTCGCTCGCGGGCGAGTTCGTTGACGCCTCGCTGCGGGCCCTGCCGCGAGGCGGCCGGTTCGTCGAGATGGGCAAGACCGACCTGCGCGATCCCGAGCGGGTCGCTGCCGAGCACCCCGGGGTTCGATACCGGTCCTTCGACCTGAGTGAGGCCGGCGCGGACCGCATCGCCGAGGTCCTTGCGCACCTGGCCGAGCTCTTCGCCTCCGGTGAGCTCACCCCGCTGCCCGTGACCGTCTGGGACATCCGGGACGCCCCGGCCGCCTTCCGTGCGCTCAGCCAGGCCGCACTCACCGGCAAGGGCGTACTGACCGTCCCCGCCCCTTCCTTCGAGGCCGGCGAGACGGTGCTGATCACGGGCGGCACAGGAACGCTGGGCACCCTGCTGGCCCGGCACCTGGTGACCGAGCACGGGCTGCGCCACGTCATCCTGGCCGGACGCCGCGGTACCGAGACCGCGGAGGTACGGCACCTGCGCGGCGACGTGGCGGAACTCGGTGCGCGCATCGAGGTGGTGGCCTGTGACGCCGGCGACGAGCGGGCCCTGCGTCAGGTGCTGGACGCCCTCACCGCCGAGCACCGCCTCGCGGGCGTCGTGCACGCCGCCGGCGTCACCGACGACGGGGTTGTGTCCGCGCTGGACCACGGCCGGCTGTCCGCCGTACTCCACCCGAAGGTGCGCGGAGCGTGGAACCTGCACCGGCTCACCGCAGGCCCGGAACTCCGGATGTTCGTGCTGTTCTCCTCCGCCTCGGCCACCCTTGGCGCGGCGGGTCAGGGCAACTACGCCGCGGCCAACGCCTTCCTCGACGCGCTCGCCGAGCACCGGCACGCCCTTGGGCTGCCCGCCACCAGCCTCGCCTGGGGGCTGTGGGAGCAGGCCAGCGGAATGACCGGGCGGCTCCTCGACCGCGACCGGCAGCGGATGAGCCGGTCCGGCGTCGTGCCCCTCGGCTCCGCGCACGGTCTCGCGCTGTTCGACACCGCGCGGCTGACCGGCCTCCCCACGCTCACCCCGGCACGCCTGGACCTGGCCGCGCTTCGGGCGCGGTACGGACACGAGCAGGTGCCCGCGGTCCTTCGGGAACTCGTCCGCGTCCGGCCGTCCGCGGCCGAGGACCCCACGACAGCCCCGGACACCACGACCGCACCGGGACCGTCCGGTGCCATGACACTGGCGGACCGGCTGGCAGGACTGTCCGCCCCGGAGCGGCAGCGGCACGTCCTGGACCTGGTGCGTCGGCACACCGCGGCCGTACTGGGCCACGGCTCGGCCGACGATGTCGACCCCGACCAGGCGTTCAAGGCCCTCGGGTTCGACTCGCTCACCGCGGTCGAACTGCGCAACCACCTGCGGACGGCGACCTCCCTGGCCGTCCCCGCGACCCTCGTCTTCGACCATCCGACACCGGCCGCGCTCGCCGCGCATCTCCTGGAACTCGCCGCACCGCCGGAGCGGGACCCGGCGCTCCGGGTCATGGGCGGACTCGACCGGCTCGAGGCCGACGTCGAGGCGCTGGCCTCCGGCGGCGCCGGGCACCAGGAGGAGGTGGCCACGAGGCTGCGCCGCGTGCTGCGACGCCTGGAGTCGGGCCCGGGGGCCGCCCACTCCGGCACGGAGGAAACCTCCCTCGACACCGCCTCGGCGACGGAAGTCCTCGCCTTCATCGACAGCGAATTCGGCGATCTCGCCTAGTACAGGTACGGAGTTGATCGCAGTGGTCAGTGACGACAAGCTTGTCGACTACCTGAAGCGGGTCACCGCGGACCTCAAACGGACCCGTCAGCGGGTCCACGAGCTGGAGTCGGGCAGCGCCGAACCGATCGCTGTCGTGGCGATGGGGTGCCGCTTCCCCGGAGGCATCAGCTCCCCGGAAGACCTCTGGGAGTTCGTGCGCCTGGGCGGTGACGCCATCTCGGAGTTCCCTACCGACCGTGGCTGGCACACCAGTCGGCTGAGCGGGAACTTCCGGCGGGTCGGCGGATTCCTTTATGACGCGGGCGACTTCGACGCGGGTCTGTTCGGGATCTCGCCGCGCGAGGCGCTGGCGATGGACCCGCAGCAGCGGCTGCTCCTCGAGACGGCCTGGGACACGCTGGAGCGGGCCGGTGTCGACCCCACCTCGGTGCGGGGCGCCGACGGCGGCGTGTTCATCGGCATGGCCGACCAGAAGTACGGCCCCCGCGACGACGAACTGCTCGGTGAGGTCAGGGGACTCGTCCTGACCGGCACGACCAGCAGCGTTGCCTCAGGCCGGATCGCCTACTCACTCGGTCTGCAAGGGCCCGCGATCACCATCGACACCGCCTGCTCGTCGTCGCTGGTCGCACTGCACCTCGCGGTGCGCTCCCTGCGGGCCGGTGAGTGCCCGTTCGCCCTCGTCGGCGGCGCCGCGGTGATGGCGGAGCCCACCCTGTTCGCGGAGATGGCCGAGCAGGGTGGCATGGCCGGAGACGGCCGCTGCAAGGCCTTCGCGGCTGCTGCGGACGGCACCGGCTGGGGCGAAGGTGTCGGCGTACTCCTGCTGCAGCCGCTGTCCACCGCACGCGAGCAGGGCCTGCCCGTCCTGGCCACCGTACGCGGCTCCGCAGTCAACCAGGACGGAGCCTCCAACGGCCTCTCGGCCCCCAACGGCCCCGCCCAGTGCCGCGTCATCCGCAAGGCGCTCGCCGACGCCCAGCTCGTCGCCGGCCAGATCGACGCCGTGGAGGCCCACGGCACCGGCACCGCGCTCGGCGACCCGATCGAGGCGCAGGCGCTGCTGGCCACATACGGCCAGGACCGGCCCGGCGACGAGCCCTTGTGGCTCGGCTCGGTCAAGTCGAACATCGGGCACACCCAGGCCGCGGCCGGTATGGCCGGCGTCATCAAGATGGTGCAGGCGATGCGGCACGGGCTGCTGCCGCGCACCCTGCACGTGGACGAACCGACCCCTGAGGCCGACTGGTCGGCCGGTGATGTGCGGCTGCTGACGGAGGAGCGGGAATGGCCGGACACGGGACGGCCGCGGCGCGCGGCGGTGTCGTCGTTCGGGATCAGCGGCACCAACGCGCATGTCGTGCTGGAACTGCCCACCGGCACTGTCGGGGAGCCAGCCGATGCGGCCGGGCCGGTTCCGGACCCGTCGGCCTGCGCCCCGATTCCGTGGCTGCTGTCCGCCGCGAGCGCCGACGCCCTGCGCGCGCAGGCCCGCAGACTGCACCGCTTCGTGGACACACCCGGTGCCCCGCGCCCGATCGACACCGCCCTGTCGCTCACGGCCACCCGGGCCCGACTCGACCACCGTGCCATAGTGTTCGGCACCGACCAGGCAGAACTGCGGGCTGGACTAGGGGCATTGGCCGCGGGCGAAAGCACCCCGCGGACTGTGCACGGACGGACCGTGCCGAGCGCGACGATTGCGTTCCTGTTCACCGGGCAGGGGGCGCAGCGGGCGGGCATGGGCCGGGCGGCGTACGCCGCGTTCCCCGAGTTCGCCGCCGCGTTCGACGCGGTGTGCGCGGAGCTGGACGGACTGCTGCCCCGGCCGCTGAAGTCGGTGCTCTTCGCCGAGCCGAACTCGGCCGACGCCGCACTGGTCGACCAGACCCTGTACGCCCAGACCGGCTTGTTCGCTTTCGAAGTGGCGCTGTTCCGGCTGCTGGAGGAGTGGGGTGTCCGACCGGGAGTGCTGCTGGGGCATTCCGTCGGCGAGCTGACCGCCGCGCACGTGGCGGGCGTCTGGTCGCTGCCGGACGCCTGCCGTGTGGTCGCGGCGCGGGCGCGGCTGATGCAGGCTCTGCCGGAAGGTGGGGCGATGCTGTCGGTGGCCGCCAGCGAGAAGCGTATCGCCGAACTGCTGGGCGACCTCGCCGACGTGGATGTGGCCGCGGTCAACGGCCCGGCCGTCACCGTGCTGTCGGGGCCGACGGGTGCCGTGGCGGACGTCGGGGAGCGGCTGGCCGGCGCGGGGCTGCGCACGAAACACTTGCGAGTGAGTCATGCCTTCCACTCCGCCCTGATGGAGCCGATGCTCGCGGAATTCGCACGCGAGATCGCCGACGTGACCTTCCAGCAGCCAGAGCTGCCGATCATCTCCAATCTGACGGGCCAGCAGGCCGACGCGGCCGAGCTGGGCTCCGCCGCCTACTGGGTGCGCCAGGTCCGTGGCACCGTACGGTTCGCCGACGGTGTCGGCCGACTCGCCGCGCACGGCGTCACCGCCTGCCTCGAACTCGGCCCGGACGGTGTGCTGACCGCCCTGGCCCGCGACTGCCTCACGGCCGCCGCTGATGTGGCCTTGGTGCCCGCACTGAGGCGCGACCAGGACGAGCCGGCCGCGCTCCTCGCCGCGCTCGCCGAACTCCATGTGCGGGGCGTCGAGGTGGACTGGGCCGCGATGCTGACCGCACGCGGCGGCCGGCGCGCAGCCCTGCCCACCTACGCCTTCCAGCGAGAGCGCTACTGGCTGCCCGCCACCCCCTCCGTCGCCTCCGCCGTCTCCGCGCCCGCCGAGCAGGCAGACCGGCTGCTGTACCGCGTCGGCTGGTCGCCGGTCACCGGTTTCGACACCGAGGCGAGGCCGGAGGGCACCTGGCTCGTCGTCGCTTCCCCGGACGACGAGGGCCGCCGCGTCGCCCAGGCGCTCGGCCCGCACACCGTGCTCGTGGCCCACGACCCCGATGACCCCTCCGGGTCGGTGGCACGGCTGCGCGGCGCCCTGCTGGCCGACCGCCCGGTGACCGGGGTTCTGGCCCTGCCGGAGCAGACCGGCGCGGCGGCCGTGGCGGCCCAGCTCGCACTCCGCGAGGCCCTCCGCGTCGCCGAAGTGCGCGCCCCCCTGTGGTGCGCGACCCGTGCGGCGGTCTCGGTCGGAGGTGAGGCCGTCCCCGGCGCCGCACAGGCACCGCTGTGGGGATTGAGCAGGGCTCTGGAAACCCGCGGGGGGATGGTGGACCTGCCTCAGCGGTTGGACTCACGGTCCCTGGGGCTGCTGGCCGCGGCCCTCACCAACCCGGCCGACGCCGACGAACTCGCCGTACGCACCGGTGGGCTGTTCGCCCGGCGGCTGCACGCCGTGCAGCCCGTGCCGCGCGCTCCTCGCCCGTGGCGGGCCGACGGGACCGTCCTCGTCACCGGCGACGTCGAGTCGGCAACCGATGACCTGCTGCGGAGGCTGAGCGGTGACGGCGAGCGCCCCGTGGTGCTGGCGCGGCGACCCGGCACCGCCCTGCAGAACGGGGCCGCGGGCGACCGGTCGTGCACCGTCGTGGAGTGGGACCCCGCGGCCGACGTACCCGAGACGCCCTCGCCGGTGACCGCCGTCGTACATCTGGACAACATCCAGCCGTCCGCCCCACGGGACGACGCCGACCCTTTGGCCCTGGCTGCCGCAGTGGCGGAGCGGCTCCACACCGTCGACCGGCTGACCGAGCTGTTCGGCAACCAGGATCTGGACGCCTTCGTGCTGTTGTCCTCGGTTGCCGGGATCTGGGGCGGCGCCGAGGACGTCGTTCACACCGTCGTGCACGCGGCCCTGGAGTCCGCCGCCGAACGCCGGGCCGCCGCCGGCCTGCGCGGCGCCTGCGTAGGCTGGGGCCCCTGGGCCGGCGCCGGCGACGGGCCGGACGTGCCCGGACTCGTACCCATGCGCCCCGAGCCGGCACTGGCCGCGCTGTGGCACGCGCTGGACGACGACGCGGCCGTCTTCGCCGTCGCCGACGTCGACTGGCTGCGGTTCCACCCGGTCCTCACCAGCCGGCGTCCCCGGCCTGTCGTCTCCGGTCTGCCCGAGGTACGGGCGCTCAGGCCGGCGCCGTCGGCGGCGCCCGCCGTCGGCATGGACGTCACCGACCTGGAACACCGGCTGCGGGACCTGGTGCTCACCGAGGCCGCAACGGCGCTCGGGCATGCCTTCCGCGACTCGATGGACCCGCTGCGCCCCTTCCGCGACGCCGGGTTCGAGTCGCTCACCGCCGTGCGTTTCCGCGACCGGATCGCCTCCGAAACCGGGCTGAACCTCTCGGCCACCCTCGTCTTCGACCACCCCACGCCCGAGGCGGTCGTGGCCCACCTGCTGGCCGAACTGACCGGGGGGCGGCCCGACGAGGCGGAGCCGGTCAGCACCCGATCGCACGACGACCCGGTGGTCATCATCGGCATGGCGTGTCGTTACCCCGGCGGGGTCAGCGACCCCGAGGGCCTGTGGGAACTGGTCCACTCCGGACGCGAAGGCATCGGTGACTTCCCCACGGACCGGGGCTGGGACCTGGCGGCGCTGCGACGTGCCGTCCCCCACATGGCCCTCAGGGCCGGCTTCCTCCCCGACGCCGCCGCCTTCGACGCCGCCTTCTTCGGGATCTCGCCGCGCGAG
Organism: Streptomyces sp. NPDC020845; assembly: GCF_044334165.1. Classification (NCBI taxonomy): domain Bacteria; kingdom Bacillati; phylum Actinomycetota; class Actinomycetes; order Kitasatosporales; family Streptomycetaceae; genus Streptomyces; species Streptomyces sp. NPDC020845. Next base: position 23,680 of record NZ_JBIRSJ010000031.1, on the reverse strand, counting down.
GCACTGGCTATGGATCCGCAGCAGCGGCTCCTACTCGAAGCCTCCTGGGAGGCTGTGGAGACCGCCGGCATCGATCCGGCGTCGCTGCGCGGCAGCCGCACCGGGGTGTTCGCGGGCGTGGCCGGCTCCGATTACGGTGCCGCACTCGCCGGTTCGCGTGAGGCAGAGGGCTATCTGATGACCGGAACGGCCACCAGCGTGGTCTCCGGCCGGATCGCCTATGTTTTCGGTCTGCAGGGCCCGGCGCTCACCATCGACACAGCCTGCTCCTCCTCGCTGGTGGCGCTTCACACGGCCGTGGGCGCGCTGCGCAAGGGCGAGTGCGATCTCGCCTTTGCCACCGGCGTCGCCGTCATCTCCACCCCGGACGCTTTCGTGGACTTCGCCAAGCAGGACGGGCTGGCGGCGGACGGCCGCTGCAAGGCGTTCGCCGCCGGCGCCGACGGGACCAACTGGGCCGAGGGTGTGGGTGTGCTGCTCGTCGAGCGGCTCTCCGACGCCCGCCGCAACGGTCATCGTGTGCTGGCCGTGCTCCGCGGCAGCGCGGTCAACTCGGACGGCGCCTCGAACGGGCTCGCCGCACCCAACGGCGGCGCGCAGCAGCGGGTCATCCGCCAGGCCCTGGCGGACGCAGGGCTGACCGCCCCGGACGTCGACGCCCTGGAGGCGCACGGCACCGGCACGGCGCTCGGCGACCCGATCGAGGCACAGGCCGTGCTGGCCACCTACGGCCAGGGTCGCCCCGCCGATCGGCCGCTGTGGCTGGGCTCACTGAAGTCGAACATCGGCCACAGCGCCGCCGCAGCCGGTGTCGGCGGCGTGATCAAGATGGTGGAGGCGATGCGGCACGGAGTCCTGCCGCCGACCCTGCACGCCGACGAGCCGACCCACGAGGTGGACTGGTCCGTGGGCGCGGTGGAACTGCTCACCACGGCACGGGACTGGCCCGAGACCGGGCGGCCGCGCCGCGCCGCGGTGTCGTCGTTCGGCGTCAGCGGCACCAACGCGCACGTCATCCTGGAACAGGGCCCCGACCTGGCCCCGGGCGGCGTGCCCGGTGTCCAGGAGGACCCCGCGCCCAGGGCTGCGGGAGGGTTTGTCGGCAACGCCGTCCCCTGGCTGCTGTCCGGACGTTCCGCCCGGGCTCTGCGCGACCAGGCGGCCCGTCTCGCCGGGCATCTGACGCACGGTGACCCGTCGGCCGAAGCGATCGGACACGCGCTGCTCACCTCCCGTACCGCCTTCGAGCACCGGGCCGTCGTGCTGGGCAGCGGTACCGTCGATCTCGTCGAAGGACTGGACGCTCTCGCCGCCGGGGAACCGACCCCGTCGGTGGTCGCCGGTGCACCTCGTCCGGCCGGCCGTGGACCCGTCTTCGTCTTTCCCGGCCAGGGCGGTCAGTGGCCCGGCATGGCGTCCGAACTCCTCGACATCTGCCCGGCCTTCGCCGCCCGCTGGGCCGAGTGCGAGCGTGCGTTCGCGCCGCACATGGACGTCTCGCTCACGGAGGCGGTCCGCGACGCCGCGGCCCTGGAGCGGGTCGATGTCGTCCAGCCCGTGCTCTTCGCGGTCATGGTGTCGCTGGTTGAGGTGTGGCGTTCGTACGGGGTACGGCCTGCCGCGGTGATCGGGCACTCGCAGGGCGAGATCGCCGCGGCCTGCGTCGCGGGAGCGCTGTCCCTTGACGATGCCGCCCGCGTCGTCGCGCTGCGCGCCAGGGCGCTCGGCGTGCTGGCCGGTGCGGGCGGCATGGTCTCCGTCGCACTCCCGCCCGCCGAGGCCGAGGGCTGGCTGCGGCGTTGGGAGGACCGCATCTCCGTGGCCGCGGTCAACGGCCCCTCCTCCGTCGTGGTCTCCGGTGAACCGGCTGCCCTGGAGGAACTGATGGAGCACGCCCGCACCCGGGACGTCCGGGTGCGCCGCATCGAGGTCGACTACGCCTCGCATTCGGCACAGGTGGCCCGTATCGAGGACGAGGTCCTCCGACTGCTGGAACCGATTCGGCCGCGGGCGTCCGAGGTCCCCTTCTTCTCCACCGTCTCCACGCAGTGGCAGGACACCACCGCGATGGACGCTGCCTACTGGTACCGCAACCTGCGCGATCCGGTGCTGTTCGCCCCGTCCGTCGGCGCGCTCGTCGACCAGGGGCACACGGTGTTCGTAGAGGTCAGCCCTCACCCGGTGCTCACCTCCGGCCTGCTGGAGACCGCTGAACGCGCCGACGTGGACCTGACGGTCACCGGCACCCTGCGCCGGGGTGAAGGCGGGCTCGCCCGGATGCGTGCCTCGCTCGCCGAACTGTGGGTGCATGGCACGCCCGTCGACTGGTCGGCTGCATTCGACCAGGCCCCGGCGGGGCCGTTGCCGTTGCCCACCTACGCCTTCCAGCGCGACCGCTATTGGCCCGATCCGCGCCCGGCCTCCGCCGATCCGGTGTACGAGACCTTCTGGCGGGCGGTGGACGAGGCGGACCTGCCCGCGCTGACCGGCACCCTGGGCGTCACCGACGACCAGCCGCTGCACGAGGTGCTGCCCGCTCTGTCGGCCTGGCGGCGCAGCCGTACGGAACAAGCGGTCACAGACAGCTGGCGCTACCGCGTGTGTTGGAAGCGGCTGCCGGACGCGGCCCCCGCCGAACTGCCCGGCACCTGGCTCCTGGTGACCACCGAGGGCGCTGTCGGGGACCCGTCTGCCGCCGCCGCCCTCCAGGCGGTGCGGGACGCCGCCGGGCACACCGTGACCCTTGCTGTCGGCAGCGACGACGAGCCGGCTTCACTCGCGGCAGCGTTGCGCGAGGCGCTGGACGGAACGCACCCGGCCGGCGTGGTCACACTGACCGGCACGGACGTCTCACCGCACCCGGCCAGCCCGGTCGTCCCGGTGGGCACGGCCCTCACCGTCACCCTGCTCCAAGCCCTGGACGCGGCCGACGTCGATGCGCCGCTGTGGTGCCTGACCCGCGGCGCCGTCGCCACCGACGACGACACCGCCGGGCCCGGCAGCCCGCTCCAGTCGGCGCTCTGGGCCCTGGGCCGGATCGCGGCCGTGGAGGCTCCCGGCAGCTGGGGCGGTCTCGTCGACCTGCCGGACACCTTCGACGACAGCGCCGCGGGGCGACTGGTGTCGGTCCTCGCCGGCCTGGACGGCGAGGATCAGGTGGCGCTGCGCACCTCTGGCGCGTACGGCCGTCGGCTGATGCGCGCCAACCCCACTGCCTCACCCGGCTCCGGCTGGCGCCCGCGCGGCACCGTGCTGGTGACCGGCGGCACCGGAGCGCTCGGCGGGCGCGTCGCCCGCTGGCTCGCCCGGGACGGCGCGGAGCATATCGTGCTCGCCAGCCGCCGCGGCTCGCAGGCACCGGGAGTCGACGGCCTGGTGGCCGAACTGAGCGGCCTCGGGGCCCAGGTGACGGTGGACTCCTGCGACCTGAGCGTGGCCTCGGAAGCGTTCGCGCTGGTCGACCGGATACAGCGCGACGGCGACCGGATCGGGGCGGTCATCCACACCGCGGGCGCGGGTGGCCTCGGACCGCTCGTCGACGCGGGACTGGACGACATGGAGCTGGCCATGGCCGGCAAGGTCGCCGGCATCGAGAACCTGGAGCGGGCGCTGGACGACCAACAGCTCGACGCGGTCGTCTACTTCTCCTCCATCAGCGCGTCCTGGGGCGCCGGTGACCACGGCATCTACGCGGCGGCCAACGCCGTCCTGGACGCCCGCGCCGAGGCCCGGCGTGCGGTCGGCGTGCACACCGTGTCGGTGGCCTGGGCGCCCTGGGGCGGAGGCGGCATGATCGACGACCCGGCCGTGGCGGACACACTGAACCGCATGGGTCTGCCCCTGGTGGACCCCGACCTCGCGATCAGTGGTCTCGCCACGATCCTCGCCGAGGGGGAGGAGTCGCTGCTGCTGGTGGACGTGGACTGGGGCAGGTTCATCCCCCAGTTCACCCTGCGCCGCCCCAGCCGTCTGTTCGACGAACTGCCCGAGGCACGGGCGGCGGAGGCCGACACGGGGCCTGCCAAGGCCGACGCCCCTTCCCCGCTGGCCGGTCGGCTGGCCGGGCTGAGCAAGGCCAAGCACGCCACGGCGCTGCGCGACCTCGTACGCGAGCACGTCGCCGCGGTGCTGGGCCACAACGACCCGGCGGCCGTCGACGCCGGCCGGGCGCTGAAGGACCTCGGCTTCGACTCACTGACGGCGGTGGAACTGCGTGACCGACTGAGCACCGTGGCCGCAATGCGCCTCCCGGCCACCCTGGTCTTCGACCATCCCACCATCGCCGAACTGGCCGACTTCCTGGGCCGTGGCCTGGAGCCGGAGACGGCCCGGCCGACCGCCGCACCCGCCACCGTCGTACGCGTCGACCAGGACGAGCCGGTCGCCATCGTCGCCATGGCCTGCCGCTACCCCGGCGACATCGCCTCCGCGGAGGAGCTGTGGCGTGCTGTCCGCGACGAGAAGGACCTGATCAGCCCATTCCCCATCAACCGGGGCTGGCCGGTTGACCGACTGCTGGACGCCGATCCCGACCGGCCCGGCACCAGCTACGTCGACCACGGCGGATTCCTGCACGACGCCGGTGACTTCGACCCCGGCTTCTTCGGTATCTCGCCGCGAGAGGCACAGGCCATGGACCCGCAGCAGCGGCTGCTGCTCGAATCGTCCTGGGAAGCACTGGAACACGCCGGTATGGTCCCGAAGTCCCTGCGAGGCAGCCGGACCGGGGTATACGTCGGTCTGACCGACCAGGCCTACGGCACTCGCCTGCGCGGATCCTTGGACGGCATGGAGGGCTTCCTCGTCAGCGCGTCGTCCAACGTGGCCTCCGGCCGGATCTCGTACTCGCTCGGGCTCCAGGGCCCTGCGCTCACCGTGGACACGGCCTGCTCGTCCTCGCTGGTGGCCCTGCACCTGGCCACCCAGGCGCTGCGCAACGGCGAGTGCGACCTCGCCATCGCGGGCGCCGCCACCGTCATGCCGGACCCCACCTCCTTCATGGCCTTCAGCCGACAGCGCGGACTGGCCGCCGACGGCCGCTGCAAGCCGTTCGCCGCCGCCGCGGACGGGTTCTCCCTCGGCGAGGGTGTCGGCGTCCTGCTGGTGGAGCGGCTGTCCGACGCCCGCCGGCTCGGACACCCCGTGCTGGCGCTGATCCGTGGCTCCGCGGTGAACCAGGACGGGGCCTCCAACGGCATCACCGCGCCCAACGGCCCTTCCCAGGAGCGGGTCATCCGGCAGGCTCTGGTCAACGCCGCGCTGCCCGCCTCCGCGGTGGACGTGGTGGAGGCGCACGGGACCGGCACCACGCTCGGCGACCCGATCGAGGCGCAGGCGCTGCTGGCCACGTACGGCCAGGACCGCCCGGCCGACCGGCCGCTGCGACTGGGCTCGGTCAAGTCGAACCTCGGACACACGCAGGCCGCGGCCGGCATGGCCGGTGTTATCAAGATGGTGCAGGCCATGCGGCACGAGTTGATGCCGCGCACCCTGCACGTGGACGCGCCCAGCCCGCACGTGGACTGGAGCTCCGGGGCGGTGGAGCTCCTCGTCGAGGCGCGACCGTGGCCGCGAGGTGATGAGCCGCGCCGTGCTGGGGTCTCCGCGTTCGGGATCAGCGGCACCAACGCGCATGTCGTCCTGGAAGAGGCACCGCAGGAGCCGACGCCCGACGGGAGCGCCGGGGCGTCGGATACTCCGGGCGCGCCGGTCGGGGCGGACACCGGCCGTCCCGTGCCGTTCGTCGTCTCGGCCCGCACCCCGGACGCACTGCGCGACCAGGCCGCCCGCCTGACCGCCCTGCTGGACCGGGAAGATCACCCGGTCACCGACCTCGCCTACTCGCTTGCCACGACCCGCGGTGTGCTGGACCGGGCCGCGGTCGTCGTCGCCGCGGACCCGGACGAACTGCGCCGGAACCTGGCCGACCTGGCCACGGGAGCGGTCGCCGAGGAGCGGGCCGAGGGCGGCCTCGCCTTCCTCTTCACCGGTCAGGGCGCCCAGCGCGCCGGCATGGGACGTTCCCTGTACGACGCCTTCCCCGAGTTCGCCGCGGCCTTCGACGAGGTGTGCGCGGAACTCGACCGGCACCTGCCCCGCCCGCTGCGCACGGTCGTGTGGGCCGAGCCCGGGACGGACGAGGCCGCGCTGCTCGACCAGACCCTGTACACCCAGACCGGCTTGTTCGCCGTCGAGGTGGCACTGTTCCGGCTGCTGGAGCACTGGGGCGTACGGCCCGACGCCCTGCTCGGCCACTCGGTCGGCGAGCTCGCCGCCGCCCACTTGGCCGGCGTGTGGTCGACCGAGGACGCGGCCCGGGTGGTCGCCGCCCGCGCCCGGCTGATGCAGGAACTGCCGGAGGGCGGCGCGATGCTGTCCGTCGCTGCGGCCGGGGACGAGGTGTCCGCCGTGCTCGGCGACGCGTCCGCCGAAGTCGCCGTCGCTGCGGTCAACGGCCCCGCGTCGCTGGTCCTGTCCGGCACCGAGGAGTCCGTGACGGCCGCCGGCGCCCGGCTCGCCGAGGCGGGGCTGCGCACCAAGCGACTTACCGTCAGCCATGCCTTCCACTCGTCCCTCATGGAACCGATGCTCGCCGCGTACGAGCATGAACTCGCCCAGGTCGCCTTCGCCGAGCCGGCGTTGCCCGTCGTCTCCAACCTCACCGGGGAGGTGGCCGGCGCCGAGCTGTGCGAACCCGCCTACTGGGTGAGGCAGGTGCGGCAGGCCGTGCGGTTCGCGGACGGGGTGCGCACCGTGCTCGACGAGGGCGTGACCACCTTCCTGGAACTGGGCCCGGATGGCGTCCTGACCGCCATGGCGCAGGAGTCGGCCGGGGAGCGGGCCACCGGTATCGCCGCCCAGCGCCGGGACCGTGACCAGGTGCGGACCCTGCTCACCGCACTCGGCAGGCTCCACGTGCGCACCGAACGCGTGGACTGGGCCGCGTTCTTCCGCGGCACCGGGGCCCGCCGGGTGGACCTGCCCACCTACGCCTTCCAGCGCCGGCGCTACTGGCTGGACACGCCGTCGGGTGGTGCCGAGGCACTGGCCGGCGCGGGCCTGGCGGGTACCGGACACCCGCTGTTGACGGCGTCCGCGACGCTGCCCGGGACGGGCGAGTCCCTCTTCAGCGGCAGCCTGCCCGGGGCCCCGGACGGACGGCCCCTGTCGGGCGGCGAGATCCTCGAACTGGTGCTGTGGGCGGGCGGGAACTTCGGCTGCCACCGGATCGCCGGACTCGATGTCGCCGGATCGGTGCCCCACGCTCCCCAGGCGCCGCTGCAACTGGTGGTGGCAGCACCCGACGAGTCCGGAAACCGGGCCTTCACGCTCCACCTGGGCCCGGTGGGCGGCCCGCACGGCCCGGTGGAGGGCCCCTGGACGCGGATCGCCCACGGCGTACTCGGCGGCACCCCCACCCCCCTGCCGCCGGAGCCCGGCACCGCGGCCTGGCCGCCGGCCCACGCCGAGCCCGTCGGAGCCGACCTCGTCTGGCGCCGGGAGGACGAGTTGTTCGCCGAACCGGCGCTGGCCGAACGGAACGCGGCGGACGTCGACCGTTTCGCCCTGCACCCCGGGCTGCTGGCGGAGGTGATGGAGCTGATCGCCGGACTGGCCGGAGAACCGGTCCACTTCACCGGGGTGACCCGGTACGCGACCGGCGCCACCGTGCTGCGCGTCCATCTGACCCGCGTCGCCCCCGACACCGTCACCGCGCTGCTGACGGACGCGGAAGGCGAACCGGTGCTCTCGGTGGACCGGGTCCAGGTCCGTGCCGACGGTGCGGCGGCCGTGCGCTCGGCCACGGCCGCCGCACCGGACGCCCTGTACGAGCTGACCTGGACACCGGTCGGCGCCGAGGCCCTCCCACCGGACACCGGCTGGGCAGTGGTGGGCGTCCCCGCCGGCGACCTGGCCAAGGTCCTGGAGGCGCAGGGCGCCGAGGTGGCAACCCACCCTGACCTGGCGTCCCTCGGCAGCACGGCCGACCGCGGTGACATGCCTGGTCTTGTCGTCCTGCCCGTGGAGACGGCACCCGGCGCACCCCTGGAGTCCGCGCGACTGACCGTTCACCACACCCTGCGTCTGGTCGGGGAACTCCTCGCGGACACCCGGCTCACCGGCACCCGGTTCGCCTTCGTCACGAGGGCGTCCGTGTCCACCGGCGACGGCGCGGCGGTCGACCCGGCGCAGGCAGCGGTCCGCGGGCTGCTGCTCTCCGCCCAGGCCGAGCACCCGGACCGGTTCGTCGTCGTCGACCTGGGCGGCCGGGAGGAGGACGCCGATCTGCTCACGGCGGCCGTCGGCACCTCCCTGGCGGCGGCTGAGCCGCACCTCGCGATCCGCGACGGCCGGCTGCTCGTGCCGCGGCTGGCCCGGGTCACCGAGCCACCGCAGGCCTTTGCAGCCGGGCCCGAGGAGCACGGCACGGTGCTGGTCACCGGCGCCACCGGAGGCATCGGCACCAAGATCGTGCCGCACCTGGTGGCCGAGCACGGCGTGCGCAGGCTGCTGCTGCTCAGCCGGAAGGGCCCTGACGACCCCCGCGCGGCCGAACTGGGCCGTGAGCTGGCAGCGTACGGCGCCGAGGCGACGTTCACGGCCTGTGACATCGCTGACCGCGCGGCACTCGAGGCCGTCCTGGCCGAGGTGCCGGCCGAGCACCCGGTGACCGCGGTCGTGCACATCGCCGGAGTCGTGGACGACGGCGTGCTCACCACACTGAGCCCCGAGCGCGTCGACACCGTGCTGCGGCCCAAGGCCGAGGCCGCGCAGCACCTGCACGAGCTGACCGCCGGCCTTGAGCTTTCCCATTTCGTGCTGTTCTCCTCCGGCGTCGGCGTGCTCGGGGGCGCCGGGCAGGCCAACTACGCGGCGGCCAACGCCTTCCTGGACGCGCTGGCGCAGACCAGACAGGCTGCCGGGCTCCCGGCGTCCTCGCTCGCCTGGGGCCTGTGGGAGACCGACATGGGCATGTCGGCGCGCCTGTCCGAGGTCGACCGCCGTCGGATGGCCCAGGCGGGCGTCCTCGCCCTCACCCCGCAGCAGGGCATCGCGCTGTTCGACCGGGCGTGGAACTCCGGTGCGGCGACCCTGGTACCGATGAGCCTGGACACGGCTGTGCTGCGCAGGAAGGCAGCCGACTCCGCCCTGCCCGCCCCGTTCCGCGCACTGGTCCGCACACCGCTGCGCCGAGCCGCCGCCGGCCCCGCACAGGCGGCGGGACAGTCCTTCGCGCAGCGGCTGGCAGAGCAGCCCGGGAGCAGTCGCAGGCGGCTGCTGCTGGAGTTGATCCAGCGACAGGTGGGCACCGTGCTGGACTACGGGGCCGACACCCCGCTCGATGCCCGGCGCACCTTCCGGGAGCTGGGCTTCGACTCACTCACCGCGGTGGAGCTGCGCAATCGCCTGGTCGCCGCGACGGGCGTCCAGCTCTCCGCCGCGCTGGTCTTCGACCACCCCACGGCGGACGCGCTCGCCGAATACCTGGAGAGCAAGGTCCTGCGGTCACAGGTCGGGGCGCCCCTGCCGGTGCTCACCCAGCTCGACCACCTGGAGGCCGCGCTCGCGGCGCCCCCGGCCGACACCGCCACCCGCGAGCAGATCGCGGCCCGGTTGCGCGCCCTGGCCTCCGCCTGGAGCGCCCAGCCCGACGACGGCCATGGAGCCGATGACGGCGACATCAGCAGCAAGCTCGATTCCGCCACGGATGAAGAGCTGTTCGACTTCATCAGCGGGGAATTCGGAGAGGACTGAGTCCGATGGCCAACGAGCAGCAGCTGCGCGACTACCTCAAGCGGGCCGGCGCCGAACTGCACCGTACGCGTCGGCGCCTGGCCGACGTGGAGGCACGGAGCACCGAGCCGGTCGCGATCATCGGAATGGCCTGCCGCTATCCCGGCGGGGCGAGCACCCCCGAGGACCTTTGGCGGCTCGTGATCGAGGAGACCGACGCGATCGGCCCCTACCCCACCGACCGGGGCTGGGACCTGGACGGCTTCTACCACCCCGACCCCGGCAACCCCGGCACCTGCTACGCGGATGGTGGCGGGTTCATCGACGACATCGCCTCGTTCGACGCGGCCTTCTTCGGCATCTCCCCGCGTGAGGCGCAGGCCATGGACCCTCAGCAGCGCCTGCTCCTCGAGACCTCCTGGGAAGCGCTGGAACAGGCCGGTCTCGACATCCACGCGTTACGCGGCAGCCGTACCGGAGTGTTCGCCGGCCTCAGCCAGCAGGACTACGGCACTCTGCTGGCCGCCGCACCGGGCGGGCTGGACGGCTACGCCGCCACCGGCACCTCCAACAGCGTCCTGTCCGGCCGCATCTCGTACGTCCTGGGCCTGGAGGGCCCCGCCGTCACCGTCGACACCGCCTGCTCCTCCTCACTGGTGGCCCTGCACCTCGCCGTGCAGGCGCTGCGCAACGGCGAGTGCGACCTCGCGCTGGCGGGCGGGGCGACGACGTTGTCCACCTCCGCCGTCCACCTGGCCCTGTCCGGTCAGCGCGCACTGGCACCCGACGGCCGCTCCAAGGCGTTCTCGGCGGCGGCCGACGGTGCCGGATGGAGCGAGGGAGTCGGTGTCCTCGCCGTCGAGCGGCTGTCCGACGCCCGCCGGCTCGGCCACCGGGTCCTCGCGGTTCTGCGGGGCAGCGCCGTCAACCAGGACGGCGCGTCCAACGGGCTGACCGCGCCCAACGGCCCCTCGCAGCAGCGAGTCATCCGCCAGGCGCTGGCCAACGCGGGCCTCACACCCGCCGACGTGGACATCGTCGAGGCGCACGGCACCGGGACCAGTCTCGGCGACCCGATCGAGGCGGATGCGCTGCTGTCCACCTACGGCCAGGCCAGGCCGGCCGACCGGCCGCTGTGGCTGGGCTCGCTGAAGTCCAACATCGGGCACAGCGGAGCCGCGGCCGGGGTGGCCGGCGTGATCAAGATGGTGCAGGCTCTGCGGCACGGCGTCATGCCCAGGACGCTGCATGCCGAGGAACCCACCCCGAACGTCGACTGGTCCTCCGGCGCCGTGGAACTGCTCAACCGGGCGCGCGACTGGCCCGCCTCCGGCACGCGCCGCCGGGCCGCCGTCTCCTCCTTCGGTATCAGCGGCACCAACGCGCATGTCATCCTCGAAGAGGCTCCGCAGGACAGTGGTCCGGAGACCGGCGACGAGGCGGACCCATCACCCGAGGGAACCCCCTGGCCGCTGCTGCCGTGGGTGCTGTCCGCGCGCAGCGAACACGCCCTGCGCGGCCAGGCCCGCGCCCTGCACACGCACCTGCTGGCCCATCCCGAACCGGCCGACACCGACGTGGCACTCTCGCTCGCCACCACCCGGACCGGTCTTGAGTACCGGGCCGCCGTCCTGGCCGCCGACCGGGATGGATTCCTGAACGCGCTGGAGGCCCTCGCCGACGACCGCCCCACCAACGGGGTACTGCGCGGAACCGCCGCCGAGGGCAAGGCCGTGTTCGTCTTCCCCGGCCAGGGCGCGCAGTGGACCGGCATGGCCCGGGAACTCCTCGACACCTCGCCGGTGTTCGCGGCCAAGGCGGCCGAGTGCGCCGCGGCCATCGAGGAGTTCGTGGACTTCAAGGTCCTGGACGTGCTGCGCGACGAGCCCGGCGCCGCGTCCATGGACCGCATCGAGGTCGTCCAGCCCGTGCTGTTCACCGTCATGGTGTCGCTGGCCGAGCTGTGGCGGTCCTTCGGCATCCAGCCCGACGCCGTGGTCGGCAGCTCCCAGGGCGAGATCGCCGCCGCCCACGTCGCGGGCGGGCTGACCCTCGAGGACGCAGCCCGTGTGATCTGCCTGCGCAGCCGCTTGCTGGCCGAGACCCTGGTCGGCAAGGGCGCCGTCGCGTCGGTGGCGCTCCCCGCCGACCAGGTGCGCGAGCGGCTGCGGCGCTGGGACGGCCGGCTGTCCGTCGCCGGCGTGAACGGGCCCCGCCTCGTCGCGGTGGCCGGGGACGACGCCGCGCTCGCCGAGTTCGTCGAGGAGTGCGCCCGCGACGACATCCGCGCCAGGACCGTGGCCGCCACCGTGCCGACGCACTGCGCCCTCGTCGACCCGCTGCGCGAGCGGCTGCTGGAACTGCTGGCCCCGGTCCGGCCGCGCACCGGCACCGTGCCGCTGTACTCGACGGTGACCGGGGGCCTGCTGGACACCGCCACCATGGACGCCGGCTACTGGTACGACAACACACGGGCGCCGGTGCTCTTCGAACCCGTCGTCCGCACCCTGCTCGCCGAGGGACACCACGCTTTCGTCGAGTCCAGCGCGCATCCGGTGCTGGCCATGGCCGTCGAGCAGACGGTCGATGCCACAGGGGCGCCGGGCGCCGTAGTGGAGTCCCTGCGGCGGGACGAGGGCGGCCCCGGCCGGATGCTGACCTCCCTGACCAAGGCCCACCTGGGCGGCGTCCGCGTCGACTGGCCCACGGTGTTCGCCGGCACCGGCGCCCGCACCGTGGACCTGCCCACCTATGCCTTCCAGCGCACCCGGTACTGGGCCGAGACCGCCGATCGCACCGGTGATGTGGGCTCGGTCGGCCTGTCGCCGGTAGACCACCCGCTGCTCGGTGCCCTGGTCCGGATGGCCGACGGCGACGGGGCCGTGCTGACCGGACGGCTCTCCTTGCACACTCACGGCTGGCTGGCCGATCACGGCGTGGCCGACCAGGTGATCTTCCCCGGCACCGGCTTCGTGGAGCTGGCGGTGCTTGCCGGAGACCAGGTCGGCTGCGGCCGGATCGAGGAACTGACCCTGCACACCCCGCTCGTCGTGCCCCGCACCGGCGCGCTCGTCGTCCAGGTGAACGTCGAGGCGGCCGATGACACCGGAGCACGCGCGCTCGGCGTGTACTCCCGCCCTGACGACGCCGGCGCCGACATGGTCTGGACCCGGCACGCCTCCGGTGTCCTCGTCCCCGAGGACACCGTGGACGCGGAGGATACCGACGGGCTCAGCGGCGTCTGGCCCCCCGAGGGCGCCGAGCCCGTGGACATCTCCGGTCTCTACGACGGCATGGCCGCGGCCGGCTACCAGTACGGGCCCGGGTTCCGCGGTCTGAGCCGGGCCTGGCACCTCGACGGCGACGTCTACGCCGAGGTGGCGCTGCCCGCCGACCAGACGTCAGCGGCGGAACGCTACGGCCTGCACCCCGCCCTCTTCGACGCCGCCCTGCACGCCATCTTCACCTGGGACGGCGATGACGGCGGCGGGGTCGGCATGCCGTTCTCCTGGACCGGGGTTCGGCTGCACGCCACCGGCTGCGCACGGCTGCGGGTACGGCTCGCCCGGCGCGGCGAGAGCGACTTCACGGTGGCACTGGCGGACGAGGCCGGTGACCCCGTCGTATCGGTCGACTCCCTGGTCGTGCGCCGGATGACCGGGGCCGCGCCGGACACCGTACGCACCGACACGCTCTACCGGCTCGACTGGAAGACCGTCCGGGCCGGGGAGGAGACATCCGCGCCCCGCTGCGTCCTGCTGGGCACCGACCCGCTGGGCGTCGCCGCCGCCCTGCCAGGCACCGCGCGTGTGGCCGACGTCGAGCGACTCGCCGAGCTGGCCGCCGCGGGCGGCCCCGTCACCGCACTGCTGCCCGTCGCCGGCGACGGCTCCGCCGAGCGGATCGGCGATCCGGTGATCGACACCGTCGCCGTGCTGCAGTCCTGGATCGCCGACGGCCGGCTCGACGACACCCGGCTCGTCGTGCTCACCCGGGGCGCGGTGGCGACCGCCCCCAGGGAGGACGTCACCGACCTCGCCGCCGCCGGCGTCTGGGGCCTGATGCGCTCGGCGCAGAACGAGCATCCTGGGCGCTTCGGCCTCATCGACCTCGACACCGCCGACTCCTCCACCGCGGCGCTCGGCACGGCGCTCGCCTCGGAGGAGGAGCAACTCGCGCTGCGCGACGGAGCACTGCGCGGGCCGAGCCTGACCCGGTGGGACCCGGGCACGACCATCCTGCCCCCCGCCGGCGAGAGCGCCTGGCGGCTGGAGAACACCCGGCCCGGCACGATCGAGGGGCTGGCCGCGGCCCCCTGCCCGGAGCTTCTCGCCCCCCTCGGACCCCGGCAGGTACGGATCGCCGTCCGCGCCGCCGGCATCAACTTCAAGGACGTGGTCGTCGCCCTCGACCTGGTGCCCGGGCTGACCGGCCTGGGCGGCGAGGTCGCCGGTGTGATCACCGCCGTCGGCGCTGAGGTCACCTACCACCGGGTCGGCGACCAGGTGTTCGGCCTGGCCACCGAGGTCTTCGGCCCGGTGACCGTCGCCGACGAACGCACCGTCCACCGGATACCCGATGGCTGGACCTTCGAGGAGGCCGCCTCCGTCGCCGTCACCCATATGACGGCCTACTACGGACTTGTCGACCTCGGCGGCCTGCGCGCCGGGCAGAGCGTGCTCATCCACGCCGGAGCCGGCGGCGTCGGCAGCGCTGCCGTCCAACTGGCCCGCCACCTCGGAGCCGAGGTCTACGCGACGGCCAGCCCCGGTAAGTGGGACGCCCTGCGCGCCCAGGGCCTGGACGGCGCGCACATCGCCAACTCGCGGACCCTCGACTTCGAGCAGTGGTTCCTGCACTCCACCGACGGCCGGGGCATGGACGTCGTACTCGACTGTCTGGCAGGTGAATTCGTCGACGCGGGCCTCAGACTGCTGCCCCGCGGCGGGTACTTCCTGGAGATGGGCAAGACCGACAAGCGCGATGCCGAACAGGTCGGCGCGGCCCACCCGGGCGTCGTCTACCGGGCGTACGACCTGCCGGAAGCCGGTCCCGACCGCATCCACGAGATGCTGGTCACCCTCACCGGGCTGTTCGAGGACGGTGTCCTGCGGCCACCGCACGTCAACGCCTGGGACATCCGCGACGCCCGGGCCGCCTTCCGGGCTCTGAGCCAGGCCGCGCTCGTCGGCAAGGCCGTGCTCACCCTTCCCGGCGTCCCGTTCTCCCCGCACGGCACGGTCCTGATCACCGGTGGCACCGGTATGCTCGGCGCACTGCTCGCCCGCCACCTGGTCACCGCGCACAACGTGACCAGCCTGCTGCTCACCAGCCGGCGCGGCCCCGACGCCCCGGGTGTCGCGGAGCTCACGGCGGAACTGACCGAGGCCGGTGCCCGGGTGGACGTCGTCGCGTGCGACGTCGCCGACCGCGATCAGCTGGCCGCTCTGCTCGCCGGCATTCCCGCCGAGCGCCCACTGACCGCCGTACTGCACACCGCGGCGGCCCTGGACGACGGTCTCGTCGAGTCCCTCACCGCCGAGCGCACCCGCGCCGTTCTGCGCCCCAAGATCGATGGTGCCGTCCATCTGCACGAACTCACCCGCGACCTCGACCTCGGCGCGTTCGTGCTGTTCTCGTCCCTGGCCGGCACCATGGGCGCCCCCGGCCAGGGCAACTACGCCGCCGCCAACGTGATGCTCGACGCCCTGGCCGCACACCGGCGGGCCCAGGGGCTGCCCGGGCTATCCCTCGCCTGGGGTTTCTGGGACCAGCGCAGTGAGATGTCCGGCAACCTCGACGACCGCGACATACAGCGCATGAGCCGCGGCGGCATCGTGCCCATGAGCAGCGAGGAGGGCCTCGCCACATTCGACCTGGCCTGCCGCACCGACCGCGCTCAACTGGTCCCCGCGAGGCTCGACCCCGCTGCGCTCGCCGGGACCACCGGTCGGGTTCCTCCCGTCATGCGAGCCCTGATACCCGCTCCCGCCCGGCGTTCCGGACGCCGCTCCGCCGAGGCCGGGGACGACTCGCTGCGCGCACGGCTGGTCCCGCTCACCGGCACCGAACGCACGCGCATCCTGCTCCAGTTGGTCCGCTCGAATGCCGCCACCGTGCTTGGCCACACTGACCCAGACGCGGTCGGCGCGGCCAAGCCCTTCCGTGAACTCGGCTTCGACTCGCTGACCGCCGTTGAGTTCCGCAACCGGCTCACCGGCGCCGTCGGCTTCCGGCTCCCCGTCACCGTGGTCTTCGACCACCCCACCCCCGGCGCACTGACCGACTTCCTCGCCGCCGAACTCCTCGGTGGCCTGGACGAAACCGACGCCCCGGCCGGTCCGTCCCGCGCCACGCCCGCGGCCGTCGCCCGCACCGATGAAGAACCCCTGGTGATCGTCGGCATGGCCTGCCGCTACCCGGGCGGTATCTCCACCCCGGAGGAGCTGTGGGACTTCGTCCTCGCGGAGCGCGACGCCATCTCCGGCTTCCCGGAGGACCGCGGCTGGTGCCGCGAGCGGTCCGCCGACGGCTCCGCGCCGCAGCAGGGCGGGTTTCTCGACCGCGTCGCGGAGTTCGACGCCGCGTTCTTCGGCATCTCCCCCCGCGAGGCACTGACCATGGACCCGCAGCAGCGGCTGCTGCTGGAGACATCCTGGGAGGCCCTCGAACGCGCCGGTATCGCGCCGGGTACCCTGCGCGGCAGCCGTACTGGCGTCTTCGTCGGTGCCGCCGCCTCCGGGTACACCAGTCTGTTCCGCCGCGGCTCGGAGGCCCTCGCCGGATACGGCGTGACCGGCGCCTCCACCAGTGTGGTGTCCGGACGCGTGGCCTACGTGCTGGGCCTGGAGGGGCCCGCCGTCACCGTGGACACGGCCTGCTCGTCCTCGTTGGTCGCCCTGCACACCGCCGCCCTGTCACTGCGCGCCGGCGACTGCGACCTCGCCCTCGCCGGCGGTGTTGCCGTGATGACCAGTCCGTTCCTCTTCGATGACTTCGCCAGGCAGGGCGGCCTCTCGCCCGACGGCCGCTGCAAGGCCTTCGCCGGTTCCGCCGACGGCACCGGCTGGGCGGAGGGCACCGGTATGGTCCTCCTCGAACGTCTCTCCGACGCCCGCCGGAACGGGCATCCGGTCCTCGCGGTGCTGCGCGGCAGCGCCGTCAACCAGGATGGCGCCTCCAACGGGCTGACCGCGCCCAACGGGCCGTCACAGCAACGGGTGATCAGGCAGGCACTCGACAGGGCCGGGCTCACCCCTGCGGACATCGATGCCGTCGAGGCGCACGGCACCGGAACCGTCCTCGGTGACCCCATCGAGGCACAGGCCGTCCTCGCCACCTACGGACGGGACCGGGATCCGGACCGCCCCGTGCTGCTCGGTTCCCTGAAGTCCAACATCGGTCACAGCCAGGCCGCAGCTGGTATCGGCGGAGTGATCAAGACGGTGCAGGCCCTGCTCCACGGCATCCTGCCCCGTACCCTGCACATCGACGAGCCGACCCCGCACGTCGACTGGTCCGCGGGCGCCGTCGATCTGCTCACCGAGACCCGCTCCTGGCCCGCCACGGACCATCCCCGCCGGGCCGGTGTGTCCTCCTTCGGCGTCAGCGGCACCAACGCCCACGTCATCCTCGAACAGGCCACCGAGCCCGAGTCGGCGATCGTCGATCAGGTACCCCTGCCCGTCACTCCGTGGCTGCTGTCCGGGCACGACGAACAAGGCCTACGCGCTCAGGCCGAAACACTCGTGAGCTGGTTGCGGGAACAGCCGGAGGGCTCTGTCACCGACATCGGCCACGCGCTCGCCACCCGCCGGGCCGCACTGGAACACCGAGCAGCCCTGCCGGTCACCGACCGGGACGAGGCGCTCGCCCGGCTCGCCGAGTTCGCGGCCGGCCGCGTCCTAGACGGGCTGCTGCGCGGCACGGCCCAAGAGGGCGGCCTCGCCCTGCTCTTCGCCGGACAGGGCACCCAGCGGCCCGGCATGGGGCGTGACCTGTACGCGGCCTTCCCCGCGTTCGCCCACGCCTTCGACGAGGCCTGCGCACATCTCGACCCCCTGCTCGGACGGCCCTTGCGTGACACCGTGTTCACCGCCGAGGCCGCCGAACTCGACCGGACCGCCATCACCCAGCCCGCCCTCTTCGCCCTCGAAGTGGCCCTGTACCGGCTGCTGGAGTCCTGGGGCGTGGAGCCGGACTACGTCCTCGGCCACTCCGTCGGCGAGATCGCCGCCGCCCATGCGGCCGGGGTCCTCGACCTGCCCGACGCCGCCCGGCTGGTGGCCGCCCGGGGGCGCCTGATGCAGGCCCTGCCGCCCGGCGGAGCCATGCTGGCCGTGCAGATTGGGGAAACGGAGGCCACCGAGGCGCTCGGCGCGGTGCTCGGCGAGAGGGCGACCACCGTGGACCTGGCCGCCGTCAACGGCCCCCACTCGGTGGTGTTCTCCGGCACCGCTCGATCCGTGGACGCGCTCGACGCGCACTTCACCGCGCGGGGTCGGCGGACCCGCCGGCTCACCGTGAGCCACGCCTTCCACTCGCCGCTCATGGAACCGATGCTCGACGAGTTCGCCGAACTGGTGTCCCGGCTGACCTTCGCCGCGCCCAGGATCCCCGTTGTCTCCGATCTCACCGGATCCGTTCTCGGCGCGAGCGATCTCGCCGACCCTCGCCACTGGGTAAGGCATGCCCGGCACACCGTCCGCTTCGCAGACGGCATCGACACCCTCGTCGGCGCAGGCGTCACCGACTTCCTGGAACTGGGCCCGGACGCCACGCTCACCACGATGGCCGAGGACTGCTTCGCCACCGCCCCCACCGGCGTGTGCACCTCGCTGCTGCGCCGTGACGGATCGGAACCGGTCACCCTGCTGATGGCCCTGGCCCGTGCCCATGTGCACGGCGTCACCGTCGACTGGAAGGCCGTCCTCGCCGGCACCGGCGCTCGGTGGGTGGACCTGCCGACCTACGCCTTCCAGCGGGAGTCCTACTGGCCCGCGGAGTCCACGGCCAGACGCAGCGACCCATCCTCGGCCGGTTTCGACGACACCGGGCACCCCCTGCTCGGCGCCATGGTCAGCGCAGCCGGCGGCGACGTCCTGTTCACCGGCGAGCTCTCGCTGGCCGCCCAGCCCTGGCTGGCTGACCACCGCGTCCTGGACGCCGTCCTGTTTCCCGGCACCGGCTTCCTCGAACTCGCCTCCTGGGCGGGCAGCCGCCTGGACGCCGGCGACCTGGAGGAACTGGTCGTCCACCGCCCGCTGGTGCTGCCCGAACACGGCGGCGTCACCGTGCAGGTGGTCGTCGGCGAGGCCACCGATGAGGACCGCAGGCCGGTCGCCGTCTACTCCCGCGCCGCCGACGACGCCGGATGGACCAGGCATGCGGAGGGACTGCTCGCCACCGGACCCGCGGCCCAGCCGGCCGACCCGTCGGCCCACTGGCCGCCGCAGGGCGCCGAGCGCGTCGACCTGGACGAGTTCTACGCCGGTCTGGCCGACGCCGGGACCGCCTACGGGCCGGTGTTCCAGGGCCTCACCGCGGTCTGGCGGCTGGACGGTGAGATCTACGCCGACGTGGCGCTGCCCGCGCAGGCGGCCGACGACGCCAGGCGCTTCGGAGTTCACCCCGCACTGCTGGACGCCGCTCTGCACACCCTCGCGTTCCTGCCCGGCGCCGACCGGAGCAGCGGCCCGTTTCTGCCGTTCGCCTGGCGGGACGTCACCGTCCCCGGCCCCGGCGCCACCTCCTGCCGGATCCGCCTCACGCCCGGCAACGGAACCGACGAGGTGGCCGTTAGCCTCTGGGACGGCGACGGCCGGCCACTCGCAGCCGTGGGCGGACTGAGCCTGCGCAGCGTCTCCCGCACTCAACTGGGCACGTCCGCGGTCGCGTCGTCCCTGTTCCGTATGGACTGGACACCCGCCTCACAGCCCAGGGCCGTCGGCGCCCCGACGGTCCGCTGGGCCGTGGTGGGCCCGGACGCCCCCGGAACACCCGACATCGACCACTACGCCGACCTCGTGGCCCTGCGCCGGCACCTCGCCGACGGCGGCCCGGCACCCGACCAGGTACTCCTGCCGTGTGCCCCCTCCGCCGGCGGCGCCGACGCCGGCGCAGCCCGCGACGCCGTGCACGCGGCGCTGCACACTCTGCGTACCTGGGCGGAGGACGAGCACTTCGCCAAGAGCCGACTGGTGCTGTGCACCCGCGGCGCCGTCGTGGCACAACCGGGCGAAGGCGTACGCGACCTGGCGCACGCCGCGGTCTGGGGCCTCGCCCGCAGCGCACAGCTGGAACACCCCGACCGGTTCGTCCTGGTCGACCTCGACACCGGCACCACGCTCGACGACCTCACCCGGTCGCAGCTCCTGGCCCGGACCGAGGCCACCGACGCGGCCCAGTTCGCGATCCGCGACGCCCTGACCCTCGTACCGGCCGTCACCCGTCAGGCCGGACAGGTCCCGGCGCCGGAAGCACCGTGGCCGGCCGACGGCACCACCCTGATCACCGGAGCCGGCGGCATGATCGGCGGACTGCTCGCCCGGCATCTCGTCCGCGAACACGGCGTACGCCACCTGCTGCTCCTCGGCCGCCGCGGCGAGGACACCCCGGGCATGGCCGAGCTGCGCCGGGAACTCACCGACGCGGGAGCCGACGTCCACATCACCGCCTGCGACGCCGCCGACCGGGAGGCCCTGGCCGCAGTACTCGGCCGCATCCCGTCCACTGCCCCCTTGACCGCCGTCGTGCACGCCGCGGGCGTCGTCGACGACGGGGTGCTCGGCTCGGTCACCGATGAGCAGGTCGACCGCGTCCTACGCCCCAAGATCGACGCCGCGGTGAACCTGCACCACCTCACCGCCCCCCTCGGTCTGCGCGCCTTCGTCGTCTGCTCCTCCCTCGCCGGAGCCCTCGGCGGCGGCGGCCAGTCCGCCTACGCCGCTGCCAACGCCTACCTGGACGCCCTGTGCCTGCGACGGCGGGCCGATGGCCTGCCCGCGCTCTCGCTCGCCTGGGGTCCTTGGGAGAGCAGCGCCGGCATGACCGCCCAGCTCGCCGCGGCCGACCTGCGACGCATCTCCCGCGCGGGCATGCAGCCGCTCACCCCGGACGACGGGTTGGCCCTCTTCGACGCGGCCCACGCCACCGGGGAAGCGGTGCTGCTGCCCTTCCGCTTCGAACCCGGCGGCCTGTCCACCGCCGACCGGGCGTCCCTGCCCCCCGCCCTGCGCCCCCTGGTGCCCCGACCCCGACGCCGGCCCGGCGACCCCGCCCCCGACCTGTCCGGTCTCCGCGACCGCCTGCGCCCCCTGTCGCAGGACGACCGGACCGGCGCCCTGGAGAATCTCGTCCGCACCGAGGTGGCCTCGGTGCTCGCCCTGCCCTCGGCGGACGCGGTACCGGTCACCAAGGCGTTCAAGACCCTCGGCTTCGACTCCCTGATGGCCGTCGACCTCCGCAATCGCCTCAGCGCCCTCACCGGCGTCAGGCTCCCCGCGACCCTGGTCTTCGACCACCCCACCCCACGGGCCCTGGCCACCCGCCTGCTCGCCGGCATGGAACTGGACACCGCCACCGCCACCGACCCGGCCCTGCTCGCCCTGCGTGAACTCGAAACCGCGGTCCGCTCGATGGCGCCCGGTGCCGACGACCGCGGAGCGATGGCGACCCGGCTGCGGGTGCTGCTGACAGCGCTCGAGGAGACCGCGGACGACACCGACGGTGAGGACACGGACGGCGATACCGACCTCGACTCGGTGAGCACCGAGGAACTAGTCAACCTGCTCGGCGACGAGTTCGGCCTCACCTGAGAACCACCCCTGCCTGCGCCACCCCACCCGAACTTAGGGGTGTTCGCGGTCCTGAACTGGGGCCGGGATCCACGCCCTGGCCCCCTAGCCTGCAAACAAGCCTGTCCTTGCGCATTGACGAAACACCTGAGTGGGAGTTGAGCATGAGCAGTTCCATGTCGGAGATCGTCGATGCGCTGCGGGCCTCACTGCTGGAGAACGAGCGGCTGCGCCAGCAGAACCAGCGGCTCAGCGCGGCATCCTCGGAGCCCCTCGCCATCGTGGGCATCGGCTGCCGCTATCCCGGCGGAGTCCGTGATACCGAGGGCCTGTGGCAGCTCATCGCCGAGGGCCGTGACGCCATGTCGGACTTCCCCACCGACCGTGGATGGGAGGACTGGGATGTCCCCGCCGCCCGTACCGGCGCTTTCCTCCACGACGCGGGCAACTTCGACCCCGCGTTCTTCCGCATCTCGCCGCGCGAGGCGATGGCGATGGACCCCCAGCAGCGACTGCTCCTGGAAACCTCCTGGGAAGCCCTCGAACGCGCCGGTATCGACCCGGCCTCGCTCAAGGGCAGCCGCACCGGCGTGTTCATCGGCGGCGCCCCCCAGGAGTACGGCGCGCTCGTGATGAACTCAGCCCAGGGCGCCGGAGGCTACGCACTCACCGGCGCCCCCGGCAGTGTCCTGTCCGGCCGGATCTCCTACGTGCTGGGCCTGGAGGGGCCGGCGGTCACGGTGGACACCGCGTGCTCGTCCTCCCTCGTCGCCCTGCACCTCGCGATCAAGTCGCTGCGCACCGGCGAGTGCGACCTCGCACTGGCCGGCGGCGTTCTTGTCCTGATCACGCCGACCATTTTCACCGAGTTCTCCGCCACCGGCGGATCGGCCGGCGACGGCCGCTGCAAGGCGTTCTCCTCGGACGCGGACGGCACCGGCTGGGGCGAAGGCGCGGGCGTCCTCGCGATCCAACGCCTGTCCGACGCGCGCCGGGACGGCAACCCCGTCCTCGCGGTGATCCGCGGGTCGGCCGTGAACCAGGATGGTGCGTCGAACGGTCTGAGTGCTCCGAACGGTCCGTCGCAGCAGCGGGTGATCCGGCAGGCGGTCGCCAATGCCGGGCTGACCCTCGCGGACGTCGACATGGTCGAGGCGCATGGCACCGGCACCACGCTCGGCGACCCCATCGAAGCCGAGGCGCTGCTCGCCACCTATGGCCAGGAACGGCACGACGGCCGGCCTCTCTGGCTCGGCACCCTCAAATCCAACGTCGGTCACACCCAGGCTGCGGCCGGCATCTCCGGCGTCATCAAGGCCGCCCTCGCGCTCCAGCACGGCATCATGCCCAAGACGCTGCACGTGGACGAGCCGACGCCTGAGGTCGACTGGTCGGCGGGTGCGGTGGAGCTGCTGACCGAGGCACGTCAGTGGCCGGAGACGGAGCAGCCGCGTCGCGTGGGTGTGTCGTCCTTCGGGATCAGCGGCACGAACGCCCACGTCATCCTGGAGCAGGCCCCCGAGGCCGCCCCGGCGGAACAGGCGGACGGGGACGCCCCGGCGGAGCTGCCGGTGACACCGTGGGTGGTCACCGGCCGGAACGAGGCGGCGCTGCGCGAGCAGGCCGCACGGCTGCTGGACCACCTCACACAGCAGCCCGACCTGAGCCCGCGGGACGTGGGCTTCTCGCTGGTAGGGACACGCTCGGCGTTCGAGCAGCGCGCGGTCGTGCTGGGCGGCGACATGGCGGCGCTGACCGAGGGGGTCCGCGCCCTGGCGGCCCAGGAGCCGAACACCGATGTGATCGCCGGCACCGCCGAGGTCCGCAGCGGCATCGTCTTCGTGTTCCCGGGTCAGGGGTCGCAGTGGGTCGGTATGGGGAGGGAGTTGTGGGATGCCTCGCCGGTGTTCGCGGAGTCGATGGTGGCGTGTGAGCGTGCGCTGGCGCCGTTTGTGGACTGGTCGCTGAAGGATGTGGTGTTCCGGGACGCGGAGGATCCGCTGTGGGCCCGTGTGGATGTGGTGCAGCCGGTGTTGTGGGCGGTGATGGTGTCGTTGGCTGCGGTGTGGCGGTCTTTCGGGGTGGAGCCTGCTGCGGTGGTGGGGCATTCGCAGGGTGAGGTGGCGGCTGCGTGTGTGGCTGGTGGGTTG
>NZ_JBIRSJ010000030.1:0-93550 GCF_044334165.1 Streptomyces sp. NPDC020845 | reverse complement strand
GCGCCCCCCCCGCCCGCCCCCCGCCCCCCCCCCCGCCCGGCGGGGGGCGGCGGGGCGGGGGCCGGGCCGGCCCGGCTGAGGCGGGGCGCTCCCTCCCCTGCCTCAGCCCCGCTCGCGTCCCTTCAGGCGCGGGGTGAACGTGGCGTGGAACAGTGTCGACGCGGCGCCCACCGCGGCGGCTTCCGCGCTCAGCACCGAGCGCTCCACGTGGACGCGCCGCAACCGGCGGGCGGTGGGGAACTCATTGACGGCGCGCCCGATCTCCTCCAAGTAGCAGTCGGCGACGTCGTCGGTGAAGAACGGGCCGCCCAGAACGATCAGGTCGATGTCGAGAAGATCAACGAGCCCCAGGGCTCCTCGCCCGACGGCACGTGCCACTTCGCGCAGGGCGGCGGTGGCGGCCGGGTGTCCGGCCGCGGCCGCGCGCCCGACGGCGCGGTATGCCTCGGTGCTGCTGTGCTCCGTGCCGGCGGTGTGCAGGCCGAGCCGCTCGGCGAACCGCGGCACCGACACGGGCGGGTTGCACTCGGGCAGGATCTCGGGCCGTCCGTCCGCGGCGACACGGTCAAGGGCGAGCGCGCACAGCTGCCCGAACTCCCCTGCGTTCGCGCTGACTCCACGGTAGAGGTCGCCGTTGAGGTAGAGGCCGGAGCCGACGCCGGTGCCGAGATAGAGGTAGGCGAAGTCCCGGGCCCTGCGGTCGCGCCCGATCCAGCGCTCGCCCGCGGCGGCGGCGAGCGAGTCCTTCTCGATGAGGACCGGGCAGGGGAAGTGCTCCTTCAGCAGGTACAGCAGGGGCAGGTCCTGCCAGGCCCGCATCAGGGGCGGCCCGAGGACGGTGCCGGAGGCGATGTCGACCGGTCCCGGCACGGCCACGCCGACGCCGAGGAAGCCGTTGGGCTGAACGGCGCCACGCGCCTTGCCGAGCGCCTCATGGCCCACCTCGACGGCTTGCGCGACGAATTCGGCGGGGTCGATGTCGGCACTGACGGTGCGTGTGCACGTACACACGAGGGCTCCGTCGAGGTCGATCACGACGGCGGTGAGCACCTCCGGGTCGATGTGCAGGCCGAGGGCGTGCGCGGCGGAGCCGCACAGCCGAACCGGTGTGCGCGGCTTGCCGGAAGTGGCACGGCGCTGGGCGTCCTCCACGAGAAAGCCACGGTCCAGCAGCGACCGGGCGATACGGGACACGGACTGCTGGGTGAGGCCGGTCCGGTGGGCGATCTCGCCGCGGGTGACGGTGCCGACCAGGCGTACGGTCTCGATGACCACGCACTCGTTGAAGGATCCGAGGTCGAGCTGGTTGACTCCACTGAACGACGGTGCGTCCGGGGCGTGCCAACCGCCATCCGGACGGCTCTGGTGCTCGGCGACGCGCTCGCGCAGCCAGCGGACCGAGCGGCCGGCCGACTGTGCGGGGCGCTCGAGCGCCGCCACCAGGTCGAGGAAGACCCGGCGTGACGACTCGGGGTGGCTCGTGCTGTCCAGGGCGATCAGGGCATTGAGGAAGCCGCGCCAGCTCGCGCGCACAGGCAGGTCGTGGTGGCTGACGAGCGATCCGGCGGGCCGCCGCTCATCGGTCGACCACAGCGTGACGGCGTGCAGGGTGATGTCCGCGTGCAGGGCCGCCGCGTCGGCGAGGAAGGTGCTGAACTCCTCCTCAACTGCCGCGGGTTCGAGGCGCAGGGTGTCCAAGGCCCGGTCGAGTCCGGCCAGCACCTCGGCGTCGATCACGGTGACCGCGGCCGCGGGCCTCGGGACCTCCGTACGGGTGCCGACGAGCAGGACGCCGCGGTCGGCGTCGGCGTACAGGCCCATCACCCACGCATCGACGCCGAGCAGTGGCGGACGGGTAGGGATGCGGGGGACGATCGGCTGGTCCGGCATGATGTTCCAGCGGCGGCGGATCGCCGCGACCGTGGCGTGGGAGACGCCGAGTTCGCGGGCGATGGCGCGGCTCGCACCGCTGCCTCCGGGCGCGAGCAGGGTCCTGGTGACGACGTCCGCCTCGTCGACCGTGACGGGCCGTCCGGTGCGCCGGCGCTGTTCGAGCCCGGCGAGTCCGCCGCTGTACCAGCGGTGCCGCCAGGCGCCCACGGTCTGCCGGGACACGCCGAGGCGCCGTGCGATTTCCGCGTCGCGCCGGCCCTCGGCGGCCAGCAGCACGATCCGGGCGCGCAGCGCGAGGGGCCCGTCGGCCGCGGCCCAGTCGCGCAGCGTCGCCCGGGTCTGGGGCGTCAGCGTGTCGGCGTGGAGGGGATCAGGCACCGAGTGGCTCCTCGTCGGCCTGAGCCCGGCTGATCCTCAGGGTGCGGATCTCGAACGGGCGCAGTTTCAGGTGGATGTGGGGTCCGTCGTGGGCGTCCGGGACGGCGTTCTCCTCGAGCAGGTCGGTCGTGCACGCTTCGGCGACGGCGAAGTCAGCGGTGAGCGTGGTCCGCGCAGCGCTGCCGCCGGACTCGTACAGACGTACGACGACGTCTCCGCTGCGGTCCTCAGCGAGCTTCACCGTCTCCACGACGACGTCCGGGTGGTCGACGCGCACCAGCGGACGCAACGACGACGCCCCGTCCGACAGGCGCAGGGGCATGTCCAGGCGGTAGCCGTCCGCGACAGCGTCGCCGACTGTGGCGCCGGGCCGCACGGTGTGCCGGAAGCGGTGCACTCCCCGGTCGGCGTGCGGGTCAGGGCTGTGCGGGGCGCGGAGCAGGGTGTGCCGCAGCGTCGTGTCCGTACCGCCGTCGCACCGTTCGCGATGGACGACGTCGTGGCCGTGGGTGACGTCGCCGGCGAAGCCGACCGTCCACGTGGGGGCGTCGACGTGGATCCAGCGCTGCGCCGCCCGCTCCTCTCCGTCGCCCGGTGTGTGCACGGTGTGGCCGAAGGCGATGCCGCACCGCACGTGTGATGCTGGCCCGCTGAGCGGCCACGTCTGTTTGAGGGTGGTGTCGCGCTCGCGCCAGTCGACCTCGGTGTCGACCGTCAGCGAGGGCCCGCCCGCGGTCAGCGTCAGATCCTGTGTGAAGACGGAACGGCCGTTTCCGCGGCGTACCCGCACCGTGGCCACCAGCGGCCCGTTCGCGAGAAGTTCGATGTCCTGCGCGTGGATCAGGTCCCGGCGTGTCCGGTCGCTGCCGAGCGCGAGTGTGCGGGCCGGGTCGGCGACCGGCTCGTCACGGTGGAGTTCCAGTAGATTTCCGCGGCCGCCGGGGGCGATGACATCGTGACCCGTGACCGGGTCGACGAGGGAACACACGAGACCGTCGCCGTCGACGGTGACGCGCACCAGGCCGTTGTCGAGCACGCGGTGCCCCTCGCGCGTGCGGCGGACCGTGACCGGTGCCGTGCCGTCCAGTGCGATGCCCACCGGGCCGCTGCCGTGGGCGGGCGCCTCGGCGAGCATGGCACACCGCCCGTCGGGCAGCCCCTGGGCGACGGCGGCGCCCTCGACCACGCCGTCCAGCAGGACGACTTCGCGGCGGGCGAACGGTGCCGCGTTGTGCGCGGCGACGTCCCCGCCCGGCCCGAGCGCGCGGTGGACGATCCGGGTGAGTCGGCGCGCGGCCTGGTGGTGCGCGTCCTCGGCGTCCTGGCGGGCGCGGGCGACCGCGGCACCGGCGAGGACGTCGTGGCTCTGCTGGGTGAGCACAGACTCCCAGATGCGGTTGAGTGCGTCGTACGGGTAGGGAATGCCGCGCCGCACCGCTGCCGTGGCCGACCACAACTCCACCTCATGGAGCAGCACTTCGCACGTCCGGTTGCCTCGTTTGGTGCGCGCCTGGCTGCTGTACGCGCCCGCGTGGGGGGCGAGGTCGAGGGCGCCGCGCATCCTGGCGCCGACGTCCGTGTCGTGTGCGGGGTGCAAGGCGTGTGACGGCGGGCCGTCCAGGTCCGCAAGGCGGCGGGCCCGCTCCAGCGTGGCGCGGTCGGGGTTGCGCAGGGTGTGCAAGGACCGGGCAGAGGCGTCGTCGCTACCGGGGCCGGCTGCACGGCCCATGAGGCGGGTGAGCACGACGGTGCCGTCGATGCCCTCCCAGGTGAAGGTTGACCGCGACCGCGATGCGTCCCGACGGGAGACCAGCAGCCAGTGCGCGCCCGCGGCCCTGGCGATCTGTGGCAGGGCCGGCGAGACACCGGCCGCGTCGGTCAGCCAGACACCGTCGCTGTCGGCGCCGAACTCGCCGCGGAGAAAACGACGCCCGTGCACGAACTGCCGTACCAGCGACTCCGACCCGGCGAGTTCGGTGTCGCCCTGCGCCCACAGGCCGCCGACGGGCAGCGAGGCGCCGTCGGCGACCATCTTGCGCAGTCGCTCGAAGACATGCGGCTCGTGTTGTTTCATCCAGGCGTAGTGCTGCACCGCGGGCGCGACGGAGACGAATCCGGGGTACTCGTCGGCAAGCGCGGCGAGCGTGCTGAAGTCACGGGCGCAGGCACGGACCGCCTCGTGCAGGGGCACGGCGCCGAGCGGGGCGGGTGCGCTCTCTCCCACCACAAGGGCGGGGCGGCTCGACGGCTCGACGGCACGGGCGAGTTCGGGCGCGAGCGCGGCGCATGCGGCGGAGGCGGTGCGGCCGACGGCCCGCGGGTCGACGGCGTCCATCGCGCGCTCCAGGGCGTCGCGGATGCGGGCCGCGCGCGGTACGTCGTCGGTCAGCGAGCGCTGCAGTCGGTGCAGCGCCCTTATGTCGTGCGACAGCCGCCACACTGCCTCGTCGCGCACGGCGAGGTCGGCACGGCTCACCCGCAGCGGCAGGGCATCGGCTGCGGCCGCGGCGACGGAGGCCTCGACGAAGAGTCGTACGTCCTCGTCTCCATGAGCGCGCCCGGCGACGAGGACCGGGTCCGGATGCTCGGCGCCCAGTCCTTGCAGCGGCGCTCCGTACGCGTCGCGGACAAGCGCCCGCGGCCTGGCGCCTTCCCCGCCGCCCAGGTCGAGGACCGCCTCGACGCGACGGCCCGCCCAGCGCTTCGGCACGGTCGCCCGGAGCGTGAACCAG
The DNA here is from genome assembly GCF_044334165.1 of Streptomyces sp. NPDC020845. Classification (NCBI taxonomy): domain Bacteria; kingdom Bacillati; phylum Actinomycetota; class Actinomycetes; order Kitasatosporales; family Streptomycetaceae; genus Streptomyces; species Streptomyces sp. NPDC020845. Next base: position 88,547 of record NZ_JBIRSJ010000030.1, on the reverse strand, counting down.
GTGGTTGACCACGGCCGCCCCCATGTGTCGCCAACGCAGAACGGTTCGTAGTCGGCGCGCAGGGCGACAGGTGCCGGCACGGGCTCGCCCGGCAGATGCCAGGCGCCGACATCGAGAGGAATGCGGAGCGGGTACAGCGCCGGTCGCAGCCTTTGGGCGAGGAATGCGGCTATGCGCTCTTCGAGCATGGGCGGTCCCCTTCGCGTCCAGCCAGTAACCGCTATGTAAAACCATGTGTGTTATCAAGTCAACGCTTCGCACCGGCTCCCTTGAATTGCAGATGAGAGCCGGGGGTATTTCTTTTGTCAGGGGACTTAGATTCCAAATCCAAGGCCGTCTGTAAAGAAAAGGATTGACGTTTCGGGTATGCGAGCACGACGAGAGCACACCCAGGGGGTGTGCTCTCGCCTCCACGCCCCGGCTTCATCTGGGGCTTGGGGCACTGTGCTCGGTGCCTTAAGTCAAATCAATGGACTTACGCTGGGCGCCGTAGAGCTCCCATGTATGCGCGACGGGTTCAGGGCCGCTGCACACTGCCGTCGGTGTTGCGCAGCAGCGCCCACCGGTCGTGGCCGAGAGGCTCGGGCACCGGGTGGCGCCGGGCCGCAGCCTCGTCGAAGTCGACGCCGTGGCCTGGCGCTCCGGAGGGCACAAACAGCCCGCCGTGTGCCACCACGGTGCCGGGGAACACCTCGTGCACCGGCTCCTTGAAGACGGCCGCCTCCTGAACGCCGAAGGCCTGGCTGCTGACGTCGAGCGCGAGGGTCGCGGCCTGGGCGACGGGGCTGACGTCCGCCGGTCCGTGCGGGGCAAGGCGGACCCCGTGCAGTTCGCACAGGGCTGCCAGCTTCCGGGCAGGAGTCAGGCCACCGAGCGTGGGGATGCGCATGCGCGCGAAATCGATGTCCGGTCCCCTCAGGAGCGCCACGAACTGCTGAAGATCGCTGAAGAGTTCACCCACGGCGAGGGGCACCGGCGAAACGGCGTGCAGCCGTGCGAAGTGCGCGGCGTCCTCGGGGGCGAGCAGGTCCTCGACGAAGTACAGGCCGATGTCCTCGACACGGCGCAGAAAGTCCGCGGCCTGGCGAGGATCGAGCCGTTCGTGCACATCGTGCAGCAATTCCACGTCGTCGCCCACGAGTTCGCGCACTCGTGCCAACACCCGGGGGACGGTACGCAGATACGCCGCGGAGTCCCACGGCACCCGGCGCTCGCGCACCGCCTGCGGATCGGCACCACCACCTGCCCCGTATGTGTCCGATCCCGGCACCGCGGCCTGGATTCGCACATGCCGGTATCCGCGCTGCCGGGCCACGCCCACCTTGTCGGCGATCTCCTCGGCGTCGGCCCCGTCGACATGGGTGTACGCTTCGGCGCCGGTGCGCACTCGGCCGCCGAACAGGGAGTGCAGCGGGACGCCCAGACGCTTCGCCTTGAGGTCCCACAGGGCGACGTCGATGCCGCCGAGGGCGTTGCCGGTCAGCGAACCGCCGCGCCAGTAGGCGCTGTTGAGGATCAGCCGGTGCAGATCTTCGATGTCGTCCGGGTCACGTCCGGTGAGCAGCGGGGCGAGGTAGTCGTCGAGGACCGAGCGGACGGCAAGAGTGCGTTGCGGATCGCTGGCGCAGCCCAGGCCGTACAGCCCCGGTTCGTTGGTCTCCACGCGGACGATGAGATGGGGGCAGCCGTGCGGGGCGGTCAGGAAGGTGCGGACGGCCGTGATGCGGATCTTGGACCCGCGCTCATCGACCCAGGGGGCCGGAGCGAGCAGGCGGGTGAGGGCGAAGGCACCAGGCTCCGTCATACGGACTCCAGCATTCGAGTAGCAGAATGACGTACTGCTATCCGAACGTATGGAGTGGGGATCCGTTTTGTCAACGGCCATACAGATATGGCACTTGAGGGCCGGGGGCGCGAGCTCCCGGCCCTCAAGCGCGCATGGCGCCGTGCGTGTGCGCTCAGTGCTGGCCTAGTCGCTTGAGGAGCATGCTCAGGGAGTGCGCCGCCTCGGTCACCGCCTGGGCCACTTCCTCGATCCGGTCGTCGCCCATCCTGCTGCGCGGCGCCGAGCAACTCACCGCGTCACCGCCGTCCGAGGACACGCCCAGCGGCACGGCGACGGACCGGATGTCCACCGCGTTCTCCCCGTCGTCCATGGCCCAGCCCCGTAGCCGCGCCTCCGCGAGTTCGGCCAGGAAGGCGTCCGGGTCGACGACGGTGTCCGGCGTGAGTTTCTCCAGCGGCCAGGTGAGCCGACGCTGCACCTCCGCCGGGTCCAGCTGCGAGAGCACGGCCTTGCCCAAAGCCGTGGCGTGCGCCGGCAGCCGATACCCCACCGCGGAGTACGTCCGCAGCGCGTGCCGTGACTCGCGCTTGGCGAGGTGGACGACGTGCGTGCCGTCGAGCCTGCCGAGATGCACCGCCTCGCCGGTCTCCTCGGCCAAGGCGTCCAGCACCGGCCCGGCCAGGCTCGCGACGTCGTCGCCGGCCAGATACGCGGTGCCGGTGAGCAGGGCCTTCAAGCCCAGGCTGTAGCGCGTGCCGGACGGGTCGACGTCCACCCAACGCCTCGCCTGCATGGTGCGCAGGATCGCGTGCAGGCTGCTCTTGGGCACGGCCATCGCGCTCGCCATTTCCGCGAGCGAGAGGCGGGCGCCGTCCCGCCCGAGGAGTTCGAGGACCTCCAGGACCCGAGCCGCGGACTTGACCTCTTCGACCTTGCGGACCCCCGCCGCGTCCGTCACCGATTCCACTGCCCCTCCGCTTCCCGCCCAGATCCCGACTGGACCGTCACCCACGCTCAATCCCGCCCTGCGTCTTGACGCTATATCACGACGAGCCTAAGTTCAGTCACTCCAACGCCATTCGGCCTTCTGAACGGTCGACCCTAGGTAGGGGTTCATGCGTATCTCAACTTCCCGCAAGGCCAAGTACGTCGCCACCGCCGTGGCCACCGCGCTGTCACTCAGCGCCCTGACGGCTTGCGGCGACAGCGGCTCCGGTGACTCGGACGCCAAGAGCCTCACGATGTGGACCTTCAAGCAGTCCCACGTCAAGGCTCTGCGCAACGCCGCCAAGGAGTTCAAGAACGAGACCGGCATCTCCGTCAGCATCGAGGTCTTCACCCCTGAAGAGGCCTATATGACCAAGGTGCAGAGCGCCGCCAAGACCGGCGATCTGCCCGACGTCCTCGAGGTGCACTCCGACGGCGAGGACCGCGTCCTCGGCGCGGCCGGCATCGCCGCAGACCTGCGCGACGACTACAAGGGCGACTGGCTCGACGCGATCCAGCACTCCGTACACGAATCCGGCCTCATCACGCCCGAGCGCTTCAAGAAGTCCCAGAACAAGAAGTCCTCGGACAACGGCATCAAAGAGGGCGCGCGCTACAGCGTCCCGCTGACCATCGGCACGTTCGGCATCGTCTACGCGAACAAGCAGAAACTGGCCGACGCCGGGATCACGCGGCCCCCGAAGACCTGGGAGGACCTGATCTCCGCCCTCAGGGCGACGACGAAGAAGGACCCGAAGAACGGCGGCCTCACCACAGGACTCAAGGCCAAAGGCCCAGGCCTCAACTGGATACTCCAGCCGCTCGCCTTCGCCCAGCTCGGCAAGAAGAGCTACGAGGACCTGTGGGGCAAGGACAAGAGCGCCGACTTCGGCTCGCCGAACGGCGTCAAGGTGCTCTCCCAGTACAACCAGCTCACCCCGTACTGGACGCCCGGCACCCAGTCGCTCGACGTCGACCAGGCGGACCAGACCTTCGCCCAGGGCAAGGCGGCGTTCGATGTCGGCGGCACGTTCACCCTCGCCTTCCTGCAGCAGAGCGGCATGAACCCGGACGACGTCTACGCCTTCGGCCTGCCCGCCCCCAAGAGCAGTGCGGTCCCCGACCGGGCGCTGGCCCCGATGGCGCTCACCGGCATCACCCTCAGCTCGGCGAGCAGGCAGCCGGACAACGCCAAGAAGTGGATGCGGTTCCTGGCCGGCAAGAAGGTCGCCGCCCAGTTCGCGCAGGACGCCACCGACCTGCCGGCCACGGACCTCGGCGCCGACACCGCAAAGGCGCTCGGCCCGACGCTCAACTCCATGCTCCAGAGCTTCAAGGGCACGCCCGAGACGACGTACGACGCCAACCTCAACCAGAACTTCCAGTCCCCCGGCTACGAGCAGAACGACGTCGGCGACATCCTCGCCGACATGTCCCCGCTCAAGCGCGCTTCCGTCGAATCAACCGCACGCAAGATCAGCAATCTGAACCAGTCGTACTGGAAGGCAGCCGACCAGTGACGCTCCAGCCCACGCTCCCCGCGAGGGTGGAGAAGGATCGCACCGCGGTGCCCAGGAGCGGGCCCTCACGGTGCAAGGACCACCGGTACGAGGCGCTCACGGGCTACCTGTTCGTCGCGCCGGCCGTCGTGCTGTTCCTGGTGATGGGCCTGTACACGGTCGGCTACGGATTCACGCTGTCCTTCGCCAAGTGGAACGGCTTCGCCCCCAACTGGGAGTGGGTCGGCCTCGACAACTACAAGGACCTGTTGTGGCGCGACCCCGTGTACGCGCCCCGCGTCCGGCACGCCGCCGCCAACACGATCTGGGTGATGGTCGCGGCCCCCGCGCTGACCGTTGTCGTCTCGTTTCCGCTCGCGGTGCTCCTCAACCAGGTCAAGCAGTTCCAGGGCGTTCTGCGCTCGGTTTACTTCCTGCCGTACGTCACCAGCGGCGTCGCGGTGTTCTTCGCCTGGCAGTACATCCTCCAGCCCGACGGAGCCATCAACTCCCTGCTCAGCGGTCTGGGTCTGGGCTCGCTGCAGCAACCGCAGGGCTGGCTCGGCGATCCCTCCACAGCCATGCCCACCATGATCGTGATCACCGTGTGGGGCCATGTCCCCGTGGCGATGCTGCTGTACCTGACGGGTCTGCAGGGCATCGACCGCAGCATCCTCGAAGCCTCCGAACTGGACGGCGCGGGCTGGTGGCGCACCAACATGTCCGTGGTGTGGCCACTGGTCAGGCCGATCACCGCGATCGTCCTGCTGCTGAATCTGCGCGAGGCGCTCCAAGGGTTCCAGACATTCCTCGTGATGACCAACGGAGGCCCCGGAGACCACACCAATGTCCTCGGTCTGGAGGCCTACCGGCTGGCCTTCCTCAAAAACCTCTCTCCCACCCTCGGCCTGGCAAGTGCCCTGGGCTGGCTCCTGTTCGCGGCCGCCCTCGTCCTCGCCCTGATCAACCTGCGAGCGCTGCGGAGCAAGACATGACAACGATATCAACGGCCCGGCCCCGTCCGGTCCGCCCCGCCCGACGAGCGCCGTCCGGCCGCTCGTCGGCCCGGATCGTCGTGGGCGTGCTGCTCACCCTGTACGCGCTGGTCAGCGTCTACCCGTTCCTGTGGATGGTGTCGACGGCGTTCAAGGACCAGGTCGAGGTGGTGCGCGGTGGTCATCTGATCCCGGACCACCCCACGCTCCAGACCCTGGTCGACACCTGGAACGAGCTGCACTTCTTCGACTTCTTCGTCAACAGCGTCCTGGTGACGCTGTACACCGTCGTGCTGACGGTGGTGTTCTACGCGGCGGCCGGCTACGCGTTCGCGGTGCTGCGCTTCCCCGGGCGCGGTGCGCTGCAGAAGCTTTTCGTCTCGCTGCTGTTCGTGCCAGGTGTGACGGTGATGCTGCCGATCGTCCTCCTGGAGAACAAAATGGGCATCCTCGGCACGCACTGGGGGCTGGTGCTTCCGTTCGTGAACGGCGGGGCACCCCTGTCGATCCTGCTCATGACCGGCGCGTTCTCCGCGGTCCCCACGGAGCTGCGCGACTCCGCGCGGGTCGACGGCGCCGGTGAGCTGCGCATTTTCACACAGGTCCATCTGCCGCTCGTTCGGCCCGCGTTGATCACCGTCGCCCTGCTCACAGCCATCCCCACCTGGAACGAGTACCTGCTGACCCGTGTGTCGCTCAACGATCCGTCCCAGTACACCCTGCCCCTCGGTCTGCAGGTGCTCTCCTCCGAGAACGTGCCGCACTACAACAACCTGATGGCGGGCGCCCTCATCGTGGTGGTCCCCGTGGTCCTCCTCTTCCTGAGCCTCCAGAAGTACTTCGTCAACGGCCTGGTCGGGGCGGTGAAGGGCTGATGCGTGTCCTGATCACCGGCGCCGCGGGACACATCGGCATCCATGCCACCCGCGAACTGGTCGCCGCAGGGCACGAGTTGACTCTCACCGACCGCGTGCCGTTAGACGCCCCGACCGGTACCCGTGTCCTGATCGGCGATCTTCGGGACACCGACCTCGTCCGCAAGGCGGTGGACGGCGCGGAGGCCGTCGTCCACCTCGGGGCGATCCCCCACCCGAACGTCGAGGATGACAGCGCCCTGTTCGCCACCAACTGCCTCACGGCCCACCGCGTCCTCGACGAGGCCGGACGGGCGGGAGCCCACCGCATCGTGGCGGCGTCCAGCCTGGCAGCCGTCGGTCTCGCCTGGTCACCGGCCCCCGTCTCACCCCGCTACGTCCCCCTGGACGAGGAGCACCCGACGCTCGTACGCGATCCGTACGGCCTGTCCAAAGTCGTCCTGGAGGAGACGGCCCGCAGCACACACCGACGCTGGGGCACGGACATCGTCTGTCTGCGCTTCCCCTTCACCGGGACCGGTCAGCGACTCACGGACCAACTGGCCCACGTCGCGGCTGATCCCAGCGCCCACCGGCACGACCTGTGGGCCTGGCTCGACACCCGGGACGCGGCCGCCGTGATCCGCCGTGCCCTGACTGCCACCGTCACCGGCTGCCACGTCCTCAACGTCGCGGCAGCCGACACATCATCACCGCTGGCCACCGACGAACTGTTCCACCAACACCACCCGGGCGTACCGGCGTTCGAGCCGCTGCCCGGCCGCACCTCTCTGATCGACACCAAGGCGTGCGCGGACCTGCTCGGCTTCACCCCGCGCCATTCCCGTCCATCCGTCCAAGGAGAGTGACCCGGATGACCGCACATCCCAGACCTCTGTCCCGGCGAGGATTCCTCGCCGCCGGCGCCGCTGCGACCACAGCCGTGGCAGCGGGTACCGGCAGCGCCACAGCCGCCCCGGCACACAAGCCATCCGCACGCGCCCACATCTTCTACTACCCCTGGTACGGGAACCCTCAGGGGTACGGCGAGTGGCGGCACTGGCAGCAGGGCGAGCTGACCCCGCCCGAGGCGATCAGCTCGGACTACTACCCTGTGCTCGGCCCCTACGACTCCGGTGACCGGCGCGGCGCCGTCGACCGGCACATGCGCTGGCTACGGCAGGCCGGCACCGGCGTGCTGGTCAGCAGTTGGTGGGGGCAGGGCAGTTACGAGGACCGGATGGCACCGGTGGTCCTCGACGCCGCGGCCGCCGCCGGGCTCCAGGTGGCCTGGCACATCGAGCCGTACGAGGGTCGCGACGCCGCCTCGGTGGTCGCCGACATCCGTTATCTCACCGAGCACTACGGCGACCACCCGGCCTTCCACCGCGACGCGGAACGCGGCGGGCGGTGCGCCTACTACGTCTTCAACAGCCTTCTGACGGTGGACTGGTCGCCGCTCCACGAGGTCGACGACCGGGCGATCGTGATGGCCCAGACCTGGGACCTGTCCCGTATCGGGGACTTCGGCGGCGTGTACACGTACGACGCGATCGCCACGGCCAACAAGCCGGACTGGTCGCAGGTCGCCGCCTTCTGTGCGGAGCGCGGCATGGTGTGGGCGCCGTCGCTCGGCCCCGGTTACATCGACGACCGGGCCGTCCCCGGCAACACGACACCGACCCTGGACCGGGCGCAGGGACGGACGTACGACCTGGAATGGGAGTATGCCCTGTCCACCGGGGACTCGGGCGGCGTCCCGGACTGGGTGAGCATCACCTCGTTCAACGAATGGCACGAGGGCACCCAGATCGAACCGGCCACCGCCGACACTCCCGGCGCTCTCGACTACCTCTCGTACGAGGGTGCCTACGGCCGCACGGGCGCCCGCGCGCAGACGGCCTACCTGGACCGCACGGCGTACTGGGTCGCCCGCTTCGAGGCCGCCCACGCGCGGCGGCGGGACTGACGCGGCGTTGCCGGTGCCCGGGACGCTGCGCCCCGGGCACCGGGGGGCTCACCTCTTCTGCTCGACCCGGACCCAGTCGACCTCCGCCTGCACTCCCCCGGCGGCGATCTTGTCGACGCCGGACTGCGGCAAACCCCAGTAGGGGGTGGTCACCTGGTTCCAGCCGGCCGGGTAGGCGCCGTCGAGGGCGAGGTTCAGGATGACGTACTGGTTGCGGTCGAAGACCCATCGGCCTCGCGTGGACTCCAGCTTGTTGCGGGTCGTCTCCTGCACCAACCGGTCGTCGACGTAGAACCGCATGGTCGTCGGCGTCTACTCCACGGCGTATGTGTGCCACTGGTCGGCGCGGCCGCCACTCGGGTAGATCTGGCATGCGCCGATGTTTATACGGGCGTTGACCCGGCCGTAGGTGAAGTCGAACTTAGTGTTGGTGTCGATGCGTCCCGAGGTGAAGTCGTAGGTGCCCCCGCCCGCCTTGGTGCAGCCCTTGCAGTACTTCGCCCGCAGGATCAGGTTCCCTCCCTCCGTGCGGATGTTGTCGGCGGAGTCGACGTACGCCTGCGACTCACCGTTGACGGAGCCCATCTCGGTGCCGGTCCTGACCACTCGCCACTTGGAGCGGTCGAGAGAGGCGCCGGTGAAGTCGTCGAAGAACGATGTCTGGTACGTGCCGGACTGCTCGCCGGGCAGCGCCGGGTACGCGGCGGCGGCGCTGCCGCCGGTGCCCCATGCCTGGAACTCGTACAGCGAGTAGCCGAACTGGGCGGTGGCCGGTGCCGGGTTGAAGAAGGAGCGCCGTTCCTTGCCCAGCATCCGTACATAACGGCCGGTCGCGGGCTGGGACAGTCTGAGGCTGTCGTGGCTGCCGGTGGCCTCGGCCGGGGACCAGGCCGCCAGCTGCGTCGCAGCGGGTCGGCATCAGTGTGAACGGCGCCTTCAGAGCCCCGCCTCTGTGCCGCCATCGTCGGCCGGTGAGTGCGTCGGGGGAAGCTCCCACCTGATCTCCCCTTCGTGCCAGTGTCCGGTTGGAGCGAGACCGACAGCAGTGGCAACAGCAGCAGATGCATGATGATCCGGATGAATGTGGGCGCAGATCCCCTGCACGTCTTGCTCCTGCAACCACGCAACCAGTCCTCGTGCCGCCTCGGTAGCGATGCCGCGCCCTTGCCACGCAGTCCCGACCACCCAGGCAACCTCGGCCGCACACCCACGCCCAGCAGCGGTGATCGTTGCCTGCACCGTCCCGGTCAGGCAGTTCTCCTCGCGAAGCCGGACCACCCAGTTCCACCACGTCACGGAAGGTTCGGGTGAGCCGGCCACCAAGCGCTCGTACCGTGCCCGCAATGCCTGCGGAGAGTGCGGGGCACCGCCGATGAAGACATGCAGAGCGGGGTCGGAGAGCACCTCGGCCATCTCGTCCGCGTGCTCGACAGCGAGCGGCACGAGGCTCAGCCTGCCAGTCTCGACAACCCCGATCTCCATGGCGTCCACGCCGTCTCCTGTCCAACCGCTCCCCTGCCAGTGCCCACACAGGATGGCAGGTTCTGGTAGGGGGGCCCGCAGGTGCGGCCGTAGCCAGCATCCGTCACGGTCGCTGACCCCGCCACGGCAGCGATCTGAACACATCAGCGACGAACTCCGACATCGGTGCAGAGCACGGACGGAATACGCACGGATCCCCACTGGTTGGCCCGGCGTGGCTACCTTAGGATTCATCGGCAGTGGACGGATGGGCAGCACTCTCGCGCGGCTGGCCGTGAATGGCGGACTCGACATCGTGCTCAGCAACTCGCGCGGCCCACAGACGCTGGCCAACCTGGTCGCGGAGCTCGGCCCCCGTGCCCGGGCGGCGACCGCGGCGGAAGCCGCCGCAGCAGGCGACTGGGTGGTGGTGACCGTCCCGTTCAAGGCGTACGACTCCTTGCCGCGCGAACCTCTCGCGAGCAAGACGGTCATCGACACCAGCAACTACTCCCCGCAGCGCGACGGCGGAATCGAGGCCTTGGACGACGGCTCGACCACGAGCAGCGAACTGCTCCAGCAGTACCTCGGTGAATCGGCGTACGTCGTGAAGGCGTTCAACAACATCCACCACCAACACCTCGCCGTACTGAACAGGCCGGCAGGCGCCGAGGACCGCACCGCGCTCCCCATCGCCGGGGACAACACCGAGGCGAAGCGGCACGCGACCGAGCTGCTCGACATTCTCGGATACGACACCGTCGACGCGGGACCACTCGCGCAGGGCAGGCGGTTCGCACCGGGCACGCCCGCATACGGCGCTCCCTACACGGAGCTGCCCAGCGAGTCGTTCGGCTCCCTGGCGGCCGGCTCCGCCCCGGCCGGGTTCCTCTCCCTCAAGGCAGGTTCGGCTTCGGCCGCCGAGATACGAGCGCTCCTGGCGAAGGCACAAAACGGATAGGGCGTCCGGTTCGCTCACCCGGGACGTGTGACTGTCCGGCTCACCAGCTCGGAAACGCCGCAGACAACGGGACGTGTTCGAGCGGCGCACCGCCAGCGACGAGGCGATGGCCTACTGGTCGATGATGCTGTTCATGAACCGCCGCCTGGCCCGGACACCCTCTTCGCGAGCGCCGATCGCCTTGAGGTGCGGCTTCGGCTTCCCTGTATCCCCAGGTGCCGACTGCGCGTCCGTGTCCCGCGGCTCCTCGGTGACGGCAACCGTCCAGCGGGCGACTCAACCGCCTCTCTGGCTGGTCGCTGAACCACTTCAGCCTGACCGATCCGGCAACTGCGAGCAGTACGACGAGCACGGGCGTCGCGCTCGCCGCCCCGGCCGGGCAAGGGTTCGACAGGAGCGTTGCGGGTCAGTGGCTGAGCAGCCAGCCGACACGATCGTAGGCGAGGATCTGGTAAGCCACCATGACCGCGAGCAGCCACCGAGCCGCACGCCGTAGGCCGGCGAAGTGGAGGGCGGCCACCGCGCCGAAGAACACAGCGAGTTCGAGGAGCAACCGCGCCGGACCCGGTGTGTGAATGTCGCTCTCGCCGGACCGGGACGGGTCGTCCGGCACAGTGAAGGTCCCCCACGCCCAGCCCGCGGCGACGGGGAGCACGACGACCACAGCCCAGCGCCAGGGCGGAGGCACGCGACGCCATGCCCAGAGCGTCACGCAGGCCAGCGAGACCAGTTCGAGCAGGAAACGGACGGCGAGCATGGCGTCGTTGTTGGCGAGGGCCAGTGTGACGTTCATCTGGCCGCCTCCCAGCGGTCCGCCTCGGCCGCCGGCCGGAGAGCGACCTGCCGGTGCCGCTGATGGGGCGTGGTGCCAGATGCACCGCCGTGGAAGACGTAGAAGACCCGGTCATGTAGCAAATGTGATGCGACAGGCACGGCTGCCACTTTCGTAGGAGGAACGGTAGGGCATCGGTCAGGGTGAGCGATCCAGTTGGCGGCGGCCCCGTCGGCTGGCGCCGCTGCTGCCGGCAGGACAGTACCTGAGGTGTCCCACACTTATGTGTTGGTGCGGTGTGCCTGCTCGATGGTCGCCTCGGGCAGCCGGGGCTACGGACGGAGCACGATCTTGCCGTGGGTGTGCCCCTGCTCCAGCTCGCGGAACGCGTCTCGTACCTGCTCCAGCGGGTAGGTACGGGCGATCGGCACTTCAAGCTCCCCGCGCGCGGCGAGCCGGGCGAGCTCGCCGACCACGACCGCGCACGCCGCCGAGCCTTCTCCGTAGGTCCGCGCACCCACCTTGGCCGCGGCCTGCCAATCGCGGATCGTGTTGATCCGCTCGGGCCGCACACTCAACTCCACTGCCAGCTCGACATAGCCGTCGCCGACCGTGTCGATGAACGCGTCGACGTTCCCGCCGCCGGCCTGCCGGATCCGCTCGGCCGCGCCTTCCCCGTACGCGACCGGGACGACACCACGATCCTTCAACCAGGCGTGGTTTCGCTCGCTCGCCAGCCCGATCACCGTGGCGCCGCGCCGCCGCGCGAGTTGCACGGCGAGCGACCCGACACCGCCCGCCGCACCGGACACGACGACGGTGTCGGCCGGTCCGGGATCCACCGCGAACACGGTGGCGTATGCGGTCGTGCCGGCCACGTACAACGACCCGGCCACGTCCCAGGACAGCCCCTCCGGACGGGAGACCACATTCACGTCGTCGACCACGACGAACTCCGCGTGGCTGGCTCTGCTGTGGGTGAAGCCCAGGACCTCATCGCCCACCGCGAAGCCGCGCACCTGCGGGCCGACCTCCACCACGACGCCGGCCAGATCGCTGCCCTGCCCCGAGGGGAACATCGCCGGCCAGCGGTCGTGCCGCGCGCCCTTGCGGATCATCACCTCGCCAGGCTGGATCCCGGCCGCGCGGACCTCGATCAGCATCTGCCCGGGGCCGGGCACCGGGCGCTCCACCTCCTCCACCCGCAGCACATCGATCTCGCCGTACTCGTGGAACCGCACTGCTTTCATGGCGCAATCACCGCATTCCCTCGTTCGGATAAGCCTTGGACGGCCACACGCCGGATGCCACACTTCGACCGTGCCCTCGCGTTCAACGGCTCAGGAACGGACGTGTCTTCCCAGGAAGTGCCGCCGACAGCGGTGACGTCCGCGCCGATGTCGGCCCCGCCGACAACCCCCCGAGTCGGGAGACGGCGGGCACACTCCGGCGATAGGGCACGCTGCCGACTTCACATCACCCATGGTTGGTCAGCGGTCCTTCAGCAGGAGCTGTAGCAGCGTCACGACCCCTACGCCGACCAGAAGTGCCGTGCCCAGTGGGGGATGCTCGAACGCGACATACACGGTGACGGCTCCCACCAGCAGCAACAGTGCCGTCCGCTGATTCATCTGGCCATCCATCTGCAAGCACCCTCCCGAACATGCGGTCCGCCTCCGGTTGCGGCGATACCGGTCGATGGAGAGAGAGCGCAAACGGCTGGAGCATTGCACGGGTTTCCCGCACCAAATTCGTGATGTACATCACACACGCTCCTTTGGCGCGGCAAAGAGGGCATGCCCTACCGGCCTCCGCCAAGCGGGCCGAACCTGCCACAGTGCCGCGGCCCCCTTCAGCGGAAACGGTGCAGACTGCGATCAGCAGGTGAGTGATGATTCGACCGTCCGCTGTTCAGGCCAAGATGACCGGGTTGCTCAGCGCTGCCATGTGCCCCTTCACGTCGCGGACCTCGGTGCGAACGAACGCCGATTCCTCAGCGCTGATCTGCCACTCCACCGTGCCCGAACCCGTGTCAGGCAATGTTTCGCTGCACACCTTTCCCCTCTCGGTGTGGAGGCTGACAGTGCCGCAGGGCACGCCACGTACGTCAACTCGCACCACGGCCGGCTCATCGCCGCTCTTCAGCCGCTCACCGATCCCAGCGCTACGGTCACCGGCGGAGACTACGAAAGACAGCCCGACGGCGTGCGATGCGGCGATCCAGCTATGGCCGGCGCGGATACCGTCGAGGATCGCCTCAGCACTCAGCTCGTCGGCCAGCACAACGGTGTGCGGGGTGCCGATCTGGCCCTCCAGGTGGGTGTCACTGTTGCCTATCGCAGGCCGCCACCGTCCCTGGTCGATTTCCGCGGCGAGGCTGCGCCCCCACTCGGCCAGGGCCGCCTCATTGTCCGCCTGCCACGGCACATCCGAACGCCACGGCCCGTTCCACACCTCAACCAGGTCGAAGCCCCGGTACGGATACATGAACGTGCCCGACGCGTACGGGACGTGCGGATGAGCTGCCACACAGAGCCCACCCGCCCGATGAACCTCCTCCAGATGCCCGTCGACCCTGTCGTCCCGCACCCCATAGCGCCAGTCGACCACCTGCTCCGGGCGGACACCCAACGCTAGCCAATGTCCGGTCCGCGTGACGACCTCTTGCCCCAAGATCACCAGCAGATCGTTGCCGACGTGCCGACTCCAGGCGCCATGTGTCTCAGCAGAGTTGTGCTCGGTGGTCGCGAGGAAATCGAGCCCCGCCGCACGCGCACCTGTCGCAAGTTCCGCGGGCGTCAGCTCGCCGCCGTGCGAGGCCACCGAATGCACATGGCAGTCACCTCGATACCAGCCACGCCCCCGGTCGGCCACCCGCCGCAACGGGAACTGAGACACCGGAAGACACTTCCCCGCTTCGTCACCCATCGTCATTCCAGCAACCTAAGGCGCCGCCGGGAGGTCGTGGCCATCGCGGGCGGGCAGCGCGGATCAGGCTGCCGTCCACGGGCGAAGCTTGTCGGGGTTGCGGACGGCCCAGATGTGTGTGATCCGGTCGTGTGCGATGTCGAATGCGTACACCGCCACGATGACGCCCTCTTGCTGGATCGTGAGGCCGGGCTGACCGTTGACCGTGCGTTCCAGGATCATCCGGTTGTCGGGAGCCCTGCCTGCGATGTCGACGATGTAGTGGGCGATCCTTTCGCCGCCTTCGATCGGGCGGAGTGCGGCCCTGACCAGGCCGCCGCCGTCTGCGGTGAGGGTGGCGCCGGGGTCGAGCAGGCCGATGAGGGTGCGGATGTCCTTGGCCTCCCATGCCTGTTTGAAGTTTCTGACCAGGCCGGCCTGGTGGGCGGCCGGGGTCGCTTGCGGTCGGGAGGTGCGGAGGCGGCGGCGGGCTTGGGAGGCCAGCTCGCGGCATGCTGCCGGGGTGCGGCCGGTGATCTCGGCGATTTCGGCGAAGGAGTAGCGGAAGACATCGTGCAGGATGAGCGCCACGCGTTGGGCCGGGGTCATCGATTCGAGTGCGATGAGGAAGGCCATGCTGACCGACTCGTCCATGGTGACCCGGTCGGCCGGGTCGGCCGTGGCGCCGCTGGTCCACTCGGTTCGGCCGGGTAGCGGCTCGGGGATCCATTCGCCTACGTAAGCCTCGCGTCGGGCCCGTGCCGAGCCCAGCAGGTCCAGGCAGATGCGGGTGGCGACCGTGGTCAGCCAGGCGCCGGGCGAAGCGATGGCGTCCCGCTGCTGCGGGGACATGGCGTACCAGCGAGTATAGGTCTCCTGGACGGCGTCCTCGGCCTCGGCCAGGGAGCCCAGCAGCCGGTAGGCGAGATTGATCAGTTGACTCCGCTCGCTGATGATCGCGCTCAGGCCCGTGTCGGACCGGTCGTGTCCCGGCCCCGCGTGGTTGGTCATGACTCCGGAGTCTCCCTGGTTCGGATCTGCCATCACCAGTACGACGAGATAGCCCGCCGGAATGTCAGGCTGCCGCGCCTCAACCTGACATTCCGGCGGGTCATCTCGTCGTACCACTCGAAGGAGCTCACCATCCATGCGCGGATCGCCCGGGCCGAGCCCCGACAGCGGAAGGTTCAGCGCACCAGCACCAGCACCAGCACCAGGACAGGAGAACGATGATCAAGATCGGAATCATCCTCGGCAGCACCCGCCCCGGCCGCAAGGGCGAACAGGTCGCCCAGTGGGTCCACGGGGCGGCAGCGCGCCGCACGGACGCCGAGTTCGAGGTGATCGACCTGCTCGACCATCCGCTGCCACACCTGGACGAGTCGGCGCCGGCGGTGTCACCGGGTCGGCATCAGCACGAGCACACCACGGCCTGGGCCGACGTCATCGCCACGTTCGACGGGTTCGTGATGGTCACCCCGGAGTACAACCACTCCATCCCCGCGGTGCTCAAGAACGCCATCGACTATCTGCACGCGGAGTGGAACAACAAGGCCGTCGGCTTCGTCTCCTACGGCGGCGTGGGCGGCGCCCGCGCGGTGGAGCAGCTGCGGCTGATCTGCGGGGCGTTGCAGATGGCCGACGTGGCGCCGCAGGTCACCCTGTCGCTGCGGACCGAGTTCGAGAACTTCGCCACGTTCAAACCGGGCGACCACAGCGCCACCGCCCTGGACACGCTGCTGGACCAGGTCGTCGCCTGGAGCACCGCTCTCGCGCCGCTGCGCGCGACTTCCCCGGTCACGGTCGCCTGAACCCCCGAGCCAGAGCCCGACCCCGGCACAGCGAGTTGAGCCGCTGAGGCCGCCCCCGGCTACCCCGGCCCGATCCCGTTTCCAGGGGAATTGATTGCGGCCAGCTTGCTGGAACGGAGGATGCAGTGCACTCGGACGATTCCGAAGTCAGCACGGCGGCCGCGGGCCTGACATCCCGGGCCGCTGTGTCGTCGTACTAGTGAGAAGCCGAGATTCCACACCGATTGGAAGGGATTGTCGCGATGTCTACGCAACACGAGGTCGACGAAGCCAAGATTCGGCAGCAGATCGACAGCATTGTGGAAGGGATCCGAGCCAAGGATCTCGAGGGTTTGAAGCAGCTCTACGCGGCGGACGTCGTGTCCTTCGATGTCGAGCCGCCGCTGCAGCATGTAGGGGTAGAGGCGAAGTTGAAGAACTGGGCGAGGGCGTTCACGTTCTTCCAGGATGTGCGTTACGAGGTTCGCGACCTGGCTGTCACCGTGGGCGGTGATGTGGCATTCGGGCACTGCTTCGGTCGGCTCAGCGGCACGTTGAAGAACGGGACGGCAATAAGCGGTATGTGGGTCCGGGCCACTTTCTGCTTCCAGAAGATCGACGGCAATTGGTTGATCGGGCACGACCACGTTTCTGTGCCGTTCGATATGGCGAGCGGCAAAGGAGTGGCCGACCTCGAGCCCTGACGAGCCCCAGAAGTTCGGGGCCTCGCCCAGCGGCGCTGCTCGTTGAGCCCCTGACCTGGCTTCGCAGGCCAGGGGCGCGGCGGATCGACGACGGCCGACACCGTACGGCCGGGCCGTGCGGAAGGGCAACGGAACGTGTCCGTGTCGGTGGCTAGGGTTGCGATCATGGATATCGAGGAGACCAACCGCATGTGGCGGACGGCGCTGGCCGTCGGCGACTCGCGCGGTGTCGAACAGTTGCTGCGGCTGTCCAGCAATTCACCGATCCGACGGCGTGGCAGGAGACCCTGCGACGAGCCTACGGAGCGCTCCGGCCGGGCGGCCACCTGGTGTTCGAGACCCGGGATCCGGCCAGGCGCGCCTGGGAAGAGTGGAACCGCGAGACCTCCTACAAGATGATGGAGATCCCGGGCTCCGGCGCGGTCGAAAGCTGGGTCCAGCTGATTGAAGTCAGCCTGCCCCTGGTGACGTTCCGCTGGACCTACGTGTTCGCTGCCGACGGGCAGGTCCTCACCTCGGATTCAACGCTGCGTTTCCGCGAACGGCAGGAGATCGAGGCCGACTTGACCGCACAAGGCTATGTGGTGGAGGACGTCCGCGACGCACCTGACCGGCCCGGCAGGGAGTTCGTCTTCCTCGCACGATGTGCGTAGGTCAACCGCCCGGCGTGGGGTGCCAAGACGTGAGCGAAACCGAGGTGCGCGCAACCTCTGTCGATTGACAAGCTGTGCTGATGAACCGTGAAGATATGTCCCGGATCGCTCATGCTGAGCACCCGATCAAGTCTCCGCTCGACGACGACTCGGTCGGTCGGCTGCTGGACCGTGGGCTCCCGAGGGGCGACGAACGGGTGCTCGACCTCGGTTGCGGCGGAGGGGAATGGCTCCTGCGTGCCTTGGCCACACGACCGCACCTGCACGCCGAGGGCGTGGACATCTCCGAGGACGCCCTGGCCCAGGCGGCCGCCGCCGCGATCGACCTCGGCGTCCAGGAGCGCCTTGTCCTTCACCACCAGAAGGCCGAAGACTTCGTATCCGCAGAGCCGTTCGACGTGGTCCTCAGCTTCGGAGCCACGCATGCCTTCGGTGGCCTGCTCCCCACCCTCGCCGCGGCCCGCAGGCACCTGGCTCCCGGCGGCCATGTCCTTCTCGGTGAGGGATTCTGGGATCGCCCCCCGTCGCAGGAGGCCATCGACATGCTCGGGAACTTCACCGACCTGGCGACCACCGTGGAACGTGTCGTCGCCGACGGATGGACTCCTGTCGATGGGCACGTCAGCACGCGTCGCGAGTTGGACCACTACGAGTGGGCCTGCTGGGGTTCGCTGGCCGCATGGGCTCTGGACCACCCTGCCGATCCGGACAGCTCGCACGTGCTCGAAACAGCCGCGACCCGTCGCTGGGAATGGCTGCGCGTCTACCGGGACACCTGGGGCTTCGTCTCCCTGGTGCTGCGCCAGACGTCCGATCGTGCCTGAACCAGCCCTCCTGCCCGAACCCGACCGGTACGGTCGCGTCAGGCTCGACTCACTCCCGTGGCATCGAGCTGCGGTACAACGGATCCTGCGCGTGAGGCAGGATTTTCGGCTCCCCGGGCGACCTGGTGTGGGTGGACCGCAGCTTCGACCGCGGCCGGACCTGGGAACAGCCCAGCGTCACCAAGATCAACACCGGCGGCAGCAACCACACCGACGCGTGCAACAACCGCGGCAATCTCATGCGAGCCTGCGGCAAGGCCAGCAACTACCCCGATGTCGCCTGCACCACCTGGTGGTGACCCGGCGCCGACGACAACTCCGCGTCGGTGACGATGCCAGTGGTCCGTGGTGCCTGCCGGCGCAGGCACCACGGACCGGGACACGCTCGAGCTCGTGAAGTACGGGCGACCGGGACGGGGCTACTCGTCCGACGTCCGTATCGCCGGACCGATCCGTCTTCATGGGTGGCGACCCAGGAATCACAGAGAAGGCCGACGACGTGTGGTGCTCTTGCGCCGGTAGGAGGGCCTGGCCGTTGCATTGAGACCGCTCACCGTAGGCGCCGGGCGTTGACCTCTTGGTCGAGCCGCCAGGTGTGTCCGCCGTCGGTCGATCGTTCGTTTCGCCAGTGGAAGGTGTCGGCGGTGATGTCGGCGAAGGTCCAGCGGACGAGGTCGCTGCCGGTGGCGCGTTCCATGACGACCTCATCATCGACCTCGCGGGCGTACATGTGCACCAGGCCGCCACGGGCGGTGCCGTGGAAGGTGAACCGCCATAGTTGCAGGCGCGGGTCCCAGATCCGCACGCACAGACCGCACTCCTGGTCGCGCGAGCGACCCGCGGCAGGGAGTTCGTCGCGCCCAGGCCATCGCCAGACGTCCAGGACCGCTCTGCCTTCCAGGGCGTAGCCAAACTCCCATTCGCCGCTGACTCGGCGGGCCGGTGAGTTGTTGGCGGCGGCGTAGTAGGTGATCTGGGTCGCCCAGTGTCCGGCCAGGCGTCCGAACTGCTCCATCTCGTTCGCGCACAGGTCGCTGGGGCCATCGGCAAGTAGCGTCTTCAAGCGTGCGTCTCCACGGTCGCAAGCGGGGTCAGGGCGGAGGCGAGGCAGTCGACGATGGGAGCGGCGTACGCGCCGTCCGGGTCGAGGTCGGGATCGTAGATGGCGACATCGAGCCCCACCACCCGGCCGGTACTGACCAGGGTCGAGATGAGTTCGGCGAGCTGGGAGAAGTCCAGGCCGGGACTGCCCGGAGAGTCCACCGCGGGCAGCGCGCGTTCGTCGAGCACATCGAGGTCGACATGGAGCCAGACGCGGTCCAGCCCACGCCGCTCCAGGCGGCTGATGACCCGCTCACCCAGATCGGCGATACCGATCTGCTGGATCTCCTGGGCGGTGAACCGGGTGACCGGGGGTATCTCCTCGTCCTCCCGGTCGCCGATCTGGACCACGTCCTCGTCGGCGACCAGCGGTCGGCCCACCACCGGCCAATGGGAGAGCAGCAGCTCACCACGGCCGGTGGCCAGGGCCAGATCCATCCCGGCCGCCGAGCCGAGGGACGAACTGGCGTCGTAGTTGCCGGGGTGCCGGAAGTCGCTGTGCCCGTCGAGGTGTACCAGGCCGCAACGTCCGTCGCGGCGGGCCCCCAGCAGGCACCCCAGCAGGATGCTGCAGTCGCCGCCCAGCACGACCGCGAACCGGGAGGCAGCGAGCGCGGCCTGGACCGACTCGCCAAGCCGCAGCGCGTGCTCGCGGATGGTCACCCCGTTGCGGATACGGGTCGCCGGCTGCGCGTCGAACTCGTACGGGGGACGGTCGAGCTTCACCACCCGGGCCGGCCGCAGCCGCGCTTCCAACCCCGCCGCCAGCAGCGCTTGCGGTGCCTGCCACGTGCCGGGCTCGCGCCCCGGAGCGGGCGGTCGCAAGCCGAGATTCCAGGGGGCCGTGATGAGTTCAACGGCGTCAGCCAAGGCCGTCTCCTTTCAACCGGGAGGCATTCCAACCGGATAACATGTGTACAGTGGTTGGATAGAGTGAGGCAAGCCCATGAAAGGCGGTCGTGCGTGACGGGAACCATCCAGGCTCACACCTTTAAGCCCCGTGACCTGGTCGGCGGGCACTTCGTCATCGACCTGGTGAACACGGTCACGGCTCGTGACGCGGAGCCGATCGACTGGCTCGACGGCTACCCGCGCCTGTTGGAGTGGGCCGCTCTTACTGGTCAGTTCGCCCCTGCCGCCCTCGCGGACTTGCGGCGGCTGGCCGAGACCGAGCCCGGCAAAGCCGCGCTGGCCCTGGACCGAACCCGCGAGCTGCGCGAGGCTCTGCACGACCTCATCGCGGCACTGATCCACCAGGACCCTCCAGCTCCTGCGGAGGCGGTCGACCAGGTTGAGAATCATTGGAAGCACGCGGTCGCCAGCGCTCGCCTCACCGTCCGCGAGAACACGCCACAGCTCCAGGTCAGCGTCGAGACATCAGGGCTCGAGTACCTCAACCACGAACTCGTCCTGCAAGCGTTCGACCTGCTTCGGTCACTGCCGCTGGAACGCACCCGCGTCTGCACTGGCCTGCGATGCGGCTGGGTGTTCATCGACGGCTCCCGCGGCGGCCGCCGCCGCTGGTGCGATATGGCCACCTGCGGAAACTCCGCGAAAGGCCGAACCCACTACCAGCGGAGGCGACAGACCGCGAGCCGACAGGAACATCAGCAGCCGCCCAGCGACCAGTAGTTCCCAACGTCCCGTCACGGACCAGAAACGGATGGCCGCCGGGGCGGGCCGGAGTTCGTCGGCTCGCCGACGGCGGTAGGCCGGGCGGCGGGCCGGCGCAGCAGCTCGTCGAGGGACGGTCTGCGGCACGGCGGGCGGCACGCCGCCCCTCCCCCACTCAGCGAGGACTCACCTCCGCCTGTGCGAGGAGCACCGTGAGCGGAGGAGTGTCTCTGCGGAGCGGGGTGGCTACGGTGCCCGCAGCGCGTTGCCGAGGTCCGGGCCGTGGAGAAGTTCGACCACGGCGTGGCCCAGCTGGGGCCGGATCCACTCACCGCTCCGTTCTATGCCGATGACGCCTCCGAGGAAAGCCATGTCGTAGGTGCCGGTGGGGGTCTCCCAGCGGAACGGGACGCAGGAGACATGGGAGGGGAAGTCGTCCTCAGCGATGGTGCCGTGGCCAAATGACTGTTTGGGACTTGCTCCGTCGTCGGTGTACCGGTGAGCGAAGAAGGCGGTGATCCAGCCGGTGACCCGGTCGCCGCCGGACGCCGACTCCCACTTGTAGAGCGAACTCCAAAATCCGTGGTCGACGCCCCACCCGGAGGCTGTCGCACTGATCGCCTCCAGCACCGGCTGCAGGGCGGCAAACCACGGCCGCAGACCCTCGAACCACCCCGCCAGCTCCCGCACCCGCGCCGCCAACAGGCGCCAGTCCCGGTCCGTGCCCTCCAGCCGGATCCGCGGAATGCCGCAGAGCGTCTGCCACCGGAAACGGTAATACGGGCTGACCACGTCCATCAGCGCGACCAGCGCGGCGGTGGCATCGGCGGGGGTGGTCGTGGAGAAGGCGGGCTGGAACAGGTCGGCCACCTCGTCGCCGATCCTCGAGCGCAGGGGCTGTTGAACCAGGTTGATTGAGCGCCCCCAGCCCTGCGGGGCGAAGTCGTCGCGGACGGCGATGGTCTGCTGGTATCCGGGGGTGTCGGTGAAGACTCCCTCGTACGTACTGGGGTTCAGCCGGACGTGAACGGCCACCTCGTGGACGACGGCGTACCAGAGCAGGTCGGGTGACAGGCTCAGTGGCAGGTGGGCGGTGAAGCACAGGTGGATGGCACGCAGCAGGAGGCTGGAGGTGGGCTCGGTGGTCTCCGGAGCGTTGGTGGGCCAGCCTACGAGGCGGTCACTGCTGCGGTGATGAAAACGCGCCTGGTCTCGGAGCACCGCCCGCAGGAAGCGCTCGTTGCCGAGTTCGGTCAGTTCAGCCGCGAGCTGAGCGGCATTGGGGTCTTCGCCGAGCGGGAGATCTATCTCCAAAGCCATCCATATCCCCCAGGAGCAGTGATCGGCCTCGATCCTAGAAGGTCGATCAAGCCCCTGGGTTCTGGCTCACTGCTCGCGACGGATCGACAGCCAAAGATCCTCCCAGCCCAGCCGACTTGGTGTCCCGCTGACGTACCTGTTCGGGCGCTTTCCGCCCGCGTCGCGGGCGGCCGGAGGATTGGACACTCGACGTATGCCCGGGCCGAGGGTGTATGGCTCTCACCGACGGGGGATGCGGTGAGAGCCATCCTCAGTATGGCATGGAATGGGCATCGAAGTGCCCGATCCGGGCTGCAAATCTCGCATATATCCACAACTTTGGCCCCACGCGGCTCAGCCGCCTCAGCCCGCTCGCACCAATACTTCGTCTCTGCCGCTCCCCGGTGGTACCCCACCCTCGCCGGTCGCAGCCACGCCATGCTGCTGCCCCACCGCCTCCGCGTGGGCGAACACGCCCGCATCCGCCCAGGCAGATGCCCCCTCTCCGTCGCAGGGTGCCCAGGGACTCCCTGGTCAAGTCAATTCGAGCTCGGCGCGATAACACTCAGTCATATAGGGCATCTCCGTTGGACGCTCCGCGTCCAACAGCGTGCGGACCCGGATCAGCAGCTCCTCCCGTATCCCGGGCTCCAGAGTGATCACGTAGCTGCGGGAGCCGATCATCGCCATGACCTCCCCAGCCGTCATCGGATGGCTCCACCGGAAGTCCTGCCGCTCGACGGACCCAAAAGGCGCGCCCACGCACTCCACTTGTCGGTCCTCCGTCGGCGCTGCGGCGCAGTCACGCAGGATTCGGTCCAGCTCTGCGACCCAGGGCACCGACACGTCACGAGAGTTCCACACCAGGCCAAGCCGCCCACCTGGACGCAGCACCCGGGCAACTTCAGGGACCGCCCGCTGCGGGTTCACCCAGCGCCATGCCTGCGCGCAGACCAGAGCCGGCGGCCACGGTGGCAACGCCGGTTCCGCGGCGCCCGGGCGGAGCGTGGCGGCCTGCGATGCTGCTGGCCTGGGCCGCGACGCTGGCGGCCGCGCCGATGAGCATGTAGGAAGCCAGGAGCACGACCGCGCCGGGTGCGGCCGCGCCGAGGGCGAGGGCCGCGGCCAGGGCGGTGAGTTGCGCGCCGACCAGGCGGTTGGGGGCGAGGTGGTCGGTGAGGGGGAGCAGGAGGGCGAAGCCGGTCATGCAGCCGGTGAGCGCGGCGGTCGGCACCAGGCCGATCACGGAGAGCGGGACGCCCAGGTCGGCGGCGACCGCGGAGAGCGCCGGCTGGATGGCGTAGTTGTTCGCGATCGCCGTTGCGGCTATGGAGGCGAGAAGGAGTGTGCCGCCCCGGGCGAGGGGGCGCGTCACGGTGTTGTGCCTCGGGTGAGGATGACGGCGTAGCGGCACTCGGTGTCGGTGGTGTTGGCGAAGACGCGCTCGGCGGGCTCGCCGAGTTCGATGGTGTCTCCGGTGTCGAGTTCATGGACGGTGTCGCCGTCGCGGAAGGTCAGGTGGCCGTCGAGCACCCAGACGATCTGGCGGATGAAAGCGAAGGCGGCGGCCGGATAGGGCACGCGGGCCCCGGGGGGCAGGCGGATCTCGGCGATCTCCGCTGGGAAGTGGGGGCCGGTGATCTGGCGGCGGCGGTAGCCGGTGGCGGGGTCGCGCCACTCGGCCGCGTCGGCCTGTCGGCGCACTCCCGGGATTCCCTCTGTGTCGTCCGGGGTTCCTTCGGCGAGGGCGAGCAGGGAGGCGACACTGAGCTGGAAGGCGGCGGACAGCTTGCCGAGGACGACGGCGGTGGGGCTGCTCTCGCCGCGCTCGATCCGGTTGATCATGGCGCGGGAGACCCCGGAGGCATCCGCGAGCTGGGCCAGGGTCCACCTGCGGCGCTCGCGTTCGGTGCGGACGCGAGCTGCGATCTGCCCTACCAGAGGATCTATTATGTTAGACATGAATCCAATATACGAGAAAAGGCTGGCTGTGGAAGTGCACCCGGCCCGCCCCGGCGACGCGGAGGCCATACGCGCCATCCGCAACCACGCGATCGAGCACTCGACGGCCCTGTGGACGCAGACCCCGCAGTCCCCCGCCGAGGGGGCCGCCTGGCTGGCCGTACACCTGGAGCGCGGATCGGCGTTCGTGGCCGAGGTGGAAGGCGAAGTGGCCGGGTTCGCGGTCTACGGCCCCTGGCGAAAGCTGGACGGATACCAGCACACGGTGGATGACTCGGTCTACGTCCGCGAAGGCCGACACGGGCTCGGCATCGGCTCCGCGCTGCTGGCCACCCTCATCGCGTCTGCGCGCGAAGCCGGCCACCACGTCATGATCGCCGATATCGAAGCCGAGAACGCCTCCTCGATCCGGCTGCATGAACGGTTCGGGTTCCACCACGTCGGCACGGTGCCGGAGGTCGGCTTCAAGTTCGGCCGATGGCTCGACCTGACGATCATGCGGCTGCCCCTGACCTGAGCCGCCGATGCAACCGTCGGTGCAGGGGCGGTGCCGAGCGATACGAGGGGGGACCGGTGCGTCCACCCGCCGCGCCGGGTGCCGTCATTGGCCGCGCGGTTCACCCCATCGGTTCGCCCCATCGGTTCACCCCATGAGGCGAACCGGCCGGCCCGGCAGTCCTCACCACCGTGGCCGGACAGCCGGGGGCCTCACCCGGCTCGGGTGGCGGGTGGGCGGCTCAGCTGGCGGGTGGGGTGCACGCCTGTCAACTGGGCAGGTGGAGAGCGGCGATGCCGGCGAGGACGAGATCGACCCCGGCGAGGAACTGCTCGCGGTCGTCATGCTCGCGCACCTGGTCCGCGACGGCCCGGGTGAATGGGTATTCGTCAGGGTCGAGCTCTTCCCACGTCGTCGATACGGCGTCGAGGAACTCGGCGCGATCCACGTCGGGCCCGAGAATGCGGGCGTTCGCGGCGTTCTGGCCGGCGGCGCCCAGGATGTAGTGCATCAACGCTGAGGTCGCCATGAACCAGTTGCCCTCGGGCACACCCAGCGCGCGGACCCGCCGACCGATGCTCTCGAAGATCCGCGGTGTCACCGCCCCCCAGGGGCTGCGGGAGAGCTGCGTGGCAAGCTGCGTGGCGAGCCACGGGTGTTCATCGATCGATTCGAACAGGCCGAGCGCGACGGCGCGGATCTCGTCCTGCGGCGAGCCCGGAGACTCGGCGGGTTCGATGGCCAGAGCGGTGGCGACAACGGCGTCAGTGGCGGCGTCGAGCAGCTCACCCTTGTTCGCCACATGCCAATAGATCGCCCCGGGCCCGGTGGCGAGGCGCTCGGTCAGCGCCCGGAACGTCAGCCCGCCCTCCCCGGCCGTGTCGAGCAGCTCGACGGCGGCCTCGACGATGCGCTCGCGGGAGAGCGCCTCGGTGCGCCGCTGTGACCGGCGTGTCCGCGTTGCCATGCGGCCATTTTGACATATCTGGAGCGCTGTTCCAACATGGAGCATCGTTCCATGCTGGAGCGTTGTTCCAATGATGGAACGACATACCAGAGAGGCCGACCGGACCTCACCGGGCGGCCTCGATCCCGAAGGAGTCACAATGCGCACTCCCGTCACGATCATCGGCGCCGGCCTCGGCGGCCTCACACTCGCCCGCGTCCTGCACGTCCACGGAATCCCGGCCACGGTCTACGAGGCGGAGCCCTCCCCGACGGCGCGCGCGCAGGGCGGGATGCTCGACATCCACGACTACAACGGCCAACCGGCCCTCCGGGCGGCAGGCCTGATCGACGAGTTCCGCGGCCTCATCCTGGAGGGCCGCGAGGCGACGCGGGTCCTCGCTCCGGACGGGACCGTCCTGCTCGACGAACCCGACGACGGCACGGGCGGACGCCCCGAGGTGCAGCGCGGTGAGCTGCGACGGGTCCTCCTCGACTCACTCCCGGCCGACACCGTCCGGTGGGGCCACAAGGCCAGCGGCGTCCGTGCCCTCGGTGACAGCCAGCACGAGGTGACCTTCGTCGACGGCACCACCATCGCCACGAGCCTGCTGGTCGGCGCGGACGGCGCGTGGTCACGGGTCCGGCCGCTGCTCTCCCCCGCCACACCCGAGTACGCCGGCATATCGTTCGTCGAGACCTACCTGTTCGACGCCGACACCCGGCACCCGGCCAGCGCGAAAGTGGTCGGCGGTGGGGCGCTGTTCGCGCTCTCGCCGGGGAAGGGGATCCAGGCGCACCGGGAGAGCGGCGGGACCCTCCACACCTACCTGGCGTTCCGCAGGTCGCAGGACTGGTTCTCCGGCATCGATTTCACCGATCCCGCCGCGGCCACCGCCCGACTTGTTCAGGAGTTCGACGGCTGGGCACCGGAGCTCACCGCGCTGATCGCCGACGCTGACACCGCCCCGGTCCTGCGCCCCATCCACACCCTGCCCATGGAACATCAGTGGGATCGGGTGCCGGGGGTGACCCTGCTCGGCGACGCCGCCCACCTCATGCCCGCGTCCGGCGAAGGCGCCAACCTGGCCATGTACGACGGCGCCGAACTCGGCAAGGCCCTCACCGCCCACCCCGACGACAGTGAGGCCGCGCTCGCCGAATACGAACAGGCCATGTTCCCCCGCAGCGCTGCGGCCGCCGCTGACGCCGTCCGCATCCACGAGGCCATCTTCGGCGACCACGCGCCCCAGGGCCTGACCAACATGATCACCGGACACGAGCAGACCCCATGAGCCACTGGTCGCGTGGGGCCCAATGGCACCGATGAACCAGCCAGGGTCTGGGCCGGGACCCCGAGTCGTCCACTGCTCGGTCTCGGCCTTCGCCGGGGAGGACCCCGCAGGCCCGAAGGCGGATTCGACCCCACCCGCACCTCGGGCATGGACGCTCCGAGCACGGTGGAGCGGGTTCGTTTCGAGCAGGCCCACACCGACTTCGCCACTCTCCGGAACACGGACGTCCCCCGGCCCCGGCCGGGTCCCGTGGCGCCCAGCACACGACCTTGATCGTTCTCGTCGACAACCGCTGTGCCGATGCCCCCCAAGGCCGTTCGACAAGCGGGCGTACGTCTTTCACGGCACCGTGACCGTTGCTGCCCCGCGCCTCCGGCTCGCTCATGACTCGCCAGAGAGTCCAGGGAGGCTTCGTTGATACCCTGCGATCTTCGCCGGTTACCCGGACGGAGTCCCGGCGGGTCGCTATGTCCTACTCCCACCACCAGCTCATGACAGCCCTCGACGCCCTGGACCGCGCGTTTGCCGGTGAGGTGCCCTTCCCCGTCCAGGGGTGCACATTCTGCTACGGCGAGCAGCACCTCGCCGAGCTCTCCGGGCCGCTGCATCTGATATCCGACGGCATGGTCACTTCCGTCGCCATGAAGGCGCCCAGTCACTGGGACGACTTCCCCCGCCTCTTTCGCCGTCTGACCCCACGCATCGTCCGCCCCGTCGTCACCGGCCAGTTCCATGTCGACGAGAACCTCATCGCCTCCCGCTTGCTGGAGGCGGGCTGGACTACGTGGGACGAGCCCTTGGCCGACGCCCTCCGTGACGTCTGGTCCGCCTGGTGGCCGACCACCCTGCACACCCACCCCAGCCCTGTCCCCATCAGGGAAACCCTCAGCCTCATCACCGTCGCCACCAACACCTTGCGCCCCTGGCTGGACATGTGGACCGCCACCCGCGCTCCGGCCGCCGACGCGCACCTGGCAGACCTCATCGACGACGTGATGTTCGAGTTCGAGATCACCGACCTGCGCATGGGTTTCTATAACGAGTACCACGCCACCGCGGAGTTGCTGGACTGGCTCCTCACCGACGCACGAGACCGCGTCGACGACACGCGACTGGACGAGCCCTATCTCCTTGCACACCACCGGACAGCCGGCCGGCACCGCGACTCCCCGGACACGCCCTGAGGGGCGTATCGGAAGGAGATCAAGCCGAAGTGGCGAGTTCGACGAGGTGCCGGGCCGTGCCGGCAGGATCGACGATCTGATGGAGGTGTGCGCCGGGCAGGTGCGCCACACGCCAGCCGCGTTCGCGCGCCTCGGCGGAGAGGTCGTCATACGGGGGGCCGAACAGCAGGTAGGAGCAGGGGTGGTCATCCCAGCTGTCGGGCACCGGGATGTGCTGCTCGTAGTAGGACAGCGGCAGGGTGGGCTGCTCCTCGATGACTGTCTGCCGCATCATCGGATCAGAGAACATGGGTGCGACGTCCGCCTCGTCCCACCAGTCGGTCCAGCGCGGCAGCCTGCCATTCACAGCCATCGGGCGAAGGAACTCCAGCAACTCAGGTGAGGCGACAGGGGTTGGTCCGATCCGGGCCGGCAGCGCGGCATCGACGAAGATCGAGTTGGTCACCGGATGGTCCACGCCGGAGCGAATCGCCGGGAGAAACAAGCCTGCGTTGCTGTGTGCCACCAACGTGACAGGGCTGCCGGCCGAGACCTGCCGCAGGTCGTCGCGGATGGCACTGACGACGCGGGGCCAGAATGGCGGAGCACCTGCGCCTATGTGCAATAGGGAGGGCACCCGTACCTGGTATCCCGCCGCCGTCAGATGTTCAGCCACAGGGTGCCAGGTCGAGGGACCCACGGACGGACTGTGCAGGAGAACGAAGATCGGCTGCATGTGATGATCCTGCCGCCCATGCCATCGGAGCCGCGACAGTCTTAGCCGACGGCAGAACACTTCACTTCGAAGCGGTTCACGCGCTGCCGAGCGGTATTCGAGAGTGGGACCACCCCTATCGGGTGCCTTTCTCGCCCAGAGCTGGTCCGGGTCTCACCATGGTGGGCCAGCGCCTCCCTCCGGGTCACCGCACCCCGCTGATCCTCCGCAGCATCTCCAGGAACTGCTCCCGCTCGGCTGCCGACAGCGGGGCCAGGAGTTCGTCGTTGGCCGACTCCCCCGCCTTCGTGCACTCCTCGAGGCGCCGCTCGCCCTCGGCGGTGAGGCTCACCGCGTTCTTGCGGCGGTCGGCCGGGTCGGGGGCGCGTACGACGAGGCCCGCCGCCTGAAGATCGTTGAGGACGCCGACCATGTCCTTCGGGTCGAGCGAGACGGTCCTGCCCAGTTCGGCCTGGGCAACCGGGCCGAGATCCGCCACGGCCGCAAGGACCACGTGGTGCCACATCTTCATGTCGTGTCGCGCAAGCGCCTCCGCGACCAGGCCGCGCCCGCGGGCCGCCGCCCGGCCGAGGAGCCAACTCGGAAGGGCGCGGATTCGGCTGGGCGCCGGCGGGTTCTCTGCCATGCACGGCAGCATACCGAGAAAACGTTGGACTTCCCAACGACCTTCTGGATATCGTTGGGAAGTCCAATGAATCCCAAGGATGTCGGGAGGCGATCGCGCATGCGGCGCATTCGGTATGAACACATCGGCGGCCCCAGAGCCCTGTTCCAGGAAGAGGTCCCGGTCCCGGAGCCCGGAGCCGGTGAACTGCTCGTCAGGATCGAAGCGATCGGCGTCACGCTCCCCGTCGTACGCAAAGTGCGCGAGGGTACGCAGCCCATCCCGCTCGGCGGCGAGCTGGCCGGTGAAGTGGTGCGCGTCGGCGAAGGCGTGAGCGGATACGCGCCGGGTGACCGGGTCACCGGGCTCTGCTTCGGGCATGGGTATGCGGAGTACGCGCTGCTGCACACCGCGATGGCCTCACCCGTCCCGGCGGGCGCCACCGCCAAGGACGCCGTCGCGCTGGTCCGCAGCGGCGTGGTGGCGCTCGGTGCGCTGGAGGCCGCGCGCCCGGAGAAGGGCGAGTCGGTTCTGGTCACCGCGGCGGCGAGTGGGGTCGGCCATCTCGCCCTGCAGTTGGCCCGGCTGAGGGGTGCCTCACGCGTCGTCGCCGCCGTGGGCGATCCTGCCAAGGCGGACTTCGTACGCTCCTTCGGCGCCGATGCCGTGGTGACATACGACCAAGGTGGCTGGGGCGAGCCGGTCGACATCGTGCTCGACGCGGTCGGTGGCGAACTGCTCACACCCGCCGTCAAGGCGCTCGCGCCTGGTGGGCGGCTGGTCGCGTACAGCTCGGGCGGTGGCACCATCGAGGCGTACGACCTCCTCGTGGGCGGCAAGTCGGCCATCGGGTTCCAGGTGGCGATCGTGGCCAGAACCCAGCCACAGCGGTATGCGGGGTGGATCGAGGAGCTGTGGAGGCTGTTCGGTGAGGGTGCACTGCGGCCCGCGGTCCACGCCGAGTTCGCCCTCGCAGACGCGGCACGGGCGCACGCGACGATCGAGGGCCGGGTCAATCAGGGAAAGGTCGTCCTGGTGCCCTAGGACTGGTCCAGGACCCCAGCCGCCGCGTAGGTCCTGCCACCGCGTAGCCCTTCAGCCCCATGGCCCGCCTTGCCCCACCATGGCCCCTACGGCTGCTGCCACCCGATGTCGATCATCACGAAACCTTCGCCCGGACTCGGGGGGCGGCTCCAGGACCGGGTGCGGAAGGTATGCAGACGTCCGCGCTCGAGGGCCAACCGCGGCAGCCGGTCGCCGAACTCGGCCGCCAGGGCTTCCAAGACGCGGCGCTCGCCCAGCCGCTCCTCGTGCGGTTCGTCCTGCGGGAAGAGACCGTCCGGGTCCAACGCGACCGGCACGGTACCCCGTCTGCTGACGGCGGCCCCCCGGACGGTGAACGCGTACCGCTCCTCGCCTCTCTCCGCGACCGACAGATGGACGACGCCTGGGCGGTCCCCGTGGGAAGGCTCGCTCCACACCGTCACCGCGCGGGTGCCCCGGGAAGCGGCGGTGCCTGGAGAGACGAACCGCCCTTCGTTGAAGCCGCGGCCCGACTGCGGCTCGAAGGCGAAGCTCCAGCCTGGGCCCGCCCGGCCGACGGCGGTCAGGGCCTCGTCCTCCCACATCTGGTGCACACGCGTACGCGAGTCCCACAGGGTCGTGGGTTCGTCCAGGACAGCGGAGTCGTCGGCGCCAATACGGCCGGGCAGTTCGGTCGGCTCGACCCCTTCCACGAGGAGGAAGCGGTATGACACCAGGAAGTTGCCGGGATCTCCTTCCGCCAGCCACGCCAGACCCGGCGGATCCAGGTCGGCCGCAGGAGGCGGGGCGTCGCCCTGCTGTCCGGCCCGGGGCGTGGCCAGCAGTTCCCGGCCCCGCTCCGGCGTGATCAAAGGACTGATGAGCAGGTCGGCGCACAGGCCGACCGGGGCGAGGTGGTCCGGGCCGAGCGGGAGCCATTCGGGCAGCGCGGCGCGCAGAGTGCGCCAGGCCGCGTCGGTGTCGCCCCAGCGGGCCTGCTCCCGCGCCTCCTCCACGGCGCGGCCGAACGGGCCGTCCGCGGTGCAGCGGTACGTGCCTTCCCTTATCTGTCGCAGGATCTCGTCCGCCGGCTCGCGCACCACGTGGAAGGCGCCCCCAGGCGGTGGGTCAACGACCTGTCGTCCCGGCGCTGTCGCGCCTGCCCGGCCGCCAGCACGGGCAGCACCTCCGGCACGTACCGCGGGTCGGTCGCGAACTCGTGAAAAGTCACCATGTACGTCTCCCCGAGCAGCCGACGGATCTGATCGCGCAGCCCCGTCGCCCGGGGCCTGCGGTACGAGATCGCCTCCGTCAGGGCCACCAAGGCCCGCTCATACCGCCCGCCCAGCGCGTCCAGACGGGCGGCCTCGACGGACGCGTCCAGTGCCCGCGTCGTCGCGTTGCCGAAGACCGCTCCCGAACGCTCCGAGCGGTCCACCTGCAGACTGTGGGCCTTCATACCGACCACCCTGCCAGCCACCACTGGCAACGCCCGCCGGCCAGGACGCGCCGGCGGAATCCTCTGGCGTGGTGGCCGGACAGGGGCGGAAACTCGTCTCATGGCTGACATGGAGTTGTTCCGGGAGGCGGTCACCGCATGGGCGGCCGGTGGCCCCGGCGACCCCGCGCGCGAGCTGGCCGCGCGGCTGCCCGTCCGGACGGCCGTCCTGCTCGAAGGGCTGAGCGACGCCGCAGCGGTCAGCACGCTGGCCGCGCGCCGCGGCCGGAACCTGGCGGCCGAAGGAGTCTGCGTCCTGCCGATGGGCGGTGCGATGAGCGTCGGGCGCTTCGCCGGCCTCCTCGGGCCATCCGGCCTGGGCCTGCGCCTCACGGGACTGTGCGACGAGGCGGAGCGTGGCTACTACGCCCGTGGCCTGGCGCGGGCCGGTGCGGGACGACAAGGGTTCTTCGTCTGCGCGGCGGATCTGGAGGACGAGCTCATCCGTGCGCTGGGCGTGAGGCGGGTGGAAGAACTCGTCCGGGCGGAGGGAGACCTGCGCGCCCTGCAGACCTTCCTGCGCCAGCCCGCGCAGCGAAGCCGCACCTCACAGCAGCAGTTGCGGCGCTTCCTCGGTACGAAGAAGGGGCGCAAGATCCACTACGGTCGCGTCCTCGTCGAAGCCCTCGGCCCCGACCGCATACCCGCCCCGCTCGACGGCCTGATCACCAGCCTCTGACGGCTGGGGCACGTCCCACAGCACCACCGGCATCCCAGTCACCGTCGTTCAACCCGGCCTCGTGGACACCACAGCCGCGTCATCCGACCGCCATGCCGACCCATTCAGACAGTTTCAATACCCGATGTCACCTTGAAAAGTTCAGGATCGGGCCAAGAAGGCGCTCCACTCGTCACCCGCGCGGCCGGTTGTGGGTTCCCATCTACCCACGCACACGTTGAGTTGGGGGGTGAATCGTCACGTGGGACTGGTGGTCAAGTGGCCGATGACTCTCGCGCGATCATGGCTCAGCAGGTAGTGTTCGAGAACGTATGGGGGGTCGGCTCGGCATTGCTGTCGCCGGAGCAAAGAGATTTGGGGTAATCGCCTGTCATGCGCAACGGGGGAAGGGCACGTTGATGATAAAACCGCTGTCCATTGACGCACCTGGTTGTTCCAGCCTCAACTTTTCAACGACGCTCGAGGCACGTTCGCAGCGTGGTATCAAAGGGACGTTTTCCAGGAAACGACCGGCCGCAGCATGCCGCTCGGCCAGGCCAATCTCCCGACCATCCGCCGAGGAGCGATTCGCGGCATTCACTTCGCCGATCTCCCGCCCGGTCAGGCGAAGTACATCACCTGCGCGAGCGGCGCGGTACGTGACGTGATGGTCGACCTGCGGGTCGGATCGCCCACCTTCGGCCGTTGGGAGATCGTGGACCTGGACGACCAGAGCCGGCAGGTGCTCTTCCTGACCGAGGGCATCGGGCACGCCGTGCAGGGGCTCACCGAGGAAGCGACCATCGTGTACATGTGCTCCGCCGGGCACGTCGCGGAGCGCGAGCGCGCCATTCATCCGCTCGACCCCGATCCCGGTATCGACTGGATCCCCGGCGTCGAGCCCATCCTCTCCGCCGAGGACACTGTCGCGCCCACCGTGGCCGAGGCCCAGGAGGCCGGGCTGCTGCCCGTATACCAGCCCTGATTCCCGTCGCTCGGCAGCGCAGCGCACGGCATCGCATCGCAGCGAGGAGAACCGTGAAGGCACTTGTCCTTTCCGGAGGTTCCGGAACTCGGCTACGTCCCATTACCCACACTTCGGCCAAGCAGTTGGTTCCGGTGGCCAACAAGCCGATTCTCTACTACGTCCTCGAAGGAATAGCGGAGACCGGCATCGAGGACGTCGGCATCATCGTAGGAGAGACCGCCGACGAGATCCGCGACGCGGTCGGTGACGGCTCCCGGTTCGGTGTCGACGTCACCTACATTCCGCAGGAAAAGCCGCTCGGTCTCGCGCATGCCGTTTTGACGGCGCGCGACTGGCTCGGTGACGACGACTTCGTCATGTATCTCGGCGACAACTTCCTGCTCAGTGGGATCACCGAGCAGACCGAGTTGTTCCGCGCGACCCGACCGGATGCCCAGATCATGCTCACGCACGTATCCGACCCGACCGCGTTCGGTGTCGCCGATACGGACGCGGCCGGCCGGGTCATCGGCCTCGAGGAGAAACCGGAGTTTCCCAAGAGCGACCTGGCGCTCGTCGGCGTCTACTTCTTCACCCCCGCCGTGCATGAGGCAGTCGACAGCGTCCGGCCCTCCGCCCGTGGCGAGTTGGAGATCACCGACACCCTCCAGTGGCTCATCGACCAAGGGCGTCGAGTGGAATCGTCGATCGTCACCGACTACTGGAAGGACACCGGAAACGCCACCGACATGCTGGAGGTGAACCGTTCCGTTCTCGACCGCCTCGAACACCGCGTCGAGGGCGCGGTGGACGAGGAGAGTGAGCTGGTCGGCCGGGTGGTCGT
The DNA here is from genome assembly GCF_044334165.1 of Streptomyces sp. NPDC020845. Taxonomy (NCBI): domain Bacteria; kingdom Bacillati; phylum Actinomycetota; class Actinomycetes; order Kitasatosporales; family Streptomycetaceae; genus Streptomyces; species Streptomyces sp. NPDC020845. The sequence continues at coordinate 54,180 of NZ_JBIRSJ010000030.1, read as the reverse complement.
GGAACCCGGCGCCTCCGTCGTACGGTCGCGGATCGTCGGCCCCGTGATCATCGGCAACGGTGCTCGCGTCGAGGGCTCGTATGTGGGGCCCTACACCTCGGTGGCCGACGACTGCTCGGTCGTCGACAGTGAAATCGAGTACTCCATCGTCCTCCCCAACGCGACCATCGCCGGAGTGGGACGCATCGAGGCCTCGGTCATCGGGCGCTCCGTGGAGGTGACCCCGGCGCCGCGCACCCCGCAAGCCCACCGCCTGATACTCGGCGATCACAGCAAGGTCCAGATACGCGCATGAAGATCCTCATCACCGGCGCCGCCGGGTTCATCGGCTCCCATCTGACCCGTGTGATCCTCGGACCCGAGCGGCCGCTGGGCGACGATGTCCAGGTCACCGTCCTGGACAAGCTCACCTACGCGGGCAGCCTCGACAACCTCGCCCCGGTGCGCGACGCCCCCGGCTTTGTCTTCGTCCAGGGCGACATCGCCGACCCGGCGCTCGTGGACAGGGTCGTGCCCGGGCACGACGCCATCGTCCACCTCGCCGCCGAGTCCCACGTGGACCGTTCGATCGACTCCGCGCAAGCCTTCGTGCACACCAATGTGGTGGGCACCGGCGTGTTGCTGGACGCCGCGCTGCGACACGAGATCTCTCGGTTCGTCCATGTGTCGACCGATGAGGTGTACGGGTCGGTCGAGTTCGGCTCCGCCACCGAGGAAGACCGCCTGCAACCCAGCTCGCCATACTCGGCCACCAAGGCCTCAAGTGACCTGCTGGCGCTCTCGTACCACCGGACACACGGGCTCGACGTCCGGGTGACGCGCTGCTCCAACAACTACGGCCCGTACCAGTTTCCCGAAAAGCTGATTCCGATCTTCGTCACCACCCTGCTCCGGGGCGGCAGCGTCCCCCTGTACGGGGACGGCGAGAACGTGCGGGACTGGCTGCACGTCGACGACCACTGCCGCGGTCTGCTCGCGGTGCTCACCGGAGGCAGGGCGGGCGAGGTCTACAACATCGGCGGTGGCACCGAGCTGTCCAACAAGGAACTCACCGCGCTCCTGCTGGACGCATGCGGCGTGGGCTGGGAGCGGGTCGACTGGGTCGAGGACCGCAAGGGACACGACCGGCGGTACTCGGTCGACTGGAACAAGATCCGACGCGAGCTCGGCTACCGGCCGGCGCGCGACTTCACGGCCGGCATCGCCGACACGGTGGCGTGGTACCGCGCGCGGCTGTGAGCCACGCGCGGTACGCCGGTCCCGTCGGCTGGTTCCACCAGCCGGTTCCGCCGATCGGGTTCCGCCCACCAGTTCCGCCGATCGGGTTCCCCCGACTGACCGCCGGTCCGCCGTATCAAGCGGTGCCTGAGGCGGTCCGCTCCCCCGATGCCTTGCCGTTCACGTACCCCTCGATCAGCTCGCAGGTGGTCTCGACACCCCGGTCGTCGTATCCGCTACGGTGCGATGCGCTCGGAGGAGGGCGGTCGGTTCCGCAACGCAGTGAGTCGCCATCTGCTCGTCGATGCCACCGAGGCCGAGGCTCCCCAGGATCCGCCGCCTGGCTACGCCTGGGTCACCTCCACCCAGCTGAGCGGACTCGTCCGCCACGGCCCGAAGTTCCAGGCGTTGTTGCCGCACCTGGACGAGCGTCAGCGCCGGCTGGCCATAGGGGCGGAAGCGCGGTCATTGGGGCATGGCGGGATCAGGCTCGTCGCCGCTGCGGCCGGGGCCCGGGAGGGCACGGTCTCGCGCGGCGTGGCTGAACTGGAGTCCGGCCAGAAACCGTTGGGGCGGGTCCGTCGTCCTGGCGGAGTCCGGAAGAAGGCGAGTGAGCTCGCCCCGGGGCTGCTGCCCGCACTGCTGGCGTTGGTCGAGCCCGACGAGCGGGGCGATCCGATGTCGCCGCTGCGGTGGACGACGAAGTCGACCCGGAAGCTGGCAGCGGAGCTGGCCCGGCAGGGCCACCGGGTCTCCGCCGACACGGTCGCTGGCCTGCTGCGGGAGGAAGGCTTCAGTCTGCAGGCCAACGCCAAGACCGTCGAAGGCGCTCAGCACCCGGACCGCGACGCCCAGTTCCGCTACCTCAACGAGCAGGCGCGAGATCACAGCGACGCTGGTGACCCGGTGATCAGCGTGGACACCAAGAAGAAGGAGCTGATCGGCGACTACAAGAACGCCGGGCACGAGTGGCGACCCGCCCAGCAGCCCGTGAAGGTCAACACGCACGACTTCCCCGGCCAGGCCCGGAAGGCGATTCCGTATAGGATCTACGACATGGCCGCGAACATCGGCTGGTCACCATCGGCACCTGAGCCTGTCCCTCGGAGTACTGGTATCGGGGAGATCTGGAACGCGACGATCCGGCTGTCGACCATGAAGGCATGGCACATGTACTCGTCACTGGTGGAACCGGGTTTCTGGGTTCCCATACGATCGCGCAGCTCCTGACCGCCGGGCACACCGTCACAACCACGGTGCGCTCCGCGGCACGGCGGCCCGACGTCGAGCGGATGCTCGCCGTGGCCGGAGCCCCGCACGCGGACGGCGTCTCCTACGTGGAGGCGGATTTGACGTCCGACCATGGTTGGGCCCGGGCCGTGGAGGGGGCCGACTACGTCTTGCACATGGCCTCGCCGTTTCCCGGAGCGCGGCCGAAGAACGAGGACGAGGTGATCGTCCCGGCCCGTGACGGTGCCCTGCGGGTCCTGCGCGCCGCTCGGGGCGCGGGCGTCCGGCGCACCGTGCTGACCTCTTCCTTCGCGGCGGTGGGCTACGGCCATGGCCACACCGGTCGGACCTTCACCGAGGACGACTGGACGGACACCGAGGGCCCGGGGGTGTCCGCGTACATCAAGTCCAAGGCGGTTGCCGAACGGGCCGCCTGGGACTTCGTCGAGACCGAGGGCGGCGGCCTGGAGCTGACCGTGATCAACCCCGTGGGAATCTTCGGGCCGGTCCTCGGACCGGACTACTCTGCATCGATCCGCATCATCCACGCGATGCTGACCGGCGGAATGCGCGCCGCGCCGCCGATCTGGACCAACACGGTCGACGTACGCGACGCGGCCGACCTGCATCTGCGCGCCATGACGGCGCCCCAGGCAGCGGGAGAGCGGTATCTGGCGCTCGCGGGCGAGCCGGTTTCCTTCCACCACATCGCCCTCGCGTTGCGCACGCGGCTCGGCGAGGCCGCCGCCAAGGCCCCCACCGGCTCGGCTCCGACCTGGCTGCTGCGCCTGCTGGCGACGGTCAACCCGGCGCTGCGCGAGACGGTGCCGCAGCTGGGCGTGGTGCGTCGCGCTTCCCATGCGAAGGCCCACAAGGAGTTGGGCTGGTCCCCGCGTTCCAACGAGGACGCCGTCACGGCCACCGCCGAGAGCCTGATGCGCCTCGGGCTGCTGAGCGGCTAGCGTCGAGAACATGGCGCACGAGACGGCCGACACCCTGGGCGAGTTCCTGCGGGCCCGGCGCGGGCAGATCAGCCCCGAACAGGCGGGGCTGCCCGCGGGCGAGCGGCGCCGGGTCCCCGGACTGCGGCGGGAGGAAGTCGCCCAGCTCGCCGGCATCAGCCCCGAGTACTACCTGCGCTTGGAACAGGGCCGCAACCTCAACCCCTCCGACCAGATCCTGGCCGCCCTGGCGAGCGCCTTGCAGCTCGACGAGGACGCGGTTGCCTACCTGCACCGCCTCGCGCACCCCACCCCGCCCGCCCGCAGGCCGCGCACCCCCGCCCGTACGAACCAAGGCGATCTCCAGCCGCTCCTGGACAGCTGGCCGCAGACTCCCGCCTACGCCCAGGGCCCCAGCGGACGCGTCGTCGCGGCGAACCGGCTGGCCGTGTTGCTGTGCCCCTTCTTCGCCGTGGGCCACAACCCGCTGCGGGCCGCCTTCCTCGAACCCGAGATGCACAGCCTCTATCCGCAATGGGACGACATGACCGCCAAGGCCGTCTCCGGGCTGCGCGCCATGCTGAACATCGACGACGCCGACCCGGAGTTGCTGGAGACCATCGGTGAACTCACCGTCGCCAGTGAGCGGTTCAGCACCCTGTGGACCCGCCGCGAGATCCGTCGCCGCGACACCGGCTGCACCCGGCTCAACCACCCGCTCGTCGGCGAGCTCGACCTGCACTACGAGAAGATGGTGCGCCCGCAAGCCCGCCAGCTGATCGTCATCTACTACGCCGACCAGGGCTCCACCAGCGCCGAGCGCCTGACACTCCTCAGCACCCTCTGACCACGCCCCAGGACGGCGAACTCCAACACTCATTGTGTCAGCCGTTCTCAGAGGCCACCGGAGAGCCGCGGCAGGCCTTGAGGGCCGACGCGGCGGCGTCCTCCGATTCGGCGAAGCGCATGCCCAGCCAGGACCCATCCGCGAACCGGATCCGGAAGAAGGGGATGTCCGGGCCGGAGAGTTCCGGAACTTCCAAGCGCGCCGTGCCCGGGGGGATCTCGGTCACCACCCGCAGTTTGCGGGCCGGCCCCGGGTTCCAGAGCAGCCAGGGAGCGGCCAGCAGCAGGATCCGGGAGCGGCCGGCGTGCACGACAAGCAATCGTTCCGCGTCCGGTGCCTGCCCGTACCAGTCGAGGAGCAGTCGGCCGGCCGCGCCCTGCCAGTCGCCGTCAAAGACGCGGTCCAGCCCCTGCTGCGGGGCCAACTCCCGGCGCCGGCGCCGCTCGGTCCAGCGGGGCTTGTCGTTGCGGTACGCCTTGGGAGAGCCGGGCAAGCCCTCCAGCAAGGCCAACAGCAGCAGGGGCGAGAACAGGACGAAGCCGCAGGCCCGCACGAAGGCGATCCAGGGCTTACGGCGCGGTCTCATCCGCGTCCGCCCGGCAGCGTGTGCCCCCGCCGGCGGGGTGGGGAGCGGACCGGCCAGCCGACACCAGCCCACCGCCTCGGCACCAAAGCCCACTATCGAACTGGCATTCCCCAGGACCCGTTCCGTCGCCACCTTGGTCAGAATATGCGCTACCCCACATGCCACCCGCCCGGGTGGCCCCGGATGGCGGCCGACCGTAATTGACGTGCCCAGAAGCCTTGGGCGGGCTAAGGTCTCGGGCATGTACTTCCTCCTTCAGATCTACGGCTGACACGGGCCGGGCAGTGCCCCGGCTCCTCTCCCGCATGCCCATATGCGCCGCCGTGACCGAGTTCGTCTCGGAGCCGTCGGGGCGCTGGCCTGCCGTGTCCTTTTCGCCGTAGAACTGAAATGAGTGATCTTCCATGTCCCGTCGCCGTGCCCACATCGCGATGGTCGGCATCCCCGCCGTCAGCCATGTCCTGCCGAGCCTTGAGATCATCCGTGAGTTGGTGACCCGCGGCCATCGGGTCACCTACGCCAACGACCCCGCGGTGGCCGACCTGATCGCGGCCACCGGCGCCGAACTCGTGCCCTGCGCCTCCCGACTGCCGGTCGCCGACAACAACTGGCCCGACGACCCCATCGCCGCGGCGGGCCTCTTCCTCGACGACGCCATCCAGGCACTTCCCCAGTTGCGCGCCGCCTACGACCAAGACCCGGCGGACCTGTATCTGTACGACATCGGCGCCTACGCCGCGCGCGCCCTGGCCGAATCGCAAGACCGGCCCGTGTTGCAGTTGTCCCCGACGTTCGTGGCCTGGGAGGGCTACGACCAGGACGTCGCGGCACATCTGCGGCAGCTGCCGGGCGCCGACGCATATCAGGCGAAGTTCGCACAGTGGCTCGCCGACTGCGGGGCGTCCACCACCGACGTGGACGCCTTCTCCGGTCGTCCCGCGCGGGCCCTGGCGCTGATCACCCGGGCGATGCAACCGCACGCCGACCAGGTCGACACCGATACGGTGACCTTTGTCGGGCCCTGCTTCGACACACGTGTGGGTGGGGACGGTTGGACCCGCCCGAGGGATGCGGAGAACGTGCTGCTGATCTCGCTGGGCTCGGCGTGCACCCGTCAGCCGGAGTTCTACCGCCAGTGCCTGGCGGCCTACGGCAACCTGCCCGGTTGGCACGTCGTACTCCAGATCGGCAAGTACACCGACTTGGCCGAACTCGGCGACATCCCGTCCAACGTCGAGGTGCACTCCTGGGTCCCGCAGCGGGCGATTCTGGAGCAGGCTGATGCCTTCGTGACCCACGCCGGTATGGGTGGCTGCGGCGAAGGACTGCTGGCAGGCGTCCCGATGATCGCCGTGCCGCAGGCCGCCGATCAGTTCATGAACGCCGATCAGCTCGTGGAACTGGGTGTGGCACGCCGTATCGACACTCCGGAAGCCACCGCCGAAACCCTACGGACGGCCCTGAACGACCTGGTCACCGACGCGGAGGTCGGCCGCCGCTCGGCACTGCTGCGCGCCGGCGCACGGGCCGAGGGCGGCACCCCGCGCGCCGCCGACCTCATCGAGAACATGCTGGCCTGAGCCTTTCAGGAGTCAGTCGATTCATCGACACTTCGACGCGGCGCGGGCTGCGGTTGACCGGAATGTTCAGCGAGAAGCGGGAACAGTCGGGCAACCGCGGCTACGGCCACGGCATCCCGGGGGCGCGAGCTGGGGTGGTGCTCCCGGTGGCCGTAGCCGGCGAACAGACGGCGGATGGATGCGGCGAGTTCAGCCAGCTCCGTCGGGGTGAGGTGGAGGACGGCGCTGAAGGACTCGTCCGGCTGCCACGCGGCCGGTGCCTGGTCTCGGTGAGCCAGCCAGTGTTGGTAACTCTCGTCCTCCAGCCCGCGGGCGAGGGTGCCGAACTCTTCAGCCTTTCCCTGATCGGTCTTTCCCTGCTCGATCGGGTGGAGGGAGCCCCACCGCAGCCGCCACGGCCGCGCTCGGCCGCCTTGGTGCGGCGCTTCCTCGATGAGGCCGTACCGGGCCAGCTGACGCAGGTGGAAGGAGCAGAGTCCGGAGCTGTGGCCGAGGCGGGCGGCGGCTTCGGTGGAGGTGAGGGTGCCGGTTTCGGCGAGCAGGTCCAGCAAGGCGATGCGCACGGGATGGTCGGGGAGGGACTGGCGGGCACGGTCCGGCAGGGGGCTCGCGGCTTCGCTTTGACGGATTTCATCGCTCACTTTGCAAAGAGTGCTACTTTGCAAAGGACTTGGCAAGCCGTTGGGCATGGAAGGCGTGGATGGTTCATGGCTATGGGGTTCGGTGACTCGGCACGGGATCGTCGGGTGCGGGTACAGGGTGAGCCTGTCGAGTCCTATCCACGGCTCGCTCCGGAGGTGAATCGCGGTGCGGTGCGCCGGATCACCGTGGTCGGGGAAGAGATTCTGCGCCGCCGGTGCCGGGAGGTGACCGAGTTCGGCACACCGGAGCTGGCGAAGCTGATCGACGACATGTTCGCCACCAACCAGGTTGCGGAGGGGGCCGGGCTCGCCGCCAACCAGGTCGACGTGGACCTGCAACTGTTCGTTTGGGACATCACGGACGAGTGGGGCGTCCGTCATGTCGGACACATCGCCAACCCGGCCCTGGACGAGGTGGCCGCCGAGCACCGCCGCCTGGTGGAGGAACCTGAAGGCTGTCTGTCCGTCCCCGGCCCCTACCGCGTGGTTCCCCGCCTCGACCATGCCATAGTCCGGGGCCGTGACAAGGACGGCAATCCGCTGGTGATCGAGGGCAGGGGCTACTTCGCCCGGTGCCTGCAGCACGAGACCGACCACCTTCACGGCCGCCTGTATCTGGACCGCCTCGCACAGCGGGAGCGCAAAGCGGCCCTCCGTGAGATGAAGGACTCCCAGGACAAGGTCTTCGCCCGGCGTGCCTCTGTGGCGGAAAGACTCGGCAAATGACCGGCGTTCTGGTGACCACCGGATCCCTTGCGTTATGCAACAGTGAACAGAGACCCTGGTGTTACGCATGGCAGCGAGCGCGGCCTCGCTGGGCACCCGGTGCGACGCGTGAGTAGAGGTTCGCCCGGGGTCTTGACCACATCGACCAGCGCGACCCGCACCTGAGCAACCAACCGACGATTGATCGTCCGAAGTGGCCTCCTCGGCGCCCGGGCGCTGTTGCTCCGTGAAAGGTGGATCGTGAGGAATACTCTGACCGCCCAAGCAGAAGAGCGCGATCTCGCACAGCTGGACAGACTCATCGCGGCCCACGAGAAGCTGCTCACCGACCGGATGCGGTGCTCGCTCGAGCTACGAGAAGCCGCCCGCGCCACCCTGGCCGGGGGCGTCGCCTCGGCCTGGCAGGATTCCCAGCCCGGGGCGATCTGGATCGAGCATGGCGAGGGCGGGCGTGTCCGGGACGCCGACGGGACCGAGTACGTCGATATGCACGGCGGTTTCGGAGCCGGCCTGGCCGGGCACGCCCATCCGGCCGTCGTCGAGGCGGTCGAGCGGCGGGTGCACCTTGGCACCCACTTCGGCCACCCCACCGAGGACCTGATCCCCGTCTCCCGGCTCTTACGGGACCGTTTCAGGCTGCCGTTATGGCGGTTCAGCAACTCCGGGACCGAGGCCACCATGGACGCCGTGCATCTGATGCGGGTGGCCACCGGCCGCAAGAGGATCATCAAGGTCGAGGGGGCTTACCACGGGCACCATGACTCGGTCCAGGTGTCGACGTTTCCCACCCCGGAGGGGATGGACATCGGCCCGGACCACCGGCCGCGGTCGGTGCCACACGGACCGGCGATTCCTGGGGAGTTCGTCGGTCTGACGGTGGCCGTGCCGTTCGGCGATATCGACGCGGTGCGCACCGTGCTGGAGGAGAGCCCGGACTCTGTCGCCGGGATGATCATCGAGCCGGTCATGTTGAACATCGGCGTCGTCGTACCGCCGGCGAGCTACCTCGCCGAGCTGGCGGATCTGCTGCACGCGCATGGCGCGTATCTGGCGTATGACGAGGTGAAAACGGGTCTGGCGGTGGCGCCCGGCGGGGCCACCGAGCTGTTCGGTGTCACTCCCGACATCGTATGCCTGGCCAAGGCGCTCGGTGGCGGGCTGCCATGTGGTGCCATCGGCGGCACCGCCGAGTTGATGGAGCTGATCGCCGACAACACCTATCAGCAGGTCGGCACATTCAACGGCAACCCCCTGACCATGGCGGTGGCCCGCGCGATGTTGACCGAGGTCCTCACCCCGGAGGCGTACAGCCGTCTGGAGGCCCTGCGCGTGGCCATCGTGACCGGCGTCGAGGAGCTGATGGCGCGGTACGGCATCCCCGGCCACGTCGCCTCGGTCGGGGCCAAGGGCTCGGTCATCTTCGCCGACCGACTGCGTGACTACCGAGATTTCCTCCGCTCCCCCGCCCCGTGGCGGCGGGCTCATTGGCTCTACCAGGTGGGCGGCGGGATCCTGTTGCCGTCGTGGGGCAAGTCCGAGCAGTTCACGCTGTCGGTTCAGCACACCATGGAGGACGCGCGGTTGTACGTGGCCAACTTTGAGCGGCTGTGCCGGGATGTGCGCCCGGCGCGGCGTACCGAGGTGGCCTCGTGATGGCGTTTGAGGAGCGGAGGGATCCGGAGTCGGTCCGCACCGTCGCGGTCGTCGGAACCGGCCTCATCGGAGGCGGCTGGGCCGCGCACTTTCTGCGGATGGGCTACGACGTCATCGCCTACGACACCGGACCGGGGGCGCAGGACAGGCTGAACGCGCTGGTCGACCGCGCCTGGCCCACCCTGAGGCGGCTCGGCCTCGCCGACGGCGCACGGCGCGACCGGCTCGGCTTCTCCGACTCCCTCACCGAGGCGGTGTCCGCGGCCGACTTCGTCCAGGAGTGCGTCCCCGAGCGGCTGGATGTGAAGATCGGTGTCCTGGCCGATATCGACGCTGCGGCGCCCGACGGCGTCGTCGTCGCGTCGAGCACGTCGGGTTACACCATGACCGACATGCAGAGCGCATGCCGCACCCCCGGGCGTTTCGTCGTCGGCCACCCGTTCAACCCGCCCTACCTCATACCGCTGGTGGAGGTGGTCGGCGGCCGTGCCACCGACCCGGCCGCTGTCACCTGGGCCGACCGTTTTTACCGCCATGCGGGGAAGACTCCCCTGGTGTTGGACCGGGAGCTGCCCGGCTTCATCGCCAACCGGCTCCAAGAGGCCCAGTGGCGCGAGGCGCTTCACATGGTCGCCGCCCGTGAGGCGACCGTCGGCCAGATCGACACCGCGATAGCCCACGGACCCGGGCTGCGCTGGGCGCTGTTGGGGCCGGCCCTGACGTTCCATCTGGCGGGCGGCCACGGCGGCATGGCCCATATGCTCGACCAATTCGGCCCGTCGCTGCACGACCCCTTGACCAGACTCGACCCACCCGAGTTCACCGACGAGCTGCGCGAGCGGGTAGTCGCCGGATGCGAGGCGGCGGCCGGCGGCCGGTCCGTCGCCGAGCTGGAGGAGGAGCGGGACGCCTTCCTGGTCGACCTGCTGCTGCTTCTGGAACGGCACTTCGGGCGATGGGGCCGCCGTCCGGCTCCTCCTCACCGCGATTGAGCCTCGCGATGCGTCGTTCCCCCGGCGCTCTACCGCGGGGACGCGCTTCCCAAGGTGGCGTGATAGCGGAGTTGTGGCAGCCGGTCGACGGTCACGATTCCCGGTTCCGCCCTGATGACATCCGGGATCCTGTTGACGAGCGTGGTGCAGGTGGTGTCCGGGGTGATCACACGGTCATTACGGAGGTGCAGCGCCGGCCGCCCCGAGGTGCGCCACTCGTTGAAGTCCGACTCGCCGGCGTCGTACACCTTGCCCGTCGAGCTGATGATCAGGTCGATGTCTTCCTCGGTGTGCAGGGTGTCGGTGTCGGTGTAGCCCAGCACCCTGCCCGCGGCGATGTCCTCGCCCAGCGCCTGGCAGGGGGTGGTCTTCGTGGCGATGACGGGCGTGGTCCGTGTCTCGGGTTGCCTTGGTGTCAGCCCGATGGCGGCTGCCAGGGCATAGAGCGAGGTACGGCCGAACGTGGGTTTCCGGGTTGCGTTGGCGAGCCGGCTGTTGAATTCCCCCACCGTCTGGCCGACCTGCTGCTGTTTCGCCACGGCTGGTCCGAAGTCGTCAACATTCCAGGAGAGTTCGCCTTCGACCGTGTGCAGTGTCTGGGCCGAACCCACCAGTAGGGAGACGAGATTGACCCAGTAGGCGTCCTGGTGTCCGGTACCTGTGACGGTGACCCCATGCCGCCTGGCGAGTTCGTCGAGCTGTGCTGCGCGTGGCCCGGCGGTCGGAAAGGGGTACAGCATCTCTTCCGCCAGCGTGATCACATTGGCCCCCGCCCGGACGACGGTCGCGTAGATGTCGCACATGACCTGGTCGAGGTATGTACTGACGGCGACGGCCACGATGTCCGGTTCCGTCTCTTCAAGCGTCTTCTTGGCGTCGCTGCGGACAGGGACCCCGAGCGGGGCAAGGCCCGCGAGCGTGCCTAAATCCTCGCCCACCTTCTCGGAGCCGGGCCGGGTGATCGCGGCGACGATCCGCACCCCGCGCTCGCGGAGCAGCCTGGTGATGTGCAGACCCATGGCCCTGGGCCGTAGATGGCAACCTTGATGGCGCTGTCGCTGTCGCTGTCGTTCATGCTCACCTCCGGTTTTGTCGACCTCGACGGCCGCCCGGCGGAGGACGGCCGCCGGCGAGCATGATGACAGCGTCGGGCAGGACCTGGATACGGTGTACGCGGGCGACTGCTCAGATCGTTCGGCAGAGGCGGGCCGCATCCAGCATCGCGGCATGGACATTTCTGCTGGCCACCGCGTCCCCTATGCGGAACAGCTGGAACGCACCGCTCTCATTGCGCACCACCGACTGAGGCTTACGAGCCAGCAGTTCGGCCAGGTCAACAGCCCCGAGGTTGGTCGAGGCAGCAAGCAGCTCGTCATAGAGCTCATGGACCGGATCGGTGCCCATCTCCGCCACGACGGCATCGAACGTACGACGCTCACGGAACCCGAAGCCGTCCACGCCGAGCTCCACCTCCAACCCCTCCGCGGTCTTGGCGACCCCGTGCAGCCGCCGAAGCACCGTGACGGTGACTCCGCTCTCCGCCAGTGAGTTGACGTATCCGGATGCCGTGAGCGAGCCGACATCGGGTGAGAGTGTTCGCTCAGGCGTGACGATCTCGACGGTGGCGCCTCCTCGGACCAGGGCCTCCACCGCGTCGAGTGCCTGGTTGCCGCCGTGGTCGTCGTAGACCATCACCCGCCCCCGCGGCCGTTTCACCCCGGCGAGTACGTCCCAGGTGTCGCTGACCAGACCGGCCCCGGGAATGCGGGGTGCCGCGGGAGTGCCTCCGGTCGCAATGATCACGACGTCCCATGGCTGCTCGAGAAGGGTCCGGCCGGTGACGTAGGTGTTCAACGAGATCGGAACGCCCAAGCGGGCGAGCTCGTCGTTTCTCCAGTCGATGATGCCACGGAGATCGCGACGGCGCGGGGCCAGCGAGGCCAGCAGCAGCTGCCCGCCCACCTTGTCGCCGGCCTCGAAGAGATACACGTCGTGGCCGCGCTCCGCGAGAACACGGGAGGCTTCCAGGCCGGCAGGTCCGGCCCCGACCACCGCCACGCGCTTTACCGTGCTCGCGGGGTCGATGCGCTGGGGTACCTCGAGCTCGCGGCCGGTGGACGGGTTGTGCATGCAGAACGCCGCGCCTGAGCTGTAGATGCCGTCGATGCACATATTGGCCCCGACGCACGGACGGATCCGGTCCGTACGACCGTCGCGGACCTTGTTGGGCAGTTCGGGGTCGGCCATCAGCGCCCTGGTCATGCCGACCAGATCGAGCAGGCCCTCCGCGATGGCGTACCGGGCGGTGGCGACATCGCTGATCCGGGTGGCGTGCATGACCGGGACGGAGAGCTTCTGCCTGATCCGCCCGGCGAACTCCAGGTGCGGAGAGGCCGGCGTGGACATCGGCGGAATGGTGCGGGCCAGGTCGGCGTCGGTGCCGATCGAGCCCTTGATGAGGCTGATGAAGTCGATGCCGGCCGCGGTGATGTCCTCGGCGATGCGCAGGGCCTCGGGCGTCTCCAGGCCGCCTTCGCGCTCCTCGTCGAAGGTCATGCGCGCGCCGATGATGAAGTCCGGCCCGACCGCTTCGCGTACGGCGCGGATGACCTGCAGCGGGTAGCGCATCCGGTTCTCGTAGGAGCCGCCGTACTCGTCGTCGCGGTGGTTCCAGAACGGCGTCCAGAACGAGTCCAGGAAGTGGCCCCAGGCCATGAGCTCGATACCGTCGAGGCCCGCGGACTGACAGCGCTGTGCGGCGGCCACGAAATCCCGCAGCACCCGGTCGAGGTCCCACTGCTCGGCCGCCTTGGTGAACGCACGGTGCGCGGGCTCGCGTACGTTGCTCGCCGAGATCGCCGGCAGCCAGTTGTCCGTGTAGTTGCTGGTGCGGTGACCGAGGTGGGTGAGCTGGGTCAGCACCGCCGCGCCCTGCTCGTGGACCTCGTCGGCGAGGCGGCGCAGCCAGGGCTCCGCCTCGTCCTTCCAGAGCTGGAGATTGCCGAAGGCCGGTGCGCTGTCCCGGCTGGCCAGAGCGCTGCCACCGATCATGGTCAGCCCGACCCCACCACGGGCCTTCTCCACGTGATAGGCGCGGTAGCGGTCCTTGGGCAGACCGTCCTCGCTGTAGGCCGGCTCGTGGGACGTGCTGACGATGCGGTTGCGCAGCGTCAGATTCTTCAGGACGAACGGACTCATCAAGGGGTCATTGACAGTCACACCGGACCTCCGGGACTTACGGGCCTACGGGATCAGCGTCGGTGGTTGTGCATGACGTGTTTGGTACGCGCATAGTCGTCCAGCGCGTAGATCGACAGGTCCCGGCCGTAGCCGGATCCCTTGAAGCCGCCCCAGGGGACTTCGCTGGCCAGCACCAGATGTGAGTTGACCCAGACGGTGCCGAAGTCGAGGCGCGCGGCGATGTCGTGGCTACGGCGGGCGTTCTCGGTCCACACCGATGCCGACAGGCCGAGCGGGACGTCGTTGGCTCGCCGTACCGCTTCGTCCTCGTCGGTGAAGGTCTCGACCGTGATCACAGGGCCGAAGATCTCCTCGTGGGCGGCTTCGGCTCCTTCGGGGACGTCGGCCAGTACGGTCGGGGCGACGAAATAGCCGGGCCCGTCGAGGGCCCCGCCTCCCGTCGCCACCCGGACGCCGTCCTTCTTCGCGCGCTCCAGGTACCCCGTGACACGGTCGAAGTGCGCCTTCGAGACCATCGGGCCGACCTCGACGTCCTCGCCGGCCAGCGGCTCACCGACGACCAACTCACGGACCTCGCTGACGAGTTGCTCGACGAACTCCGCGGCAACCGATTCGTGGACGAGGACGCGGCAGGCGGCCCCGCACTCCTGGCCCGAGTTCCAGAAGCCGGCGACGCGCAGGGACGATGCGGCTGCCGCGAGGTCGGCGTCAGGGAAGATCACCACCGGTGCCTTGCCGCCGAGTTCGAGGTGCACCCGCTTGAGGCTGTCGGCGGCGGCCCGGGCGACGGCCCGACCGCTGGCGACCGAGCCGGTCAGGGCGATCATGTTCACGTCCGGGTGCTCGGCGAGCCGGGCGCCGACGACCGCGCCGTACCCGTTCACCACGTTCAGCACGCCGGGCGGCAGAAGATCCGCGACGAGTTCGGCAAACTTCAGGGTGGTCAGCGGCGTCTGCTCGGACGGTTTGATGACCAGGGTGTTGCCTGCGGCGAGGATGGGCGCGATCTTCCAGGCCGCCATGAGCAGGGGGTAGTTCCATGGGGTGACCACACCGATCACGCCGAGCGGTTCCCGCAGGATGACCGACAGGTGATTCTCGGCGTAGTCACCGGCGGCCATGGAGGTGGTCGCGCGCAGCGCACCGGCCATGAAGCGGAAGGTGTCGACGGCCTGGCCGACGTCGTCCGTCGACACCGCGAGCGGCTTACCGGTGTTCGCCGACTCCAGCTTGCTCAGGAGCCCGGCGTTCGCGGCCAGCCGGTCCGCGATGGCGTGCAGCAGCTCGGAGCGCTCCTTGGGCAGCAGCCGGGCCCACTGGCCCTTGGCCGCCACCGCGGCGGCGACCGCCCGGTCGATGTCCTCGGCGGTGCCCTCGGGGATCCGGGCGATGACGCTCTCCGTACACGGGTCGACCACGTCGATGACGCGGTCGGCCGATCCCTCGACGAACGTCCCGTCGACGAAATGCCGGGCCGGAGGGAGGTCGGCTGCGGCGATCAGAGCTGATGCGTCGGCTGCGCGTCGAATGGTGACCGTCGTGAGGCCGGCGGCAGTGGTCATGATCAGTGACTCCTTGAGTGAGGTCGCGGGAGAATGCCGGATGAGGGCGGGCCGAGGCGGGGCGTGCACGGGACTTCCACGTCCGGCGACATCGCAGGCGTGGCCGGCCAATCGACGCTCCGGCCGACTCCGCGTGCCTCGGCCTGCCGGTAGACGCTCCAGGCCGCTGCCGCGTCCTGGACGCCCAGGCCGGCGCTCATATACGTCACCGTGTCGTCGTCGCCGACGCGACCGGCCACGTCTCCGATGAGGACACGGCCGAGTTCGACGACCCCCAGCTCCGCTGCGCCGGACTGCGCCGCGGCGCTGACGATCGGACCGCAGTTCTGCCGCGCCGTCTGTTCATGGTCGACAACGACGTGGCGGCTCGCCCGGAGGATGTCGGGCCCGATCTCACAGCGGTGCCGTTCGAAGGACCCGACCGTGACGACGGTGACACCGGAGGAAAGCTCGGCCGCGGAGAACAGTGGCTCGGTCGCCAAGGTGGCGCAGACGACGACGTCCGCGCCCGCGATCGCGTCGTCCAGGGACTCCACCGGTTCGACGTCGAACCCCTGCTCACGCAGAAGGCCGACGGAAGCGTGGGCCGTGGAGGGGCGCGGCGACCACATTCCCGTCCAGGCGTAGGCCCTGTTCCGCTGTAGTGCCGCGATGTGCGCCCGCCCCTGAGCGCCGGCCCCCAGGACGAGGAGACGGGCGGCATCCTTCCTCGCCAGCGCCCCGACCGCGACCGCGCTCGCGGCGGCCGTACGCAACGTCGTGAGCGCCGTACCGTCCATGAAGGTCAGGGGGACACCGGTGTGGGGGTCGAGCACGGCGACCACGGCGTTGATGGTCGGCCGACTCGTCCCCGCATTTCCGGGGTTGACGCTCCCGAACTTGCAGACAGGGCCGGTCGTGCGGTCGAGGCGAGCGGCGTAGCAGAAGACGGTGTCGGGATCATCAGGGTGGCCGCCCAGGATCTTCTCGGGCTGCCACGCCTCGCCCCGCGCGAGAGCGACGAACGCCGCCCGCTGCGAGGCGATCGCGGTGTCGAGGTCGAACACGGCACGGACGTCGTGTTCATCGAGGAATCGCATGGCTCAGCGCGCGGCCGACAGCTGCGGCAGTTCCTCGACCAGGGTGGAGATCCTGGCGGCCTGGGCGGCGTCGAGTGCGAGGAGCGGTTCGCGGGGCGCTCCGGCGGGGAACCCGGTGGCGTTCAGGGCGGCCTTGACCGCCGGGATGAACGGAGCGGACATGATCGCGTCCATCAGCGGATAGATCTGCGCCCATTCGGCTCGCGCGCGGTCGAGGTCGCCGTCGCGCAACGCGCGGTGGATCGAGACGAGTTCGGCCGGCATGACGTTCGCGGTGCCGGCCATGACGCCGGCGGCGCCCTCGGAGACCGCCTGAAGCAGCAGGCTGTCCCAGCCGACGAAGGTGGAGATGACGTCGCCGTAGTTGTGGATCAGCTGTCCGGCCTGGGCCATGTCGGCGCTGGTGTCCTTGATGTACTGGATGTTCTCGACCTCACGGGCGAGCTGTCCTACGGTCTCCGGCGAGAGGTTGACACCGGTGGCCCCCGGCAGGTTGTAGAGCATGATCGGCACGTCCACGGCGTCGGCGACGGTGCGCAGGTAGTGGAGCGTCTCGTCGAGGGTGAGCGGCTCGTAGTACGGGGCGACCACCATCAGCACCGAGGCACCGGCCGCCTGCGCGTGGCGGGACAGCTCGACCGCTTCCCTGGTGCTCAGCGCGCCGGTCTGCGCGACGACCGGCACGCGTCCGGCGGCCTGGTCGACAACGGTCTCGACGACCTGGCGCCGCTCCGCCGCGCTCATCGCCGCGAACTCACCGGTGGAGCCACAGGCGACGACGCCGTCGACCCCGCCGTCGATGCTGCGGTCGACCAGGCGGCGCAGTGTCTTCTCATCGAGCTGTCCGTCCGCCGCGAAGGGGGAGGCGAGTGCGGTCAGGACGCCGCTCAGCTGTGCCGACATTCTGAAGTCTCCTCAGGTGAAGCTGCGGGGCATCGGCCGGCGGAGGCGGATGCGGGGTTCATCGGTTTGCCGTGCCCAAAGCTGTTGGAGCTCCGGACGTGGTGGGGGGACTTACGACGCGGTGGCGGACTTACGACGCGGTGTGCGCCGGGGACCGGTCACGCGCGGCGGACTGCCGCTCCGTGGCCAGCAGGCTCCGTGCCTCCTGCGCCGCGGACAGACCGGACGAGATCGCGGTCTCGGTGTAGAGGGTGCCGAGGTAGTCACCGGCCAGGAACACCCGGCCGCTGCGGCGGGTCAGCGTCTGCTGGAGCTTGCCGCGGCCGGGGAAGCAGTAGGGCGCGCCGGTGGGCCACCGCTGGACCTCGGCCTCGACGACCTTGTCGGCGAAGCCGGGCAGCACCTGGTCCAGGTCGTCGAGGTAGATACGGCGGATCTTGTCGTCGTCGTGCTCCAGCAACTCGCGCGCCAGGCTGCCCGGCGAGAAGGTCATGATGCTGCTGCCGGGCCGGCGTTCCGCCGCGTAACCGTGCACGACGTTGGACATGTTGAGCGCGACGTTGAAGGACCGCTTCGGCGTGGCGATGCCGTAGGCGTCGTCCCAGACCTGGCGTCCGGTCTCGTTGCTGAGGAACGCCGCGCTCACATAGGGGCCGTAGACGATCTTCGACAGGGCTTCGCGGAGGTCGCGGTCGAGATCGACGGCGATCCGGTGGCTGACGGTCGCGGGGGTGGCCAGGACGACGTAGCGCGCCTCGGCCTCTTTCTCGACGCCGTCCTGCCGGTAGCGGACCACGACCGAGTTGTTCTTCTGGACGATCTCGTCGACGGGCGAGTTGAGCCGCACCCGGTCCGACAGGGCCGCCGCGATGCTCTCGGTGAGGGTGGACGGGCCGCCGAGGATGCTCTGCGAGAGCCCGGCCCCGATGTTCCACACCAGGCTGAAGTAGCCGACGCCGGCGCCCGCGGAGAGCTGGTCGATGTCGGCGGCGGAACGGGTCACCGTGGGCTTGAACAGCGCCTCGGCGTCCTCGGGCAGGTCGCCGATGAAGTCCTTGAAGGAGCGGTCGTTCATGAAGCCGTAGATCCGCTGCTGTCGCTGGGCCTCGGTCTCGCCCCGCCGCAGCCTCACGATCCGGGCGTAACGAGCCACCTGCAGCGCGACCTTGGCACCCGCCTTGACCATGCCGACCCGCGACTCCATCGACATCGGGATGCGGAACGGGTAGCTCTCCACCCGGCCCTTGAGCAGCAGCTTGCCGTTCATCGACAGCCCCGCCAGCGAGCCGGGCACCGGTACCGAGTCGACGCCGGTGCTGTTCAGCAGCCACGAGGTCGCCGAGTTCCCACCGGCGTAGACGTGCCCGCCCCAGTTGAGCCAGTACGGTCCGCGTCGCTCCGAACGGATGCGCCCGCCGACCCGTCCCCCGGATTCGAGCAGAAGCGTGTCCCAGTGCCGCAGTCGCCAGCCGGCGGCCAGTCCCGCGATCCCGCCTCCGACAATCACTACGTCTTTCACGGATAGCCTCCTGCGAATTCATGGGGGACGGGCGGGGGCCCGTCGTGACAGCGACGGTCAGACCGCGGCGGGGCGGCCGGCGGGTTCCGTCTTGGGTGACAGTGCGGCGGCCTCGTGCAGGGCCATGCCGCGGGTCTCGGGCGCCCACAGGACGGAGACGACGGCGCCGACGACGTTGATGGCGGCGGCCGCGAGCATGGTGCCGCCGATGCCCCAGTCGGTCAGGGCCATGGGCACGAGGTAGGTGCCGACGGCGGCGCCGATGCGGCTGGCGGAGGAGGCCAGGCCGACCGCGGAGCCGCGTACCTCGGTCGGGAACAGCTCGTTCGGGTAGACCCACTGCAGGATCTGGGTGCCGCCGATGATGACCGCGTACGCGGCGAAGAGGACCATGATCACGGCTGCGGGGGCGTCGGGGAAGATACCGAGCAGCAGCAGGGCCAGACCCGACCAGACGAAGCTGTGGATGACCAGGGGGCGCCGGCCCATACGGTTCACTCCGAGCAACGCGATCACACAGCCGATGAGGAACATGACGGTGATCAGGGCCGACCCGACGTTGGCCAGCGAACCCTCGAGCTTGAGGGCGCCGAGGATCTTCGGGCCGAAGGCGTAGATGGCGAACAGCGGCACGATGGAACAGGTCCAGAAGACGGAGATGTAGAGCATCCGTCCGCCGTAACCGGACCGAATGATCGCTTTGAGGTCGACGTTCTCGCGCTCTTCCTCCTCCGGCAGGTCGCCGATCGTCGCCTCCGGACCGTAGACCTGCTTGAGGACCTTCTCGGCCTCCTCGATACGCCCCTTGTTCGCCAGCCAGCGCGGGGACTCGGGCGTGCCCAGTCGCAGTAGCACGATGATCGTGGCGGGCAGCGCGGCACTGGCAAGCATCCAGCGCCAGCCGTCGTCACCGACGTTCAGCAGCGCCTCGCCGACGACGTACGCCACCGCGGCGCCCACGAACCACATGACGACCAACCCGCCCAGCAGCGGCCCCCGGTAGCGGCGGGGCGTGAACTCGGCCAGCAGCGAGGTGGCGATGGGGTAGTCCGCGCCGACCGCCATGCCGATCAGCAGACGCAGGACGAACAGCCACACCGGATCGGTGGCCCAGAACTGTGCGACAGAGCAGCCGATGATGGCGACAAGGTCGATGGTGTAGAGGACCTGCCTGCCGAACTTGTCAGTGAGGTAACCGCCCACGAAGGCACCGAGGAAGATCCCGATCAGCGCGGACGCGCCGATCAGGCCCTCGGCGGAGGACGACAGATGCAGCTGCGGCGTGATCTGCACCATGGCCACGCCGATGATGCTCAGGACATAGCCGTCGAGGAACGGACCTCCGGAGGAGTACAGGGCGAGCTTCTTGTGGAAGCGCGACAGGGGCGCGTCATCCACTCTGTTTCCAGCGTTTACGGTCATCACGGCCTCCGGGAGCGGTTCCCGGACGTACCCAGGGCGAGGGTATGTCCGTTCCAGGGTCGGGGTTGATGTCTTGTCGTCGGTGCCGGAAACCCGGTCGGCGTCTTGGTGTCGCGGGCCGGGCCAGGAACACTGTGGTTCCGGTGTCGCGAGTGCTGCCCGGAGAGCGTTGTCGGCTCGGGCTCGCGGGGAAGCGAACTCACGGTTTCTTGGGGACGCCGGCGGCGTGGCCACCGGATGGCAACGAAGTATGTGAAGGCCTCGGCCCGCCAACAATGCCCCCGGTGCCGCGCCGACCGCCGGGGTACGTCTGAACCAAAAGTTCGGCTACGGTTGCCGGCATGGTCGGACGCCCCCGCGACACCGTGGTCCTCAGCGAGGACGAACGGACCGCACTGCTGCAGTGGTCTCGCAGTCGCACCTGTTCACAGGCGCGCGCCCTGCGTGCGCGGATCGTGCTGGCGTGCGCGGAGCAGCCCACCAACAGCGACGTGGCCAGGCGCCTTGGGGTCTCCCGCGACATGGTCGGCAAGTGGCGTGCCCGCTTCCTCGCCGAACGGCTGGCCGGCCTGGACGAGCAGCCCCGCCCCGGGCGGCCTCCCACTGCCGACGACGACACCGTCGCGCACGTCCTCGTCCGTACCCTGACACCGCCCTCGCCCGATGCCAGGCAGACCTGGTCGACTCGTTCCATGGCGGCTGAGACCGGTCTGAGCCAGAGCACGGTGAGCCGGATCTGGCGGACCTACGGCATCCAGCGGGGAGAACGCGTCTCAGCCGGGCCACGCCGGGCGTACTCCCTGCCGGACCGTGCCGAAGAGGTGGTGGGCCTGTTCATCGCCCCACCGGTGTGCGTACTGGCGGTGACGGCCCGGGCGGGACGAGCCGGGGCCGCCCGCACTTCTGCGGCGACCGTCACGAGCCGGCTGTTCGGCAAGGACCGGGAACCGCTCCATGTGCTGGCCGTGGCCTGCGCCTTCGCGGACCTGCGGGGCAGGCAGCACAGCGAGAACACGTCCGGGACGGACCACTCCACGATGGACGCGTTTCTGGAGCGGATGAGGTCGGCCGCGGGGGCCGGTACGAGCGTGCACCTGCTGGCGTACGGCATACCCGCACAGGCATGCGGGACCCTGGACGGGTCGGACCCGGCCGCGGCTGTGCGCCTGCGTTGGCACCGCGCGCCCAGCCGTGAGGCGTGGACCGGCGAGGCCCGTCGTCTGCTCGCCGCCGATGGCCAAGTCCCTCCTGAAGCCGCACCCGACCTTCCCCGCCTCCGAGACGCGCTGCTGACCTGGTCGAGCACATGGACCCCCTCCGCGGCCCCCTTCACCCGAATCGCGGCTCCCCGCCCGTCGTACGACAGCCCGGCCATCTGCGGGCCTGACAGTGACTCGAACGTCGAGGATGTGCACGCCCTCGACCACCGCGCCCTGTCCAGGGCGGCACGGCTCACATCGCCCGAGGTGTCGCCCGGCGCCCCCATCACCACCAACCCCGTCGTCGGCACGCTGCGCGAAACCCTCCTCACCGGCGACTACCGGCCAGGTGACCGCGTCCTGGAAGCCCCGCTCGCGCTCCGCCTCGGCCTCTCGCGCCGGGGTGTACGCGCGGGCCTGCACGCGCTGGCCAAGGAGGGCATGCTCGACCTGCTCCCCGGCGGCGCGACCGCGATCCCCACCATCACGGCGAAGGACGTGCTCGACCTCTACGCCCTGCGGGCCAGCCTCGGAGCGCTGCTCATACGCCGTATCGCCATGCTCGGCCGCGACAACCTCGCCCCGGCCTCAGCGGCCCTGGCGGAGGTCCGCGCCGCCGCCCGGGACAACGACCACGCCCGCATACGTGAAGTAGACCTGCGGTTCCAGGACGCCCTCGCCCGTATCGCGGACCTCCCGCAGGCCGCCGGTACCTTCGAACGCCTCACGGCCCGTCTGCGCATGTTCGTCAACGTCCTGGACATGGACTACAGCCAGGCCTGCGACACCATCGCCGACGAGGACACCGTCGTCCACGACGCGCTGCGCGACGCCGACGGGAACGAGGCGGCGCGCCTGTGGCGGGTGAAGATCGAACGCTGCGTCCGCTACATGATCGCCCAGCTCCCCGAGGACGATGTCGCCCCGCATCTGTGGACCACCTTGGCGGGCAGGCCCCGTCTGCGCCCGGGAGATCCGCGGGGCGCCACACACTGACGCGGGGCAATCGTCGGCTTCATCGGCTCCATCGCCAACTCGCCGGTTCGGAGGCGAGTTGCCGGCCTCAGCGCATCACGGCGCCCTGTCAGATGGCGCCGCGAATGGCCCGCTCGAAGCCCTCGACATGGCTGCGGGCTAGCTGTGCCGCCTGGTCGGGGTCACCGGTGACGATCGCGTCGATCAACGGTCCGTGTTCTGCGACGTGGCCGGCCATGTCGGACAGGCGGTCGATGAACAGGCACCAGATGCGGGTGGCCAGGTTGTCGTGGCGGACGAGGGTGTCCTCCAGATACGGGTTGTGCGTGGCGGCGTAGACGGCGCGGTGGACCGAGAGATCCAGGTGCATGAGCTCGGCGGCGTCCTGCCGACGCGGATCCACGCTCTCCAGCTCCCGCCGTACGGCCGTCAGGGCCGCGCGGTCCGTGGCCGTGGCGCGCCGCGCGGCTTGGGAGGCGGCCAGGGGTTCGAGTTCCTGACGCACCTCGGAGATATGGGCCAGGTCGGTGATGTTGACGTCGGTGGCGAAGGTGCCGCGTCGGGGGTAGGTGGCGATCAGGCGCTCGTACTGGAGCCGCTTGAGCGCTTCGCGCACCGGCGTGCGTCCGACGCCGAGGGACTGGGCCAGCTGGTCCTCGTTGATCGGTGCGCCCGGGCGGATCTCGAGCATGACGAGCCGGTCGCGGATGGCGCGGTAGGCGCGCTCGGCGAGGGACAGTTCCTCGCCCCTGGGCTCGGTCGCCACGTTCTTCATGATGCCCCCTTGACCTGCTCCGGCGAGCTCCCATACCTTACCGCAGAGGCTGATATATCAGTTGCCTATCAGTTGTCCGGTAGTTTGGCTCTCAGGATGGTGCACAGATGGCAACGAACCCGTCGACCACCAAGGTCACCTCCTCCCTCTCCCTCCCGCTCACCGAGCTCGATCCGGATGTCGCCACGGCGGTGGACGCCGAGCTGCGCCGTCAGCAGTCGACCCTGGAGATGATCGCCTCGGAGAACTTCGCCCCGGCCGCCGTCATGGAGGCCCAGGGGTCGGTACTGACGAACAAATACGCCGAGGGCTACCCCGGCCGCCGCTACTACGGTGGCTGCGAACACGTCGACGTCGTCGAGCGGTTGGCCATCGCCCGGGTGAAGGAACTGTTCGGCGCCGAAGCGGCGAACGTACAGCCGCACTCGGGCGCCCAGGCGAACGCGGCCGCGATGTTCGCGCTGCTCGAGCCCGGCGACACGATCCTCGGCCTCGACCTGGCACACGGTGGGCACCTGACCCACGGCATGCGCATCAACTACTCCGGCCGGCTGTACAAGGTCGTTCCGTACCACGTGCGCGAGTCCGATCTGCGCATCGACATGGACGAGGTCGAACAGCTCGCTCTCGCCCACCGGCCCAAGCTGATCGTCGCCGGCTGGTCGGCCTACCCCCGCCGACTGGACTTCGCCGCGTTCCGACGGATCGCCGACGAGGTGGGCGCGTATCTGATGGTGGACATGGCCCACTTCGCCGGGCTGGTGGCCGCGGGCCTCCACCCGAGCCCGGTGCCGTACGCCGATGTTGTCACGACCACCACGCACAAGACCCTCGGCGGTCCGCGCGGCGGTGTGATCCTCAGCCGTGCCGAGCTGGCCAAGAAGATCAACTCCGCGGTCTTCCCGGGTCAGCAGGGCGGCCCGTTGGAGCATGTCATCGCGGCGAAAGCGGTGGCCTTCAAGGTGGCGGCGAGTGAGGAGTTCAGGGAGCGCCAGCAGCGCACCCTGGACGGCGCCCGCATCCTCGCCGGACGGCTGCTGGCCGACGATGTGGCCGAGGCCGGGATCACGGTGCTCACCGGCGGCACCGAGGTCCACCTGGTCCTCGTCGACCTGCGCAACTCCACGCTCGACGGGCAGCAGGCCGAGGACCGGCTGCACCGCATCGGCATCACCGTCAACCGCAACGCGGTCCCGTTCGACCCCCGCCCGCCGATGATCTCCTCCGGGCTGCGGATCGGCACCCCGGCCCTGGCCACCCGGGGCTTCGGCGAGACGGAGTTCCGGGAGGTCGCCGACATCATCGCCCAGGCCCTCAAGGAGGAGCAGCTGAGCGACGAGCGCGCGGGCCTGCTGCGTGACCGGGTCGACAAGCTCGCCGGCGCGTTCCCGCTCTATCGCCATCTGGACATCCCCGCCTGAACATCCCCAGCTGAACATCTCCAGCTGAACATCCCGATCTGAACGGAGATGCGGCATGCCCACCGAGCCGCTGCCCGAGCATCCGGACTTCCTCTGGCGCAACCCCGAGCCGCGCTCCTCGTACGACGTCGTCATCGTCGGCGCCGGAGGCCACGGTCTGGCCACCGCCTACTACCTCGCCAAGAACCACGGCATCACCAATGCCGCCGTCCTCGAGAAGGGCTGGCTGGCCGGCGGCAACATGGCCCGCAACACCACGATCATCCGCTCGAACTACCTGTGGGACGAGAGCGCGGCGATCTACGAACACGCGCTCAAGCTGTGGGAACGGCTCCCGGATGAGCTGGACTACGACTTCCTGTTCAGCCAGCGCGGCGTCCTCAACCTCGCACATACCCTGCAGGACGTCCGCGAGGGCGTGCGCCGTGTCAACGCCAACCGCCTCAACGGTGTCGACGCCCAGTGGCTGGAGCCGGACGAGGTCGCCGAGGTCTGCCCCATCCTCAACGTCTCGCCCCGCACCCGGTATCCGGTCCTCGGCGGCACCTTCCAGCCGCGGGCCGGTATCGCCAAGCACGACCACGTCGCCTGGGCGCTGGCCCGCCGGGCCGACGAGATGGGCGTGGATCTGATCCAGGGGTGCGAGGTCACCGGCTTCCTCAAGGACGGCGACCGGGTCGTGGGCGTCGAGACCAGCCGCGGTCGCATCCTCGCCGGCCGGGTCGGCCTCGCCGCCGCCGGACACAGCAGCGTGCTGGCCCAGCAGGCCGGCTTCCGGTTGCCGGTCCAGTCCCATCCGCTCCAAGCGCTGGTCTCCGAGCTGCACGAGCCGGTGCACCCCACCGTGGTGATGTCCAACCATGTGCACGTCTACGTCTCCCAGGCGCACAAGGGCGAACTGGTGATGGGCGCGGGCGTCGACGCCTACAACGGCTACGGGCAGCGCGGCTCCTTCCATGTGATCGAGCAGCAGATGGCCGCCGCCGTCGAGCTGTTCCCCGTCTTCGCCCGCGCCCATGTGCTGCGGACCTGGGGCGGCATCGTCGACGTCACGCCGGACGCCTCCCCCATCATCGGCACCACCCCCATCGACAACCTCTACGTCAACTGCGGCTGGGGCACCGGGGGTTTCAAGGCCACGCCGGCCGCCGGCTGGACCTTCGCGCACACCATCGCCACGGGCGAACCGCATCCGCTGAACGCCCCCTTCGCCCTCGAACGTTTCACGACGGGCGCGCTGATCGACGAACACGGCGCCGCGGCCGTGGCCCACTGAGGCCCGCCCAGGGCCCGCCGAGCGCCTGCCGAGCTCCTGCTGAGAGAAGGACA
Organism: Streptomyces sp. NPDC020845; assembly: GCF_044334165.1. NCBI lineage: Bacteria > Bacillati > Actinomycetota > Actinomycetes > Kitasatosporales > Streptomycetaceae > Streptomyces > Streptomyces sp. NPDC020845. The sequence goes on along the minus strand of NZ_JBIRSJ010000030.1, from coordinate 28,381 downwards.
CCGTGCTGCTGATCACCTGCCCATGGTGCGGTCCCCGTGACGAGACCGAGTACCACTACGGGGGACAGGCCCATCTCCCCTACCCCCAAGCCCCCGCGGACCTCGACGACCAGCAGTGGGCCGAGTACGTCTTCTACCGCGACAACACCAAGGGCCCCTTCGCCGAGCGGTGGATGCACAGCACCGGCTGCCGCCGCTGGTTCAACGTCCTGCGCGACACCGTCACCAACGACGTGCTCGCCGTCTACCGGCTCGACGAGCCACGCCCCGAACTGCCCCAGGCCGGAGGGAACCGATGACCGACCAGCACTTCCGGCTCCGGCACGGGGGCCGTATCGACCGCGGCACCGTGCTGCGCTTCACCGTCGACGGCCGGGAACTGACCGGACACCCCGGAGACACCGTCGCCTCGGCGATGCTGGCGAACGGGCTCGTCGAGGTCGCTCCGTCGATCTACCGCGGCCGCCCGCGCGGCATCGTCTCCGCGGGCGTCGAGGAGCCCAACGCCCTGCTGCAGATCGACGGCCCGCACTCGGAGGGCATGCTGCCGGCGACGACGGCAGAACTGTACGACGGCCTGTCCGCCACGACGCTGTCCGGAATGGGCCGGCTCGACCCGACCCCCGACCCCGCCGGCTACGACAAGAAGTACGTCCACACCGACGTCCTGGTCATCGGCGCCGGACCGGCCGGGCTCGCGGCCGCCGCCGCTGCGGCCGGTTCCGGCGCCCGTGTGATCCTCGTCGACGACCAGCCCGAACCCGGCGGTGCGCTGCTCTCCGGGCGCTCCGAGACCGTCGGCGCGCAGACCGCCCTCGAGTGGGTCGCCGAAGTGCGCGCGGCACTCGACGCCGCACCCGAGGTCGTCGTGGTGCGGCGCACCACGGCGTTCGGCAGTTACGACGACAACTATGTGCTGGCCCTGCAGCGGCGCACCGACCACCTCGGAGCCGACGCCCCCGCTCCGGCGGGTGCGTCGGCGGGTGTCTCGCGCCAGCGGCTGTGGCACATCCGGGCCCGCCAGGTGGTCCTGGCGACCGGCGCCCACGAGCGTCCGCTGGTCTTCGCCGGCAACGACCGCCCCGGGGTGATGCTCGCCGCGGCCGTGCGCTCGTACCTCAACCGATACGCCGTGGCCCCGGGCTCGCGGGCCGTGGTGAGCACGACCAACGACAGCGCCTATGACGCGGTCGCCGATCTCCACGCCGCCGGGATCGACATCGCCGCCGTCGTGGACGCGCGCTCCGAGCTGTCCCACCGGGCCGCCGAGGTCGCCGTGGCAACCGGGGTACGGGTGCTGAGGGGCAGCGCGGTGGTCGACACCACGGGCGACGGCCGGCTCACCGGCGTCACCGTCCAAGCCCTCGACGAGGGCGGGCAACTCACCGGTGACCCGGAGTCGTTCGACTGCGACCTGCTCGCCGTCTCGGGCGGCTGGAGCCCGGTAGTGCATCTGCACAGCCAGCGCCAGGGCCGGCTGCGCTGGGACGAGGACCTGGCCGCCTTCGTCCCCGACGGCACCGTACGGGACCAGCAGGTCGTCGGTGCGGCCCGCGGGACGTACAGCCTCGACGGCTGTCTGGCCGAAGGGGCCCGGGCCGGCGCGCGCGCGGCCACGGACGCCGGGTTCCCGGTTCCCGTGCCCGCACCGCCGTACGACGACGCGCGGCCCGGGGCCGGAGCGGGCCCGGTGCGCGCACTGTGGCTGGTGCCCGCTCCCGGCGGCCGGGACAGCGACCCCAGTACCTGGGACACCCACTTCGTCGACCTGCAGCGCGACGTCACCGTCGCCGACGTCCGGCGGTCCACCGGAGCCGGTATGCGCAGTGTCGAACACGTCAAGCGCTACACCTCGCTCGGTACGGCGAACGACCAGGGCAAGACCTCCGGCGTCAACGCGATCGGTGTGATCGCCGAGGCCCTTGGCACAGGCGCCTCACCCGGAGAGGTCGGCACCACGGCCTACCGGGCTCCGTACACCCCGGTGGCCTTCGCCGCCCTGGCCGGACGTGAGCGAGGCGACCTGTTCGATCCGGAGCGCACGACCTCCGTCCACAGCTGGCATCTCGCGCACGGGGCGGTGTTCGAGGACGTCGGGCAGTGGAAGCGCCCCTGGTACTACCCCCGGCCCGGTGAGGACATGGACGAGGCAGTGGCCCGCGAGTGCCGGGCGGCCCGTGAGGGCGTGGCCTTCATGGACGCCTCCACCCTCGGCAAGATCGAGATCTGGGGCGCGGACGCGGGTGAATTCCTCAACCGCATCTACACCAACGCCTTCAAGAAGCTGGCGCCCGGCCTCGCCCGCTACGGCGTGATGTGCAAGCCCGACGGGATGATCTTCGACGACGGTGTGACGCTGCGCCTCGAGGACAAGCGCTACTTCATGACCACCACGACCGGCGGCGCCGCCGCGGTCCTGGACTGGCTGGAGGAGTGGCTGCAGACCGAGTGGCCCGAACTCGACGTCCGCTGCACCTCGGTGACCGAACAGTGGGCGACCATCGCCGTGGTCGGCCCCCAGTCGCGCCAGGTCGTCGCCCGGCTCGCCCCCGACGTCGACCTGTCCGCCGAGGCATTCCCCTTCATGGCCTTCCGCGAGACCACCCTGGCCTCCGGTGTCCCGGCCCGTATCTGCCGGATCTCCTTCTCCGGCGAACTCGCCTACGAGATCAACGTCTCCGCGTGGTACGGCCTGGCCGTCTGGGAGCAGGTGTACGAGGCCGGGCAGCCGTACGGCATCACCCCGTACGGCACCGAGACCATGCATGTCCTACGGGCCGAGAAGGGCTACATCATCGTCGGCCAGGACACCGACGGCACCGTCACCCCGCAGGACGCGGGCATGTCCTGGGTGGTCTCGAAGCAGAAGGACTTCGTCGGAAAGCGGTCCTACTCCCGCGCCGACACCTCCCGTACCGACCGCAAACAGCTCGTCGGCCTGCTGCCGAGCGATGGCAGGACCCGACTGCCGGAGGGCACGCAGCTCGTGGCGCCGGACGTGCCCATCACCCCCGAGGCCGGGCCGGTGCCGATGCTCGGCCATGTCACGTCCAGCTACCACAGCCCGGCCCTCGGCCGCCCCTTCGCCCTCGCCCTCGTCGCCGACGGGCGGGCGAGGATCGGCGAGACCCTGCTCGCCCCGGTGGGCCAGGACCTGGTGCCCGTCCTGGTGGCCGACCCCGTCCTCTACGACCCCGAAGGGACCAAGCGAGATGGCTGACCTGACGACCGGCGCAGGCGCCGGGACCGCGGCACTGCGCCGGAGCCCCCTGGCACATCTGGAGGAGCGGATGCGCGCCGCCGCCGTCAGCGGCAGCCGTGGCGTCACGCTGACCGAGTGGCCGTTCATCACGATGGTGAACCTGCGCGTCGCCCCCGCCTCCGAGGCGGCCGACCGCGTCGAGAAGGCCCTGGGTGCGCCGCTCCCACGGCAGTGCGGGCAGACCTCCGTGTCCGGCCCCCATACGGTCGTCTGGCTCGGCCCCGACGAATGGCTCGTCCTGTCCCAGACCGAAAGCACCGCCGTGGCCGCCGAGTTGCGGGACGCCCTCGCGGGGGCCCCGGGCTCGGTCGTTGACGTCTCGGCGAACCGCACCACGCTGGAGCTGAGCGGCCCGGCCGCCCGGCAGGTGCTGGACAAGGGCTGCCCGCTGGACCTGCACCCCCGCGTCTTCGGGCCCGGCCAGGCGGTGTCGACCACCGTGGGACCCGTCGCGGTGCTGCTCTGGCAGGTCGACGACGCGCCGACGTACCGGCTCTTCCCGCGGTCGTCGTTCGCGGACTACCTGGCGCGCTGGCTCATCGACGCGATGAGCGAGTACCGCGGCCCGGAGGTGCCCTGAGGCGGGTCGTGTGTTCACTCATGGAGCGAGTGCGCCCGGTGCCCGGCCGGGCGCGTGCCTCCCACCCGCAGCAGGGAGAGCAGGCCGGCGGCGACACCGGCCTCGGTCAGCGCGGGCGCGTACCTACGTCGACGAAGTGTGCAACCAGTCCACCGCGGCTACCTGGTCGATGAACACGCTCCATGCGGTGGCGTTGAGGTTGTCGGTGAGGAAAATGTCGGTCCCTCCGAGGCGCTTCTCCCAGGACGGCATCAGCTCTGCCGCGCGAGCGACGACCGCGTCCATCCAGACCTTGAGCTCCGCCTGCCGATTGTTCCCCGGCACATTGGCCGCGGCCTCTTTCAGGTCGACCGTCCGCACCGCCTCGGCAGCGGAGGTTCGCAGATCGCGTATGTACTCGCGGTTCGTCTGCACGTCCTCCGGAGTGCCGTACAGGGACATATGACCGGTCACGATGGTCTCGAAGTCGTACTCCAGCAATTGATCCATGGCCTCTGAGTGAACCTCACTCCGTCGATCGTCAGCTCTTTCCGCCTCCCGTTGAAGGTCTCGTTGGGCAAGGGCCGCCTGTCGTCGTGCCCCTCCTTGATGAACCTGGCGGTCATCTCGTGGGCCACGATCTTCAACCTGCCACGGGCCGCCAGGCCCGTTCCCGCCACTCTCCGCTCGGCTCGGGCTGTCAAAAGTTACGGCCGTAGCGTCGGAGCCATTCACCGCCCGTATCCACCACGCCCACCGCCTACCGGCGGACAACCACGGCCTGAGGCCGGACGGACGCGCAGCGAGGGTGGCCTTCTGATGGAACACTGGGACGTGATCGAGGAAGGAGCTTCCCGGAATCAATCCCTGAGCGACCTGCCGATGTACGGCGACGACTTTCCCGAGGAGCGCCGAGAATGAGTACCTATCGAGTCATGCAGGTGACTGCCCCGAACGGCACCTTCGAGCTCGCCGAGCGGGAGGTGCCACAGCCGGGTTTCGGCCAGGTCAGGATCGCCGTGGAGGCATGCGGCATCTGCCACTCCGACGCACTTTTCGTGAGCGGCGGGCTACCGGGCGTATCGTTCCCCGAGGTGCCCGGACACGAGATCGCCGGACACATCGAGGAGCTGGGCGAAGGCACTCAGGACCGTGGATGGCAGGTCGGGGACCGGGTCACGGTCGGCTGGTTCGGGGGCAGCTGCGGTCATTGCACGCCCTGCCGGAAGGGCGACTTCATCGTCTGCCGGAACCTGAAGGTGCCGGGGTGGGCGTACGACGGAGGATTCGCCGAGAAGGTGATCGCGCCCGTCGACGCCCTGGCCCGCGTCCCCGACGGACTGGCGCCGAGCGACGCGGGGCCGATGGCCTGCGCGGGCGTGACCACCTTCAACGGGCTGCGGCGCAGCTCCGGCCGCCCCGGGGACATGGTCGCGGTGCTCGGCCTCGGCGGCCTCGGGCATCTCGGAGTGCAGTACGCGGTCGCGATGGGCTTCGAGACCGTGGGGATCGCCCGTGGCTCCGAGAAGGCCGACTTCGCCAGGCAGCTCGGCGCCCATCACTACATCGACAGCACCTCGGGCACTCCGGTCGCCGATGCGCTGCAGTCCCTGGGCGGCGCCAAGGTCGTCCTGGCCACCGCGGGGAGCTCCGAGGCGATCACAGCCACCGTGGACGGCCTGACCCCCCGCGGGGAGCTGGTGGTCATCGGCGCGGACACCACACCGATGGGCATCAGCCCGGCCCAGATCCTCATGGACGCTCACGTCGTCCGGGGCCATCCGTCCGGCACCTCGCAGGACGTGGAGGACACGATGGCGTTCAGCGCCCTGCACGACATCCGCCCGATGACCGAGCCCGTGCCGCTGGACCGTGCGGACGAGGCGTACCAGAAGATGCTTGCCGGCAAGGCGCGCTTCCGGATGGTGCTCACGGTCGGCTGACATCCGTCAGCCGTACGGCTCGATCGCGTACTACCTCTCCGCGGCAGCCACGCCCGCCTTGTCGAGCAGTGGCTGGAGGGCGTCGATGAGGGGGCCGGGGTCGACAAGGTCCCCCGTGGGACTCTCTCCGGCCTCGAACTCACCGACCTCAACGCCGACGACCTCGTGCTGGGCGATCATGTCGGCGATGGACTCGAGGTCATTGAGCGTGAGGCCTCCGGGCACGATGTAGTCGGTCGGCACGATGCCGGGGTCGAGAACGTCGCAGTCGAGGTGCACGTACACCGGGCGGCCGGCGATCGCGGTTTGCAGCCTGGTCGTGATGTCGGGGCCCACTCCGACGAGCGTGATCACACCGTCGTCGATCAACGACTGCTCGGGCGGGTCTATGTCGCGGGCGCCGCAGAGGATCACGTTTTCGGTCCTGAGTCCGTCACCGATACCGGTGTGCCACATCCCCAGCGGCCCGCTCAGCGCGAGGCCGCCCAGGTAGCCGGTCGTGGTGTTCTGCGGGGTGTTCAAGTCGGCATGCGCGTCGAACCAGATGACGACCGCATCAGGGCGATGTCCGGCGACGACCGGAAGGGTCGCCAGGGCTACCGCGCACCGGCTCAGCGCGGTGATCGGCGTACCGCCGTCACGGAAGATCCGCTCGTACTGCTCGGCCATCGCCAGAAGTGCGGGTTGCGCCGCCGCGAGTTCGTCGTCCCAGTTCGTGCGCAGCGCGGGCTCAGGCGATCCGACCACGACCGGGGCAACCTTCAGTCGGGACGCCAGTTCGGCGGCGATCATCCCTGAGCCCTGCATCGCGCGATCGTTGTGATCACCGGCGCGGGCGGCGAAGTGCGTAATCACCGGCGGCTTTGTGGTGGTCGAGATGGCCATCAAGACTCGCTCTCCAGACGCGGGGACTGACACGCCGACCGTATGGCCGGTCGATGTGGTGAGACAAACGACAAAGAAATTGCTCTGAGCGTCGACAGCCGGTCTCCAGTCACAGGACGTCATCTGCTGCCGCTCGTGCCGTGGTAGCCGGGCGATAAGGTGTCCGCCATGGTGACTGACGATCTTCCCGCCGATGTTCGTCGCACAGTGGACATGTTCCTGGCCACCGTCGACGAGCTGGCGCCGGGGTTGATCACCGGCTTCTACCTGGTCGGCTCGGTGGCCTTGGGCGACTTCCATCCCGGTGGCACTGGTCGCGGCCGGCTCAGCACGGCGAGCGACATCGACTTCATCGCGGTGACCGACCGTCGATACACCGGGGAGTCCCGGGAGGTGGACGCGGTTGCGGAGGCGCACGCCCGTACGGTCGCCCGATTTCCCCGGCCGCACTTCGACGGTGCCGTCCTCACCTGGAGCGACCTCACGGCAGGGCCCGACGGCTGCTCAGACGTCCCCTGCGCACAAGAGAGCCGGTTCGTGCCGACTGGACGGTTCGGCATCAACCCGGTGACATTCTGCGAGCTGGCCTGGCACGGCATCGCGGTGCGCGGGCCGCAGCCGGCCGAGGTGGATGTGTGGGCCGAGCAGGAAGCGTTGCGGGCCTTCACAGCCGACAACCTCCGCTCCTACTGGCGGCCGTGGTGGCAGCGGAAGCGACAGCCCCACCCCCTGGCCCTTGCCATCGGACTCAGCGGGTGGTTCCCCGTGTGGGCGGTGCTCGGCGTAAGCCGGCTGCACTACACGCTCGCCACCGGTGCCATGACCTCCAAGTGCGGCGCAGGCCAGTACGCGCAGAAGACGTTCGACCCGCGTTGGCACCGCATCGTCGAGGAGAGCCTGGCCTTGCGTACGGGCGGTGCGCAAGGCCGTCGCCGCTACCGCAACCCCCTGGCCCGCCGCCGCGACACCCTCGCCTTCCTGGACGCCGTTATCGACTCCGCACTCGCGCTGGACACCGCACCCTGACCACCACGCGCATCCGCCTGCACATCGACGGCAACGACGCCGTCAGCGGCACCGACGGGCGTTGAGCCGGGCGGCCTGGCGCGTCAGGTAATCGCGCTCGGCGAGGTTGGGTGCCTTCTGGGCCGCCTCGACGTACAGCCGTGCCGCCGTCGCCAGGTCCCCGTCGCGCTCGTGGAGGTACGCCGCCACCGCGGCGTGGCGGGGCAGTGAGGCGTCCAGCGCCTCGAGCGCCGCCAAGCCGGCGCGGGGCCCGTCGGCCTCGCCGACGGCGACCGCGCGGTTGAGCCGGACGACCGGGCTGTCGGTCAGGGCCGCGAGCTCGTCGTACCACTCGACGATCTGCACCCAGTCGGTCTCCTCGGCGGTGAGCGCGTCGGCGTGGAGTGCCGCGATGGCGGCCTGGGCCTGGAACTCGCCCAGCCGGTCGCGGGCGAGGGCCGCCTGAAGCATCCCGATGCCCTCGGCGATCGACTTGGTGTCCCACCGGCCGCGGTCCTGCTCGGCGAGCGGCACCAGGCTGCCGTCGGGCGCGGTCCGGGTGGCGCGCCGGGCGTGGTGGAGCAGCATGAGGGCGAGCAGCCCCGCCACCTCGGGGTGGTCGATCGCGGCCGCGAGCTGCCGGGTGAGCCGGATGGCTTCGGCGGCGAGGTCGACGTCGCCGGAGTAGCCCTCGTTGAAGACCAGGTAAAGGACACGCAGCACGGTGGCGACGTCGCCGGGCTGATCGAACCGCACGCCGGAAACGGTGCGCTTGGCCCGGCTGATGCGCTGCGCCATGGTGGCCTCGGGCACCAGGTAGGCCTGGGCGATCTGGCGGGTGGTCAGCCCGCCGACGGCGCGCAGCGTGAGCGCGACCGCGGACGACGGCGTCAGCGACGGGTGGGCGCACAGGAAGTACAGCTGGAGCGTGTCGTCCACGGCGGGCGCAGGCCCGGGCTCCGGCTCCTCGTCGACAAGGTCCTCACGCCGACGGCGGGCGGCGTCCGCCCGCCTCGCGTCGAGGAACCGACGCCAGGCCACGGTGACCAGCCAGCCCTTCGGGTCCCGCGGCAGGCCGGCCGGCCAGACGCGGACCGCCTCGACCAGCGCGTCCTGCACGGCGTCCTCGGCCGCCGCGAAGTCGGCTCCGCGGCGGACGAGGATCCCGAGCACGCTCGGCGTGAGGCTCCGAAGCAGGGCCTCATTCATTGATGAAAGCACTCCGTGATGGTGGGCTGCGCGGCCAGGAACGGGCGCACCTCGAGCCACTCGTGGATCGGCTTCCCGCCCGCCCCAGGGGCGGCCGACAGCTCCCCGGCCAGCTCGACGGCGCGCTCGTAGCTGTCGACGTCGATGATCATCCAGCCGGCGATGAGGTCCTTGGTCTCCGCGAACGGTCCGTCGGTGACCGGCGGGCGCCCCTCACCGTCGTAGCGGACCCACGCCCCCTCGGGCGCGAGCGCCTGACCGCCGACGAACTCGCCGGTCTTCTCCAGCCGGGCCGCGAAGTCGTTCATGTACTGCACATGCGCCGAGATCTCCTCCGGCGTCCACTGGTCCATCGGCACGTCGTTGACCGAAGCCGGGGCGCCGCGGTAGTGCTTCAGCAACAGGTACTTGGCCATCGTGGTTCTCCTCGGTGCTGATGCGACCCATTGTGGTCGCGTTCATTGCGGGGACGGAGCCAGTCACAGGTTCTCGACATCGCCGTCCGATTTTTTTTGGGGCTCTCGTGGATGAGCCCAGGTAAGCCGTCTCGCGGTGTCCGGGTCAATCAGCCGAGCTGGACGACCACGATGGTCGCACGGCGGGCGGCGGCGTCGCGGATCCGTAGCAGCAGCTGGTCCCACACCGCGGGGAGGTTGTTGGCGATGGTGCCCGCTGTGGCGCGTACGGTGGCGGTGGTCCAGCCGCGTGCCTTGATGTCCAGGGCCTGCCATCCGAAGCCTTCGTCGGCCCCCGCGGCTGCGGGGCGTCGGGCGCGTTCCGAAGGAGCCGTCGCCCGGCCCCGGCAGACGCTGGAACCCGGTCTCCGGCCGCCAGCGGTAGTACGACGCGGCGACGCGCGGGTGTCCTCCGGGCCGGTCGATGAACTGGTGGGACGCCGTCACCAGCAACCTGCCGTCCTCGCCCAGCCGGGCCATTGCGGCCAGGGTCTCGCCCGGCGGCAGGCCCACGGTGGCCACGGTGCCGTCCGCGTTCCACAGCACCACACCCTGGCCGGACTGCACGCCCACGACGTGGCCGTCGTCGGCGATGTCGGTCGCCCGCCGGTTGGCGCTGGGCGTGGAGGTGGTCCGGACCGGCCGGCCGTCGTCCGACGAGGACGCCGACAGACTGATCAAAAATCGAGAAGCGCCGCTCCCCCGGCCGTAGTTAGCGTGACTGCCATGGACATCACCATTCACACGCGAGTCCTCCCGCACCATCGCCCGGACGACCCTGGGGTCACCCAATCCAGGAGCGGCGCTGAGACATCCGCGACCGCAGCAATGGCGGACAGCTGAGACGAGACCGATCCCAGGTGCACCTTCACAAAGTTCCCTCGATGTTCGGACGCCTCATTCCCTCCGCATACCGGCCAGTGCTCGCCAACCGGGTGTTCCGGCGGCTGATCCTCGGCTTCGCGGTCTCGTACCTCGGGGACGGGATGAGCTTCGTCGCGGTTGCGTGGCTCGCCATCGAGCTCGCACCGCAAGCCGCCACCGGGCTGTGGGTCGGCGGCGCGGTGGCCGCCTACACGTTGCCGGGCGTGGTCGGCGCGCTGGTGTTCGGTCGCCGCCTGCGTCGGGTGCCGGCCGGACGGCTGCTGCTCGCCGACAACACGGTGCGCGCCGTGTTCCTCGGCGCCGTACCGCTCGCCTGGCTCGCAGGGCTGCTCACCCCGCCGCTGTACGTCGTGTTGCTCGCGGTGTCCTCCCTGCTGCATGCGTGGGGCAGCGCGGGCAAGTACACCCTGCTGGCCGAGCTGCTGCCCGACGAGCAGCGGCTCGCCGCGAACACCCTCGTCAGCTCGCTCAACTTCGCTGCCACGATCGCCGGGCCCGCGATCGCCGGTGTTCTGGTGACGTACGTCAGCTCCGCCTTCGTGCTCGGCCTGGACGCTCTCACCTACCTCTTCCTCGCCGTGGTCATCGCGCGCACCCGGCTGCCGGAGTCGGGGGAAGTCTCCGCCGTCGACCAGGCGGCCGCCCGCGGCGGGCTCGCGTTGCTGCGATCCCATCCCGAACTGCTCGGGCTGCTGACGCTCACCTGGTTCTTCAACCTGCTCTACGGCCCGGTCGAGGTCGCCCTACCGCTCCATGTGACGAACGACCTGCACGCACCGGGCACGCTGCTCGGCCTCTACTGGATGCTGTTCGGCATCGGTGCGCTGCTCGGCGGGCTCGCGGCCGGCGCGCTGCGGCAGCTGCCCCTGTGGCCTGTGACGGTGGGCATCGTGATCGGCTGGGGGCTGTCGCTGCTGCCGTTCGGGTTCGACGTGCCGACGGCCGTGACCGTCGTGTGCTTCGCGCTCGGCGGTGCGATCTACGGGCCGTTCGTCGCGCTCTCGGTGACACTCATGCAGGCGAAGTCGCCACCGCAACACCTGGCCGCGATGCTCGCAGCCCGCAGCGCGGCGCTGCTCACCGCCTCACCGCTCGGCACCGCGATCGGCGGACCGCTCACCGCGGCGCTGGGCCCGCGGGCGACACTCGGCGGCTCAGGACTCGCCACCGTGGCAGTCGGCGCCGTTGCCTGCTTGCTGCTGGTGACCCGGCGCAGAAACCAGTGATGGTGCACGGAAGCGTGCGGGCAACTACCCAGGGCACCTACTCATGGATATGACTAATCATGTTCTTGAGTATGATGCGGTGCCGGACGAGGAGAGGGAAGGAGCTGCTTCGATGGCCCTGCGACACGCCGTCCTGGCGGCGCTGCTGGACGGCGAATACAGCGGATACCAGCTGTCGAAGGCGTTCGACGTCGGCGTCGCGAACTTCTGGCACGCCCTGCCCCAGCAGCTGTACGCCGAGCTGACCAAGCTGGAGAAAGAAGGGCTGGTCGCAGGCCGGCAGGTGGTCCAGGAGACTCGGCCCAACAAGCGCCTGTTCCGTGTCACCGACGCCGGCCGCGCCGAGCTGGAACAGTTCGCCGCGGCCGTGTCGAAGCCCTCGTTCATCCGCGACGACCTGCTGGTCAAGGTCCAGGTCGCGGACCGGATCGGCACCGCGTCAGTGATCGAGCAGCTCGAAGAGCGGGCAGCCGCGGCCGAGGCCAAGATCGAGCTTCTCGGGAATCTGCTGCGGCAGCTGCGCGGTGACACGGACGAAGAGGAGTTCCTACGCCGAGGTGCGCGAATCGGACCGTACCTGACATGTCTGCGCGGCCTGGCCTTTGAGCAGGGCCACCGGGACTGGTGCCTACGGATCACAGCTGTACTGCGGGAAAGGCAGACGACTGATGCCAAGCGGTGAATACCTTCGCTACGTCGCCTTGGGCGACAGCCAGACCGAAGGGCTGGGCGACGGGGACGACACCGTCGGCCTACGCGGCTTCGCCGACCGGTTCGCCGAGCACCTCACAGCCGTCAGCCCCGGGCTTCATTACGCCAACCTGGCCGTACGGGGACGTGTCGCCGGCCAGGTCCGCGCCGAGCAGCTGGGCCCCGCCCTGGCCCTGCGCCCCGACCTGGCCACCGTCGTCGCCGGGGTCAACGACCTGCTCCGGCCCCGGTTCGACGCCGCAGAGGTGGCCGGCCACCTGGAGGAGATGTTCGCCGCGCTCACCGCCGCCGGGGCCCAGGTGGTGACGCTGACCTTCCCCGACGTGGGGAAGATCGCGCCCCTTGCCCGGCCCATCAGGTCCCGGGTGTTCGACCTCAACACCCACATCCGCGCTGCGGCCGCCCGCCACGGGGTCACGGTCGCCGAGACCGGACGGCATGCCGTAGCCACCGACCCACGGCTGTGGAGCGCGGACCGACTCCATGCCAGTCCCCTGGGCCACGAGCGGATCGCCGCAGCTCTCGCCGAAGCCATCCATCTCCCCGGGAGCGACGACGCGTGGACTCGCCCCCTGCCGCCACACGCGGTGCCCAGGGGCTGGCAAGCCGCAGCGGCCGAACTGCGCTGGGCGGCCGGGTTCCTCGGTCCCTGGCTCGGACGCCGTCTGCGCGGTCAATCCTCCGGCGACGGCCGGACCGCAAAACGCCCCCAGCTCCTGCCCCTTGACGGGCCCGGTGTGAGTGCGCGAGCACGTCGGAGTCCGAAGGGGGCAGCGGATGGCGGGTGAGGACGACGTCGGCCGGGCGTCGGCCGGGTTCGAGGTGGCGACCGGCTCGGGGCCGCTGCCCGCGGGGAGCGGCCGGGGACGGGAAGCCGCGGTGCAGGCGGCGTTCGAGGGATTGCTGCAGATCCGGCGGCTGATGAACACCTCTGATCGTGTGCCCGCCGAATGGGAACGGCGCCAGCCGATGCGCGCCGTGGCCCTCGCTCTGGAGGCCGCCGGCATTTCACCGTCTGCCACCGACTCGCAGGGCTGCCGCGTCGCTACCGGATATTGCGTCAGCGCGACCGAGCAGGCGGGCATCGTGCGGGTCGAGTGGCTGGGTCCGCCAGGAAGCGGCGCCGCGTACTCGGCTCAGGACGAGTTGAGGGGCTGCGTGGCCGTGCTGGGCCGGCTGGGCTGGGAGGCCCTGGAGTACCGGGGGCCGCGCGGCCGCCGGTACCTCGAGGTCGAGCCTGCCTCCCCGCCACTTGGGTGAACCGGCAGCCCCCCCTCGCGCGTCAGTCCAGGCAGAACTCGTTGCCCTCAGGGTCGGTCATCACGATGAAGCCGGCGCTCATCGGAGGCGCGGGGTCGTGGCGACGCACCCGTGTCGCTCCCAGCGCGACGAGCCGGTCGCACTCGGCCTCCAGCGCCGCCATCCGCTCTTCCCCCTGCAGACCGGGAGCCGCACGGACATCGAGATGCACGCGGTTCTTGGCGGTCTTGCCCTCCGGCACCCGCTGGAAGAACAGCCGCGGGCCGTGTCCGTCCGGGTCCTCGATGGCCGATCGTGTGTTGCGCTCCTCCTCCGGTACGCCGACCCGTGCGAGGAAGTCGTCCCACGCGGCCAGCGGGTCGGCGTCCTCGGGCAGGTCGACTCCGGGCGGGCCGGGGTGGACGTAGCCCAGTACGTCGCGCCAGAAGGCCGACAGCGCCCGCGGGTCGTGGGCGTCGAAGGTGATCTGAAGGTGGCGGCTCATCGGGTTGCTCCGTTCGTAGCGGCTTTTGTGTGCGGGTAGAGGTCGCGCAGCAGGCAGACCTCGGACAGGTGGTGGATCAGCTCACGGTGGATGTGCAGCACCAGATCGGAGTCGAGTGCGTCTGCGTCCATGGAGCCACCCTGACACCCCTAGCGGACGGAATCGGTCCGCTATCTGGCAGGGTGGGCCACATGGACGTGGCAAGCCGAGACGAACGCGGTACGACGGAGCGGGTGCTCACCCTGCTCGGGCTGTTGCAGCAGCGCCGGGTCTGGACAGGACCCGAGCTCGCCGAACGGCTCGGGGTCACATCGCGCACGGTGCGGCGCGACGTCGAGCGGCTGCGCGCGCTCGGCTATCCGGTGCAGGCCACTCAGGGTGTCGGCGGCGGCTACCAACTCGGCCCGGGGCAGGACCTGCCACCGCTGCTGTTCGACGACGAGGAGGCGATCGCCACCGCGGTCTCGCTGCTCGCCGGCGCGGGTGGCGCGGTCATCGGCGCCGGGGATGCCGCACTCCGGGCGCTGACCAAACTCGACCGGGTGCTGCCCACCCGGCTGCGGCACGAGGTGCGCGCACTCGCCGGCTCGGTGGAGTCCTTCGGCGGCGGAGGCACGACGCCGGTCGACCCCGTGGTGCTCATGACGCTGGCCAGAGCCTGCCGTGACGAGGTCGAGGCCGACTTCGGCTATCCGTCCGGGGGCGAGGTACGCCAGCGGCGGGTCGAGCCCTACCGCCTGGTCGCTTCCGACCGGCGCTGGTACCTCCTCGCGTACGACCTCGAACGCGACGACTGGCGCAGTTTCCGCGTCGACCGGATGACCGCCGTATCCGCACGGACCTGGCGCTTCCGCCCGCGCGCTGCGCCCGACGCGGCGACGTATGTGCAGGAGGGCGTGGCGAGTCGGGTCTACCCGCATCAGGCGCGCTTCCTCGTGCATGCTTCGGCCGATACGGTGCGCGCGCAGATTCCGGCGTCGGCGGCCGTCGTACGGTCGCGCGGGAGCGGGCGCTGCGAAGTGCTCAGTGGCGCCGCCAGCCTCGACTTCGTGCTGATGCATGTGCTCCTGCTGGGGCACGAATTCGAAGTACTCGACCCTCCGGAGCTCGGGAAGCGCTGTCGCGCGCTGGCGGAGAGGCTGTTGTCGGCCGGTGCGACGTTCTCACCGGTGCCGGACCCGGCGGAGTCATGATGTGCCTGTTCAGGGCAGGTGGCCTGAGATACTTCCGGTCATGGATGCGGGGATGACGGGAAACGGAACGCGATCGGGCATAGCGGCGCCCGCGCGGATCACTTCGACGCACCCCACGAGCTGGATGCTGCGTTCCGGGGTGGCGGCGGACATCGAGGCCATCGCGGAGTTGCGGGCCACGGTCATGCGCGCGGATTTGGAACGCCTCGGACGCTACGACGAGCACCGGGTGCGGCAGCGGCTGCGGGATTCCTTCTCCGCGCGGCACACGTCGATCATCATGGTCGACGGTGAACTTGCGGGGTGCGTCACGGTCCGGCCCGCCGAAGGCAGCCGGACCACCGAAGGAATGCAGTGGCTGGAGCACTTCTACCTTGCTCCGCACCAGCAGGGCCGAGGGCTCGGCTCCGCTGTCCTGCGTACGGTGCTGGAGCGGACCGACGCACAGGGGGTGAGCGTGGGTTTGAACGTCTTGCAGGGCAGTGCTGCGCGTCGGCTCTATGAGCGCCACGGTTTCGTCGTGGAGGCCGAGGACCCGATCGACGTCTTCATGGTGCGCACCACACCGGGGGCCTGACTGCCTGTCTGCCGACTGGACGGGGGCGAGAACGGCTGGTCCGGGCGCTCGTGATGACGGCTCTCACGACGGCTCCCAGAGTTGCTCTATACGATGAACGGATCTTCGAGCGTGGGGATGCACGGTGAGAGCAGCGGCTCGGTGTGCTCTGAAACCACGCCGCGGACAAGCCTGAGCACCCGCACGTCGTTCTCCTGCCCTCGCGCTTCGTCGTCGCGGATATGGAGAAGCCCATAAGACCCCGGAGCCGCAGCGCCCACGTGCGCGAACAGCTCGATGACATCCTCCGCACCGGACCGGTGATTGGCGTTTCCGCCGAGGTGGACGAACGGCTCCCCGTTCATCCACCTCAGATCGAGCAGGTACGGGTCGACAGCTTGCTCGATGCGCCGTCGAAGGCCGTCGACGATGTCGGTCAGCCCGCCCTCTTCCTCCTCGTCGTCGGCGGTGGCGCTCGCTCTCACCGTGATCCACCCGTGGTACTCGAACATGACTCGATGCTAGTGGTAGCCCGATTTCCGGCCGGTCGCGGACGCAGCGATGAGTTTTCCCTGCCCGGGGAGTCTCACCACCGTTATCGACACCACAGGAGGAACACGTGGCTCAGTTGCTGAGAGTCCAGAACTTCAATGTCTCGAGTGATGGAATCGGCGCCGGTGAGGACCAGAGCCTCGAGAATCCGTTCGGCCACATCGATCCCGGGAGACTGTTCGCCTGGGCCGGTGCCACGGCGAGCTGGCCCATGCGCACCGACCCCGGTGGGAGCCGGGGCCTCGACGACTACTTCACACGGGATTACGCACGCAATATCGGCGCCGAGATCATGGGCCGCAACAAGTTCGGGCCCCAGCGTGGGCCGTGGCACGACCACGAGTGGCGCGGCTGGTGGGGTGAGGAGCCCCCGTTCCGCACCCCGGTGTTCGTCATGACCCACCACGAGCGTCCTTCGTTCACGCTGTCCGACACCACCTTCCACTTCGTCGACGGCGACCCGGCCACTGTCCTCGAGCAGGCGCGGGAGGCGGCGCAGGGCAAGGACGTCCGGCTCGGCGGCGGGGTTACCACCGTCCGGCAATTCCTTGACGCCGACCTCGTCGACACCATGCATGTGGTGGTCTCGCCCGTACAGCTCGGATCCGGGATACGGCTCTGGGAGTCACCCGATGAACTGCTCGACCGATTCCACCTCGAGGTCGTGCCCAGCCCGAGCGGCGTGACGCACCACCTGTTCTGGCGGAGGTGACAAGGCCGGGGGGTCAGTTCTCCGCCGTCAGCCCGTGGCGGCGGAGGAAGGCGTCGACGAGCCGGTCGGTGAACTCCTCGCCGACGGGCTCGCCGGTCACCAGCACCCGGTAGTAGACGGGGCCCATGAGCTGGTCGGTCTCGGCCGCCAGATCCAGATCGGACGGCAACTCCCCCCGCTCCAGAGCGCGTTCCAGCGGGAGACGGTCACGGCGGCGCTGCTCGTCGAGGTATCTGGACCGGAAGTCCTGGGCGAAGGCCTGATCGTGCTGCGCCTGCGCGATCAGGGCCTTGAAGACGGCGCCGGGGTCGGACTCGCTGAGGAACCAGGCCAGTCGGCGCAGATAGCCGCGCAGGTCGAGGGCGATGTCACCGGAGTCGTGCACGGTGAGGTCTTCGGCCACGTCCTGGAGGAAGGCGTCCATGAGGACGTCGGTCTTGGTGCTCCACCAGCGGTAGATGGTCTGCTTGGCGACACCTGCCCGCGTGGCGATGCCCTCCATCGTGACGCCCGCGAAGCCCTTCTCCACGAGCAGGTCGTCGGCCGCGTTCAGCACCGCCTGCCGGGCCTGCTCACTGCGTCCGTGCCGATTGCCATGGTGACGCGGCGCCGGTCGGCCGGTGTCGCTCGCCTCAGCGGTGTGTGTCGCGCGTGCCATCTCGCCTCCCGCGATCAGCATATCCAGTGCTGTTGTCGCGCCACCCTTTCTAGACAAGACTCACCGTTGCGTCTACTCTAGCGTCCATGACATTCACTCACACCCTTGCCGAGCCTCGCGTCGAGGCCGCCATCAGCCGGATGTTCGAGCTGGCCGAGCAGGACGAGGCCACCGCCGCGCGCCTCGGGGCGGAGCTGGCGCTGTCGAGGCACCCGCAGGAACTCGCCGACGCCGCGGCCGGGATCTACATGCCGATATCCGCCGAGGGCGGGAAGCTGCTCTACAACCTGGTCCGTGCCGTCCGCCCGGCCACGGTCGTGGAGTTCGGCATGTCCTTCGGCATCTCCACGCTCCATCTGGCCGCCGCCGTACGGGACAACGGCACCGGGCGCGTCATCACCACGGAAATGAGCAAGGAGAAGATCGCCACGGCCCGCCGGACCTTCGCCGAGACCGGGCTGGACGACCTGATCACCGTGCTCGAGGGCGACGCCCGGGAGACCCTGGCCGCTCTCGAAGGCCCCGTGGACCTCGTCCTGCTCGATGGCTGGAAGGACCTGTGCCTGCCCGTGCTGCAACTGCTCGAACCACGTCTGCGGCCCGGCACCCTCGTCGTGGCCGACGACATCGACCAGGGCGAGGGCGACGGGCCGCTGCGGCCGTATCTCGACTACGTACGCGACCCCGCGCACGGCTACCAGAACGTGACCTTCCCCGTCGAGGACGGCATGGAGATCAGCTGCCGCCTCTGAGACCGCCCGCACACCGCCGTTCGAGGTCGACACGACGAACGGCAGCCGCAGCCTTAGCCTGAAGCGACGAGCCGGTCTCCGGAGGTCTCCATGGGTCACTGGACAAGGCGTGAGGACGAGCGGCTGCTCACCGGACGGGGCCGGTACGTCGCCGACATGGCGGTGCCAGGGTGTTTGGACGCCGTGTTCGTACGGAGCGACGTGGCCCACGGTGTGCTGCGTACGGTGGACTGTTCCGCCGCCCGTCAGGTGGCGGGCGTGGCGGGAGTCTGGTCCGCTGCCGATCTTTCGGAGTTGCCGGCCTGCCGGCAGGCGGCGGCCGACCTACAGGATCTGCCCCCGGTGCCGCACACCCTGCTCGCCAGGCTGTCGACGGAGGAGGCGGTGGCGGGCCGGGAGTGGCCGGTGCTGGTCAAGGACCGGGTGCGGTATCCCGGCGAGGCCGTCGCGGTGGTCGTCGGAGAGGACCGGTACCGCGCCGAGGACGGGGCGGCCGAGGTCACCTTCGAGATCGACGCCCTGCCCGCGGTGGTGACGCCGGCCGCCGCCGCGGACGACTCGGTGCGCCTGTTCGAGGGTCTGAGCAATGTGGCGTTCCAGGGGGAGGCCGGGGAGCCGATCGAGGAGTCCGTGTGGCAGGGCGCGGCGGCGGTGGTGGAGGCCCGGTACCGCCAGCAGTTGCTGATGCCCACGCCGATGGAGTGCCGGACCATCCTCGCCGTGCCCGAGGGGGACCGGCTGACGGTGTGGTGCGGACACCAGATGCCCCATCGGCTGCGCCGTGAACTGGCCGCCCTGCTGGGCTGGCCCCTCGAGCGGATCCGTGTCGTGGTGCCGGACACGGGGGGTGCGTTCGGTTCCAAGAGCGCGGCGTTCCCCGAGTTCGTGGCGGTGGTCTTCCTCGCGTTGACGTTGCGGCGCCCGGTGCGCTGGATCGAGGACCGGCTGGAGTCCATGCTGACCGCCACCCGGGGACGGGGCCAGGAGCAGCGGGTCAGGCTCGCCGCCGATGCGGACGGACACCTGCTCGCGTACGAGCTCACCATCGACGCCGACGTGGGCGCCTACCCCCACCTCGGGGTGGGCCTGCCCATGCAGACCGCCTGGATGGCGCCCGGGCCGTACCGTACGCCCCGCGTGCATGCCACCGTGCGCTCGGTGCTCACCAACACGATGGTGACCTATCCGTATCGTGGCGCGGGCCGGCCGGAGGCGACGATCGCGCTGGAGCGGTCGATGGACACCCTGGCCCGTCGGCTGCGTATCGACCCGGTGGAACTGCGGCGGCGCAACTTCATCCCGCCCGAGAGCTTCCCGTACCGGACCCCCACCGGGCGGGAGTACGACAGCGGCGACTACGCGGCCGCACTCGACCTGGCTCTGGAGACGCTGGGCTACGCGGACTGGCGGGCGGAGCAGGCCCGGCGGTGTGGCGACTCGGACGCGCTGCCGCTGGGCATCGGCCTGTCCTGCTACGTCGAGCGGTCCGGCGGCGAGCCGGGCGGGTTGCACGAGTTCGCCGCCGTCGAAGCACACGAGGACGGCACCGTCGTCGCCCGGTGCGGCGCGGCCCCCAGCGGGCAGGGCCACGAGACGACCTTTCCGGCGCTCGTCGCCAAGACCCTCGGCGTCGACGAGGCGACGGTGCGGCTCGTCGAAGGCGACACGGACGAGCTGCCCGAAGGTCTCGGCTCCTTCGCCAGCCGTTCGGCACAGGTGGCCGGGGCAGCCCTGCAACACGCCTGCGGACTGCTCATCGATGAGGCCCGCGACCGCGCCGCCGGGCTGTGGGGGGTGCCGGTGACGGAGGTGGCGTGGTCCGACGGGGCAGTGTCGCCCGCGTCGGGCGGGTCGGCCATGGGCCTGGCCGAACTGGTGAAGGCCACCGGGCCGCTGCGGGTGGACGACCGGTTCGAGTCGGGCATGGGTTTCCCCTTCGGCGCGCATGCCGCGGTCGTCGAGGTCGACCCCGAGCTGGGCGTGGTTCAGGTGTTGCGCGTGGTCGCCGTGGACGACTGCGGCATCGTCCTCAATCCCGGGGTGGTGGCGGGGCAGGCGTTCGGGTCGGCGGTGCAGGGCATCGGGCAGGCCCTCTACGAAGGCGTCCCCTTCGACGAGAACGGGGTCCCACAGCTCGCCAACGGACTGCTCGACTATCTGGTCCCCACGGCCACCGAGATCCCCCCGATCACGGTCAAGGACACCTGCACGCCCAGCCCCAGCACACCGCTGGGCGCCAAGGGGGCGGGCGAGTCGGGGTGCATCGGCACTCCGGCGGCGATCGTCAACGCCGTGGCCGACGCACTGCGGCTCGCCGACGCCGATCTGCTACAGATGCCGCTCACCCCGGACGTCGTCTGGCGGGCGGCCCGCGCCCCCAAGCTCCGGGAGTCCGCATGAAGCCCGCCGGTTTCGACTACGCGGTGCCCCGGACCGTACCGGAGGCGCTGGACGCCCTCGCCGACACCGCGCGAGACATCAAGGTGCTGGCGGGCGGGCAGAGCCTGATTCTGGAGATGCATCTGCAGCGCATCCAGCCCGACCTGGTGGTCGACATCAACCGGGTCGCCGAACTGGACCGGCTCAGCGTGAACGACGGCACGGTCGAGGTGGGCGCGCTGATCCGGCATGGCGCCTTCGAGTCCCCGCAGGCCGTGCACGGGCCGCTGGGCACCCTGTTCTCGCGCGCCGTCGTCAATATCGCCCATCCGCCGATCCGCGCCCGCGGCACGATGGTGGGCAGCCTGGCCTGGGCACACCCGGCCTCGGAGTGGTGTGCCATCGCCACCGCCCTCGACGCCGACATCCTGCTGCAGGGCCCCGACGGCACACGCCAGGTCCCGGCGTCCGACTGGTTCCGCGGCCCGCTCCTGACCGCGCGCCGGCCCGGCGAGCTCATCACCTCCGTACGGTTCCCGCTGCTCGGTGCCGACACCGGCGTGGGCTTCATCGAACACCGGCGGACCCACTTCTGCTTCGCCCAGGTGGCCGTGGCCGCCGCGCTGACCGTACGCGACGGGGTGATCGACGAGGCCCGGATCGGGCTGGTCAACTGCGCCGACCGGCCGGTGCGGGCGCACGCCGCCGAGCAGGCGCTGACCGGCGCCGATGTCGGTTCCCCCGGTACGGGCCACCGGTTGCCCGACGGCCACCCGTTCCTCCGCGCGGGCCGTATCGCCGCGGAGCAGGACGCCGCGCCCCTGGCCGAGCCGTACGCCGACCTCGAGTACCGACGACATGCCATCGCGGTGCTGGTCGGCCGGACCCTGCGCCAAGCGGCGGAAGGAGTGCCCCAGTGAAGATCACACTCACGGTCAACGGCCGGGATCACCCGCTCGATGTGGAGCCGCGGCGCATTCTGGCCGACGTACTGCGCGAGGACTGCCGGCTGACCGGCACCCACCTCGGCTGCGAGCACGGCGTCTGTGGGGCCTGCACGGTGCTGGTGGACGGCGAGGCCGTCCGGTCCTGCCTCATGCTGGCCGTCCAGTGCGACGGCAGCTCGGTACGCACCGTGGAAGGCCTGGCCGGACCCGATGGCGAGCCCCATCCCCTCCAGCGGGCCTTCTCCGCCGAACACGCCCTGCAGTGCGGCTTCTGCACACCCGGTTTTCTCATGGTGGCGGCAGGCGCCCTGGAGGCCGACCCGACGATCGGCGACGACCCGGAGCGCGTACACGGTCTGGTCGAATCCAACATCTGCCGGTGCACCGGCTACGAACCCATCCGGCGGGCCATCATGCGGGCCGCGCGCTGACGAAGAAGCGGCGGCCGTTCGCCGTCCCCAGTGCTGACCGGTTGGCCAAATCGATCCCGGCACGCGACAGAGCGACCAGGTGGGAGAGCCGTTCCCGTTCCCAGTCCGCAAGCCGTCCGGCTGGAAGGTCCTGGCCAGGTGTCCATCCGCGCAGGGCCGCCGCGAGCCCGGCCGCGTCGGCGAACGCCTTCGAGGTCCCCGAGGCGGTGTGGGGACGGACTGTTCCAGCGGCATCGCCGATCAACGCCACATGGTCGGCGATCATCCGGTACGGCGACAGGTCGAAGACGGGCTGCATAAAGACCTCGGAGCGCCGTACGAGCTCGGCGAACCGCTCCGGAAGCGAGGTGTCCGCCGTGGTGGCGAGCTGTGCGACGGTCTCCGGCAGCGTCTCCCCGGGCGGTACGAAGGTCGTGAACGCCTTTCCGGACCGGCCCGCCAGCAGCCTCGGCAGATCGCGCTCGGCCACATTCATGTACCACACCCAGTTGACGCGCCGGGAGCCCTCCGTCAGCTCGCCGTCGGGGCCCGGGACGAGATAGCACAGCATCTGCAGACCGTCCGCGCCGAAAAACGTGAACCGGCCCGCCAGCAGCTCCAGCAGATCGGCGGGCAGGGCCGACTCCGGCTCCAAGCCTCGCCAGGCCACATAGCCGGCGTACACGGGGCGGCGCCCCGGATCGAGCAGCCCACGCGTCGCCGAGCCGATCCCGTCGGCGCCCACCAGGAAGTTGCCCTGAGCCGTATACCCATCCGCGAATTCGCCGGTGACCTCGGAACCGTCGACTCGTACCCGCCTCAGCGCACTGTCCAGCCGGTAGCACACCCCGGAAAGGGGTTCGCGCAGCGCCCGGTAGAGGGTGTCCCACGCAGTCATCAGCTGGGGCGCCTCGTACCGGGTGGCCCTGCCGCGCCGATGGAGTTGCTGGCGCTCCCGCAGCTCCACGCTCACCGATCGTGCGGACATGCCCAGGCGGACCAGAAGCGCCTCCACCTCGGGCTGCATGACGACCCCGGCGCCGCGGGCCTCCATCTTCCCCGCAGAACGCTCGTACACAGCGACTTCGCCGCCCGCGGCCCGTATCTCGTGGGCGGCTGCGAGGCCTCCGACAGATCCGCCGACGATCAGGGCCTTGAACGCTTTCCTCGACTGCATCGACTGCCTTCCTCACGCTTCCTCACGTCGGCCTCGGGCTTGGTGTGCGGCTATGTGCTTCCCCTCGGCCCATCCACGGCCTGCAATCCCCAGAAACCTGCGGCCGTTCGCCTCGAGAGCCGCGGCGTCCATTCCGTTGTCCAGCAGAAAGCCGACCGGGTCGGGCTGTGCCATGTCGAAGGGGTAGTCGCTGCCGCAGAGGATCCGGTCGGACTCCGCGGGCGGCCGCATGCTGCCCCGGTGAACGTCGTCACGGGACCGCCACCCATGGCTCCATCTCTCGATCAGGGACGGTGCGCAGCCTCCGCCGGGTACGAAGCAGATCCGCAGATCGGGCAGGTCCTCCAGAACGCCGCCCAGGAGGACCGAGGCCACGGCGGTCGTCGTCTCCATCCGGATTGCCGATCAGGTTGCCCAGGTAGTGGTGGTCCCATTCCGGGCGCGGCAGCTGCATGGGGTGCATCAGCACGGACAGGCCGGGCTCGGCGGCGACGCCGAGCACCTCCCGCAGGACGCCCCCGTCATAGGACCGGCCACGGGCCACGGGCGGGACGGCGATGCCGGCGACGCCTTCCGCCCCGGCGAGCCGCGTCAGCTCCCGTCGGGCCGCCTCATCCAGCCGGACCAGGCCGAGCCCGACCAGCGTTCCGTCGGTGTTGGACACGGCGTCATCCGCCTCGGACGGCGCATGGACGGGAAAGGCGAAGGGCGGTGCCGAGACGACGCGCACGCCGAGCCCCGCTTTGCGCGTGTAGGCGACGATCGTGTCGATGTCGGTCATCGCCACGGTCGGAAACGACAGGGATAGCACCGTGTACCGCCATGTCGTTCTCCTTGACCGGCCCCCGGAGCAGCGCTGCGCCTCCGTTGCCTCAACGTACACACCAGGGCCGCCCCGCGCGCGGTCAGGACAGTACGACGAGCACGCGCGTCCCGTACCCAGCGTTGGAAACTCCTGCCGAGGAGGGGCATGGTGGAAAACACCCAAGGCCCATCGGCGGGCAACGCAGAACCTGGAAGAAGTGGTCCGAGCCGGATGATTGTGGCGGTCATGTTTGCCGTGCTGGCTGCCGGCAGCAACGCGGTGGGAACCGTGCTGCAGCGAAGTGCGGCGTTGCAGGTGCCCAGCTCCCCGGCGCGGCTCGGTCTCATCCGGCAGCTGCTGCGCAGCCCGGTCTGGCTCGGGGGCATTCTGGGGGTCGTCTTCGCCGCGCTCTTCCAGGCTCTGGCCTTGAACGCGGGGACGCTGGCGGCGGTCCAGCCCGTCTTCGTCCTCGAGCTTCCGCTGGCTCTCCTGGTCGGCAGCGCGGTCTTCCGGGTGCGGGTGTCGCGCAAGGCGTGGTTCTGCGTGGTGTGCATTTTTATGGGCCTGGCCATCACTCTGTTCTCCGTCTTCCCCTCCGGAGGGCGCACCCAGGTGCCGGGAATCTGGTGGGTGCCGACGCTCGCCGGTGTCGGCGGGGCCGGGACCGTACTCGTTCTGGCCGGGCTGCGGCGCCCGCATGGTCTGGCGCGGGCGGCTTGTCTGGCGACCGCGGCCGCCATCGGCAACGCGCTCACCGCGGCATTGGTCAAGTCCGCCATGGGCATTCTCAGCGAAGAGGGAGTGGCAAAATTCTTCCTCGCCTGGCAGACCTACGGTTTCGCAGCCGTCGGATCGCTCGCCATCCTCCTGCTGGGGTACGCCATGCAAGGAGGCCCACTGATCGCGTCCCAGCCGGCCCTCACACTCGGGGACGCCACGGTCAGCTTCTGCCTCGGTGTCACGCTCTTCGCGGAGTCGCCGCGGCTGGGGCTGTGGCTCCTGCCCACGTTGTTCGGCGTCGCCCTGCTCTGCTACGGCGTCTTCGCCCTCTCCCGCACCCGGTGCCTTGCGAAGTGTGTCGACCCGGATGAGAAGGCACCACGGCAAGAAGAGCAGCCCGCCACCGCACGCATGTGACGGAACGACGCGGCTACCGAATGTGGTCACGCATGCCAGTGTCCGTCGGCCGGGCCCAAGATCCCCTGTGCGATGCCACAGTCTTCGTCGCTCACGCTGGGGGACACGACATGGCGTACGGACAACACGTCGCTCACCCTGAGGTGCCCAGGAGCCCGAGGCCGTCGGCCCGCTCCTGCGTCTTTGCACCACCTCGTGTCAGGAGAGCGTCATGTCGAGCCCCCCGAAGCCGATCGATTCCGCTGAGTCACAGCTCACCGAGCTGGAGCGGCGACACCGCCGTTTCGTCCGGCCGGCCGTCGTCGTGTTCGTCGGCGGCTATCTCACCACCATGACGGTGGTGGCGTACCGGCCACATGCGATGGCCGCCGCCGTGTTCGGCCGGCTCAACGTGGGCTATCTGCTGGTGCTGGGAAACTTCGCCTTGACCTTCCTGGTCGCGATCGCCTACCGCTGGTACGCCGAGCGCAGGCTGGATCCGCAGGCGCAACGGGTGCGTGAGGCGATGGCCGGACGGTCGTCGGAGGGTGTGCTGTGAGCCACCGCGCCCTGTCCATCGCCCTGTTCGCGGCGTTTGTCGTCGCGACCGTCGCCATCAGCTATGTGGCGGGTCGGCGCACCCGGTCCGCTTCCGACTTCTACGCCGCCGGCCGGCGGATCCGCGGCTGGCAGAACGGCATCGCCGTGGCCGGCGACTATCTGTCCGGGGCGACGTTGCTCGGAGTGACCGGCCTGATCGCGCTCTACGGATTCGACGGGGCCGTATATCTGGTCGGCTTCCTGGTGGCGTTCCTGGTGGTGCTGGTGCTGATCGCCGAGTTGCTACGCAACACCGGCACCTACACGATGGCCGACACCCTGGCGTTCCGGTTGCGCCCGCGGCCGGTGCGCGCCGTCTCTGCCGTGTCCACCATGGTCATCAACCTCTTCTATCTGACCTCGCAGATGGTCGGCGCCGGTGGTCTGATCGGCCTGTTGCTCGGCCTGCACGGCACCGCGGCGGGTGGCATCGCCATCGGCTCGGTCGGCGTCTTGATGATTCTCTATGTCACCGTCGGCGGCATGATCGGCACCACCTGGGTCCAGATCATCAAGGCGGTGCTGCTGTTGGTCGCCACCGCCCTGCTGACCCTGCTGGTCCTGGCCCGCTTCGACTTCTCGGTCGGCCATCTGCTGGAGAGCGCCGCCCAGGCGTCCGGCGATGCGGACCGGTATCTGAGCTCCGGCTCCTACTTCACCAACAAGCTCGACCTCGTGTCGCTGAGCCTGGCCCTGGTGCTCGGCACCGCGGGCCTCCCGCATGTGCTGATGCGTTTCTTCACGGTCCGCGACGCCAGGTCCGCGCGCGCGAGCTCCAACTGGACGATCGGCATCGTCGGCGTCTTCTACCTGGGGCTGATCGTCCTCGGGCTGGGCGCCGCGGCGCTGGTGGGTCCGGCCGCGATCAAGAAGGCGGACAGCAACATGGCCACCCCCTTGCTGGCGCGGTTCCTCGGCGGCGGGCAGCACAGCATGGGCGGTGCGCTGCTGATGGC
This sequence comes from Streptomyces sp. NPDC020845, assembly GCF_044334165.1. NCBI lineage: Bacteria > Bacillati > Actinomycetota > Actinomycetes > Kitasatosporales > Streptomycetaceae > Streptomyces > Streptomyces sp. NPDC020845. Next base: position 1,684 of record NZ_JBIRSJ010000030.1, on the reverse strand, counting down.
GGTCATCGCGGCGGTCGCGTTCGCGACGATCCTGGCCGTGGTCGCCGGGCTCACCCTTACGGCTTCGGCGTCGTTCGCGCATGACTTCTATGCCGGTGTGCTGCGCCATGGAGCGCCGGACGAACGGCGCGAGGTCGCCGTCGCCCGGAGGACGGCCATCGTGCTCGGCGTGGTCGCCGTTGCGTTGGCGATCGGGTTGCAGAAGGTCAACCTCGCGTTCCTGGTGGGCGTGGTGTTCGCGCTGGCGGCGAGCGCCAATCTCCCGGTCCTCGTCCTGTCCTTGTACTGGAGGCGCTTCAACACCGCGGGCGCCGTCACCGGCACCCTGGTGGGGTTGGTGTCCAGCGTGGTGCTCGTCGCCGTCAGCCCGACCGTGCTCGGCCCCAGCGGACTGTTTCTGCACCACGTGACGCCGTACTTCCCACTGTCGAATCCCGGCATCGTGTCGATTCCGCTGGCATTCCTCTCCGCGATCGTGGCCACGTTGCTCACCGGGCGTGAAGAGCAGAGCCCTGACTTCGACGAGCTACGGCTACGTGCCCTGACCGGGTACGAGACCACTGAGCGCGGTCGGCCGTAACCCGCTCACCGTCGCGGATCATGCGTGCGGCGCTCGGCACCACTCCCCTGCACATGTCACAACCCCCAGGTATTGAGGGTTCACCTGTGAGGTGCCACAGTCACCGGGTGGGAAAGAGCGCCGCTGATCGCCATGCCGAACTCAGGACCTGGCTCGGTGGTGTCGCAGAACTCGCCGAGGCGGTGACCAGTGCCGGGAGTGTGCGCTCCCTGCTCGACCTGGTGGCCAAAACGGCCTGCCGCCTGATGGGGTACGACTTCTGCGCCGTGCTGCTGCCGGACTCCCGGCGCGAAGTCCTCGCCATCCAGGGGGCTTGCGGCCTCTCGCCCACCTATATCGCGGGGGTGAACGCCCAGCACCCCGTACGCATCGGGTCGGGACACCCCGGAGAGGCACCTTCCAGCCGGGCGTTCCGGACGGGCCGGGCGGTCGCGCTGAGCGACATCTCCGCCGAGACCGACTACGCGTGGGGCGGCGTCGCCGATGAACAGGGCTACCGCTCGATCATCGCCGTACCGTTGACGACCACCGGCTCCTGCCTCGGCACTCTCACCTGCTACCGGGCCGAGGTGCACCGCTTCTCCGAAGACGAGCAGGAACTGCTCACCACCCTGGCGAATCAGGCCGCCATCGCGATTGAGACGGCCCGGCTCCGGGAGAGGGAGCGGCGCACCATCGGTGAACTGCGGCAGCTCAACGACTCGCTGCGCGAGCAGCACGCGCTGCTGCAGCGGACGGGAGACATTCACCGCCAGCTGACCGAGGTGGCCCTGCGCGGCGAGGGTGTCGACGGGGTCGCTCGGGCCCTGGCCGCGCTGCTCGGCCGCCCGGTGCTCTTCGAGGACCCGTACGGGAGCGCGCTGGCCGCCGCTGGTCCCGACGGTGCCGTGCCCTGCGATCGGTTCGACGGGATCGAGCACATCGCGACACTGCGCCAGTCGATCACCCACGACCCGGCCGCCGGGACCGTCGAGGTGCGCGCGGGCGCTGCCGGAAGGCCGTGGGTGACGTCCCCGGTGGTGCTCGACAAGGATGTCGTCGCACGGATGTGGATCCCCGGTGAGTCGGCGGAGCTGGAGCCGCTCGGCCGCCGGGCCATCGAGC
>NZ_JBIRSJ010000029.1:0-93971 GCF_044334165.1 Streptomyces sp. NPDC020845 | reverse complement strand
TGCGGGAACACGATGCCCAGCAGCTCGTCACACACTCCGCACAATGACACCAAGATGACGCACTGTCACCCCATCACGAAAATCTTGCAAGAGCCGAAAACCTCATCCATAGGCTGTGACCTGCAGGATTAAGGATGCGGCTGAGAGTCACCGGGCTGGTACGCCAGGATGATCTATCGTGCTGCTGCGACTCCTATACCTCACGCTTACCAACGTGTTCGCTCTCCTACGGCTGCTGCCGATGAGCGACACCGACAAGAACATCACCACCAACTGGCCGTCCTTCAACTCCAGGTCGCCAAACCCCGGCTCACTCCGCCCGACCGCATATTTCTCGCCGCCCTGCTCCACCGGCTCCCCCGCACCACACTCCGGCGACTTCATCTGATCGTCTCCCCCGACACGATCCTCCGCTGGCACCGCGACCTCCTACGCCGCCACCACACAACCGCCTCCCGCCCCAAACGGGCAGGACGACCGCCTACCCACCGCAGCATCCAAACCCTCATCTTGCGCCTGGTCCGGGAGAACCCAAGCTGGGGGTACAGAAGAATCCGCGGCGAACTCGCCACTTTCGGGATCAAGGTAGCCCCCTCCACGGTATGGGAGACCCTCCAGCACAACGGCATCGATCCCGCGCCCCAGCGCGACCGCCAGACCTGGACCACCTTCCTCCGCAGCCAAGCACACGCAATCCTTGCCGCCGACTTCTTCGAAACCCGGACGCTGACCGGAGCGCGCCTGTACGTCTCTTCGCCGTCATCGAACGCGCCACGCGGCGTATCCGCATCCTCGGTGCAACGGCCCACCCCACCGCAGCCTGGACCACACAACTCTCCCGGAACCTCGCCATGGACCTCCACGACGCCGACACTGCGGTGAAGTACCTGATCCGTGACCGCGACAGCAGATACACGGACGCCTTCGACGCCGTAGTCGAAGACGAAGGCATCACAATCATCAAGACCGGTATCCGAGTACCCCGCATGAACGCAGTGATGGAACGCTGGATCCGTTCCTGCAGAACAGAACTCCTCGCCGCACACTCATCTGGAACCAAGCACACCTCCTCCACACCCTCCACGCCGCAGCACCCCTGCGCCCACTCCCCCATCCCCTCACCAATCCCGAACAGCTCAACCACCTCGACATCCGGCGGAAGGACCAGCTCGGCGGCACTCTCCACACCTATGAACATGCCGCCTGACCAGCTCGGATGTAATAATCGGCACCCACAGGCTCCACCCGCTCGATGTGCCGCCACCATATGTCGATCAGTCGATCGAATCAATTGTTTGAAGCGAATCGACGGGACAAGCCGTACACCGGACTCGCGGCGCATTAGGCTCATCGCCCAAAGGACCCGAGACATCCGCCGACAACGAGCGAGGGAAGTACGCGTGGCCGAGCAGAAGAAGCGCCGCAAGAGCCCCCATGACGGAGAGGCGACCCGCGAAGCCCTCATGAACGCGGCCGAGAGGCTCTTCGCGGAGCAGGGCGTCGAGGCGGTTTCCGTGCGTGCCGTGAACGCCGCGGCGGGGCTCGCGCCGGCGGCTGTGCACTATCACTTCGGCTCCAAGGAAACCCTGCTGGAGGCGGTGCTGCTGCGACGCGGACGCGCCGTCGTCACCGACATCAGCGAGCGCTGCGACGCACTGCTCGCGCGGGAGGAGCGCCCGGAACCGAGGGATATCGTCGAAGCCCTGGTCACCCCGTACGCCGCTCTTCTGGAGCGGGACCGCACAGGGGGAACCCGCTGGCTGTCCATCGTCGGTCAGCTGACCCTCAGCGGCGGTGAGCGCATGCTGACCTCGGCGGCACCGGCGACCGAGCGGCTGCAGGCCCTCATTCACCGCGCGTTCCCGGACGCCACCCCTTCGGAACTGCAGACCGCGTGGACCCTGAGCGTCGAGGCCCTCATATTGCTGATGGCACGGAGCCCCGAGAGCTGGTTCGCCTCGGGCAACGAGGCGGCCATCATGCGGGACAGTCTCGTCAACTTCGCCGCGGGAGGGCTGACCCACGCCATCGAGCGGGCCGCGTCGGGGCGGCGCCACAAGGTACCGACGACCTGAGCACGACCACGCGCATAACTCTTCCCTCGCTCCGGGACACATGCTTTCATCAAGCGATCCGATCAGCTGATCGAACAACCTCGTCACCGCACTCGGCGGGGGGCACCCGCGGAAGGAAAGCACGATGCGCGCAGCCGTTATGCAGTCGGGAAGGATCTTCACCACCGACCTCCCGGAACCCGCCCCGGCCGCCGGTCAGCTCCTGGTGGAGCCCATCGCGGTTGGCGTGTGCGGCAGCGACCTCTCGGCGTGGCAGCACACGGGCGACTTCCTGGCCGCTCATGAGGAGACGGGCGCGACGGGAGAGGTTTTCGACCCCGATCGCCCCCTGGTGATGGGGCACGAGTTCACCGCCCGGGTGGTCAGGCTGGGTAAAGGGGTAGAGGGCTATGACGTAGGAGACGAGCTGGTCGTCCTGCCCGGCGTGACAGCCCCCGACGGCCGAGTCCATACGGTCGGCTATGCCAACGATTTCCCGGGCGGACTCGCCGAGCGTTCCGTTGTCTGGGCCTTCGGGCACATCAAGATTCCCAAAGGGATCTCGCCGGTCCTGGCAGCCGTGACGGAGCCCCTGGCCACCGGGGTCAACGGCGTGCTCAGATCGGCGGTCGAGCCCGGCGACGGCGCGCTCGTGACCGGCACCGGCCCGGTGGGCCTGGGAGCCGTCATCGAACTGGCCGCCCGAGGAGTCGCCCCCATCGTCGTCTCCGATCCCTCCGCCAGTCGCCGGGAGATCGCCCGGGCGTATGGAGCCCACATCGCGGTCGACCCGCTCCGGGACGACCCGGTGGAGGCATGGCGCAAGAACGCCCCCGCCGGGCGGCGGCTGCACATCATCGAGGCATCCGGGGCCAAGGGAATCCTCGCCTCCCTGATGGCGACCGCTCCCGCGTACACCAGGATCTCGGTGATCGGTGCCGGCATGCGCCCTGAGGAAATCCGCCCCGTCGTCGGCGTCCTGAGAAACACCAGCCTTGAGTTCGTCGGTGGCCCCGGATTCGGCGAGACCGAGTACAAGGCCTTCGCGCGCGCCTTCGAACACCTCCGGGCAGGCCGCTTCGACCCTGCGCTCATGGTCACCGGGTACGCCGGGCTGGACGCCACCGCCGAGGTGTTCGCGGCGCTTCGGCCGAGCAGCCCGAGCGCGATCGCGCACGTCAAGATCCTCATCCGGCACGGCCTGCCCGGGTCCGGGATCCTCAGTCTGCAGGAGGCCGCCGCCTTCCCCGGGTGAGCGCCGGACTCGGGCACGGCGATGGTTCAACCGCAGACGGATGGGGCCACCGGCATGGCTGCCGAGCTGGACATGCCGACCCTGGTCGGCCTCGGCAACGAGAACGCCGGCGACGGATTCCGTCACCCGGTCACGAAGCCCGCCGACGGCGAGTCGGACGAGGCCATCAAGACCACCTTCAGGCGATTACGCCAGGCCGCTCCAAAATCCTTGATTTGGAGTGGAAGCTTGGCCACCCGCAGCTGTACCTCAACGTCTTCTCGCGCGAGCTGGACTCCCTCTACGTGCTCGGGTTCGTCGAGTTCGCGGACGCCGCCTACAAGCGGTTCGACGAGATGGCCCAGCTCATCATGATCGACATCAACGCGCGGGAGACGGGCGTCCGCAAGGCCGAGCTGACGCAGCTCAAGCGCACCGACACACCGGACCTGCGCGGCGGCGTCAAGTACGTCGACAGCGCGCGGCACACGAACTACGCCGAGCGCGCGACGTTCATGGCCTACCTGGCGCAGTTCCGCGACCGGTTCGGCTGGCACGACGTCGACGACCACACCTACGACGCCCTGCGCGCCGAGGCGCAATCCACACCGTCCTCGCCGTCCTTGTCCGAGCCTCCCAAGGAGACCAGCCATGTCTGACCTGTCGCCCCTCGCACTCGTCACCGGTGCCGCCGGCGGGATCGGCGAGGCCGTCTGCCGCCGCCTCGCCGCGCGGGGCCAGACACTGCTGTGCGTCGAACGCGACGAGACGCTCGCGCAGAAGGCGGCCTCCGCGGCAGGGGCAGGCGCCGTCCCGGTCGTGTGCGACCTGTCCGACCGGGATGCCGTCGTGGCATTGTGTGCCCGCATCGAAGGAGAGTGGGCCGACCGGCCGGAGCTGGTGTTCCTCAACGCCGGCGTGATCGTCCCCGGGGACGTCGTCGACTCCTCGGCCGCCCGACTGCGGCTCCAACTCGACGTCACGCTCGGCTCGGTCACCGAACTCGCGGCGTCCGCGGCCCGGGTCATGAAGGCGGCCGACCGCGGCCACATCGTCGCCACGGTCTCGATGGGCGGGATCCTCGCCCTTCCGGGATCGGCGGCGTACTCGGCGGCCAAGGCCGGGCTGCGGGCCTATCTCGCGGCACTGAGCGCCGAGCTGCGCGGGACCGGCGTCGCCGTCAGCGGGGTCTACCCGAGCGCTGTCGACACCCCGATGCTGTTCCATGAGGCGACGCACGACGGCAGCCTGCTCAACTTCCTGGGGAAGGTGAGCACGGTGGACGACGTGGCGGACGTCGTCGAGCGCGCACTGCGCAAGCGGCGGCTCGAGCACTTCCTGCCCTACAGCGACTCGATCCTGTGCCGGATCCTCGAATCGTTCCCCTGGCTCGTCCCGCCGATTCTCGGCCCGGCCGAGGCGATCGGACGCCGCGGGCGTGCGAAGTACCTGGCACGCAAGGGAAGTACTGCTCCGCACAACCATGGCCTCCGCTGACGCCCAAAGCTCATCCGCCCCAGACCTCACGCGCCCTCGCGCCGCCCGGCGCGAGGGCGCTGTCGTCGTTCCCCGGCCGACGGCCCCAAGGCCTGTAACACGTGCATAAATCAAGTGTTTCAATCACTTGACCGGATGGGTGCACGAACCTACTGTAGCCCCACCAACGAGGGTGCGATCCAGCCACCAGCACCCCGTCCGACAGCACACCCGTCACACCATCAGCCCGACCCGACCGACGCCAGCAGCCGTGGGACGATACGTGACTTCGTCTTGCGTCGGTTTCCGGCCACGGCCATCGCTCAGTACGGCGCACCAGCCGTTCTCTGTCCCCTTCCCTACTCCTCGACGAGGAGCTGCGATGACGCAGACTCAATCGGGAGCGGCATTCGAGCCGCCGACCACGGACCACGGCAGTACGGGAACCACGGAGCCCGAGGACGGCTCCGCTCCCGTCCGTTCCACCGCCGCGTTCGTCCTCATCCTGATCGCATTGCTGTGGCCTCTTGAGGTCGTCAGCCTCTCTTACAGTCTGCTGACCCCTGCCGTGACCCAGATCGCGGTCCATTACCAGACCCAGCAGATTGGGTGGGTCTTCACGGCTTTGACCTTGGTCGGCGCCGTCGCCGGACCGGTGATGAGCAAGCTCGGTGACCTGTACGGCAAGAAGAAGATCATGGTCGCGGGGGCGCTCCTGAGCGTGCTCGGCGGGGTCCTCGCCGCGATCGCGCCGAACTTCCCGACCCTCCTGGCAGGCCGTGCCCTCCAGGGCTTCATGCTGCCGCTGGTCACGCTCTCGTACTCGCTGATGCGCGATATCCTTCCCCAGCGCTGGATCGCCTTCTCGGTCAGCCTCACCGTGGGCGGAACGGGTCTGGTGACGATCACCGGACCGTTCATCGCCGGGTACTTCATCGACCATCACGGATTCCGGTCCGTTTTTTGGCTGCTCGTCGGCATGTCACTCCTCGCGCTCCTCGGTCTCCTGGCCGTGCCCGAGTCCCCGGTGCGCGCCCGTTCGCGGCTCGACTGGACGGGTGTGGTGCTGCTCGGCGCCGGCGTGGCCCTCGTGCTGGTGGGACTGAGCGAGGCAGCCACCTGGGCCTGGTCGTCGTCCAAGACCCTGGGATGCCTCTTCGGCGGTCTGGCCCTGCTGGTGGTGTGGGTCGCCGTACAGCGCAGGATCCGGGAACCGCTGGTCGACATGCGGCTGGTGTCCCGTCGACCCGTCCTGACGACGATCGTCGTCGCGGGCCTGGCCTACGGCGCGGTGGGGGCCTACACGACCATCCTGCCGATAATGGCCATGACGCCCCGGGTGCTGGGGGGCGACTACGGCTTCGGGTCCACGGCCATGCAGCTCACCCTTTTCACCGTGCCGGCGGGTATCGCCACCTGTGTGCCGTGCTTCATCGCGGGCCTGTACATGCGCCGCATCGGCGCCCGGCTGCCCGCCGTCGTCGGCTCGCTGATCATGGCCGTCGCCGCCGCGTACACGGCATTCTGGCACGCCGAGAAGTGGCAGGTGGTCGTCGGCTTCACCGTGCTCGCCGCCGGCGCGAGCCTCGCCTACGCCGCCGTGCCGAACCTGGTCATCGAGGCGACGCCTGTGGAGCAGCAGGCCATCACCGCGGGCATGGCCGGGTTGCTGCAGACACTGGGTTCGACGGCGGCGGTGCAGATCGTCTACGTCATCCTCCTGCAGAACGTGGGGCAGCTCGTCCAGGGCAGCCCGATCTACACGAACACAGGTTTCGTGATCGCCTTCCTCGCCTGCGCGGGCTTCGCGCTCGTGGCCCTAGTGGTCGGACTCCTGGTGCCCCACGGCAGGCCCGCACAGCAGACAGCCGAAGCCTGACAGCCGCGGGGAATCAAACCTCGACAGCTGCGTGAAACCGCCGGAGCGAGGGCCGAAACGTCGACACGACGTTGGCCCTTGCTCCATCGGCCTTCTCGTGTCTCTCGCACAACGCACGGAAGGAGGGCGCAGACTGGACGCACGGGCATAAGGCGGCCCCACCTCTGAGTAATCCGGCCGCTTCCCGCTGACGGAAGCGAAGCAAGGCCATGAGCACAGACAGCCGGAACACCGCAGACCCCGACCTGCCCGTCCCAAAGGCAACCGAGACCGTGGTGCTTCTCCTGGACGGCCGAGGGGCCCTGCTGTCTCCGTCCCGGCCGCCTGATGGATTCCTCGGGTATGCGCCGGAGCAGTTGCTCGGCCTTTCGGCATGGCAGCTGTGGGCGGACCCGCAGGCATGTGCGTCCACACTGGCGGCTGCCCGCCGCGGCTCGGCCACGCTCCATCCCACGGTCCTCCGCAAGGCCGACGGCGTCCGGCGGAGGCATCGGTGCACGTCCTGCCCCTCTCGCCTGCTCCGGCCTCGGAAGCAGGGGCGCGGTTTCTGATGCGGGTCTCACCGCCGGCCGCGGCCGCACCCGCCCGAAACGAAGACGCCGGGCCCCCGCAAGCCCTGCTGCGGACTCCGGTCGGAACGAGGAGCGGCACAGGCCGGATCTGCTGCGGGACGCGGCGAGTATCGAGCCCTCCGCCGACGCCGGTCGCACCGCCGCGGCCTTGGCCGATCTGCTGGCCGCCGACTACGCCGACCTGGTGACCGTGGACCTCGCCCAGGCGGCACTGGAGGGCGACGGCCTGCCGGCGATGGTCCGCTTCGGAGAATTGCGCCTCAACCGCGCGGCAGCCGTGCGGCGCGGTGGCGCATGGCCCGCCGAGCTCCCCGGAACGGGCTTTCCGGCTCGACGGGTGCCCGAAGCGTCGCTTCGCCACGCTGCCGGACGGCGACGTCCGGGCCTACACGGTGGCGTCCAGCGTCGTCGCGGCACACAACTTCGGCCTGCGCGCCCGGCTTCGCTCCGGAGCCCGCGGCGATGCATCGGCAGGCGTGGACCCGGCACTCGACCTCATCCACCGCACCTGGACCGACACCGGCGAAACGCTCGTCCTCGTCACCAAGAGCAACACGCCCCGGTGGCAGATCATCCAGCGACTCGAAGGCATACAGCAGGAGTAAGCCAGGGTACTGAACACCCCACCGTGAGCGTACTCAGTGCCCTCACGGTGGGGAGAATCACCCGGTGGCCGCCGGCACCTTCATGCACCGTCCTGGTCTGCCTGCAGGCCGCGTCGCCAAGAGGCTCGATCCGGCGATCCCTTGCGCTTCCGTCAGGCGGCAGCCAGCCCCAACTCAGTGGATAGCCGACCACGGTGCCACACCGGTGTGCCAAGGAGGTGGCTCGAGCTGTGCGCTCGCTTGAAATAGCGATGAGCGTCGTGCTCCCAGGTGATCCCAATGCCGCCGTGCAGCTGGACCATCTCCCCCGCTACGGTGGAAAACGCCTCCGAGCAGGCCGATTTGGCCACTGCTGCACGGCGGGTGAGCTCCGGGGAACCTTCGGCGGCGGCGAAGGCTGCGCCCATGGCCGCCGAACGCGCCGCCTCCACCAGCACGTAGGAGTCCGCGAGCCGGTGCTTCACCGCCTGGAAGGAACCAATGGCCCGGCCGAACTGCACCCGGTCCTTGGCATAGGCGACCGTGAGATCCAGGCAGCGCTGGGCCGCGCCCACCTGCTCGGCAGCCAGCGCCGCGCAGGCCTGGTCCATGACGTGTCGCAGGACGCGTCCCGCCTCGCCGTCCTGGCCGACGAGGCGGCCTTCGACTCCGTCGAGTACCACGCGTGTCAGGGCGCGGGTCTGGTCCATCGTGACGGTGGGCTCGCGGCGAAGGCCGACCCCGTCCACGGCCACTTCGAAGAGGGACAGCCCGGCCGGCGTTCGGGCGGCCAGGAGCAGGAGTTCGGCATCCGCTCCGTCCAGGACGTACTCCTTGGTTCCGGAGATGCCCCAGGTCCCGCCGGAGAGAGGGACAGCCTGAGCCGCGATCTGGTCGGGGCCCCAGGTTCCCTGCTCGGCCCAGGCCAAGGCCCCCACCATCTGTCCGGCCGCGAGCGGTGGCAGCAGGCGTTGGCATGTTTCCTCGTCACCGGATGCCAGCAGTGCCTGCGTGGTGAGCACCGCCGAGCCGAGGTACGGCACAGGGCTGAGGACACGTCCCAGTTCTTCCATGACGACGTGCACCTCCTGGGCCCCGTAGCCCGCGCCGCCGTACTCCTCGGGTACGGCCAGGCCTGCAACACCGATCTGCTCAGCCAGCGGCTGCCAAGCCGTCGAGCCCTCGTAGCGCGTGAGCAACGATCGCACGGCGGAACGTAGTTCTTCTTGTTCCTCCGTCAGTCTCATCTGTCTGCTCCTTGCTCTGTCAGGTCAGGGATGGCACGCCTGTGCGGGGCGTGCAGCGAGTGGAGGCGCGGTCTTTCCTCAAGGCCCGAAGGGCGGTACGGCTCTCCTCAAGGGCGCGGTAAGTGGTTCAGGGAGCCAGGACCCTGGCCCGGCAGGCTGCCGGTGTGCCCCAGGCCGAGCGGAGCGCGCGGGCCTTGCGTATCCACAGGGACAGGTCCAGCTCGTCGGTGTAGCCGAGGGCGCCGTGCAGGTGCAGGGCGGTGCGGGCGGCGGTGTATGCGGCCTCGCCGGCGGCAACCTTGGCTGCCGCGATGCCGCGACCGCTGTGCTCCTCCCCCGCCTCCAGGCCCAGGGCGCCGGCGTGCACGAGCGGCTGAGCGAACTCCAGGGCGATGAGGGTGTCGGCCAGCCGGTGTTTCACGGCCTGGAAGGTGCCAATGGGGACGCCGAACTGCTTGCGCTGGCGGACGTAGGCGACGGTGTGGTCCAGCAGAGCACGCCCGAGTCCCAGGGCCTGTGCGGCAGTGGCCAGTGCGGCGACGTCGGCGGCGTGCGATGCTGCCGCCTTCACCTGGCGGCCTCGGGCCAGGGTGGCTCCGCCTAGTGGTCTGGCCAGTCGGCGGGCGGGGTCGGCGGACGGCTGGACGGCGCCTGCGGACGTCGTCAGGGACAGGGTGTCCCCGGTGACGACGAGGGTCACGTCACTGGCGTCGGCGTCCAGGGCGTAGGGGGTTTCTGCGGAGAGCTGGCAGAGGGAGGCGATGGTCTTGCCGGAGGCGATGCCGGGCAGCCAGGTGTCGGCGACTGTCTGGTCGCCCAGGCGGTCGAGGAGGGCGGCCGCGGCCACGGTCTCCACGTACGGGCCCGGCACGGCGTGACGTCCCAGTTCGGTGAAGGAGATGGCCAGTTCGACGGGCAGGCATCCCAGGCCGCCGTGCTCTTCGGGGACCGCGAGACCGAACACTCCGGCCTCGGCGAGGCGTCCCCACAGGGCACGTCCGGGCGCGTGGTCGCCGACAGCCCATGCGCGTACGGCCGCGGGGGTGTCGGCCGCCGTGAGCATGCTGTCGAGGGAACGGGAGAACTCCCGCTGCTCGTCGTCGAGGAGGAACCGCATCACCGGCGTCCCTTCGGCAGGCCGAGCAGGCGCTCGGCGATGATGTCGCGCTGGATCTCGTTGGTTCCGGCGTAGATGGGCCCGGCCAGGGAGAAGGTGTAGCCCTCGGCCCAGGTGCCGTGGGCGGGTGCCTCCGCGGCGTGGTCGGCGAGTTCACCGACGGGTCCGAGCAGGTCCAGGGCAGTCTCGTGCAGGGAGATGTCCATCTGGGACCAGAAGACCTTGTTCATGCTCGCCTCGGCGCCGATCGACCCGCCGGCCTCGATGCGGGAGGCGTTGGCGTAGGTGAAGAGCTGGTAGGCGCGGGCCGTGATCACTGCGTCGGCGACTCGGTCGCGCAGGGAGGTGTCGGCGGGGTCGGCCAGGTCCTGCCAGAGCCGGGCCAGCCGGTCGGCTGCGGCGGTGAAGCGGCCGGGGCTGCGCAGAGTGAGGCCTCGTTCGTTGCCGGCGGTGCTCATGGCGACTCGCCAGCCCTGGCCGGGTTCGCCGATGACGTCCTCGTCGGGTACGAAGACGTTGTCCAGGAACAGTTCCGCAAAGGCCGGCTTGCCGTCGAGTCGTCCGATGGGACGTACGGTCACGCCGTCGGCGTCCAGAGGGAACATGAGGTAGGTCAGGCCGCGGTGGGGCTTGTCGGCGTTCGGGTCGCTGCGGAAGAGACCGAAGGCGCGGTCGGCGAAGGCGGCCCGCGAGGACCAGGTCTTTTGCCCGTTCAGCAGCCAGCCGCCGTCGGTTCGTGCGGCGGTGGAGCGCAAAGAGACCAGGTCCGAACCGGCTTCGGGCTCCGACCAGGCCTGTGCCCAGATCACCTCTCCGGCGGCCATGGGCGGCAGGATGCGGGCGCGCTGTTCCGGCGTGCCGTGCTCGAACAGCGTGGGGGCCAGCAAGTTGATGCCGTTCTGGCTGACCCGGCCGGGTGCACCGGCCGCGTAGTACTCCTCCTCGAAGATCAGCCACTGGAGGACCGAGGCGGTGCGGCCGCCGTACTCCTCGGGCCAGGACACTACCGACCAGCGGCCGTCGGACAGGGTGCGCTCCCATTCCCGGTGGGCTGCGAACCCTTCCTCGGTTTCCAGGGAGGGCAGCGGGGTTGCGGGGACGTGGGTCGCAAGCCAGGTGCAGGCTTCGGTCCTGAAGGCGTCCTCCGCGGCGGTGAAGTCGAGGTCCATCAGGCTCCGGCCCCCTTCTTCATGGCGTGGACGTCCATGCCGCCGAGGGAGTCCGCTGCGGTCTCGGCGTTGTGTGCATGGGCGAGATGGTGGAGGCCGAAGACGGAGTCCATGCCGGCGTGCAGGCCCTGGAGGTCTTCGGCCTGGTTGACGGCTCGCTTGGTCAGCGCCAGTCCCATGCGCGGCATTTCTGCGACCCGGCCCGCCAACTCCATGGTCTTTTTGCTGAGTTCGTCGCGTGGCACGACGCGGTTGACCATGCCGATCTCGTAGGCGCGCCGGGCGTCCATCCGGTCGCCCGTGTAGAGGAACTCCTTGGCAATCCGGGGCGGCATGGCCCAGGGATGGGCGAAGTACTCGACGCCCGGGATGCCCATGCGGACCACGGGGTCGGCGAAGAAGGCGTCCTCGGAGGCGACGATCAGGTCACACACCCAGGCGAGCATCAGGCCGCCGGCGACGCAGGCGCCCTGGACCTGGGCGATCAAGGGCTTGGGCAGTTCGCGCCAGCGGCGGCACATGCCCAGGTAGACCTCTGACTCCCGGGCGAAGCGGCTCTCCGCGCCCTGCTTGTCCGAGTGGTCCCACCACAGTCCGGCCTTGCGTTCGAAGGGCAGGTGGGCGTCTCGTTCGGGGGTGCCGATGTCGTGTCCGGCGGAGAAGTGCTTTCCGTCCCCGGCGAGGACGACCACCTTGACCTCGCCGTCCTCTGCGGCGCGGTAGAAGGCGCGATCCAGGGCGTAGGTCATCGCCGAGTTCTGGGCATTGCGGTACTTCGGACGGTTCATCGTGACCACGGCGACGGGGCCACGGCGTTCGTAGCTCACCGGTTCCGTGGGCGTCGTGCCGGAAGCGGACATCCGCCCCCTCCTTCCCTAACAAGTGTTTGGTAGGTTACCGTGCTGAACGTCAGCCGTCGAGAGCCGACCGGAGCCGCCCATGAGCAGCGTCGAGGAGTTCCGCACCGAGTTCCGCACCTGGTTGCGCGCCCATCTCACCGGGGAGTTCGCCAGTCTGCGCGGACGCGGTGGGCCGGGCCGCGAGCACGAGGCCTTCGCCGAACGCCTTGCCTGGGAACGGCACATGGCCGCCGCGGGGTGGACCTGTGTGGGGTGGCCGAAGGAATACGGCGGCCGGGGGGCGACCCTGGAACAGCAGGTGGCCTTCCACGAGGAGTACGTCCTCGCCGATGCGCCGGCGCGTGTGAACCACATCGGCGAGCAACTGCTCGGCCCCACCCTCATCGCGTTCGGGACGGCTCAGCAGCGCGAGCGCTTCCTGCCTCCGATCGTGGCGGTCGAGGAGACGTGGTGTCAGGGATACAGCGAGCCGGACGCCGGATCGGACCTGGCGAACGTGCGGACGCGGGCGCAGCTCGACGGGGACGAGTGGGTGATCACCGGGCAGAAGATCTGGACCTCGCTCGCCCACGAGTCCGACTGGTGCTTCGTCATCGCGCGCACCGAGCCCGGCTCCACCCGCCACCAGGGGTTGTCCTATCTGCTCGTGCCGCTGCGCCAGCCCGGTGTGGACATCCGTCCGATCATGCAGCTGACCGGCACGTCGGAATTCAATGAAGTGTTCTTCGACGAGGCGCGCACGGCAGCGGGGAACATCGTCGACGCGCCCGGCCAGGGCTGGAAGGTCGCCATGGCAACCCTCGGGTTCGAACGGGGCGTGTCGACCCTGGGACAGCAGGTCGGCTTCCGCCGCGAACTAGAAGCGATCATCGACCTGGCCAAGCGCAACGGCGCGGCCGACGACCCGTTCATCCGCGACCGCATCGCACGCGCCTGGAGCGGTCTGGAGATCATCCGGTTCAATGCGCTGCGCATGCTGGAGGCAGTCGCGGCCAGCGCACCGGGCCCCGAGGCATCCATCGGCAAGATCTTCTGGGCGACCTGGCACCGGGAACTGGGCGAACTCGCCATGGACGTGTGCGGTGCCGAGGGCATGCTGGCCGCCGGCGAGCCCTACGACCTCACCGACTGGCAGCGGCTGTTCCTGTTCTCCCGCTCCGACACCATCTACGCCGGCTCCAACGAGATCCAGCGGAACATCATCGCCGAGCGCGTTCTCGGCCTGCCGAAGGAGGCCCGTCCGTGAGCACGTCTCCTCCCCCGTATGTGTCCGGCCACCGGCTCCTTGAAGGGCGCAGCGCCGTCGTCACGGCCGCCGCGGGAGCCGGGATCGGCGGGGCGACCGCGCGCCGGCTGCTGGAAGAGGGGGTCAAGGTCGTCATCTCCGACGCGCATGCGCGCCGCCTCAAGGAGTCCGCCGCGGAACTGGCCGAGGCCTTCGGACAGGACAAGGTTGCGGCACTGCCCTGCAACGTCACCGACGAGGACCAGGTCACCGCCCTGTTCGACCTCGCCGAGCAGCAGCACGGGCGGCTCGACATCGTCGTGAACAACGCCGGACTGGGAGGCACTGCCGACCTGGTCGACATGAGCGACGAGCAGTGGTCCACGGTGCTCGACGTGACGTTGAACGGCACGTTCCGGTGCACGCGTGCCGCGCTGCAGCGGATGAAGGCCGCGGGACGCGGCGGTGTCGTCGTGAACAACGCCTCGGTCATCGGCTGGCGGGCGCAGAAGGGCCAAGCGCACTACGCCGCGGCGAAGGCGGGGGTGATGGCGCTGACCCGGTGCGCCGCTCTGGAGGCCGCCGAGTTCGGTGTCCGGGTCAACGCGGTGGCGCCGAGTCTGGCCATGCATCCCCACCTGGTGAAGGTCACGACCCCGGAACTGCTTGAGGAACTCACCGCGCGGGAGGCCTTCGGCCGGTACGCCGAGCCCTGGGAGGTGGCCAACGTGATCGTCTTCCTGGCGTCCGGCTACTCCTCCTACCTGGCCGGTGAGGTCATCTCCGTCAGCAGCCAGCACCCGTGAGGCGAGAATGACCCGGTGCCGAACAGCAAGAGTGATCGTAAGAAGACAGCCATGAGTGCCGCGCCTGAACGGCGCGAGGAGATCCTGGCCACCGCCGCCGAGGTGTTCGCCGCGCAGGGCTACCGTGCCACCACCGTCCGCAAGATCGCGGACGAGGCGGGGATGCTCGCAGGCAGCCTCTACTACCACTTCGACTCCAAGGAGGCGATGGTCGACGAGATCCTCTCGAGTTTCCTCAACGAACTGTGGGCCCGCTACGACGCCGTGCTCGCCGTCGGCCTCGGCCCCAGGGAGACCATCGAGGCCCTCGTCACCGCTTCCTTCAAGGAGATCGACCGGCACCTTCCGGCGGTCGCCATCTACCAGAAGGAAGCCAAACGCCTGCAGGCTCAGCCGCGCTTCGCCTACCTCACCGACGCGCAGGTGAAGTTCGAGAAAGCGTGGCTGGGCACCTTGGAACGCGGGGTGGCCGACGATGCCTTCCGCGCCGATCTCGACATCCGGCTCACGTACCGCTTCCTCCGCGACACCGTCTGGGTGGCCGCGTCCTGGTACCGGCCGGGCGGACAGCACAGCCCCGAGGAGATCGCCCGCCAGTACCTGTCGATGGTGCTGGAGGGCATCACTCTGCGCGAATAACCCTCAAGAGTCCCAAAAGGAGCGGCCATGGCCGAGGCATACATCGTCGAAGCGGTCCGTACCCCGGTCGGCAAGAAGAACGGCGGACTCTCCGCCGTCCACCCTGCCGACCTCGGCGCACACATACTCCAGGCGCTGATGGAGCGCTCCGGAGCCGACCCGGCGGCCGTCGAAGATGTCGTCTTCGGCTGCCTCGACACCGTGGGCCCGCAGGCCGGGGACATCGCCCGGACGTGCTGGCTGGCTGCGGGGCTGCCCGAGGAGGTACCGGGAACCACCGTGGACCGCCAGTGCGGCTCCTCGCAGCAGGCTCTGCACTTCGCCGCCCAGGGCGTGCTGTCCGGCACCCAGGACCTCGTGGTCGCCGGCGGCGTGCAGAACATGTCGATGATTCCCATCGCGTTCGCCAGCCGCCAGGCCGCCGAGCCCCTGGGACTGACCCAGGGCCCGTACGTCGGCTCCGAAGGCTGGCGCGCCCGCTACGGCGACCAGCCCGTCAACCAATTCCACGGTGCCGAACTCATCGCAGAGAAGTGGGGCATCTCCCGCGAGGACATGGAGCAGTTCGCGCTGCGCTCCCACCAGCGGGCGGTCCGCGCCATCGATGAGGGCCGCTTCGACCGTGAGCTCATCGCCTACGGCGATGTGACCGCCGATGAGGGGCCGCGCCGCGAGACCAGCCTGGAGAAGATGGCAGGACTGAAGCCGGTGGTCGAGGGGGGCCGGCTGACGGCAGGCGTCTCCTCCCAGGTCTCCGACGGTGCGTCCGCGATCCTGGTGGCAAGCGAACGGGCCGTCCGCGAGCACGGTCTGACGCCGCGGGCCCGCATCCACCACCTCTCGGTGCGCGGCGAGGACCCGATCCGGATGCTGTCCGCGCCGATCCCGGCGACTGCATACGCCCTCAAGAAGTCCGGGATGTCCCTCGACGACATCGACCTGGTCGAGATCAACGAAGCGTTCGCGTCCGTCGTCCTGGCGTGGCTCAAGGAGACCGGCGCCGATCCGGACAAGGTCAACGTCAACGGCGGCGCCATCGCTCTGGGCCACCCCCTGGGTGCTACCGGCACCAAGCTCACGACCACTCTGCTGCACGAACTGGAGCGCACCGACGGCCGCTTCGGTCTTCAGACGATGTGCGAAGGCGGCGGGCAGGCCAACGTCACCATCATCGAGCGGATCTGATTCACCCCCAAGGACTGCTGGGGTGGCTCACATTGCCGTCGGCCCTCCTGCGCTGCGGCGCAGGAGGGCCGACGGCAATCACACCGGTCCAGCAAAAAACTACACGCCGGCGGAACCTGCCCCCGAGTGGTGGACACCTCTGAGCCCGGCCCCGCCAGGGGCCGGGGAGGAGGGATCTCTTATGGTGATGAAGGTCTACTCGCCGAGTTCAAGGCGGACGCCGTCGCGCTGTACCTGTCGGACCCGAGCCACACCTTCGAGGGCACTCGGCAAACGGACAGCAGGCGCCGATCGCCTACGAGCAGCAATCAGCCACCCTGACACTTGCCGCATAACGACACGAACAGGTGTCCACCCTTCGGGGACAAGGCCCCGCTGCAGCGTTCCCGAGCCGGGCCCCTGCAACGGCTCAGCCAAGCGATTGCTTGCTCGGGATCTCCCAGTCCTCCGCGACTGGCCTCAACACTCCGCACCCGGCCGCCTTTCCATGCGGCGCACTGAAACCAGGCGGCGGAAGACTCTGTGCGGCGCCAGGAGGTAGCGCTCGAGGCCAAGACGGGAGACACTTAAACCCAAGCGCTTGCTCGGTTACCGCCGCGGGAGGAGAAGGACGTGCAAGAGTTCCTCAACTACATCGGTGGCGAACGGTGCCCAGCCCGTTCGGGAGCGTGGCTGGAGTCCGTCGACCCCTCCACGGGCCAGGCGTGGGCGCGGATACCCGCCAGTGGCGCCGAGGACGTGGACATTGCCGTCCAAGCTGCTCAACGGGCATTCGACAGCGGAGCCTGGACGGGGCTTTCGTCGGCTGAGCGGGCGGCGAAGCTGCGCGCGTGGGCCGATGCCGTCGAAGCCGGCGCGGAGTGGCTGTCCGAGGTGGAGACGCGTGACAACGGACGTCCCCTGCGCGAGACGCGCTTCGCCCAGATCCCCGGCGCCGCCATGCAGATCCGCTACTTCGCCGGGCTGGCCGAGAACCTCCAAGGTTCGACGGTGGACATTCGTCCCGGCGCGTTCGCGTACACCCGATGGGAGCCGGTGGGGGTCACGGCGCTGATCATCCCCTGGAACGGCCCACTGCCGGTGTTCTTCGCCAAGGTGGCGGCGTCCCTCGCCGCCGGCAACACGATCGTGGTCAAGCCCGCGCAGCAGGCCACCGCCTCGATCCTGGAGGCAGCTCGTCTGTTCGACGAGCTCGGTTTCCCTCCGGGCCTGGTGAACGTGGTCTCCGGACGCGGCTCGGAGGTCGGCGACGCGATCGCCGGCCACCCCGGCATCGGGAAGATCAGTTTCACCGGCTCCACCACAACCGGGCGAAGCATCATGCAGCGCGCCACCGTGAACATCAAGAACCTGCTGCTCGAGCTCGGCGGCAAATCGCCCAACATCGTATTTGCGGACGCCGATCTGGATGCCGCGGTGACCGGTGTGAGTGCGGGCATATTCACCCCGAACGCCGGCCAGGCGTGCGTTGCCGGATCCCGCGTGCTCGTGGATGACTCCATCTACGACGAGTTCCTGGAGCGGCTGGCCGCGCACGCCGCTTCCATCGAGGTCGGTGACCCGATGGACCTGTCGACCGGCATGGGACCGATCGCCAACGAGGCCCAGTACGACACCGTGCGCTCCTACCTGCGGCTCGGCCAGGAAGAAGGCGCCCGGCTGGTCACCGGAGGCCGCACGACGGAGGAACTGATCAAGGACAGCTCGCCGCTGCGCGGTGGGTTCTACGTCGATCCGACATTGTTCGCCGTGGACGACAACAGGTTGCGGATCAGCCAGGAGGAGATCTTCGGCCCGGTCGCCGTCGCACTGCCCTTCAACAGCGAGGAGCAGGCCATCGAGCTGGCCAACGACACCCCCTTCGGCCTGGCCGCCGGCCTGTGGACCGAGGACCTGCGTCGAGCCCACCGGGTGACGGACCGGCTCCGGGCCGGAAACGTCTGGGTCAACACCTACAAGGCGATGCACTGGGCCCTGCCGTTCGGAGGGCACAAGCAGAGCGGCAACGGCGGCACGGCCAACGGCTCGACGGCGCTGCACGAATGGATGGATCCGAAGGCCGTCTGGATGAACGTCGGCTGACACGAGCTGTCGCCTTCCTCCGGCCGGGGAGAGCGGAGGAAGGCGACGCATTTTCAGCAATACGCCGTCATAGGCCGGAAATCCCTCGGGATCTTCGACCCAGCAGTGCCGCTCGGCGGCCGAAGAGGAAGATCACCGCGAGCCCGGTCGGCGTCAACGAGCCGGTGAAGCAGCCCTATGGGGCAGATGGCAACCGCTGGAATGTGGCGTGTGCTTCTGCCATGACACGGTCGACGAGTTCGGCGCAGGACGGCAGATCGTCGATCAGGCCGGCAACCTGCCCGGAAGCCATCACACCGAGGTCGGGGCGGCCGTCGACCATCGCGGCTTTCAGCATCATAGGGGTGTTCGCGGCCAGCAGGACCTGGCTCCAGGACAGCTCCTTGCCGTGCTTCATCGCCAGGCCGTCGCGGACCATTCCGGTCCAGCTCATGCCGGACTCACGTTTGAAGGCTGCGGCGTGGCGCAGCGCCCGCAGCAGCGCGGCCGTGCGGCCGGAGCGTTCCAGTGAGTCGACGAGTTCGGTGCGCAGCATCCGGTGCGGCAGACCGTCGACCTGGGTGGTGACGGTGATGTCCTGGACGGTTGCCGCCAGGTAGCGGGCCTTGACCGCGTCGGGGACCGTGCTGTCGGAGGTGAGCAGGAAGCGGGTGCCCATGGCGACACCGGCAGCGCCGTAGGCCAGCGCCGCCACCAGGCCGCGGCCGTCGTGGAAGCCGCCGGCTGCGATCACCGGGATGTCCACGGCGTCGACGACCTGTGGCAGCAGCACGGTGGTGGCCACGCTGCCGGTGTGGCCACCCCCCTCGCCGCCTTGTACAACCACCGCGTCGGCGCCCCAGGCGGCGACCTTTTCGGCGTGGCGTCGGGCGCCGATGGAGGGAATGACGATCACTCCGGCCCCCTTGAGGCGTGCGATCAGTTCCCGGTTCGGTGCGAGGGCGAACGAGGCCGCCTTTACGCCCTCGTCCAGGAGGATTTGCACCCGGTCGGCTGCATCGGAGGCGTCCGCGCGCAGGTTGACGCCGAAGGGCGCGTCCGTGCGGGACTTGACCTCGCGGACTGCTGAGCGGAGCTGTTCCAGGGTCATGGTGGCGGAGGCAAGGATGCCGAGTGCTCCGGCGTTGGCGGCGGCGGAGACCAGCCGTGGGCCGGCCACCCAGCCCATGCCCGTCTGGACGATCGGATGCCGCACTCCCACCAGTTCGGTGAGCGGAGTGGCGATCGCGACGTCGCTCATGCGGGCACCTCGCGGTCGCGCACACCCTTCGGGTCAAGGGTCTCGCGGATGAGCTGCAATTCCCCGGCGCTGGGCTCGCGGGTGTAGGGCACGGTGTCGCCGGGGATGACGAGCGGGAAGCCGGTGGCCTCGACGACCTGCTCGACCGTGACGCCCGGGTGCACCGAGCGCAGCCGCATGGTGCGGTCCGAGGTGGCGAAGTCGAAGACGCCCAGGTTGCTGATGACTTCCGGGATGTGGTGGTAGCGCACCGCGGACATGCCGACCTGTGCGGCGCGGTCGTAGCCCACTCCGCAGACCATGTCGACGTTCTCGACGAAGACCCTCGGGGAGTGCTTGGGGATCCAGTAACTCGTCGAATTGTTCAAGGTGTTGATGGGCGCTCCGCGCACGCCGAGCAGTTGCCGCCTGGGGCGGCTCCAGTCGCCGATGCAGGAGATGTTCTGGTTGCCGTGGCGGTCGATCTGGCTGGCGCCCATCATGACGTGCCGCCGGCCGGTGGCCACCATGGCCAGGTGCTGGCGATAGGGCAGCCAGCCCTCCACGACGTCGGGCTGCTTGCCGATCGCCGGGACGTCGCCGACGAGCAGAGCCTCGCCGTCGGTCAGGAGCAGGTCGGGGGCGAAGGTGAGCTTCGCCAGGCGGGCACCGATCGTCGGGATGATGCCCATCGGGCTGGCCAGGATCTCGCCCGCGTACCGCCATGCCTCGGCACAGGCCACCACGCAGTACTCGGCCCGCGTCGCCGTCGTTGGACTGCTCATGCCTGCTCCTCGAGGAATGCCGCCACTGCGGCCTGGTATGCCCTTTCGTCTCCCGACAGGAAGCGTTCGGTGAACGCCTGCCAGGTTTCCGGGTCGCGGGCGGCCTGGGCGTAATAGCGCTGGAAGGCCTCGTCTCGGTCGTAGTCGGGGCTGCAGGAAGTGAAGTGAGCGCCGTTGGGTGTTTCCACCACGCCTGTCACGAACGCACGCTTGACCAGCAGGGTCTGCGGGCCTGCCTCCTTGAGGAGGTCCGCGGTGTCGACGATCCGTTCGCAGGAGACGAACGCCTCGTCCGCGGCTTGGCAGAACAGGTCGTCGAAGTAGGGGTCGTGGCCCAGATACTGGGCGTTGCCCTGTGCGTCGGCCCGGTTGAGGTGGACGAATGCGGCGTCCATCCGCAGGGCCGGGACTGCGA
The DNA here is from genome assembly GCF_044334165.1 of Streptomyces sp. NPDC020845. Lineage (NCBI taxonomy): Bacteria > Bacillati > Actinomycetota > Actinomycetes > Kitasatosporales > Streptomycetaceae > Streptomyces > Streptomyces sp. NPDC020845. The sequence goes on along the minus strand of NZ_JBIRSJ010000029.1, from coordinate 73,423 downwards.
CGAATTCCTCGCCGTCCTCATAGGGTGAAGTGACCGTGCGCAGGTGGGGGTTGACCCTCATCACGTCCGAGCCGAGACCGGCGCGGATCGGCATGAAGGGCAGCCGCTGGGTCGCGGCGGTCAGGCCCCACATGAACATCGCTTCGTCTATTTCCACCAGTTCGAAGGCGCCTTGTTGCCGGGCCGCGGTGAAGTGGGGTTCCAGGGGGATGGAGTCGAGGGTGGCGAAGGCCGCCACGAGCTTGCGGATCTTTCCTGCAGCGGCGAGGAGGCCGACGTCGGGGCCGCCGTAGGAGATGACGGTGAGATCGGTGATGTCCGAGCGCAGCAGCGCGCGGACCAGTGCCATCGGCTTGCGCCGTGACCCCCATCCGCCGATGCCGAGGGTCATGCCGCTGCGGAGCCGACCGACGGCCTGCTCGGCGGTCATCGTCTTGTCGCTCATCGCTTCTCCTCCTTGGGCGACTTGGACGACACGAACGCATCGCGGTGGCGATCGCCGATGCCGCTGAGGTTGGCCTCGAAGGTGAAGCCCTGCTCGAAGCGGTAGCTGCGGCGGACGTCCACCGGGTCGATGCCGTTGATCGCGGCCTTGGCGAGGCGGATGATCTGACCGTCCTTCGCAGCGATCTCCCGGGCCAGCTCAAGCGCGGCTTCCTGGAGTTTGTCGCGCGGCACGACCTGCCACACCGAGCCGTGGCGGTGGAGTTCTGCTGCCGTGATGGTGCGCGAGGTGTAGTACATCGGCCGCATCAGGTGCTGCGGGACGAGCCGGGCCAGATGAGTGGCTGCGCCGAGGGCGCCTTGGTCCAGTTCGGGCAGACCGAAGGTCGCGTCGTCGCTGGCCACGATCGCGTCCGCGTTGCCGACCAGGCCGATGCCTCCGCCCACGCAGAAGCCCTGCACGGCGGCCACCACCGGGACCTCGCATTCGTAGACCGCGGCGAAGGCCTCGAAGCAGCCGCGGTTGGCGCCCACGAGCGCTGTGTGTCCGTCGGTGCGCTGCATTTCCTTGATGTCGACGCCCGCGTTGAACCCGCGGCCGACAGCTGTGAGCACGACGCAGCGCACCTTGGGGTCGGCGCCGGCGGCGCGCAGCGCGGCGGCGAGGTCGAACCAGCCCTGGACCGGCAGGGCGTTGACCGGCGGGTAGTCCACGGTGACGACCGCGATGCCCTCTTCGGGGGCTGTGGTGGAGACACCCATGAGCGAATCAGCTACCTTTCCACCAAACGTTTGTTAGGTGGAAGATAGCAGCGGATCGCTCACTGCGGGAGGTGCCCTTTGGCAACGATCACCGATCTGACCGGCTGTGTGGCAGTGGTCACCGGCGGAACCCGAGGGGTGGGCGCGGGCATCACCCGCGCGCTGCTGGGCGCTGGCGCCGAGGTGGTGACCTGCGCCCGCCGCCCGCCGGACAAGCCCGTCGAGGCGGGTGGCCGCACCGCCCGGTTCTTCACCGTCGACCTGCGTGAAGGTGAGGCGGTCAGGGCCCTCTTCGAGCAGGTGCGCGCCGAGTACGGCAGGGTCGACGCCCTGATCAACAACGCCGGGGGTACGCCCTACCGGATGCTGGAGGAAGGGGGAGCCGAACGGCACGCCCGCGTCATCGAATTGAACCTGCTCGCTCCGCTGACCGTTTCCCTCGCCGCGTACGAGGTGATGCGTTCCCAAAGCGGCGGCGGGTCCATCGTGATGATCGGCAGCGTCAGCGGCGAACGCCCTTCCCCCGGCACGGCGGCGTACGGAGCCGCCAAGGCGGGCCTGGAGCAGTTGGCCCGCAGCATGGCCGTGGAATGGGCGCCACGGGTGCGGGTCAACACCCTCGTCCTCGGCATGGTCCGCACCGAGCTGTCCCACCTGCACTACGGCGACGAGGAGGGCATCGCGGCCGTCGGCCGCACCGTGCCGCTCGGCCGGCTCGCGGACCCTGCCGAGGTCGGCGACGCCTGTGTGTTCCTCGCCTCCGACCGTGCCTCGTACATCAGCGGGGCCAGTCTGCTCGTGCACGGCGGAGGCGAACGCCCGGCCTTCCTCGACGCGGCCACCGCCAACCAGTGATTTCTCTTACGGCATCGATGAAAGGACTTCTCCCATGACCGGACTGTGCAGCGGACGCGTCGTCGTCGTCACCGGAGCGGGCCGCGGACTCGGCCGGGCGCACGCCCTCGCCTTCGCCGCCGAGGGTGCCGCCGTCGTCGTCAATGACCTCGGTGTCGGCCTCGACGGCACGGGAGTTGCAACCGGGCCCGCCCAGCAGGTCGTCGAGGAGATCCAGGCGCTCGGCGGGAAGGCAGTCTTCCACAACGGGGACATCGCCACGACGGAGGGCGCCGCTTCCCTGATTCGCACGGCCCTGGAGACGTACGGCCGACTCGACACCCTCGTCAACAATGCCGGCTTCCTGCGCGACCGGATGCTGGTCAACCTCGACGAGGACGACTGGGATGCCGTCATGCGGGTCCATCTCAAGGGGCACTTCCTGCCGCTCAAGCATGCCGCCGCGCACTGGCGGGCCGAGGCCAAAGCCGGGCGCGAGCCAGTGGCCCGGATCATCAACACCAGTAGCGGGGCGGGGCTGTTGGGCAGTGTCGGCCAGGGCAACTACTCCGCCGCGAAGGCAGGCATCGTCGGGATGACGCTGGTGGCCGCAGCTGAACTGGCCCGCTACGGAGTGCAGGTCAACGCCATAGCGCCGGCCGCGCGGACCCGTATGACGGAGGCTACTTTCGCCGACACCATGGCTGCGCCCACGACCGGATTCGATGCGATGGCCCCGGAGAACGTCTCGCCTCTGGTCGTCTGGCTGGGCTCGGCGGCCTGCACCGGGGTCACCGGCCGCGTCTTCGAGGCCGAGGGCGGCCGCATCACTGTCATGGAGGGCTGGCGCCCTGGCCCCACGGCCGAGAAGGATGCGCGCTGGTCCCCGGCGGAGGCGGGCGAAACGGCGGTGAAGCTCCTTGCCGCGGCGGAGGCGCCGCAGCCGGTGTACGGGGCTCAGTGATCAGGCGATGAGCGGGTAGGGGCCCGGCCACCTGGTGGCCGGGCCCCTACCCGTCATGCTTGGCCGAACCCGGTGATCCAGCGGACGGCCCGCTCTCTGACCCGGTACGGCGTCAGGTTCTTGACGGCGGCAGCGATCTTGTCGTCCGTGCCGAGCCGTACGCGGAAGCGCGGGCGACGTGTCTCCAGCGCGTGCACGATGGTGCGCACTGCCCGCTCGGGCTCGCGTTGGTGGCGCCCGATCCAGGCCATGCGCGGCGCTGCGGCGTCGAACAGGGGCCGGTAGGGGCTGCCGTCCGGGCACACAGGCACGGCGTTGGTGGCGAACTCCGTGCGGTGTGCCCCCGGTTGCAGGATGACGACGTCGACCCCGAAGGGCCGGACCTCGGCGGCCAGTGCCTCGCACCAGCCCTCCAGGGCCCACTTCGTGGCCGCGTAGACGGAGAACATCGGATGGGGCACATTGGCGGCATTGCTCGACATCACTGCGATGCGGCCGCGGCCGCGGGAGCGCATGGACGGCAGCAGTGCCCGGGTCAGCGTCAGCACGCCGAAGAAATTCGTCTCCACCAGACGCCTGACCTCGTGATCCGGCAGGTCCTCGAAGAACCCCGCTGTGGTGTAGCCGGCATTGTGCAGGACCGCGTCCACCCTTCCGGATGTCTCGGTCAGCACGGTCTTCACTGCGGCGTCGACGGAGGCCCGGTCGGCGACGTCGAGGGAAATGACGCGGACCCGCTCGGTCGGCACGTGGGCCGCGGCCAGCGCGGCGTCCAGCGCCCGGCGCCTGGAGGTGTCGCGCAGTCCGGCGTACACGGTCCAGCCACGGCGCGCCAACTCCACTGCCGCGCCCATCCCGAATCCGCTGGATGCTCCGGTGATCAGTACAGATGGCACGTGCGGCTCCCATCAGTGCTCTGCCAGCCCGCTGACTCGGACGCCTGAACGGACCTTGTAGCGCTTGTTGATGCTGATGAGGACGGCGGTGAGCGGTTCCAGCTGGCGGGCCAGCCGCAGAGCTCCGGCGTCGACGCCGTCACGGCCGGTGATGGCGCGCGACAACTCGATGGCGATGGCCTTGGCGTCCTTGTCGTCCCCGCATACGAGCACGTCCTCGTGGTCGAGCACCTCGGCGTCGCCCCACAGGTTCACGGCCGACAGGTGGTGGAAGGCGCCCACCATGCGTGCGTCAGGGGCGATGCGCTGGGCTTCCTCGGCGGCGCTGCCGTCCGGGACATCGAGGCCGTACGGTCCGCGCTTGTCGAATCCCAGGGGGTTCACGCAGCTGATCACCACCTTGCCGACGAGCCGCTTGCCCAGCGATTCGACCAGGGCGCCATGGCCGTCGAACGGTACGGCCAGGAGTACGACGTCGGCTTCCTCGGCCGCGGAGTTGTTGTCCGCGCCCGTGATGATGTGGGCAGGGTCCTGTCCCAGGCGTGCGGCGATTTCCGCGGCCGCTGCTGCCGCACGTCCGGCATCGCGGGATCCGATGACGACGTGGTGTCCGGCCTTGGCGAAGCGGTAGGCCAGCCCCTTGCCCTGCGGGCCGGTTCCGCCGATGACGGCGAGACGGAATGCGGTCATGATGAGTCTCCTCGGCGAGTGTGCCTCGCCCGTGTGTCGTCTGTTGGGATCTTTTGACAGTTCACGCTGCGTAGACGGCCAGGCCGTCGGTGAGCACGGTGGCGCCGCCGACGCTGGCGGTGAAGGGGACCGTGCCCGGCGGTTGGGGGGAGCCGAGCAGGTCGAGGGGGGCGCCGGGGACGACCGGTGCCGCGAACCGGGCCCGCAACGACCTCAGGTCTGCGGGGTGGGCACCTGCTGCGGCTGCCGCTTCGCGGGCCGCGATTCCGAGGGTGCACAGGCCGTGCAGGATGACGCCGGGAAGGCCGGCCGCGCGGGCGGAATCCGGATCGATGTGGATGAGATGGCGATCGCCGGTCAGCCGGTACCAGGCGGCCTGCTCAGGTGATGTGGTGAAGCGTGCCGACCAGGAGGGTCGGGCGAGGGGATCCTTGTTGGTCTGCGCGCTGGAGCCGCGCGGGCCGCCCCAACCTCCCCGGCCCGGTAGGAAGATCGAGTAGGTGGCGGAGAAGTACTCCGACTCGGCCGCCACGTCGACGATGGCGGCTCGCCCCTTGTCCCAGACCGCCACGACCTCGCCGGTGACGTCCAGGAGCGCGCTGGACGGCAGGGGTTTGTGGATCTGCAGTGCTTGCGCTCCGTGCAGTGCCGCATCCGGCGTGAACGCGCCCAGCGCTCCCACGGCGTCCGCGACCCAAAGCCCCAGTGTCAGCGCAAAGGTGGGCAGGACGCGTAGTTGGCGTTCAAAGACGAGATCCAGTTCCTCCGCCTTCGCCCCGACCGCGAGGGCGTAGAGGATCGCGTCGTCCTCGCTGTATCGCACCGACCGCTTTCCCAGAGAAGTACCAGGCAGACTCGCCAGTTCCATCACACCTCCTGCGACCAACCAAGCGCATGCTTGGCCAAAGATAGTCGCGCGATCCGCCCCGTAGGTCAACGGACGCTTGTCGGCCCTTGCCCGCTCAAGTAGTTTGTTGAGCAAGTGCTTGGTCAACACTCCTCAGCCGCTTGTGGAGTGCCAGACAAACGGCTAGCTTGAGAACCAAGCAAGCGTTTGGTTGAGGAGATGGAGAGGGAATGGGATCGCTTCGAGTGAGCATGGGGTACGAGCTCGAGGTGCGGGGACGGTCCCGCCAGGTCGAGCAGCGAGCCTTCAAGAGCTTGATCGAGCAGGCGGTGCTCGCTGACCAACTGGGCTACGAGGCCGTGTGGATGGTCGAGCACCACTTCACCCGGGGCTTCTCGCACTCCTCGGCTCCCGACCTGGTACTGGCGGCCGTCTCCCAGGCGACCGAGCGCATCAGGCTCGGCCTCGGTGTCGTCCTGCTGCCGTTCGCGCACCCAGTGCGCACCGCGGAGCGGGTGGCCACGCTGGACATCCTCAGCAAGGGCCGGGTGGAGTTCGGCACCGGCCGCGGCGCCTCCCCGCTGGAGTACCAGGCCTTCCAGCGGCCGTTCGAGCAGTCCCGCAGGCTGTGGGAGGAGAACCTCGACACGGTGCTGAAGATCTGGGAAGCCGACGGCGAGCCCGTGAGCGCCGAGCACGAGTTCTGGAGCGTTCCGGACGTCTCGGTGTATCCGCGTCCGGTCCAGGACCCCCACCCCCAGGTGTGGGTGGCGTCGACGAGCCTGGACGGGTACCTCGCCGCGGCGGCCAAGGGCTACAACCTGCTCGGGATGACCATGCTCAAGGGCCTGGACGCGGTCGCCGACGACATCGCCGAGTACAAGAAGGCTCTTGCCATGAACGGCTTCGACCCGGAGAGCCGGCGCTTGGCGCTGATGGTTCCGTGGCACGTGGCCCCCACCAAGGACGAGGCGTACGCGACGGCCGCCGATGCCATCCTGTGGTACATCCGGCGGCAGGTGAACCTCGTCACCCCGCCCGACTACTATGACGCCCGCCACGCCAGCTACAAGGTCCTCGGGCAGCTCGCCGCCGGCCAGTCGGAGGAAGAGTCGATCGAGACGCTGCGGGAGAACCACATGATCGTCTGCGATGACGTCGAGGGCTCCCGCAAGGCCTACAAGCGCTTCGAGGAGGCCGGGGTCACCGACCTCATCCTTCAGTTCCAGGTGGGCGGGCTCGCCAACGAGGACGTGCTCAACACCATCCGCCTGTTTGGAAGCGAGGTGGCGGGGCTGTGAGCAAGCAGACGACGTTCCGGGGCTGGTGCAGCCGCGCCGAACTGTCCGCGGCGGGGATCGATGCGCGCACCGCGCGTGGGCTGCTGCTCTCCTCGCCGGTCGCGGATGTGGTCGCCCCCCTCACTCCCGAGGACCTGGACAAGGCTGTCGAGATCAGCGGCCGCACCCTCACGGCCGCCGGCCTGCTGGCCGGCGACCGCGTGGTGGCCGCGCTCAACAGCGACGGCGAGCTCACCTCCTCCCTGTACGCCCAGGCCGCAGCGAAGACCGCCGAGGCGGTGGTGTCCACGGGACCGCGCGGGAGGATGCGGCTGCTCAAGGTCATCGAGGGGCTGCGCGCCAACGTGCTGGTCACGACGCCCTCGGGAGCGATGGACTTTCTGGCCCGGCTGCACATGGAGTTCCTCGCGGATCCGCTCGATCTCGAGCTGCGGCTGATCGTGCTGGTCGGAGAGATCGCCGATGACCGCACACACAAGCACCTGGCGCGCGAATTCGGCGCCGAGGTCGTCGAGCTGTTCGCCGATCCGCTGCTGGGCATTCCGCTGGCCCATCGCCGCCCCAGGGGCAGCGAATCGTCGTGGCAGGACGCGGACGGCTCCCTGCTGCTCGCCCGGCTCGATGCCGACACCGAGCTGGAGCCGCCGTATGCGGACGGTCTCGCCGAGTTCGTGGTGACCCATCCCTGGCACAGCACGCTGGCCGGCCTCGCCCTGCGCACCGGCTACGTGGCCCGGCTCGACGGCCAGGCGAAGCTGCTGCCTGCCGCCGCCCACACCGTCGGCGACCATGTCCTTGTGCGCGGTCGGTGGCTGTCGGTCCCCCACCTCGTGCGGGCCCTGCGCGCCATCGACGGCATCACGCGGCTGCGGCTCGAGATCAACCGCAAGGGCACGCTGGACACGGCTGCACTGCACGTGACGTTCGGCCGCGCCACGCTCACCGGCAACCCGATGTGGAAGGCCCGCATCGAGCAGGTGCTGACCGCGGTCACGCCGGTCCACATCGATGTCGTCGTGGCCGAGCAGGTGGAGGAGACGCACCTGCCGATCGAGGTTGTCGACCAGCGCGGCCAGCACCTCGGCCAGGACCGCGCCTCCATCGCCTGATCTGGGAAGGGAGTCGTCGCTATGGAAAGGGTTCCTCGCTGGGGGACGATCCCGCGGATGCTGCGCGCCCAGGCCGCCGCCCATCCCACCGCCCTCGCAGTGGCCGACGGCGCCGTCACCCTCACCCTCGCGCAACTGCGCAGCGGAGCGGAGCAGGTGGCGCGGGCGCTGCTGGCGGCAGGGGTCAAGGCCGGTGACCGGGTCGCCGTCTGGGCGCCGAACCACTGGTCATGGGTGGTGACCGCGTTCGGCGCCTGGGACGCCGGTGCGATCGTCGTACCGCTGAGCACGCGCTCCAAGGGCTACGAAGCGGGCGATCTGCTGCAGCGCACCGGTGCCCGGGTGCTGTTCATCTCCGAGGGCTTTCTCGACATCTCCTACGTCGACCTGCTCGCCGACGTCTACGGCGCTCCGAAGAACGGACGCCCCTTTGACAAGCTTGAGCAGCTCGAGCTTGTCGTCTCGTTCGAAGACGTGAAGCCGCGTCCTGGCGTGATGAACGCCCATGAGTTCTTGAAGCGCGGCGACCACGTGGACCCCAAGGCGGCTGCCGAGCGCGCTGAGTGGGTGCGCCCCGATGACCTGTGCGAAGTACTGTCCACTTCCGGGACCACCGGTGTGCCCAAGGGCGTGAAGCTTCGGCACGAGCAGATGCTGCGCGCCTACTGGGACTGGAGCGGTATCGCTGATCTGCGCGCCGGTGACCGGTACCCCGTGGTGAGCCCGTTCGCGCACGGGTTCGGCATCAACGCCGGCATCCTGGCGTGCGTGATGCGGGCGGCGACCCTGCTGCCGATCGCCGTGTTCAACCCCGACGCCGCGCTCGGCCTCATCGAACGCGAGAGAGTCAGCCTGCTCGCCGGCCCGCCGACCCTGTTCGCCAGGCTCGTCAACCACCCCGAACTGACTGCGCGAAACGTCTCCAGTCTGCGTGTCGCCATCGTCGGCGCTGCATCGGTGCCCGAGGAATTGGTCAAGGACATGCACGAGCAGCTCAGTCTTGAGCGCGTCATCAATGCCTACGGCCTCATCGAGGGCTCCGTCGTCACCATGACCCGCCAGCAGGACTCGGCTGAGATCGTCGCGACGACAGCCGGACGTGTGGTCCCCGGCATGGAGGTCCGCATCGTCAACGACCACGGGCACCAACTGGCCCCCCACGCACGCGGCGAGATCCTCGTCCGCGGGTACGGCGTGACCCACGGCTACTGGGGCGCGCCCGAAGAGAGCGCCGAGGCACTGTCCGGCGGGTGGCTGCACACCGGTGACATCGGCGTCCTCGACGACGCCGGCAACCTCAGCATCGTCGGCCGCAAGAAGGACATGTTCATCGCCGGGGGCTTCAACGCCTACCCGGCAGAGATCGAAAACCTGCTGCTGCGTCACCCCGACGTGGCACAGGTAGCCGTCGTCCCGATTCCGCACGCCACGCTGGGCGAGGTCGGCTGCGCCTACGTCGTCCCCCAGGAAGATTCCTCGCCCACTGCCGCAGACGTGATCGCCTGGGCGCGGCAGAACATGTCCAACTACAAGGTTCCACGACGGGTGTTCATCGTGCCCGAGCTCCCCGTCAACGCCAACGGCAAGATCGACAAGCGGGAACTCCGCAACCAGGCCGTCACCGAGACGAAGCGGACGGCCTGATGTCGGCCTCGTGCAGGATCACGCACACCTCAGTTGAGCAACCAATCGCCAGATAGGGAGACAGCGGATGACCCGCCTGCAGACCGCTTTGCCCGAGGCAGAATCCCACCCCTCCCCCGACCTCTTCCGCAAGGTCCTGGGGCACTTCGCGACGGGTGTCGTCGCCATCACCGCCATCGACCCCGAGACCGGGCAGCCGACCGGTCTGGTTGCCAACTCCTTCACGTCCGTGTCTCTCGACCCGCCGCTGGTCGCGTTCTGTGTCGCGCACACCAGCACGTCGTGGCCCAAGGTCAGGGCTGCGGAACGCTACTGCATCAACATCCTCGCCGAGCACCAGGAGGACGTCAGCCGGCAGATGTCCAAGAAGGGGGCGGCCAAGTTCGAAGGCCTGGGCTGGTCACACTCTCCCGGCGGCTCTCCTTTGCTGGACGACGCGGTCGCCTGGATAGACGCGACGCTGGAGGACGAGCACCTGGCCGGCGATCACCTCATTGTCGTCGCCCGCGTGCAGAACCTCGCCGCGGCGGAACGCCCTCCGCTGCTCTTCTTCCGCGGCGGCTACGGGCGCCTGAACAGCTGAGCATGCGGCTGCACCCCCTGCCTTCCCTCCTGCACCACTGCCCCCTCGCACCCTGTCCGGAGGCCCACGATCATGGAGATGCTGCACAGCCTGACGCTCGGCGACATCGCCCGCGAGAACCGCCGCAGCCGGCCGCTGTCCACGGCCGTCGTCGACGGGGACGTACGGCTCACCTACGGGCAGCTGGACGACAGGGTCGACCGCCTCGCGCAGGCTCTGGCCGCACAGGGCGTCGGGGCCGGGGACCGGGTTCTGTGGGTCGGCCGCAACTCCTTCCGTGTCCTGGAGTTCCTGCTGGCGGCCGCCCGAATCGGCGCCGTGTTCTGCCCCGTCAACTGGCGGCAGAGCAAGGCGGAACTGGAATTCGTCCTCAAAGACTTCGCACCGCGCGTGGTGCTGTGGGAGGACGTGGATGACGCGGTCGCCGCCGCGCGGGAGTCGGCGGCCTCCGAGGCGCTGTGGGCCCGGGCCGACGGCGGCGAGCGGGACAACACGTACGAGAGGTGGCTGGCGCAACCTGCCGCCACCCCACTCCCGGAGATCGCCGTCGACCCGTCCTCGCCGTGCCTGGCGTTCTACACCGCAGCCTTCTCCGGGCAGCCCAACGCCGCACTGCTCAGCCACACGGCCGTCATCACCCACAACCTGTCTCTCGCCCTGATGCGGCAGATCGAGGAAGGATTCGTCTACCTCAACTGCGGACCGCTGTTCCACGTCGGGACGATGATGTTCTGCACGGCGACCTTCCACCTGGGCGGCACCAACGTGTTCATGCCGGCCTTCGACCCTGCCGCAGCGTGCCGGCTGATCGAGGCCGAGCGCTGCCAGGCGATGCTGCTCTTCCCGCCCATGCCCGACCAGCTCGTGGAGGCCAACTCCGGTGGCCAGTACGACCTGACGAGCCTTCGCGCCCCCGCCGGGAGCGACGCCTGGAACGCGATGATCACCGTCGACGACACTCCGTGGGGCAGGGCGCTGGGCGGTTACGGCCAGACCGAAGTCGGCGGCATGTTGACCTACAGCGCCCTGGGCATCGGGGGTCTGGGTACGCACGGCCGCCCGTCCCCCTTCCTCCAGGTCCGCATCGTCGGCCCAGAGGGATGTGAACTGCCCGCGGAGGAGGTCGGCGAGATCGTCGCGCGCGGACCGCACGTCATGTCCGGCTATTACGCGCGCCCGGAGCTCAATGCAGCCCGGCAGTCGGGCGGCTGGCACCGCACAGGCGACCTGGGCCGACGGGAGAAGGACGGAACGATCACCTTCATCGGCCCGAAACTGCGCATGATCAAGTCCGGTGGCGAAAACATCTACCCGGCCGAGGTGGAGCGCTGCATCAACGCACACCCGGCAGTCGCCGAGTGCGCCGTCATCGGCGTGCCCGACGCGAAGTGGGGCCAGAGCGTCAAGGCCATCGTGGTCCTCCAGGATGGGGCGCAGGCCACCGAGCAGGAGATCACCGATCACTGTCGTGAACGCATGGCGTCCTACAAGAAGCCGCAGAGCATGGGCTTCGTCGACGTCGTGCCCCGCCGGGGTACGGCCCCCGACTACGACGAGCTGGACGCGCGGTTCGGCGGCGGCGGATACCCCATCTTCTGAGCCGGCATCTGTTTTGCCGCGCTCACTGTTGTCGAAGTTCGGCACGAGGTGCAGCCCGAAGTACAGCAAGATCACGAAAGTGCCCGGCGCGACTGCGCCGGGCACTGGTGCGTTCTGGGCGGCACCCCCCGGACACGCATACCCCTGGAGCCGGCTGCATGTCCGGGGCTGCCCCGCACAAAGGCAGGAGCAGGAGCGGTCAGCCCTGTGCCGGGGGTTCGATCCCGAACTCCTCCGCGAAGCGGCGCAAGCCGTCCATGGCTCCCGTGGTGCGGGTGTAGGGCCGGACGATGATCCTGTCGACGCCCAGGGCTTCCCATTCGGCGAGTTCGCCGGGGCCGGACATCTCGAAGGCGCTGACGGTGATTTCGAACGAGTCACGGCTGCGGCCCTCCTGTTCCAGCAGCTGGTGGAGCAGGTCGAGCCGCGGCTTCGCGGACTCGAGTGTGTGGGGCATGCTCACCCAGCCGTCGCAGAGCCTGACGGCCCGGCGCAGGGCGGCCTTGGACTCGCCGCCGGCGACGATCGGGGGGTGGGGCTTGTGCACCGGCTTCGGCTCGAAGTGGGCGCCGTCGAAGTGGTAGAACTCACCGTGGTGATTGACGACGCGTTCGGTCCACAGGCGCTTGGCCACGGTGATCGCTTCGTCAAGTCGTCGGCCGCGGGAGGCGAAGTCATAGCCCGCGGCTCGCCACTCCGACTCCAACCACCCGGCACCGACCCCGACGATCGCCCGGCCGCCGGACAGAGCGTCGAGGGTCAGAAACGCCCTCGCGCCGATGAAGGGGTGCCTGAGCCCGAACAGATACACGTACGTGCCGAGCCGGATCTGCTGCGTGGCCTCGGCAATCGCGGCGAGGAAGACCGGCGCGTCGAACAATTGGGCTTCCGGGTCGACGGGCGGACGCCCGCTGGAAGTTCCCGGATAGGCCGACTCCGCCATGTCGGCGGTGAAGACCAGGTGTTCGGGAACCCAGAGCGACTCATATCCCAGTGCGTCCGCCTCAATGGCGAAGTCGCGCCACACGGCGGGGTGCAGGAGGCCGAGCGTGACACCGATGCGCATGGCAGCAGCTCCCTTCAGCGGGCGGCGTAGAGGACGAGCGGGTTGTCCCAGGGATCGAGCAGGACGGCACGTGTCTCATGCGGCCCCTCCTCGGCCGGACGCTCGATCTTGGCGCCGGCCGCCACAAGGCGCTCCACCGCCGCGGCGACGTCCGCCACCTTGAAAGAGGCGGCCGGCCGACCGCCGGTCACGTCCTCGGCAGGACCGGCGAGAGCGAGCGTGGTGCCGCCCGCGTCGAGCGCGGCGAAGCGAGCCCCGTCCTGGAACTTCACGGCGCAGCCGAGCGCATCGCTGTAGAAGGCCAGCGCCGCCGGAACGTCTGCCGTCGGATAGAGCACGTTGCCGAGCTTCACGTCGTCTGCCATGTCGTCCTCTCATTCATGCCGGGCACCGTGCGACGCACGGAAGTTGGGTACGGGGCCGAAGCCCTCGAGCCGATCGGCAACCACCTCGACCGGCAGACCGATCCGTACGTCCTCGAGGGCGATGTCGAGAACGTTGCCGAAGACGCGCACGCCGGGCTGGCCCTCGAGCTCCACCCAGGCGATGACGTATGGGGTCCGGTCTGCGAAGCCGGGAGCGAACGTACGATGCACCACGCTGAACGTGTGCACCACTCCCCTGCCGGAGACCGGCTCCCAGCCCAGGGCCCCGCTGCCGCAGTAGGGGCACTCGTGCTCAGGGAGGTGGACAAAGCGCCGGCATCGCGCGCAGCGCTGCAGCCTCAGCTCTCCGAGCTGGAAGAACTCCCAGTACGGCAGGGTGAGCTCCGTCGGCTCAGGAAACACACGGCTCATGGAGTCTCCAGGCCATTCATCGATTTACCCGAGCGCTTGCTTGTTATGTGATGTGAGCGTATGCCGGAGCGCATCCGTGGTCAATAGAGCATCCAACCAAGCGCTTGCATGGTATTGGATTGCGGTCAATACTACGGGGATGAAGCCTTCCGCCCCTCTGCCCCAGGCCCGTTCCGAGCGGCGGCGGACACTGGTCACGCTGGCCGCTCAACTGTTCGCCGAGAAGGGCTACCAGGCCACGACCGTGCGGGAAATCGCCGACGCGGCGGGCGTACTGTCCGGCAGCCTCTACCACCACTTCGAGTCCAAGGAATCGATCATCGACGAGTTGCTCTCCGATTACCTGGGAGGGCTGATCGGCACCTATCGCGAGATCGTTTCCGCTCGCTCGGGGCCGCGCGAGACCCTGGAAGGCCTCGTCGGCGTGGCCATCAGGTCGCTGCAGGAGCATCGCGCCGCCATCACGGTGCTCCAGAACGAACGGCACCATCTGGCGCAGCTGCCCCGTTTCACCTACGTGCAGGACAGCGAGAACGAGGTACAGGACCTCTGGGTGCAGGTCATCACCGAGGGCATCAAGAGCGGGGTGTTTCGCAGCCGGCTCGATCCCAAGGTCACCTATCGCTTAATCCGGGACGCGATCTGGGTGGCCGTGCGATGGTTCCATCCCAGTGGCGAGCTGTCGGTGGAGGAACTCACTGAGCAGTATCTGACCGTGCTCATGGAAGGGATGGCCGAGCCGAACGCCGCGCTGTCGCCAGCGGGCGCGATCCCGGAGGTCTGAGCACGGCATCCGGCGTGGTCGCAGCGGCACTCTGCCGTCTGTCCGACCACCGTGTCGTGCCCCGCCGCTGAGCCGCGTGCCTAGCCGCCATGGCCACGGGGCGCGGCGGCAGGCACGAGAGCCGTCAGCGCTTCGCTGCCGTCAGCGGATCGCGTCTGCCCGTGCGTAGCGCGGACAGCCGTCGCCGCCGGGCGTCAGAGCACGGCCTGACGAGGGTAAAGGTGTCGACGGGGGCGAGGGCGCTGCAATCCGGGGGCGCGCATATGCATGTGCGCACAGCAGACGGCGCAAACCGTGACGGTCATCGCCGTGCGTAGCCGCCCGCCCAAGAGCCCTGCCGTACAGGGCATCGTGCGTGGCGGACGCGGCGCACACAGCGGCAGAGGCATCCCCGAACCAGCGCGGAAAGCCTTCTGTGTGGCGCGCTACCACATGGTCGGTCTTCGCTCCTCTGCACCGCGAAGGCTGAGCTGTGGAACTTGTCCGGCGTCAGTACTTCCCCTGCTTTTCGAAGATGCGCTGCGGATTGTGTACGAGCATCTGGTCGATCTGCTCATCGGCGACGCCGCGCTTGCGAAGTTCGGGGACCACGTCCTGCGGGATGTGCGTCCAGCGCCAGTTGGGGTAGATCTCGCGGCGGCGGACGGGATCGGACAGGTCGGAGAAGCACGAGGTGTCGTGCGAGAGGACCATGCGGTCCGCGTGGCCGCGGCGGCACATCTCGGTGACGATCTCCACCCGTTTGTCGAAGGAGACGGTCTCCAGGCCGAACCGGTCCATGCCGAGGTAGGAACCGCGGGCGATGAGTTCCTCGAGGTAGGCGTAGTCGTCGGTGTCGCCGGAGTGCCCGATGATCACCCGCGTCAGGTCCACGCCCTCCTCTTCGAAGACCCGTTGCTGGTCCAGGCCGCGCTTGAGGCCGGCGTGGGTGTGCGTGGTGATGGGGACGCCGGTCGCCCGTTGGGCCTGTGCCACTGCCCGCAGCACCCGTTCGACGTCGCGGGTGAGGCCGGCGGTGTCGGTGACGCACTTGAGGATCCCGGCCTTCACGCCGGTGCCGGCGATGCCCTCGGTGATGTCCCGGATGAACATCGGTGTCATCTTCTCCGGGCCGCCGGCGGGCGCGCCCGGGCCACGGAAGTGGAAGTACATGGGCAGGGTCTCGATGACGTACGCCCCGGTCGCCACAACGATGTTGACGTCGGTCTGCTGCGCGAGTCGCTGGATGCGCGGGATGTAGCGGCCCAGGCCGATCACCGTGAGATCGACGATGGTGTCGATGCCGTTGGCCTTGGCCTCGCTCAGCTTGTCCAGGGCTGCGGCCATCTCCCGGTCCTCGTCCCAGCCCTCGTCGTAGTCGGGCCAGTTCTGCTGGATCTCGGGGCTCAGCACGAAGACGTGCTCGTGCATGAGCGTCGTGCCCAGGGCCGAGGCGGCTATCGGGCCCCGGGCCGTCTCGACGGTCAGCGCTGTGCTCTTGGGGGATTGCGTCACTGCTGCGGTCCCTTCTTCCTTCGGGCGGATGCGGCTTACCTGCCGGCCAGTTCCGTGACGACGGGCAGAAAGTCGTCGAGGTCGGTCTCGTTGTGCAGCACGAAGTAGGTCAGGCCCGTTTCGGTGCGCCACTGCTGGAGTTTGTCCACCATCTGGGAGGTGTCTCCGATCAGGACCTGCGGTGTGTCATCCGCACGGGAGAGGTCGACCTCGCTCCAGGAGGCGACGGCGCGTTTGCCGCCGACCTTCTGGATGCTGGTGCCGAGCTCGATCCCATCAAAGCGGCCACCCGCCGCGTCGCGGATGGTGTCGATCTTGCGCAGGAAGTTTTCCAGTCCGCCATCGGCCGGATCCGGTGCGCTGCCGTCCGGCAGAACCCGCTGCGCGAGGTTGACGACGTCCGCCTCCCGCGCCGCGAGGCGCAGCATTCCGGGGCCACCGCCGCCGAGCAGGATCCGGGGATAGGGCTTCTGTACCGGCTTCGGATCCTGCACCAGATCGGTGATCGTGTAGTGCTCGCCCTGGAAGGAGAAGGCGCCCTCGCTCCAGCAGCCCTTCATCACCTTCAGGGATTCCTTCAGCCGGTTGAAGCGCTCCTTGGGAGGGTCGAACTGGATGCCGGTCGCGTCGTACTCCTTGCGCATCCAGCCGGTGCCGATGCCGAGTTCGAGCCGCCCCTCGGACAGTACGTCGAGTGTCGCCGCCTCCTTGGCGAGGACGACCGGGTGGCGGTAGTCGTTGGAGAACACCATGGTGCCGATCCGCAGCCTGGTGGTCGCATTGGCGGCAGCCATCATCGCGGCCACTGGTGCGAAGCGCGGACCCGTGAAGTGGTCGGGCACCAGGAGGACATCGAATCCGGCGTCCTCCAGGCGGCGTGCCTTATCCGCCCATTCTTTGCCGGATGAGGCGAGACGGACGACGGCACCAAAGCGAAATGGGCGTGCGGCCATAGTGGATTCTCCTCGCTGTGAGGTGTCGGCTCTTCCCTGACCGACCCTAGACCACCCAAGCATGCGCTTGGTAGGTTGAGGACATCATCCACCCCGGAGGCGGCGCCGGGAAGCCCGGCCGCGCGGCCGGGCGATTACCCGGAGGGCACGGATGGCGTCCAGGGATCTCGTCGTGGCTCCTGTTCCCGACCGCGACTCCACGCCGTGGTGGGAGGCGCTCGGACGTCACGAGCTGCTGGTCCAGCGCTGCGATGAGTGCGAACGATTGCGCTGGCCCGCCCGCGAGATGTGCGGTGACTGCGGAGTGTTCTCCTGGTCCTGGGCTCCCGCCCGCGGGACCGGCACGGTGGCCTCGTGGAACGTTACGTGGCGCACCGCGAACCCACGCGTGCAGGTCCCGTACGTCGTCCTGCTGGTACGCCTCGACGACCAGGACAACCTTCTGCTGCCCGGCGGATACGCAGGTCCCGCGGACGGCGGCGGACTGCGTGTCGGCATGCCGGTGCAGGCCGGCTTCACCGACGTTCCCCCCGCTGACGGGGCGGCCCCTCTCGCGCTGTTGTCCTGGAGCCCGGTCACCCAAGGAGAAGCATGACAGTCGCCAGTCAGTCCTCGCTCGCGGAGCTGCTCGAAGCCGGTTCGCCGCATCCGCAGCAGGACGCGGGACCGCAGCGCATCGTGGTCCCGGAACACGCCGTCAAGGCGCTGCTGCGCCAGCACGGCCTCGACGTACCGGCAGGGCATGCCGTCCAGGACACGGCACAGCTCGCCGAGGCGGCGGCAGGACTACGCGCCCCGCTGGCCCTGAAAGCCTACGGACAGGGTCTGATCCACAAGAGCGATGTAGGCGGGGTGCGGCTCGGCCTGGCACACGACACGGTCGCCGAGGCCGCAGCCGACATGGCGGCCGGCCTGCGTAGGGCAGGCATCACCGCCGAGGGCTTCCTCGTCGAGGAACAGCACCCAGGCGGGGCGGAGTTGATCGTCGGGGTGCTGCGGGACGCGGCGTTCGGGCATGTCGTGATGCTGGGTCTTGGCGGCGTGGCGACCGAACTGCTCGACGTGAACGCACTGCGGATCGCACCGCTGAGCCGGGCGGACGCCGAGGATCTCGTCGACGGCTTTCCGGGCGCCCCGTTGCTCAACGGCGCACGGGGGGCTGAACCGGTGGACCGCGGCGCGCTCGTCACCTTCCTGCTCACCCTCGCCGGCGAAGACGGTCTGCTCTCGCGACTGGGCTCCCATCTGCTGGAGCTCGAGTGCAATCCGGTGCTCGCGACCGCGGACGGTGTCACCGCCCTGGACGCGAGGCTCATCCTGGCCGCCGAGGAGCTGCCCGCACCTGCATTCCGCCGGCAGACCGACTTCAGCGGCCTGGCTGCCCCGCGGAGCATCGCCGTGGCCGGCGCCTCGACGCGGGGAACGGGCTTCGGCAACCGTTTCCTGGCCGCGTACAAGGACGCCGGGTGGACGGACGGGCTCACCGCCATCCATCCCAGCGCCGAGACGATCGACGGCGTTCCGGCCTACCCGTCCATCGCCGCGGTCCCGGGCGGCGTCGACTACCTGCTGGTCGCCGTCCCGGCCGCCGCCGCGGTGGACCTGGTTGCGCAGGCCGCGGGCGAGGTGCCCTTCATCCACGTCGTCAGTGGCGGATTCCGGGAGATGGGCGAGGCCGGAGCCGCGCTCGAAGAGCGGCTGATGAAGGCCGTGGAGGGCACCTCGACGCGGCTGCTGGGGCCCAACTGCATCGGCGTCTACAGTCCGGCGGGCCGCCAGGCCTTTGCCCTCGGCTCGCCGCGCGAGCCCGGCACGGTGTCCGTGGTGTCACAAAGCGGTGGGCTGTCCGGCGACGTCGTCTCGGTCGGCGGATCCCGCGGCGTGCGCTACTCGAAGGTCATCAGTGTTGGCAACGCCATCGACGTCACACCCGCCGAGCTGGTGGACTGGCTGGTGGACGATCCCCAAACCGAGGTCATAGGGATGTACGTGGAGGGCGTGACGGACGGCCACCGTCTGGTCGAGGCTCTGCGCCGCGCATCGGGCCGCAAGCCCGTGGTGATCCTGCCGGGCGGGCTGAGCCGGCAGGGCGCCCACGCTGTGTCCTCGCACACCGGATCGATGGCGGGCGCACCCCGCGTGTGGAAGGCCGTCGCAGAGGCCTGCGGGGCCACGCTCGTGGACACGCTGGAGGACTTTCTGGCGACGCTGGCCTATCTGCAGCACCTGACCGACGCCGCCACTGACGGAGTTCTCGTCACGGGTCTGGGCGGTGGCGCCTCCGTGCTGGCGACCGACGCCTGTGACCGGGCCGGGGTGACGCTCACGCCGTTGACCGAGGAGATTCGGCAGCGCCTGCGTGCCCTGGGACATGGGGCGGGAACGAGCGTGGCCAACCCGGTGGAGATCCCTGTCGGGCCGGCCTCCCCCGCTGATCTGCTGGGCGACACGCTCGAGGCGATCGTGCGGGACCAGCCCTTCGGCGACGTCCTGGCACACGTCAACGTGGCCGCGTACTACAGCTACGGCACAGCAGGCCTGGCCCCGCTCATCGACACCCTCACCGCAGTGCACAGGCGCGGCCTGCCGGTGCGGCTCGCGGTGGTGGCCCGCAACCTCGACGTTGCCCGGCCGGAAGACGCGGCCCGGCTGGTCGAGTTCGCCGCGCAGACCCGGCTGCCGCTGTTCCGCTCCTTCGACGAGGCCGCCACAGCCATTGCCGCCGCACAGCGCTTCGCGCGGCGCCGGACCGAGGGAGGCCGGCCCTGACTCCGCCCGGCGGGCCGTTCGGTTCACGGCGCCAGTCCTTCTCCGGCCGCGCCGCGGTCGCCGGCGTCGGCATGACCGAGCTGTCCCGCCTCTCCGGTCGCACCGAGTTGCAACTTGCCGTCGAAGCGGCCCGGGACGCGCTCGCCGACGCCCACATGGACGCCTCATCCGTCGACGCCGTGCTGACGTACCACCTCAACGACTCAGCGCCGGTGAACACCGTGGCGGCCGCCCTGCGGCTGGCCGATCCCGTGTGGACCAATGAGTTCTACGGTGGCGGAACCCAGGCCGCATCCATCCTCGGCGATGCGGCCATGCTCATCGACTCCGGCCTCGCCTCGACCGTCCTGGTCTACCGGGCCCTGAACGGGCGGTCCGGCAAGCGGATGGGACAGGCCGCGCTGCGCCTCGGCAGCAGCGGCAACGAGCAGTTCACGTTGCCCTACGGCATGCTCGGGCCGGTCCATCTCTTCGCCCTTGCCGCGCAACGCTGGATGTACGAGACGAGGGCCACGGAGCGCGACCTGGCCGCGGTCGTCATGCGGTCCCGGGAACACGCGGCGGCCAATCCGCGTGCCGTCCTGCGTACGCCCGTCAGCGCCGAGGAGTATCGGAGCAATCCGTACGTCGCGACGCCGCTGCGCCGGCTCGACTGCTGCCTGGAGACGGACGGCGCCGCGGCGCTGGTCATTACGCGGGCCGAGGTGGCCGACGTGGTACGCCCGGGCAGCCCGCGCATCCATGCCGTGGTGCGGGGCGGTGGCCCCGGCTCGACGACGATGGACAAGGCAGCGGACGTGGGCCGGATCTTCTCCGCGTACCTCGCCGAGCCGCTGTACAAGGCCGCCGGGATGACACCCGATGACATTGATGTGGCGCAGCTGTACGACGCGTACTCGTTCCTCGTACTGCAGCAGCTCGAGGACTTCGGGCTGTGCCCGCGCGGCCAGGCCGGGGCCTTCGTACGGGATGGGCAGACCGGGCTTCACGGCAGTATGCCCGTCAACCTCAACGGCGGCCTGCTGTCGGAGGGATACGTCCACGGCATGAACAACGTCGCCGAGGCGGTGCGGCAGCTGCGCGGCGACGGCAGCACCCAGCAGGTACCGGACCCCCAGGTCGCGCTGTGCACCGGCTTCGGCGGCAGTTACGGCAGTGCCGCGATCCTCGTGCGCGGCTGAGTGCACGGAGCACGCGTCATAGCCCTTGACAGGGGGGCTCCCCAGGGACGAACTTAACCAAGCAATTGCTTGCTCGGTTCATTCCGGGCCCCTGCACCTCATGAAGGGAGTCGATCGTGCATCGACGACTCATCGCCGCACTGGCCATCGCGGCCCTGGCGGCCGCCGGGTGTTCCACCAGTGCGCCCGGCAGTCAGGGCGCCGGCAGCCAGTCCGACGCCACCCGAGGCGTGACCGCAGACAGCGTCAAGGTCGGCGGACTGATCGTCAAAACGTCCTCCTACGGCGCCAGCAACGCCGCGACGGAGATCGGAGCGAAGGCGAGATTCGACCGCGCCAATGCCGAGGGCGGCGTCAACGGCCGGAAGATCGAGTTCATCGGCGCCGAGGACGACGGGGCCGACCAGGCGAAGGACATCGCGGCGGCGCGCAAGCTCGTCCAGCAGAAGCAGGTCTTCGCCGTCGTCCCGGTGAGTACGTTCATGTTCGCCGGGGCCAAGTTCCTGCAGCAGCAGAACGTCCCCTACTTCGGCTGGGGCTACTCGGCGCCGGAGTGGTGCGGGCCGGAGGTCGCCTTCAGCTTCGACGGTTGCACCGGTTCAACGAAGCCGGGTCCGCAGTCCGCAGGCTTCTTCACCTCGCTCGTCAAGGCGACCGGGCCGGCCAAGGGACGCAGCGTTGCCGTCATCGGGCACGACGACGCCGTCACCAAGGCGGTGAACAAGATCGCGAAGGCCAGTGCCACGAGCCTCGGTTTCAAGGTCGTCTCCGTTCAGAACACCGTTCCGCAGACGAGCGTTCCGACGGACTGGTCGCCCTATGTGAACCGCCTGGTCACCAGCGACGGGGGCAAGGCGCCCGACATCATCTTCTCGACCATGGCCACCCCCTTCAACGCGGGACTGTTCGGGGCGCTGAAGGACGCCGGTTTCAAGGGCACGGTCCTGGACGGAATCAGCTACAGCGACAGCACCTTGAAGAATCCGCAGGTGCGCAAGGCCTTCGAGGGTGCGTACGTCTCTGCTCCCATCGAGCCGCTGGCCTCCGACTCGGCAGCCGCCAAGCAGATGCGCACCGACCTGGAGAAGGCCACCGGGAAGAAGAACTTCGAATGGAGCCAGGACATGGGGGTCGGCTACGCGACCGCCGACGTCTTCCTCCAGGTCCTGCAGAAGGCCGGCACGGACCTCACCGTCGACAGCTTCCTCAAGGCGGCCCAGAACATCACCATAAAGAGCCCCTACGGAGGCAACGTGTCGTTCCCGGCGGACCGTACGGCGCCCAACGGATGCCAGTCGCTGCTGCGGGTCAAGAACGGCCACTGGAAGCTGGCGGCACCCCTGGTGTGCAAGACGTTCAATTTCACAGGTTGAGCTTTTCGGTTGCGTCCGCGAGTTGTTGACCCGGCGGACACGAGTGGGGGGTGACCCGGCAAGCCGGGTCACCCCCCACTTCCCGTGACACGCGCGGAATCGTGATCAGCGTCCAGGTTTTCAGGATGGCGCCCCGATCGGCCGGTCCTGCCGCTGCTGCCGGTTCGCCAGGGGAATGCGCTCCGCCCCGGTCATCGAGGAGAACCCGGTGACACCACCGGGTTCTCCTGCCGACTGCAGGCCGGGAAGCCGCTCGACGAACAGGGTGAGCGCCTCGGCCATCTCGGCGCGGGCGAGCCCGTGGCCGAGGCAGAGGTGACCGCCATGACCGAAGCCGAAGTGCCGGTGGGCGTTGGCACGCATCACGTCGAACCGGTGAGGACCCGGGAACGCCGCAGGATCGCGGTTCACCGCATAGGTGTTCACCGCCATCAGGGTTCCGGCCGGCAGCACGAGCCCGCGGTACTCGACGTCGGCGACGACCTTGCGGAGCAGGATGTGCAGGGTCGGCTCGAGGCGCATCGCCTCTTCGATCGCGCGAGGAACGCGCTCCGGTGCGGTGTCCAGCCGCTCCCACTCTTCATGCTGGAGGAGCAGTTGGACCACCCAGCCGAACTGGTAGCGCGTGGTGTCCTGCCCGGCGAAGAGAAGGTTGAGCAGTGCGCCGTGGAGTTCGTCCTCGGTCAGCCGTCCCGTCTCCTTCTGGGCCGCGATCAGGGTGCTGACGAAGTCCTCGCCCGGCTGCCGATGGCGGTGTGCGACGAGTTCGCGGAAGTATTCGCGCAGGCCAGTAATCGCGGCGTCGATGCGCGCCAGGTGTGGTTCGAGCGGGAATCGCGCGAGCAGTCCGAGATCGATCGTCCACGCTCCGAACCGGCCGACGTCCTGAGCCGGTACGCCCATCAGCGCGCAGAGCACCTCAAGGGGGTAGATGGTGCTGAAGTCGGCGACGAGGTCGAACGGATCCCGATCGGCAAGGGCGTCGATGAGCCTGGTCGCGACGGAGCGCATCTGCGGCCGCAGCGAGTCGATGCGGCGGCGGGTGAACCCGCGCTGCAAGGCCCGGCGGATCCGGTCGTGGCGTTCGCCCCCGATCATCGGCAACGATGCCTGGGTGGCGTACCACATGACCTGTTCCGAGGCGCCGAGGTTCCGGTAATAGTCCGGGCCGATGCTGTCGATCCGCGGATCGACACACATCTGCTGCGCGATGCCGTAGTCCAGCACTTCGTACCCGCGCACCGTCCGGATGATCCAGGTCTTCTGGCGGACTGCGTCGAAGGCGGCCGCGGGATTCGTGCGGAAGGGTTCTCCAGTGAGATCGATGGCCGGTACGTCGGCGAGGGTCAGCGGTGCGTCTTCAGACATAACATCTCCCGCCCCCGGCTGGTGTCGGAAGCTGGGGTGCGTCTCGGGGTTGAGGGAGTCAGTGGTCCCGCCTCAGCAGCACGGCCGACGTGACACCGGAGACGTATCCGGGCTGGCCGGAACACAGCGCCACCTCCGCGTCGGGCACCTGCCGCTCCCCCGCGCTGCCTCTGAGCTGCAGAACGGCCTCGACCACGTGGTTGAGGCCGTGCACGTAGCCTTCCGACAGGTGTCCGCCGTGCGTGTTCACCGGCAGCGTTCCATCGAGCCTGGTTGCCCCGGAGGCGACAAAGGCCGCCGCCTCGCTCGTCGGGCACAGCCCGTAGTCCTCCAGCTGCATGAGCACCAGGGGGGTGAAGGCGTCGTAGAGCTCGGCGACATCGACCTCCTCGGGGCCGACGCCGGCCGCGGTGTAAAGGCGGGGGGCCATCTCGCGGACCGCGCTGACCGACAAATCGGTGCGGCCGCCGGAGTACAGGCTGTGCCCGCCGCCGGTGGCCGCACCGCTGATGAGCACGGTTTGTCTGCGCAAGTCACGCGCGCGTTCAGCGCTCGTCACCACGAGGGCGACCGCGGCGTCTGTCTCCAGGCAGCAGTCGAAGAGCCGGAGGGGTTCCGCTATCCACCGGGAGGTGAGGTAGGCGTCCATGGTCAATGGCTCGCGCATCATGGCCCGGGGGTTCTTGGCAGCATGCTCCCGCTGTGTGATCGCCACCCTGCCCAGGTCTTCCGCGGTCACGCCCGCCCGCCCCAGATAGGAGCGGGCGACGATCGCGTACTGCTGGGGCGGCGTGAGAAGGCCGTAGGGGACCTGGTACTGGAACTCCACCAGCGTGGGAGCCGCACGGCCGGTGCCGCCCATGCGGAACTCCGAGCGTGCGTTGAGGGCCCTCCAGCACACGACAACGTCGGCCTGCCCGGTGGCCACGGCCATGGCCGCCGCCCCGACCGTCGCCGCCGACATGCTCCCGCCGCCCACGAGGTCGACCAGGAAGCGGGGGTCGCTGACGCCGAGGGAATGCGCCACGACCGCCGCGGGGACGGCGTCCCCGACGGAGTGCGTTGCCAGCCCGTCCACGTCCGCCAGGGTGAGACCGCAGTCGTCCAGCGCTGCCTTGATCGCCCGCTGGGCCAGAGTGAGGGTGCTGACGCCGGAGTTCTTGGAGTACGGCGTCCATCCGACGCCGGCAACGGCGGCCCGGTCGCGCAGTGTTCCCTCGGCCATCTCGAGCTCCTCGGGATCAGATCAGTTGTTGCGCGGTGCCAGCCGCGAGCCTGGGTAGGGGGCCAGGAGCGTCTCGCGCCAGGGGCCGTCGAGGAACTCGCGGGACCGCTTCTGCCAGGTCAGCAGCCGGTCGTCGGGGTCGACCTCGTCATCCAGGCCGAGCGCGGCGTCACGCGAGCGCTGCAGGGCGAGGTGCGCGTCGAGGTCCGTGCCCCAGAAGGTGACGACTTCCGTGTCACTGAGCAGCACCTCGTACAGGCCGACGAGGCGGTGTCCGTGGTCTGCGAGAATCGGCGCGCGCTCTTCCCGTACCGCGGCGAGGTAGTCCAGCGCCGCGCCGGGGCGAACCTGGGCGACCTCGTGCAGGAAGAACGGCGCGGTGTACTCCTCAGCCTTCAGCGCCTGCAGGTCCGGCGTGCCCTGGACGGCTCCCATGGGCCGGGAGAACGCCTTGTGCCGCAGATCGTCGATGTTGGAGAGGAACAGCTCCGGCTTGACGTTGTCGTAGATGTCCATCATCTGCCGCCAGCCACCGTCCCAGCCGCCGACGCAGTCCCACAGGGTGACGGCCTTGAACTGCTCGTGACCTGTGATGCCGACGGCGTAGAAGGCTCCGACGAGGTCGATGTCGCTGGAGCGGACGGACAGACCGCTGGTCAGCTGCGACCCGCCGGTCGCCATCTGCTCATCCTCTCGCTTGTAGTTGGTGAGCCACTTGAGGTACTCCAGCGGCCGCTGCGAGTTCATCGGATGGAAGTAGACCTCTTCGAGCAGGTAAATGCCACGGTGCACGTTCGTTCCCTCTCATCCTCACCCAACCCGTCAACCGAGCGCTTGCTTGGTCCAAGTTACAAGGGTGAGGCATAGGGGTCAACGGA
This sequence comes from Streptomyces sp. NPDC020845, assembly GCF_044334165.1. NCBI lineage: Bacteria > Bacillati > Actinomycetota > Actinomycetes > Kitasatosporales > Streptomycetaceae > Streptomyces > Streptomyces sp. NPDC020845. The sequence goes on along the minus strand of NZ_JBIRSJ010000029.1, from coordinate 47,862 downwards.
AGAGAACCAAGCAACCGCTTGATTGGACCGGCTCCGCGTCCTACCTTGTTTCAGCACGGCGTCAAGAAGTGCGCCCGCCCGGTCGGGCCGCACACCCCCGACCATCGCCGCACGAACACTAACGTTCGCCACCCCTACGTGCCGGAACGCGGCACGCGGTGCCCCTGGATGCCATGGGTGCCGTACCTGCCAGCTGACCAGCGAGTAGCCAGATCCTGAAGCATGCCCCGGGCGGACACCCCGGCTGATCACTGTGCGGGTACAAGGAGGAAACGTGCGAGAACGACAAGTCCCGTCGCCCTACGGCAACTACGCCCACGCGGTGATCACTGCGGGCGCACGGCGCCATCCCGACCGGGTCGCCGTCACGTACGAGGGCGGCCTCCACCTCACCTACGCAGACCTCGATGCGCGGGTGAACCGCCGTGCGAACGCGCTCAAGCAGGCCGGGGTGGGCGCCGGCGACCGCGTTGCGGTCCTGCTCCGTGGCACGCTGGGCATCGCCGAGACCTACCTCGCGCTGGCCAAGCTCGGGGTGACACTCGTCACGCTCAACCCCTACTGGAGCGACGACATCACGACCACGATGGTCGAACGCAGCAAGTGCAGCGCCTTTGTCTACGAAGGAGCCTTCGACGCGCTCGCCGCTGGAATCACTCCGAAACTGCCGCAGGTGTCGCGGTGGCTGCGCCTGGGCGGTGCGACTGCAGACTCCGTCGACCTGGACCAGCTGACCGAGGAAGCCTCGGACCAGGAGCCGGAGCTCGGCGCGCATCACGACGACGAACTCGCGCTCTTCTTCACCTCTGGCACGACCGGACTGCCCAAGGCCGTCGTCCACACCCATGCGAGCGCTCTTGCAACCGCCCAGCAGTGGCTGGACGTGCCGCACGACAACGACTCCGTCTTCGGCACCGGCCCCATCATCTGGGGCGTCGGATACTTCGCCATCGCCGGCCCCGCCCTCTACGCCGGCATGCATCTGGTGCTCGAGGACGATTTCGGTCCGGCCCGCTTCCTCGAGGCCGTACCGGCTCAGAAGATCACCCATATCAGCGTCATTCCCAGCTTCTTCAGTCAGCTCTTCGCCACCGATGGGCAGGCCGAGGCGGACCTGTCGTCGCTGCGCGTGATTCTGCTCGGCGGCGAGCCCCTGCTCCCCTCGCTGCGGCAGCGCATCCTGGACCGGCTGCCGGGTGTGGCGCTGTGCTCGTACTACGGCCAGACGGAGGCGCCCTACACCGTCGTGGGACATCAGCACGACAACAGTCAGGATGTGCGGGCCTCTGGGCGGGCCCGGACCGGGTGCGCCGTCAGGGTGGTCGACGCCGAGGGACGGCGCCTGGTGGGCGAGGTGGGCGATGTGTGGCTGACCGGACCGCACCTGATGCGCGGATATGACGCTGACCCCGAGCGCACCGCCGGCGTGCTGCGCGACGGCTGGTACGTCGGCGGCGACATAGGCATCCTCGACCCCACCGGTACGCTCACCGTGCTCGGCCGGCGACAGGACGCGATCCGCACGCCGACACGCTACGTGCTACCCGGTGAAGTCGAGGACGCCGCACTGGGCATCGACGGTGTCGCTGAGGCCGGCGCAGTCGGTGTGCCGGAGGACGCGGAGCGCCAGCAGATCCTGCTCGCCGTGCAGGCGGCACCGAGGCGCAACCTCGATCCAGACACCGTGCGGGAGGAGTTGGCCCGCCGCCTGCCCGACGAGGCGCAGCCGGACGCAGTGGTGATCGTCGACGCACTCCCCCACGCGCAGGACTCCTCGGGCGGAAGCGGCAAGCTGCTGCGCCGGGACATCCGCACCCGGTGGGGGCATCTCACCGTCGCGAACTCCGAGGCAACAGGGCCGTGATTGCCGAACGCCGATAGAGAAGGAAGCCGAGCAGACCGCGCGCAGGCCCGCCAGGGGTGTGCATGCCATCCCCGGCGGGCGTTGGAGAGCATCGGCGCGCGGCACCGCGGCGAGTCGGGAAGATGATGGTGCGGGGCTTCCCCGGCGGCGCTCGCCGCAGTCTGCGGCGCCTCAGCTGTGACGTCCATGCCTGGCTCCCACCGCGAGAGCCAGGTTGTCAGCGGGTCGAGCGCTGCGAGACGGACATTGATTGCGGCGGCCCGGCGCCGCATCTTCGGTCCACGCGATGTACCCGAGCCGGGAGGGCGGCAATCCCAGGGGAACACACTCATGGATCCGTAGCCGGCCGCGCCGACAGCTTGGAGGCGGCCGTCGAAGCTCACCCGCCCCAACGTGCCTGACCACAGCCGAAGTTGGCTCACCCTGCTCGAGCTGCGGTATGGGCTATGTGGCGGACGCCTTGAACTTCTGCATGAGGTGCTGGCTCAAGTCACCGAGGTATTCGTTGATCATGTGTCGGTGCTCGAACCGCCATATGCCCTCGACCCGGCGGAACTTGTCGTGATAACGACCCGACAGGATTGGCTGCAGCGGCAGCACGTCGGTGCACTGCAGGACGGTGACGTATGAGCGGCACGTGGCGGTGCCCGCGTGGTCGTCGACGTCGAGCATCAGGTTCGTGGTGATGTGCCGTGTGTGCGGGGTGCCGTTGTCGGGGTAGATCCGCACCCACTCTTCGTACATGGACGCGACTTCGTCGCGGCCTGTGTACTGCGTCCCGGTCTCTTGCACCTTAATCACTGCGTCGGCGAAGAGCTCGCCCACGCCTGCGAAGTCACCGGAGTCGAGGAGCTCGGCGTACCGGTAGATCAGGTGGGGCACGGCCACGTGCCCGGAAAGCGGCTCATTCATCGGGGCAAGCACTCCTTTGCTATGTGGTCGATGCGGGGCAGCAGCACGTCCGCGTGCTCGGAGGGAAGCCAGAAGACGCAGCGGTGTACGCCCATGGCGGCGTACCGCTCGATCGCGTCGGGGTGGGCCTTGGCGTTGAACAGGGTGACGGGTACGGGGCCGCGGCCGTGTTCGGTGGCAAGGCGCTGCAACTCGTCGATGCGCGAGGCGAGTTCGGTGTCGAACGCTTCAGGGCGGCCGGATCTGAAGTCGGCCGAGGTCCAGTCGTCGCTGCCGTCGCGGAACGGCATCCATTCGTCGCCGTAGGCGAGCACCCGGTGCAGTACGCGCGGCCCTCCCCCGCCGACGAGCACGGGTGGGCGCGGGCGCTGTACTGGCTTGGGCCATGACCAGAGGGGGTCGAAGTCGACCAGCGTGCCGTGGTAGGCGGCCTCGTCCTGGGTCCAGATCGCGGTCATGGCCTCGATCCGTTCCTGCAGAAGCCGCCATCGTGTCGCCGGATCGGTTCCGTGGTTACGCATCTCCTCGACGTTCCATCCTGCGCCCACCCCGAACAGGAAGCGGCCCCCGGATACCACGTCGAGGGAGGCGATCTGCTTGGCCAGCAGGATGGGGTCGCGCTGCGCGACCAGGCAGATGGCCGTCCCGATACGCACCTGTGAGGTGGTGGCGGCCACGGCCGCCATGGCCACGAACGGGTCCAGTGCGTGCGAGTACTCCTGTGGCAGGGTCTCCCCGGTGGGCGAGGCGGAATCGCGCGAGACGGGAATGTGGCTGTGCTCCGGGAAGAACACGGACTCGAATTCACGTGTCTCGGCGGCGGCGCCCAGCTCGATCGGTGTCATCGAATAGTCGGTCGGGAACATCTGCAGCCCGAAGAGCATGCGTCACCGCCTCCAGAGCGAAGAGAAGGATCGGCCGGCCGGAGGACACTGGACCGGCCGGCCGAGTGTTGGGGGTAGACGCTTCCTCAGAGCACGGCGTCGGGATGCACGATGTGCGCCTGTGCGTGCCAGGGTTGATGGGCCTGGAAGCCGCCATCCGCGATGATCGTCTGTCCGGTGATGTAGCGGCCCGCCTGGGAGCCCAAGAAGACGATGATCGAGGCAATGTCCTCAGGTTCGGCGAAATCCGGAACCAGGAGGTTGTCGCGGTAGACGCCCAGCTTGACGGGGTCGAGGTTGCCGCGCGCCGTCGGGCTGAGCACCAGACCGGTGGCGATGGCGTTGCAGCGGATCCCGAGCTTTCCGTGCGAGGTGGCGATCGAGCGGGTCAGCGAGTACTTCGCCGCCATCGAGGCGGCATAGGCGACGTGGTTGGTGTCGCCGCTAAATCCCGCGGTGGAGCCGACGTTGACGATCGAGCCGCCCCCGCCGGCAACCATGGCAGGAATGGCATGTCGGCAGCCGAGCACGGCACCCTGCAGGTTGACGGCCATCGTGCGATCCCACACCTCGTTTGGCGTGGAGACGACGTTGAGATCCTGGCCCTCGATCTCACGGTCATACACAACCGCGTTGTTGACCAGGACATCGAGCCGGCCGAAACGGGAAATCGTCTCTTCCACCATTCGGGCCACGTCGGGTTCCTTGGCGACATCGCCGACCGCGGCGTGTGCTTCGCCGCCGGCGTCCCGTACCTCGTCGGCAACGGCGTGGGCGCCGTCTCCATTGATGTCGAGGATCGTGACCCGTGCGCCTTGTGCGGCGAGAGTGAGAGCCGTGACGCGGCCGATGCCCTGGGCGGCACCAGTGACGATCGCGGCTGCGCCGTCCAGCGAAGGGGAGCCTGTCGAAGTGTTCATTCCTGCTCCTCAGTCGTACACCGGGCCAGCCAACGACCCGCCGTCCACGATGAATTCGGCACCTGTGCAGTACGACGACTCATGGCTGGTGAGGAACAGCACCGCGCTGGCGATCTCCTGCGGCCGGCCGACGCGGCCGAGCGGCAGTTTCGCGAAAGCTTCCTTTGCTGTCTCGGGCATTGCCTCGACCCCGTCCGGTGCGATCATGGCGGTCGCCACGCTGCCCGGGGCAACGGTGTTGACGCGGATGTTCTTAGAGCCCAGTTCCATGGCCGCGGTGCGTGTCAGACCACGTACCGCCCACTTGGAAGCGGAGTAGGCGGTGGTCCCGGCGACTCCGACAAATGCGTTGATCGACGCGGAGTTGACGATGGTCCCGCCGCCCGCTGCGGCGATGGCCGGCGCGGCGGCCTTCATGCCGAGGAAGATTCCGACCTGGTTGACCTCCACGACGCGGCGGAACTGCTCTGCCGTGGTGTCGGACAAGGAGGCCATGTGGAGGATGCCTGCATTGTTGACCAGGGCGTCCAGGTGTCCGAACGAGCCGACGGCCAGGTCGACCGCGGCCTGCCACTGGTCTTCGTCGGCGACGTCCAGGCGGACGAACCGTGCGGCATCGCCGAGTTCGGCTGCCAGCTTCTCGCCGGGCTCCGTCAGCACGTCGGCGAGGACAACCTTGGCGCCCTCGGCGACAAACAGCCGGGCGATCGCCTCCCCCTGACCGCGGGCGGCGCCGGTGACCAGGGCGACTCGGCCCTTCAGCCGCTCCTTGGAGGCCACCGTGCTCTGCGTTGTCATCGGCTCTGGCTCCGCTCGTACGTCTCACGCGCCTTGCGTGCCGCCTCGTTGGCGACCTCGATGGCTCGTTCCGAATCAGCTTGGAACGTCGACCAGTTCTCCTCGCGGCGAACGGTGGCGTCCTGGAAGTGCGGCATCACGTACTCGGCGAACAGCTCCAGCGAGCGGAGGGTGTCCGTGTGGTCGGCCCAGTCCTGGAGCATGATCAGGTAGGTGCCGAAGCCACCGGAGATCTCCTGGAGGCCTTCGATGTGTTCGATGGCGTCCTGCGGGGTGCCGATGACGCCCATGCCCGTGCCCCGGAAGACATCCGTCTTCGAGGCGTCCGGGGGCAGTCCGGCGGATTCGATCAGGTTGCGCAGGATGCCCGCGTCCCGGAAGAAGTACCCGCCCGAGTCCTCGATGCCGTAGGCGACCTGGTCTTCGGCCTTGGCCGCGGTGGGTGCGATGTGCATGGGCGTGACCAGGCGCCAGCGGGCGCGGTCGGGTGCCGGCTGGCCGGCCCTGGCCGCTTCTTCCTCGGCGATCCGCCAGTGCTCGGCGAGCGCTTCCTTGCCGGCCGGTGTGGAGACGGTGAGGGCCAGCATGGGGAGACCCAGCCGGCCTGCCAGGCGCGGCCCCGACGGGGAGGCGACCGCCGTGACCAGGATTTCCGGCCGCGGCCGGGTGTAGGGCTTCATGTGCAGCTGGGCCCGGCACAGTTCGAACCACTCGGTCTTGCGGTCGACCTGGCCGTCCTGCTCGAGCAGGGCCAGGATCGCCTCCAGCGACTCTTCCATGCGCTCGCGGGCCGTCGTGTAGTCGATGCCCAGCATGGCGGCGTCGGACGGCAGTGCGCCGGGACCGACGCCGATGATGGCCCTGCCGCGGGTGAGGTGGTCCAGAAGGAGGGCGCGGTCCGCAACGTTGAACGGGTGGTGGTACGGCAGCGAGATCACACCGGTACCGAGGTTGATGCGTCGCGTGCGCTGCGCCGCGGCTGCGATCATGATCTCCGGGCTTCCGAAGATCTCCCAGCCGCCGGAGTGGTGTTCACCGAAGTACAGCTCGTCGAAGCCGAGAGTGTCCAGCTTCTCCGCCAGTTGCAGGCTGCGCTCGAGGTCCCAGCTGGGATTGCCGCTCGGACGATACAGCGGCGGCAGGAAGACCCCGAATCGCATCCGGTTTCGAACCTCGTGGGCCATACAGCTTCAGCTCCGTCCCTGTTCACGCCCGCTCGGGCGCCTCTTTGCGGCTCGCGGGGAGGCACACCGCCATATTTAACAACCAAGCGCATGCTTGGTTGTAAGCTTGTTGCGGCACCCGAGCCCTGTCAAGGTCGCTGCACGGTCAGACTCCGTACGCCCCGTCCACGTCGAGCGTCTGCCCGCTGATGAATCCGGCCCGGTCTGACGCCAGGAAGCAGACCGCCTCGGCGATGTCCCGCGCGGTCCCGAACCGGCGCAGCGGGATGTTGGCCCTGGTGACGTCGAGCGCCTTCTCGTCGAGGTCACCGGAGTCCATCAACCGGGCCGCCATGCCGTCCATCAGCATTCCGGGGCCGACGCAGTTGGCCCGTACGCCGAAGCGTCCCTCCTCGGCCGCTATGCCCCGTACCAGTGCCTCCACGGCCCCCTTGGGGCCCGCCGAGAGGCCGTCCCGCACGGGGAAGCGGCGGGTGGCGGCCGTGGTCACCGCGACGAGAGATCCCTCCAAGTCGCGGAGGTGCGGCAGCGAAGGCTGGACGAGATTGAAGAACGCGATGGCGTCCTGCTCGACCTGCCGACGGAACTGTGCAGGTGACACACGGCTGAGATGCACCATGGGCACATGCGGTCCCGCGGCGTACACGACCGTGTGAATGCCGCCGAACTGGTCGACGACCTCCTCGAGGAAACGCCCGGTCGCCCCCTCGTCGGACAGGTCCAATTGCCAGGTGGCCGCCCGCCGCCCCGACCGGAGGACATCGCCGGCCAGTTGATCTGCAGCATCGGCGTTCTTCCGGTAGGTCAGGGCGACGTCGCTGCCCCGCTCGGCCAACATCCGGGTGATGGCTGCACCGATACCGCCGGTGGCTCCGGCGACGACGGCCGCGCCGGGGCGGTCGGTGAAGTCGTTCATGTCTGCCTCCTCGCAGTACTGCGGTCCGCTTCTCGGACGGCGGTCGCACTGCTACTGTACAAACCAAGCTAACGCTTGGTCTGCTAGTTGGATCGTCTGTCATATGCAGACGCTGTCCGACGACCGACGACCGCGCCGGTGGGTGTCCCGGTGTACCTGCCGTGAGAGCCGGAATGCAGCCGTGGCCCCGGATCGTCGAACCGTCCAGTCCCCTGAGGAGCGCAGAGTGTCAGCACCGCGACGGCCCATGAAGTTCTCCACGTTCAACCTGTTCCACCGCTTCGACGGCATGAGCGTCCGCGAGGTGTACGACTACAACCTGGAACTGGCTGAGTACGTGGAGGAACTCGGATTCGACGGCTTCTGGATTGCCGAGCACCACTTCCGCGACTACGGCGTCGTGCCATGCACGCCGGCATTGCTGTCGTACATCGCCGCACGGACCGAACGGCTGCGGCTGGGCACGGGCATCGTGGTGCTGCCCCTGCACAATCCGGTCCACATCGCGGAGCAGATCGCCCAGCTCGACGTGCTTTCGGGAGGGCGTGTCGATTTCGGCATCGGACGCGGTTACCAGAGCGTGGAGTTCGAGTCATTCGGCCTCGACCTTGCCGAGGCCCGTGACCGGTTCAACGAGGGCCTGGATGTCATCCGGGGACTATGGACCCAAGACGACTTCAGCCACGAAGGCCCGTACTACCGCACCGGCACGATCACCCTGGTGCCGAAGCCCGAGCAGAAGCCCCATCCCCCGGTGTACGTCGCCGCGGTGAGTCCCGAGACCGTCGAGCTGTACGCCGCGCGCGGCCTGCCGATCCTGGCCGATCCGGCAGCGCCGTTCAAGCGGGTCGGACGCGCTGCCGAGGCCTGGCACGCCGCAGCGTCCGCCGCCGGGCATGACGGCACAGACATCGAACTCGTGGTCACGCGCGCGGTGTACGTCGCCCCCACCGTCGAGCAGGCACGGGCCGACCAGGAGCGCTTCGAGAAGCTCTTCGACCGTTCCCGCATCTTCAACGCCCAGAGCGCCCCGATCGACTCGGCCACGGGCCAGGTCGCCAAGGGCTTCGAGTACTGGCAGGACCGCTATCTCAAGGGTGGCTCGGTCGACAACGACTTCCGATGGGAGCAGCTGGAGGTGATCGGGGATCCCGAGCGGGTCATTTCCCAGATCCGCATGCTCCAGGAGTTCGGCTACTCCCAGCTGATGTGCGACTTCGGCAGCACGCGCCCGATCCCCCTCGACGAGATGAAGAAGACGCTGCGGTTCTTCGCCAAGGAGGTCATCCCGGCGTTCCGCTGAGATCGACTCCCTTCCGGGTGGGAACCGCGGGCGCGCAAACTCGTGGCATTCACCAGCCAGCACCCGCTTCTTGCCCAAGCGCCTGCTGGCCCTCGCGATCAGCATCGCGACCTCCGGCATCGGGCTGACGACCGTTCTCGGCCCGATCATCGCGGGCGCGTTGCGCGCCGTGTTCGGTTCGTCGCCGACCCGAAAGCGCCGATCTTCTGCTGCTTCACGCATGGGCGGATCTGCTCCACGGACGCCGCGCGGACGGCTCGACGACGCTCAGGACATCGTCGGGGCCTGCCACCATGCCGCGCGGCTCCGGCACGCAGATCCGGGCCCGTGGACCGTGCTGCTCGGCGTGCTTCGTGACCTGCGACGAAACCCTCGCGAAGGGTTTCCCGTCTGGGACGAGATCATCCGCCGTGACCCCTGGCACCGCGAGGGATACCTACAGATGCTGGGTTACCTCTCACCCGAGGAGTGTGGCTCGTCCACCCAGCAGAACGCATTCGTCGACAGCGCCATGGCGAGGATGCCGTTCGGAGCACCGCCCGCAGCTCTGGAGCCGCATGTCCTACTGGGCCGCTACCGCAGGGCCGTCACCGGCGACGGTCTTACCGGCCTGCTCGCCGATCGCATCTTCAACCAGCCCTTCGCCGAGAGTGTCCTCAGCCGTGCGCTGTCCACCTGGCCGCGGCCAGGCTTCCTCCGCCACGCCGCGGCCCTGGCCGACCTCAACGTGCTCGCCTACTTGGCGGCCCATGCCCGGCACCGCGACGCGGCGAACGCCTTCCGGGCGGTGGGAGCCACAGTGACACCTTGGCCCTGGCGGCTGGGCGGCGATCCGCTGGAGCAGTACAGCACCTGGCGCAAGTACTTTCCTGACCCGCGCATGAGGAGGGTGAGGTCACTCAGAGCACGGCGACCGGGTTGACGGGGCTGCCCGTGCCGCCCTCGATGGCCAGCGGGGCGGCGACGAGGAGGAAGTCGTGCCGGCCGGTGCGCGCCAGTTCCTCCAGCCACAGCATCTCCAGCAGGTAGATGCCACGGCTCCACAGCAGGAGCAGGTGGAGATCCTCGTCGGGTCCCGCGTCGAAGCTTCCGTCCATGGCCAAGGCACCCACGGCGGCGTTGTCGCAGGCCACCGCGGTGACGTCGTGGTCGGCCAGCCAGCGCCCGCCGTCGTGGCTGAGCCCGGGCTGTCCGCCCTGGTAGCGGGCACGGTCGGTTTCGTAGACGGTCGGCCAGCCGGTGCGGACCACCGCTACGTCTCCGGGCCGCAGTTCGATGCCGTTTGTCTTGGCGATGTCCCCCAGCAGGCCGGCGTCGATGCGCACCGTCTCGTCCAGGTAGGGCACCTCGAGGTGGGCCGCCACGTCAAACAGCACGCCGCGCGCCACCAGGGGCCCTGCCTTCTCGATACCGCAGCGAGTCGCCCCGTAGGAGCGGACCCGGGCGGCGGAGTGGCCGTTGTACAGCGCCTCGCCCCGCCACATGTGGCACAGGGCGTCCATGTGCGTCGTCGTGCCGTGGTGAGAGATCATCAGGGCGTCGTCGGCCACACCGATCACCCCGTTCATCAGCCGCGCCCCGGCCCGGTAGTCGGCGCCGTCGACCGACATGAAGTGCTGGGGCAGCGGCCGGCCGGGCAGGTGCGGGACCGAGGCCCGGGCGGGTCCGGAGGTCGAACCGCGGATGGGCATTCCGAGGCTGAGCAGCCGTCCCTCGCGCACGGTCCCGACCGCGGCCAGGATGGCCTCGGGCGTGAGGAGGTTGGCTGCTCCCCGTTCGTCGTCCTCGCCCCAGCGGCCCCAGTTGCCCTCGGCCGGCACGGCGGCGTGCAGGTCGTCCATCGCTTGCCTCCTGTGGTGTGAACAGTCACGCCATCGTGACGCCGCCGCTGACGCTGATCGTCTGGCCGGTGACGTAGGCCGCCGAGTCACTGCTGAGGTAGGTCACCAGGCCTGCCACCTCCTCCGGTTGTCCGGCGCGGCGAACCGGCACCGTGCGCAGGAGCGCCTGCATCATTCCCGGACGTTCCTCGCCGACCCTGCGCAGCATCGGGGTGTCGACCAGTCCGGGACACACCACGTTGCTGGTGACACCTTGCCGGGCGGCTTCGCGTGCGAGGGTTTTGGCCAGGCCGAACAGTCCCGCCTTGCACGTGGCGTACACGCTTTCGCCGCCGGCTCCGGCGCGGGCGCCGTCGGTGGCGATGAACACGAGCCGGCCCCATCCGCGTTCCCCCATCCCCGGCAGGAAGATATGGGAGAGCAGCATCGGTGCCCGCAGGTTGATACGCCACATGCGGTCCCAGGTGGCCGGGTCGCTCTCGGCGAACGGCTCGACCGTGCTGACCCCTGCGTTGTTGACCAGGATGTCGACGCCGCCGAACCGGTCGATCACGTCGCGGCCGAGCGCGGCCACCTCGTGCTGATCGTCGAGGTCAACGGCGAGAGCGGTAGCGTCGGGCAGCTCGTCGGCCACGCGACGGGCTCCGGCCTCGTCGACGTCGGCGATCAGCACGCGGGTCCCCGCGGCGGCGAGTTCCCGGCAGATCGCGGCTCCGATACCGCTCGCTCCCCCGGTCACCAAGGCCGTTCTGCCCTTCGGGTCGGGAGCATCACTCACGTGTTTCCTCCTGTTTCGTGTCATCCCCGCAGGTATGCGGTGCGCACCGACTCGTCGGCTGCCACTTCCTCGGGCGTGCCTTCCATGAGCACTTCGCCCAGGTTGAGCACGACGACACGCCCGCAGTTGTTCATGACGAACCGCACGTCGTGCTCGACGAGGAGGACGGCTGTGGAGCGCTTCTCGGTGAGTTGGTGGACGACTCCGATGAGACGTTCGGCCTCGGCGTCGTCGAGTCCTGAGGTCGGCTCGTCGAGGAGCAGCACGGACGGTTCGTCGACCACGGCGCGGGCCAGCTCCATCATGCGTGCGAGGCCGACGGGCAGATGGCCGGCGTAGGTGTCGCGCTGCTCCCACAGTCCGACCTCGCGCAGGGTCTCCTCGGCCCGCTCGCGGCGGCTGCGCTCGCGTCGGCGGCGGGATGGCAGCGCCAGGACGTCCGCCATGAAGCCGCCTCCTCCGCCGTGCCACTCCAGTGCGGCCAGCAGGTTGTCCAGCACGGAGAGCCGGCCGAAGACCTGCTGTCGTTGGAAGGTGCGGCGCAGTCCCAGCCGGGACCGGGCCAGGGCTGATTCGCCGGTGACATCCCGTCCGGAGAGCAGCACGCGTCCTGCGGCAGGCCGGTTCAGCCCGGACACGGCGTCGAAGAGCGTTGTCTTGCCGGCTCCGTTGGGGCCGATGAGGCCCAGCAGTTCGCCAGGGGCGGCCCTGAGGGACACGGCGGACACCGCGCGTACGCCGCCGAAGCGGACCGTGAGGTCCTCGATCTCCAGGGCGGCCGGGGCGCTGGCGGACGTCGCATCTGGTGACTGCCGGTCGTCAACTGTTGTCTTCATGCCTGCACCGTGTTCCGGTTCGTCGGGGGTCCGGCTTCGATTCCCAGGTAGGCCTCGGCGAGTCGGGTCTCGTCGGCCGCCTCCCGCGGACCGGACCAGGTCACGCGTCCGGTGGCGAGGCAGACGACCTCGTCGGCGATGGCCAGGACGTCATGGACCTTCTCCTCAGCCAGGAGCAGCGAGACACCGCGGTCTCGCAGTTCCGCGAACACCTCGAAGATCTGGTCGACTACCCGCGGGGCCAGGCCGAGGGCCGGCTCGTCCGCGACAATCAGCTTCGGCGGCCTTACCAGTACCGGGGCGAGGGTCAGCAACTGCTGCTCTCCTCCTGACAGGACTCCGGCAGGGCCGCGGCGGCGCTCAGCAAGGATCGGGAAACGGTCGTAGATCTGGGCGATCTCATCCGCGTCGCGCAGCCAGGTACCGAGGTTCTCCTCCACGGTCAGACCGGGAAACACGCCTCGGGCCTCGGGCCCGGTGAACAGTCCTGCCCGGGCGCGCCGGTGGGCGGGCCACGCCGTCACGTCGGTGCCGTCGAAGATGACGTGCCCGCCGGTCACGGCGACCTGGCCGGTGACCACACTGACCGTGGTGGACTTGCCGGCGCCATTCGTGCCGAGCAGGGCGACCACGGCACCCCGGCGCACGACGAGGTCGACGCCCCGCAGCACCGGCACCTGCCCGTAGCCGGCGTCGATTCCCCGGAGCTCGAGGACAGCGGGCTCGGCGGGCTGATCAGAGGCCGCGGGGGCGGGTTCGGTCACCTTCACCACCGGGGCGGTCGGCGCGGGAACCGCCTCAGCGGTGTCGGTGCCCTGAGCGCGCTTGCGTTGGCGTCGCCTGTGGCGCATCTCGGAGAACTGGGAGACGGCGCCGTCCGGGTACTTGGCCAGCACCATCCCGCCCACGCCGAAGAGGATGTTGGGGATGTGGGGTGAGTCGGTGACGTAGGAGAACACCTGCGGTCCCATCGCCACCAGGAATCCGGCGAGCAGGGCCGGCCCGACCCTTCGCACTCCCTGGACCACGACGACGGCGAGCCAGAAGAATCCGGCGAACGCCGGGTAGTCGGTGTTGATGATCCGGCCGTTGTACATCGCGGCGAGCACACCGCCCAGTCCGGCGACGGCTGCCGACGACATGAAGAGCACGAGTTTGGTCCGGGTCGCCGATATGCCGTGCGTCGCTGCCGCGGCCGGGGCGCTGCGCACCGCGAGGATGGCGCGGCCGGTGCTCGACCGTTCCAGGTTGATGATCCCGAGGGAAACGACCCCGGCCACCAGCAGCAGGAACACCGTCATCGCCCTGGGGTCGGTGAGGCTGAAGCCCGCTACGGCCACCGTCGGCAGGTCCCAGCCGAGTTGGTTGTTCGTCATCCAGTCGAGCTGGAAGAGGAGCTTGTCGCCGATCATGGCAAGCGCCAGGGTCGACAGTGCCAGTACGCGTCCGCCCAGGCGCAGGGTCGGGAGTGCGACGAGGGCCCCGAGTACGGTGGCGGTGAGCACGCCGGCAAGGACCGCGCCGCCGAATGGCACGCCATGTGTGGTGAGCGCACCGGTGGTGAGGGCCGCGGCCGTGACGAAGGTCGCCTGCGCGAAGCTGACCATGCCGCCGATGCCGGTCACGATCACGAACGACAGGAAGATCAGGCCGAAGGCGAGGCCCTGTGCGGCGAGGCCGGCCCAGAAGTCCGAGGCGAAGGTGAACAACCAGACGAGCAGGACGAGGACCGTGGCCGCCCAGGGCAGTATCCGGCGCCAGGGCGGCAGGTCGGCCAGGTAGTCGGGCGGAGGCGCGTCCTCGGCGACGGACCCGGCGACCCGGTGCCGGGAGCGGTTGAAGAACAGCAGCCCGAGGAAGAGCAGCAGGACGGGGAAGGAGGACCGGAAGCCGGGGATGCCGCCGGCGAAGTCGGCGTATCCTGCGACCAGGTTCTGGACGACGCCGAGCAGCAGGCCGATGCCGAAGGTCACCGGCACGGATCGCAGCCGGCCGAAGACGGCGGCCGTGGCGGAGAGCACGAGGAGCACGGTGAAGCCGCCCGAGTCCAGGCCGAGGATGGGAGCGGCGAGGACTCCGGCCAGTCCGCCCAGGAGGCAGCTGAGCATCCAGGAAGCCGCCGAGGCGCGGTCCGGGTCGATGCCCCGCAGCGCGGCCAGTCCTCGGCGGTCCGATGTGGCGCGCATGGCCAGTCCGAGGGAGGTCTTGCGGAGCAGGAACCACAGTCCGGTCGCGACGGCTGCGGCGGCGACGAAGGTGATGAGTTGGTTGGAGTCGACGCTCACCCCCGCGAACAGGTTCCAGTGGTGTGCCGGAGATGGGCCGAGCCCGGGAACCGAGTACTGGTTGGTCGGGTCGGTCAGGTCGACGTGGAACGTGTTGATCAACTGCTCGACGACGAACAATGCGAGCGACGGCAGGGCGACCAGCAGGCCGATGGTGGCGACGATCTGTGCCACCTCGCCAGACTTGGATAGTTCGTTGAACATCAGTCTGTGCAGGGCCAGGCCGATCAGCGGGCCGACCACGCAGATGGCGATGACGGCCGCAGGAATCGCCGGCATGCCCACGCCGGTGTGCAGTTCGAAGTACGTCAGCGCGCTGACGAAGCCGATGGCGCCGAGAGCGAAGTTGAAGATGCCCGAAGCGGTGTAGGACAACACCAGGCCGGACGCCATGAGCGCATAGATCGCTCCGGAGACGAGGCCGGTAAGGACGAATCCAATGAACAGTGACATGCTGGCCTCTCTCACTTCACGACCAGACGGCGGTAGTTGACAAATCCGTCAAGAGCAGTGGAGTACCGCCCGTACCTGGGCCACGGCCTCACCGAACGCTTCACGGGCGACCGGCAGCAGGGCCCCGAATCCGAAGAAGCCGTGGAAGGCCCCCGGATAGCGCTGCACGCTGACCGGCACGCCGGCCTCACGCAGCCGCTCGGCATAGTTCTCGCCCTCGTCGCGCAGTACGTCGTACTGCGCGGAAATGACGTGGGCAGGGGGCAGGCCTGAAAGATCGGGCGCCTGCAGCGGTGCTGCGTACGGCTCCGTCCGGGCCGGCACGGCGGCGTACTGGTCCCAGTACCAGCGCATGTGATCGGCCGTGAGCAGGTACCCCTTGGCGTTCTCGACGTAGGAGGGCCGGGTGAAGTCGGCGTCGAGCACGGGATAGATCAGCAGTTGGAAGGCCACGCGCGGGCCGCCCCGGTCCCTGGCGAGCAGTGCCGCCGCGGCGGCCAGGTTTCCGCCCGAGCTGTCGCCGGCCAGGACCAGGCGCTCCGTGTCGACCAGCAGGCTGTCGCCCTGTTGTGCGACCCACTGCACCACCGCGTAGACGTCTTCCAGTGGCTCGGGGAAGGGGTGTTCAGGAGCGAGCCGGTAGTCGACGGAGACGACAACGCAGCCGATGCGGTTGGCCAGGCGACGGCAGATGTCGTCGTGCCCGTCCAGGTCGCCGAAGACCCAGCCGCCTCCGTGGCTGAAGACCATGACGGGCGGCGGGTCCGCCGGTTCGTCCAGCGGTCGGTAGATACGGACCGGCACCGGGCGGCCCCGGGGGCCGGGGACGGTCCGGTTCGCTACCGAGCCGACGGGGGTCGGATCGGCGAGTGCCCCGGGCGGCGTGGCCATCAGGGCCCGCGCCTGCGACGCGTCGGTGATCTCCGTCCCGACCCGGGACATGACCACATCGATCTGGGCGACGATCGCCGCGGCAGTTGCGTCCAGCGGCATGGCGTCACCCCTCTTCTGGTACTGCGGGGCCGGTCAGGGCACCGCCGTCGATGGTGAACTCGCCTCCGGTGATGTACGCGGAGGAGTCGGAGGCGAGGAAGAGCACCAGGTCGGCAACCTCTTCGGCCTGTCCTGCGCGGCGCAGGGGGACGTGCGGGAAGTCGGCGCCGGAGCCGGCCAGCGCGCCCGCGACCATGGGCGTGTCGATCACGCCGGGATGCACCGAGTTGACGCGGATGCGGTGCGGCGCGAGTTCGAGCGCGGCGGTCTTGGTCAGGCCGCGCAGCGCCCACTTGGTGGCGCCGTACCCGGCGTGCCCCGGGTAGCCGACCAGGCCTGCCGTGGAGGAGATGTTGACGATCGAACCGGCGCCGCTGTCGCGCATCGCCCCGGTGCAGGCCTGGATGCCCAGGAGAGCGCCGATGGTGTTGATCCGGTAGAACCGCTCCAGCCGCTCGGCGGTCTCCTCCAGCAGTGGCCGGGTACCGTAGATCCCGGCGTTGTTGACCAGAACATCCAGGCGGCCGAAGGCATCGACCGCGGTCGCCGCCGCTTGACGCCATTGCTCGTCGTCGGACACGTCGAGAGGGACGAACACGGCGTTGTCACCCAGTTCCGCGGTGACTGCCTTGCCCTCATCGGCGAGTACGTCCGTGACGACCACGCGTGCTCCTGCATCGACGAAGCGGCGCGCCTCGGCTGCCCCCTGTCCCCGGCCGGCCCCGGTGATCAGCGCGACCTTGCCCGCCAGTGTCGGCATGGTGCTCAGGCCTTCTTCTGGTTGCGGAAGTGCGGGATCACGGTCTCACCCCACTGCCGGATGGTCTCCAGGCACACGTCCTGCGGCACCAGGCCCATTTGGATCAGGCACATGATCTCGTCCGCGCCCGCGTCGACGAGCTGCTGCACGTAGTCGATGGCCTGCTGGGCGTCCCCGTAGGCGTGGTTGACGTTGAACGTCGCCCCGGTCTCGGGATTGACCGGGATCTTGGCCTCGTGCAGTCGGGAGATGTGCTCTTCCTTGCGCCGTTCCAGGTCGCCCAGGGGGTCGTCGCCGAACTCGAGCGTCGGGGGCTCGCCACCGCCGTACCAGTAGGCAATGGATTCGGCGAAGAAGCGCTGCCCGCGGACGCCGTAGCGGCGTGCACTTTCCACATCGTCGAGCACGATGGTCGGACACAGCGCGACCAGTGAGTCATTGGCGACGGTGGAGACCATCTTCTCCGGTGTGCGCGCCGCGATCGCCTCATCGTAGATCTTGCGGTAGACGCGGATCTCGTCCGGACCGGCGAAGCCCATGACGAGAGCTCCGACACCGTATTCGGCGGCCAGTTTGACGGTTTCCCGCTTGGTGCACGCCATGTACAGCGGCGGATGGGGGTTCTGCACCGGGCGCGGAAGGATCTTGTGGTACTTGCCCTCCGGGGGCTGGATGTCGAGCAGCTTGCCGTGCCACTCGAAGGTCTCGTTCTGCCAGGCGGAGCCGATCAGGCGCAGCGCTTCGTCCACCTGGGCGTAGGTCTGCTCCGGGTCGACGTTGCACAGCGCCATTTCCTGGAGGGTGGCGCCCCGTCCCGCGCCCACGTCGACCCTGCCGCCCGACAGCACATCCAGCATGGCCGCCCGCTCGGCGGCCCGTACTGGGTGGTTGTAGTTGAACGGCATGCACACCACACCGTGGCCGATGCGGATGCGGGAGGTCCGCGCCGCCACCCAGGTCAGGAAGATCTCCGGCGCGCTCATGTGGGCGTACCACTCCAGCGCGTGGTGTTCGACGGCCCACACCCGGTCGAAGCCCATCTCCTCGCCGAGAACGGCCTGTTCCACGCAGTCGCGCAGTACTTGCTGCTCAGCCTCGGGCGAGGAGTCGGCCGTCTGGGCTTCGAAGATCATCGAGAACTTCATCGGTCTCCCTTGCGTATGGGTTGTTCTTCCACGCACGCGCTACCGCACCGGCGGATCACGGTGAGTGGACGGTTGTCAGGGGTTGTCTGCGGCGCGGGATGCGCGGGTGGCTTCTTGATCGACCTCGCCGCCCGAGGTCAGGACGACGCCGTATGCCTGGGCAGCCGCTGCCGCTGTCACCCGGCCGTCAGCCACATCGCGCAGCACCAGTTCCACATCGCGGGCGGCCGGTTGCCCGATTCCCCCGCCGCCGCTGGTCTCGACGACGAACGCCTCGCCGGCCTGGAAGGGCTCGTTGTTCATCTTGGACGGCAGCCGTTGCTTTCCACCGTCGGCGGTGAGCCGGTAGAAGCCACCGAGCGCACCCGCTGCACCGCCGTCCCGTCCGCGCGGTGCATTCAGCAGCCGGTCCCCCCGCGTGGTGATGTGGGCGTCCGCGTGCAGGCGGAAGACCGTCCGGGTGCCCAGGCCGCCCCGCCAGCGGCCGGCGCCGCCGGAGTCGGCGACGTACTCCATGCTCTCCACGACGAACGGGCAGCGGCTTTCGACGGGTTCGACCTGAGGTACGGAATTGCGGCCCAGACCGAAGTGGATGCCGGTGGCGTCGGGTCCGTCCCGGCCGCTACGTGCACCGGCGCCGCCGAAGTCGTACGCCAGATGGATCCAGTACGGCGCATCGTGCGCGGCGATGGTGAAGGGCTGCAGGATGCCTGAGGCGGCGATGGCCCGTTCAGGAAAGGCATCCGACAGGGCCTGCCAGATGGCTTCCATGGCGGCGTAACAGGGGATGAAGCGTCCGCCGCATGGATAGGGGGACTGCGCGTTGAGCAGGGATCCCTCGGGGAGGCGGACGTCGAGTACGCGCAGGCAGCCGTCGTTCATGGGAATGCTGGGGTCCAGGAAACAGCGGACCGCGAACACCGCTGCTGCCAGCGACTGGGAGAGGCTGGAGTTGATCGCCGCCGGCACCTGAGCGTCGGTGCCCTCGAAGTCGAGGACGGCCTTCCCGTCGCCGAGCGTCACTGCGACCCGCACGGTGTACGAGGTGTCCGGGTGGATGCCGTCGTCGTCGATGACGTACTCGCTGCGGTAGGTGCCGCCGTGGAACTGGCTCAGTGCGGCCCGCGTGCGCTGTTCGGTGTGGTCGAGGTAGTCGTCGATGCCCTGTCGGAACGCCGCCGGTCCGTATTCCGCGAGGAGTTCGTCGACGCGGCTGGCGGCGACGGCGGTACCGGCGATGAGGGCTCGGACGTCGCCGAGCACCTTGTCCGGGGTGCGGCTGTTGAGTGCCAGGATGCGGGTGACCTGGTCGTCGGTGCCTGCGGCGGTGGCGACCCGGACCGGAGGCAGCTGCAGCCCTTCGAGGAAGATCTCGTTCGCGAGGGTGGCCATGCCGCCGGCCGAGATGCCGCCGAGGTCCGAGACATGGATCAGTGTGGCGGTGAAGTACTCGACCTGGTTGTCGACGAAGACGGGGCGGAAGACGAGCAGGTCATTGGTGTGGATGCCGCCGCGGTAGGCGTCGTTGGTCATGAAGACGTCGCCGGGGCGCATCGCCTCCAGCGGGAAGTCCTCGATGACGCACGGCAGGGCCACCGACAGGGCCATGCTGTTCATCAGGGTGGTCGCAACGGAGTGGGCGATGAGCCGGCCCTGCTTGTCGAGAATGGCGGCCGAGGCGTCGGAGCCTTCCACGATGAACGTGGAGTAGGCCGAGCGCACCACGACGATGCTCGCCTCCTCGGCGGCCACGGACAGGGCGTTGCGCAGGACCTCCGCGGTCAGTGTGTCCGTCATCGGGTTCCCTCAGCTCGGCTCGCGGTCTTGGTCAGCACGACATTGGCTTCAGCGTCGATGTGGGCGTACCAGCCGGGCGGTACGACGATGGTCGACTCGGCGTCCTGGACGATGGCCGCGCCGTCGAAGTCGTCGCCGAGGCGCAGGCGTGCCCGGTCGTAGACCGGTGTCTGCACATAGCCGTTGTGCTCGCGGAACCAGACGGCGCGTTCTGCGATGCAGGCCGACTCGGCGTCGGCGGCCGGCGGCTTGCGGCTCACCGGCACCTTGGGCACCACGCGAGTCACGCGCACTCGGTAGCTGACGAACTCGACGGGCCCACGCAGTTGGATGCCGTACGCGCGGCGGTATTCCTCGTAGAACCGGTCCGCCGCCTCGTCGAGGTCGGTCTTGGTCATGCTCGTACCCGGGATCTGGACGGTGAGCTCGTGTGCCTGCCCGGTGAAGCGGACGTCGGCCGAGCGGTGCACCTCGACGTCGGGGCCGTCCAGACGAACCCCGAGGTCCTGCGCGGCAGATGCTGCCAGGTCGGTGAAGCTGCGTTGCATCGTGTCGAGGTCGGCGTCCGCGTGCGCGATGGGTCGGGTCAGAACCCGGTCGGTGCTCAGGTCGGTGACCAGGAGCCCAACTGCAGACCCGACGCCGCAGGATGGCGGGACGATGACGGTGTCGATGTCGAAGCGCTCGGCGACACGTGCTGCGTGCATCGGGCCTGCCCCGCCGAAGGCCACGACGGCGAAGCCGCGCGGGTCGATCCCCCGCTGGACCGTGACGACGTGCACGGCGCCGCCCATCGTGGCGTTGGCGATCTCGTGGACCGCATGGGCCGCGACGGCACGGTCGGTGCCCAGTGGTCCGGCCAGCGCCGCGTCGACAGCCTGTTCGGCAAGGTCCCGGCGCAGGGCGAGCGTGCCACCGGCGATGGCATCGGGATCCAGGTAGCCGAGAACGAGATTGCAGTCGGTCACGGTCGGTTCGTCGCCGCCCAGCCCGTAGCAGGCCGGCCCGGGCTGAGAGCCTGCGGAGCGGGGGCCCACGTGCAGGGTCCCGGACTCATCCACCCAGGCGATCGAGCCGCCACCGGCGCCGACTTCGGCGAGGTCGATGGCCGGGGTCTTGATCGGTACGCCGGTGCCGGCGCGCCTGCCGCCGAAGCTGCCCTTGCCGCCGACGTGGAACTCACGCGTCACGTCGGGGCGGCCGTCCCGGATCACACAGGCCTTTGCGGTGGTGCCGCCCATGTCGAAGGAGATGACGTCGGGCCGGTCCGCGGCAAGCCCGGTGGTCCGCGCGGAGATTACCCCGGCCGCGGGGCCTGATTCGATGGTGGCCACGGCGCGGCGTCCGGCCAGGTCGGCGGACATCACTCCGCCGCCCGACTCCATGACCTGGACGCCTGCCTGGATGCCCAATTCCGACAGCCGGGACTGGAGCCTGCGCAGGTAGCGGGCCATGACGGGGCCGACGTAGGCGGACATGAGAGTCGTGGTGGCGCGTTCGTACTCGCGCAGCTCGGGCCAGACGTCGCAGGAGGCGACAACGGTGGTGTCGGGCGGAAGGACGTCCTGGAGGATCTCCGAGACGCGTCGCTCGTGTGCCGGGTTCGCGTAGGAGTGCAGCAGGCAGACTGCGACCGCGTCGGCACCTGTTGCGGCGATCTGCTCGGCGACCTGCCACACGGCGCTCTCCTCGAGCGGAACCAGCACGCTGCCGCGGTGGTCGATCCGCTCGGGCACCTCGAAGCAGCGGGCCGGCTCGACCGGCGGAGCGGGCGGGTCGAAGTGAATGTCGTACCGGTCCTCTTCAACCCGCGCATACCGTCCGAGCGGCAGCATGCTGCGGAAACCCTGGGTCGTCACGTAGGCGACACGCACGCCCCTGCGCTCCAGGATCGCGTTGGTGGCCAGCGTGGTGGCGTGGACGACCCTGGTGACCGCGGCGGGCGCCACTCGGGCGTCGGACAGCGCCGACTGAACCCCGCGCAGGATTCCCTCCGTGGGGTCGTGGTGCGTACTCAAACACTTGGTGACGGCGACCTGGCCATGCGGTCCGGCGAGCACGATGTCCGTGAAGGTGCCGCCGACGTCGATGCCCAGTGCATAGCCGTCCGTGATGTCCCTATCGACGAGTGGCATGCCCGGAGACTACGACTTGAGCAAGCGCTCGTCTAGACACAAGCAAGTGCTTGGTTAAATATGGAGAGACGACCAGTACCCCGAGGTCAAGTGAAGGGCCGGGCCGACCCTTGTCTCAGCGAACCGAAGGGAACCATCACTGTGATGGGTTTCGAAGATCGCACCGCGTTGGTGACCGGCGCCGGTTCCGGCATCGGCCGTGCCGTCGCCGTCGAACTGGCGGCGCGCGGGACGCGGTTGGCCCTGCTCGACGTCCACACGGCCGCGATGCACGAGACCCTGGGCGAGCTGGCGGGCGACGCCGATCGCCACGTGGCGGTGACGGCGGACGTCACCTCCGCGGAGGAGGTAGGCCGAGCGGTCGGGGCAGTCATCGAGACCACGGGCGGGATCGATTTCCTGTGCAATGTGGCCGGGGTTCCAGACGACGCAACGCCGTGCCACCAGATGTCTGTCGACCAGTGGCACAGGGTGCTGTCCGTCGACCTGACCGGCCCGTTCCTCACGAGCCAGGCGGTGCTGCCGTCGATGCTGGAGCGCTCGAGGGGAGCGATCGTCAACGTTTCGTCGATGGCGGGGCTGGTCGCCAGCGGCGGTGGGGTTGCCTACACGGCAGCGAAGCACGGGCTGGTGGGGCTGACGAAGAGGCTTGCGGTGGAGTACGGGCCGCACGGCATCCGCGCGAATGCGGTGTGCCCCGGCTACATCGCAACACCCATGAACCTTCCCTACCGCGACATGGTGAAAGAAGCGGTCGAGTCGACTCCTGCTGGACGGTGGGCCAGCCCGGAGGAGGTCGCAAAGCTCGTCGCCTATCTGCTCGCCCCCGAGGCCGAGTACGTCATGGGCGCGGCCTTCGCGATCGACGGCGGGGCGACAGCTCTGTGATGCTCCGATCTCAGCACGGCCCCCTGCTTTCCGGGCGGGTGTGCACCGGCATTCCGGGAGCGCGCAGCAGGACGGCGTCTCCCTGTCCTCCGCCCCCGGAGAGCGCGGCGACGCCCATGCCTCCTCCGCGCCGGCGCAGCTCCAGGGCAAGGGTCAGGATCATGCGGGCGCCCGTCATGCCGATGGGGTGGCCCAGCGCGATGCCGCCCCCGTTGACATTGACCCGTTCCGAGGTGAGGCCGAGATCGCGCATGGACGCGATGACCACGCCGGCGAAGGCTTCATTGATCTCGAACAGGTCGATGTCCCCTACCGTGAGCCCTCCTGCTCGGCGCAGTGCGTCGCGGGTGGCGGCCGCCGGTTGCCCGAAGAGCGAGGGGTCGGTGCCGGCGGTGACACCGTAGGCGCCGATCTCGGCGAGCCAGTTCAGGCCGCGGCGCGACGCGCGCTCCCGGCTCATCAAGACCATGGCACACCCGCCGTCGGAGGGCTGGGCGGCGAAGTCGCCTCGCAGGACGCCCTCGCCGTGCTGAGGCAGAGCGGATCGGGCCGCAGACGGTCCTTCCGCGAGGGGGCTGGGCCAGACGCCCTCGTCGTATTCGACGTATTCGACGGGTGGGCGGCCGGAGAAGGGCGCGGTGATCACGGGGACGATTTCCTCGGCCAGCAGACCCGCCTTACCGGCAGCTGATGCTCGGGCATGGGAAAGGGCGGCGAACTCGTCCTGCTGTCCGCGGGGAATGCCGAACTGGGTCTGGTAGCGCTCCGTGGCGATCCCGACGGGCTCCCCGTCGAAGGCACAGCGCAGGGCGTCATGGTCCAGCGCGTCCATGGCCTGCCCGTCGTCTGCCCGGCGGCGCGGCGACAGAATCAGATGGGGGGCATTTGTCATCGACTCCATGCCGCCGGCCACGACGATGTCGTGCTGACCGGTGCTGATGAGCTGGTCCGCAAACGCGACGGCCGTGAGGCCGGACAGGCACAGCTTGTTGATCGTGGTCGCGGGGACGTCCATCGGGATTCCCGCTCCGGCCGCGGCCTGTCTGGCGGGGTTGGGGCCCGCTCCGGCCTGCACCGCGCTGCCCATGACCACGGCGTCGACGTCGCCGCCGTCGATGCCCGCGGCGCGGACCGCGGCTGCGATCGCCAGCGCACCAAGTCCGACGACGGAATGGTCACGCAGGCTTCCCGCGACTCTTCCGATCGGTGTGCGAACCCCGGCGATTATGACTGATCCCGGCATGCGTACCTCCTCGTACTCTGCCGCAGCCGCAACCGTGCGAGTGAAAGGCCCGAGAGCCGGTCCCATCGGCTCAGGTCGCCCGGTCACGGGCGAGACCTTAAGCCGATCGACTGATCGAATCAAGTGATTCGACACCTGTCCGCCGCCCGACACGATCCGGCCCGATACGACAAGACAAAGCTGAGCAAGCATTTGCGCAACACGGGGTTCGAAGCCGATACTGGCCCGCGTGGCCAAGGGGATCGCACAAGAGAGCACATCGACCGCACGCCGGGCCCGCAAGTCGGCGCCAGCCGATTCGGGAGCGGCGTCGGAGCGGCGCGCCGAACTGGTCCGGATCGCAGCGGAGTTGTTTGCAGAGCGGGGCTACAAGGCGACTACCGTCCGCGCGATCGGCGACGCGGCGGGCGTGCTGTCCGGCAGCCTTTACCACCACTTCGACTCCAAGGAAGCCATCGCGGACGAGCTTTTCACGAGCTACTTCGATGAACTGCTCGCGGCCTACCGGGAGATCATTGAGTCGGAAGCCGGCCCGCGGGACACCTTCAGCCACCTGGTCCGGGCAGCGTTCGAGTCGATCGAGCGGCATCACGCCGCGGTCATCGTGCTGCAGAACGAGCAGCGCTATCTCCACGAATTCCCTCGCTTCGCCTACCTCGACGACCGGCAGCGGGAAGTGGCGAACCTGTGGACCGGCGTACTCGAGGACGGTATAGACGCCGGCGTCTTCCGCGAAGGCCTCAACCCGAAGGTGGTCTACCGCTTCGTGCGCGACGCCATCGGGACGACGGCCCGCTGGTACCGGCCCAGCGGTGCGCTCAAGCCACAGGAGCTGGCCGAGCAGTATCTCGTGATGACCCTCGACGGCATCACCGCACCGCGCCGCCGGCCGCGCCGCCCCCGGTCCGCATCCGCGAGCGACGGCAAGTAGCCGAACCGCCGAAGACGGAACAAGCGCCGCGCCCCCAGGGGTGCGGCGCTTCAGCATGCCCACGGCAAGCGCTGCTCCGATGGCGTTACGCATCCATAAATCACGTATTTCAATCACTTGACCGGTAACCGACGCGATCCTACTGTGTCCCCACCACAGGGATCCGTTTCGGCCAGTCGCCGCCCTGTCGGAACCTACGCATTCCTGCCCCGCCGGGCCGACGCGAGAACCGCCACACATCCCTTCCCCTACTCCTCGACGGAGTCCTGCGATGACGCAGACCCAATCGGGAGCGGCGTTCGAGCCGCCGACCACGGTGCACGGCGCCGAAGGAACCATGGAGCCGGCCCCCGGAGCCCCGGTGCGCTCTACCGCCGCTTTCGTCTTCACCCTCATCGCACTGCTCTGGCCGCTGGAGGTGCTCGGCCTCTCCTACAGCCTGCTGACCCCCGCGGTGACCGAGATCGCGACCCGTTACCAGACTCAGCAGGTCGGCTGGGTGTTCACGTCGCTGACCCTGGTGGGCGCCGTGGCCGGGCCGGTCATGAGCAAGTACGGAGACATCCACGGCAAGAAGAAGGTCATGCTGGTCGGGGCGCTCGGCGGCATCGCCGGCGGTCTCATCGCCGCCCTTGCCCCGAACTTTCCGACGCTTCTGGTCGGCCGCTCCCTGCAGGGCCTGATGCTGCCGCTGGCCACACTCTCCTACTCGCTGATGCGCGACATCCTGCCGAAGCGCTGGATCGCCTTCGCAGCCAGCCTCACCGTCGGCGGCACGGGCGTGGTGACGATCAGCGCGCCCTTCATCGCCGGCTACTTCGTGGACGAGCACGGGTTCCGCTCGGTGTTCTGGCTGCTCGTCGCGCTCTCTGTCATCGCCTTCCTGGGACTGCTGGCCGTTCCCGAGTCCAAGGTGCGCACGCGCTCCCGGCTGGACTGGACCGGTGTGATCCTCCTCGGCGCCGGCGTGGCCCTCGTGCTGGTGGGCCTCAGCGAGGCCTCCACGTGGACCTGGTCGTCTCCCAAGACGCTGGGCTGCATCTTCGGCGGCCTTGCGGTGCTGCTGGTGTGGGTGATCGTGGAGCGCAGGACTCGCGAACCTCTGGTCGACCTGAAGCTGGTCTCCCGGCGCCCGGTGCTCACGACCATCGTTGTGGCGGGACTCGCCTATGGTGCGGTCGGTGCGTACACCACCGTCCTTCCGATGATGGCCATGACGCTCCGTGCACTGGGCGGCGATTACGGCTTCGGATCGACCGCCATGCAGTTGACGCTGTTCACCGTGCCCGCCGGCATCGCCACGTGTGTACCGAGCTTCATCGTGGGGCTGTACATGCGCCGCATCGGTGCCCGGCTCCCGGCCATCGCAGGCTCCCTGATCATGGCCGCGGGCGCCACATACACGGCGTTCTCGCACAGCGAGAAGTGGCAGATCCTTCTCGGCTTCACCGTGCTCGCGGCAGGCGCGAGCCTGGCCTACGCGGCGGTGCCGAACCTGGTCATCGAGGCCACGCCCGTGGACCAGCAGGCCATCACCGCGGGCATGACCGGTCTCCTGCAGACGCTGGGCTCCACCGTGGCGGTCCAGATCGTCTACGTGATCCTTCTGCAGAACGTCGGACAGCTCGTCCAGGGCAGCCCGATCTACACCGGCAGGGGCTACACCGTGGCGTACCTCGCGTGCGCCGGTTTCGCCCTCGTGGCCATGCTCGTGGGGCTACTCATCCCCCACGGACGGCCCAGGTCCCGGCGGGATCCCTCCCAAGCCTGAGAAATCTGGCACTCAGGTGGCGCGGGATCGGCGGCTGCGGCAGCTCCGGTCCCGCGCCACGGCCGTATTCTGAGGTACTTCCCGCTGAGTAATAATGACGTATCTGGATATCGTCATGGATAACCGGATTGCCCGATCTTCCCGGCCGGCAGAAGCGAAGTGCGAAATGGATCAAAGCACAGCCGAGCGCGAGCGGGTCCACCGCCACCTTGATCTTCTGCGCGCTGCAGCAGGATTCGGGAGCTCGTTGGATGCCGCACGGACTGCTGAGGATCTCGCCACGCTGCTGGTCACCGGCTCAGACTTCGCGGACGTGGCCATGGTGGACGTCGCCCAGGCCGTGCTCGAGGGCGACGCGCTGCCGACCGCAGTCCGGTTCGGCGGGCTCTGTATGCGCAGGCTGGGGGCCGCACAACGCGGAGGAGGGTGGCAGGCCGGGCTTCCCGGAGCAGGAGCCGAGACGCCGACCGTGCCGGATTCGCCCGCCCTCCATGAGCTGCAGCAGGGCCGCCCCGTACTGATCAACGACCTCGGACTGCTGAGAGCCAACCTCGGCGGGGATTCCGACCTCATCCGATCGGTGCTCCCCGAACACGCGCAGTCAGGGCTGAGTGTGGCCCTGTGTGCCCGGGGTCTGCTGCTCGGGGGCGTCACCGTGTGGCGTCACGGCCCGGCTGCGCCCTTCGACGAAGACGACGCCGTCGTGTTCGAGCAGATCGCCTGCCTCACCGCACTGAGCCTCGACAACGCCCGTCGCGCCCTCCGGGAAGAACGGGCTGCCGTAGCGCTGCAGAGCAGCCTTCTGCCCCCTGCTCTGTTCGAGAACACCGCGGCAGAGACCGTCGGGATGTACATACCCGCGGCCACAGGCGCAGGGGTCGGCGGCGACTGGTTCGACGTCATCACCTTGCCCTCCGTGCGCACGGCCTTCGTCATCGGTGACGTGGTCGGCCACGGTATCTACGCCTCGGCAGCCATGGGCAGACTGCGCACGGCCGTCCAGACACTGGCCGACATGGAACTGGAGCCCGACGAGCTGCTCGCCTGCCTGGACGATCTGGTCGCCCGGCTGGACCGACAGCGCGAAGAACAGTCCGCCCCACAGGGAGAGGTCCTGGGCACGACATGCCTGTATGCGGTGTACGACCCGGGTGAACGCCGCTGCACACTCGCCAGCGCGGGGCATCCACCGCCGGTTCTGGTGAAACCGGACGGTACAGCTCAGCTCGTGGACATCGTTCCCGGCCCACCTCTCGGTATCGGCGGCATGCCTTTCGAGCCCGTCGAAATCGACCTCGAGCCGGGAAGCGTACTCGTGCTGTACACCGATGGCCTGTTGGGCTTCCCGTCAGGCGACATCGAAGCCGGCATGGGGCAGCTGCGGCGCGTGCTGCAATCCGAAGTACACGCCGATCGTGGCCTGGAGGACACGGGCCACCGCGTCATGGCCGAGCTTGTCGGCGCCCCTTGCGTGGACGACGCCACCGCGCTGTTCATCCGTACCCGGGCAGTCCCGTCGCAGGACATGGCGGTCCGTGTGTTTCCTGCCGATCCGTCGGTCGTCGCGGACGCACGGGAATGGGCCAGCCGGCAGCTGGCCGCCTGGCAACTCGAGGAGATGGCCTTCACGACCGAACTGGTGGTGAGCGAGCTCGTCACCAACGCCATCCGGTATGCGGGCGGGCCGGTCGGGCTGCGCCTGATCCGCGACAGTGCCCTCGTCTGCGAGGTCTCGGATCCGAGCAACACCCACCCGCGGCTTCGCCGGGCCCACGACATGGACGAGGGCGGGCGGGGGCTCTTCCTCGTCGCTCAACTCACGGACCGGTGGGGCAGCCGGTACACCCGCTCGGGAAAGACCATCTGGACCGAACAACCGTTGGTTCCACCGTTCTGACGCCGGATCGGCCTCACCCGGCCGATCCGCCGGCCCGGCCGACTCACACGTTGCGCCGGTATTGGCCGCCCACCTCGAAGAACGCCTCGGTGATTTCCTGCAGGGAGCAGCCGCGGGCCGCGTCCATGAGGACCGCGAAGACAATGTCCCGGGCGGTGGCGGCCTGCTTGAGAGCCGCCAGGGCCGACTGCGCCTGCGTTTGGTGGCTGGACTGATACTCGCGTACGCGCTGGAGCTGAGAGACCTTCTCCTGCTCGGTGGCGCGGGCCAGTTCGACGACGGTGGCCTCCTGGGCAACCGCATAGGGATTGCGGAAGGTGTTGACCCCGATGATGGGCAGCGTGCCGTCGTGCTTGCGTTGCTCGTACAGCAATACGGCCGCGCTGGTAGCCCGTCTCCATGGCGCCGAGGACACCGCCGCGCTCGCTGATCCGCTCGAACTCGGTGAGGACGGCCTCCTCGACCAGATCGGTGAGCTCGTCAATGATGAACGAGCCCTGCAGCGGGTTCTCGTTCATGGCCAGACCCCACTCGCGGTTGATGATGAGCTGGATGGCGAGGGCCCGGCGGACGGAGTCCTCGGTGGGGGTGGTGACGGCCTCGTCGTAGGCGTTGGTGTGCAGGCTGTTGCAGTTGTCGTAGATCGCGATGAGTGCCTGCAGGGTGGTACGGATATCGTTGACGTCCATCTCCTGTGCGTGCAGGGACCGGCCCGAGGTCTGGATGTGGTACTTCGGCTTCTGGCTGCACTCGTTGTCCGCGTACCGGTCGCGCATCGCCACGGCCCAGATCCGGCGGGCGACCCGGCCGAGCACCGTGTACTCGGAGTCCATGCCGTTGGAGAAGAAGAACGACAGGTTGGGTGCGAAGTCGTCGATGTCCATGCCGCGGGCCAGGTAGGCCTCGACGTAGGTGAAGCCGTTGGCCAGGGTGAAGGCGAGCTGGCTGATGGGATTCGCGCCGGCTTCGGCGATGTGGTAGCCGGAGATCGACACCCGTCGGTGCGCAGCCGGCGGACCAGTTCGTCGGTGAGCGAGGACTTGCCGGAGCCGCCGGTGCCGGTGATGCCGAGGACGGGCACCTTGCGCTCGGAAGCTGCCGCGTGCACCGCGTGCAGCACCGGGTCAGGCACGGTGCTGGCGGTCAGGCCGGTGACCAGGCGGGCGAGTGCGGATCGTCACCGCCCAGCACCGCCGCGATGTTCCTCGATCATCGAGTTGATCATTCCGGCGAGCCCGAGCCGCAGACGGAGCTGATGGCCACGCCTTGGGCGTCTTCCTCCAGCGCGGCATCCACCACCTCCTTGACCAACCGGTTGTGCCCGAGGTGGATCACTTCGGCGCCCTGCGACTGCAGGATGCGCCGCATGATGTTGATCGCGGCGTCGTGCCCGTCGAAGAGGCTGGAGGCGATCACGAAGCGGACGGGGTGCTGGGGTCGGTACAGCTCCGCAGAAGCACCCTGGGATGGCGCGGTCGTCGTTGCAGGGGTGGACAAGGGGAGCCTCCGAGGAGACACGTGCGGGGGCCTGCACGGGGCGCAGGCAGAAGGGCGAAGGTGATCGGTCGAATCTCGTGCGCCGGAAGCATTCCGGTCAGGTGCGCCCGCGGTGCGAGCCCTCCAGGAACTGGCGCATCGCCGCCCGGACTTCCGGGCGGGCGGCGGCGTCGGCGATGAACTCGGCCTCGCATTCGAGGTGATTGTGCAGTTCGTCGAGCCGTCCGGCGCGCACCAGCAGCTTGGTCCGGCTCAGCGCGTGGACATGGCCCGTCGCCAGGGAATGGGCCAGTTCCTCGGTGGCGGAGGGCAGGTCCTCCTCGTCGACGACCCGGTTGAACAGCCCCCATTGCTCGGCCTCGGTGGGACGCACAACGCGGTTGGTGAACGTCAGGTCGAGTGCCCTGCGTTCGCCCACAAGCCGGGGCAGGAACCAGGAGGCCCCGCAGTCGGGGGTGAGGCCGAGGGCCGTGTAGGCCAGGCGCAGCTTCGCCGAGCGCGCCGCCACCACCAGGTCGGCGCTCAGTGCCAGGCCCACTCCTCCGCCTGCGACGGCGCCGCGGATTTCCGCGATGACGGGGACGGACAGCCCCACGAGTCCGAGGACGGCGGCGTGTGCGGCGCCGGCGACCGCCGTGACGTACGGGCCGATGTCATCCCCTTGTGCTACGAAGGCCTTCAGGTCGCCGCCGACGCTGAAGTTGCGGCCCTCGGCCCGCAGCAGCACGGCGCCTACGCCGCCGCGGCCCGGCTCGTTCGTCCATTCCACGATCTGTTCCACGGCGCGCCGCAGGGCGGTGACGAAGTCGAGGTCGAAGGCGTTGCCCGTCTCCGCGGACGCCAGTACGAGGCGGACGACGGCACCGTCGCGTTCCACCCGGACGGGAGATGTTGACGAGGCGAGTTGCTCGCCGGACGGTTGCGTTCGGGTTGTCATCGCGTTCCCTTTCCGCTCAGGGCCTTGTCTCGCTGGCGTGCCAGCTCTCTGCGGCCGAGCACCATGCGGTGCACCTCGTCCGGGCCGTCGGCGAAACGCAGGCCGCGCGCCTGGGCCCACAGCATCGCCAGCGGCAGGTCCTGGGCCATGCCGGCCGCGCCATGCAGCTGGATCGCCCGGTCGATGACCCACTCGGCGGTCTGCGGTGCGGCGATCTTGATGGCCGATATCTGGGTGCGGGCCTCGCGGGCTCCCATCTCGTCGATGAGCCAGGCCGCTCGGAGGACCATCAGGCGCAGCTGATCGATGCGTACCCGGGCCTCGGCGAGCCAGCTCAATACCTCGCCCTGCTCCGTCAGGGGGCGTCCGAAGGCGGTTCTCTCTTCGGCGCGGGCACACATCAGCTCCAGTGCCCGCTCGGCCATCCCCACCAGTCGCATGCAGTGGTGGATGCGTCCGGGTCCCAGCCGTGCCTGTGCCAGCCGCGCGCCTTCTCCCTCCTGGCCGAGCAGGTGGGTGGCGGGCACGCGTACGTTCTCGAAGGCCACTTCGGCGTGGCCGCCGTGGGCCGCGTCGGTGAAACCGAACACGGACAGGCCGCGCACCACGTGGACGCCTTCGGTGTCCGTGGGGACGAGGAGGATGCTCTGGCGGTGGCGTGGTTCGGCGTCGGAGTCGGTGACGGCCAGGACGACGAGGAGTTCGCATTCGGGGGCAAGGGCGCCCGTGGCCCACCACTTGCGCCCGTTGAGGACGTACTGGTCTCCTTCGCGGCGCGCTGTGAGCTGCATGTTGGAGGCGTCCGAGGACGCGACACCCGGCTCGGTCATGCAGTATGCGGAGCGGATGCGCGCCTCGAGGAGCGGCTCCAGCCAGCGCTTCTTCTGCTCGTCGGTGGCGAACATGGCCAGCAGTTCCATGTTGCCGGTATCCGGGGCCGCGCAGTTCAGCGCTTCCGGGGCGACCTGGGGGCTCCAGCCGGTGATCTCGGCCAGGGGAGCGTACTGCAGGTTGGACAAGCCGGCGCCGAGCGGTGAGTGCGGCAGAAAGAGGTTCCACAGTCCCCGGCGTTGTGCCTCGTCGCGCAGCTCGGCCATGACCGGCGGGCGTCCCCAGCCGGAGGCGGGTGCACCGGGGTGTTCGCGGGAGTCGGCGACGAAGTGGGGTTCCGCGAAGTGGGGTTCGGACGGGATGACGTGTGTGGCCATGAAGTCGGTGAGGTTCTTGCGGAGTTCCTCGGTGTGCTTGTCGAAGGAGAAGTCCATCTCGGTGTCCATTCGTGTGCCGGCGCCAGGCAGCGTGGGCGGTCGCAGGTGGGGTCAGCTGTGAAGGTGGGTGAGACCGCGCTCGACGAGCTGGGGCACCATCGCGCCGATCGCTTCGAAGCCCTCGCCGACGGTCAGGCCCTGCTGATGGCGGAAGTGGATGCCTTCGAGGATCACGGCGAGCTTGTAGTGGGCGAAGGCCATGTACCAGTCGAGGGCGTCCAGCTTCAGACCGCTGCGCTGTGCGTAGCGGTCGGCGAGTTCCTCCCAGGAGGGGAAGGCCGGATGCAGGCCGGGGGTTCCGGCGATCGGGTTGTCGATACCTGCCCAGCCGATCCAGTAGAGGTGGAACAGGCCCAGGTCGGCGAGCGGGTCGCCGAGGGTGGCCATCTCCCAGTCCAGTACGGCGTTCGGGCGTTCGGGGTGGCCGGGTTCGAAGATGGCGTTGTCGAGCCGGTAGTCGCCGTGGACCAGGCTGTGCCGCTGGGTTGTGGGCAGGTGGCGGGCCAGTCCGTCGGCCAGTTCCCCGAAGCCGGCCACGGCACGGCAGGTGGAGGCTTCCAACTGCCTTTTCCAGCGGCTGACTTGGCGTTCCAGATATCCCTCGGGGCGGCCGAAGCCGACAAGGTCCACTTCGGTGGGCGACACGTTGTGCAGGTCGGCGAGCGTGTCGACGAACCCGTGGGCCAACGTGCGGGCGGTGGGGCCGTTCAGTGTGGCGAGGTCGTCCTCGGTGCGCAGGACCAGGCCGTCGACCAACTCCATGACGTAGAAGGGCGCGCCCACAACGTCCGTGTCGTCGCATACGGCGATCATGAGAGGGACCGGGACGTCGGTGGGGCCGAGTGCGGTGAGCACGCGTGCCTCACGCAGCATGTCGTGCGCGGTCTGCAGGACGTGGCCGAGCGGCGGGCGGCGCAGCACCCAGCGCAGGGGGCCCCAGTCGATGCGGTAGGTGAGGTTGGAACGGCCACCGGACAGCAGCGAGACGTGCATTGCTTCGGGCGGGGGTGTCCACGGCCCGGCAGCACGAGTCAGGAACTGCGCGAGCCGCTCACAGTCCACGCCGGGAATTGCCTGGCTGGTCGGTGCGGGCTGGGTCATGTGCTTCGGCTCCTTGCTGCGCTGAGGGCGTGCGGAGACAGTCGGGCCGTGCCCCGTGCCGTGACGTGTCCCTCGGTGTTGGCCACCAGCAGGTCGACGTCGGTCGGTGTGGTGCCGTCCGGTTGCTGTTCTCCGGCTCGGGTCACGGTGACCGTCAGCCTGTCGCCGATCCGGACCGGGGCGGTGAAGCGGATGCGATAGGCCTGAACGGATCCGGGCCCGGTGACCTCCTCGAGCACACGTCCCGCCCAGGCCATGGAGAGCATGCCGTGCGCGATCACATCGTCAAGTCCTGCCGCCATGGCTGCATCGATGTCGATGTGGACGGGGTTGTGGTCTCCGGATGCCCCGGCATACAGGGCAAGGTCGGTGCGGGTGACCGGAGGCAGGGTGAAGGTCACCAGCGGGGCGACAGCCGCCTCGGCGGTGTTGCGGCCTGCGGTCGGTGCTGTTGCGTCGGTCATCGGCCCTCCTCCACAGCGGGAGCCGTAGGGCGTACGACAGCGAGCGTGGTGCTCAGGTCGGCGACCACTCGCCCGTGTTCGTCCGTCACGTGCGTCTCGCGTACGACGAACTGCAGCGCCCCGCCCGACTTGGCGATCACGTCCGTGATGCGGGAGGTGAAGGCCAGCCGCTGGCCGGACCAGGCGGGCTGGTGGTGGACGAAGGACTGCTCGGCGTGCAGGACGGTGGCCAGGTCCACCTCCATGTCTGTCAGCCATCCCCAGGGGTCGGGGCGGTCCATCTCCAGGCAGAACAGGAACGTCGGCGGCACGAGCAGCCCGGGGCGGGACGCTGCCCGGGCCGCCTCTTCGTCGATGTACTCGGGTCGCCGCTCGCCGATGGCGTGGGCGAATTGCCGCAGCCGGCCCGCCTCCACAAGGGCCGTGTGTGGCGGGGTGCAGGTGCCGATGACGGACGGGTTGATGAGCGGGGTGGGCGACGGCTTGGCCGTCCCGATGGTGGCAGGAGTGCTCACGTGAAGCTCCTCAGCAGAAGTGCGTCGCCCTGGCCGCCGCCTCCGCACAGGGCGGCCGCTCCGGTTCCGCCGCCCCTGCGTCGCAGTTCGAGGGCGAGGGACAGTACGAGGCGGGCGCCGCTCATGCCCACGGGGTGCCCCAGGGCGATGGCGCCACCGTTGACGTTCACCTGGTCGGGGTCGACGCCGAGTTCGCGGGTTGAGTGGATCGCGACGCCGGCGAATGCCTCGTTGATCTCCAGCAGGTCGAGATCGGACGGCTTGAGGGAGCCGTCGCGTGCGAGCGCGTCGCGGACGGCGTTCGCGGGCTGGGCCAGCAGCGAGGGGTCGGGGCCCGCCACCGTGCCGTATGCCCCGATCTCGGCAAGCGGTTCGGCCCCGATTCGCTCGGCGTACTCCCGGCTGGTGACGACGAGTGCACAGGCACCGTCGGAGAGCTGGGAGGAGGAGCCGGCCGTGATGGTGCCGTCCGGCGCGAAAGCGGGCCGCAGCCGTGCGAGGGATTCGGCGGTGGTGTCCGCGCGGATCCCCTCGTCGGTTTCGACGGTCACCTCTGCGCGGCGTGCCGGCACGGTCAGCGGCACGATCTCGTCGGCGAAGTGGCCGGTCTGGGCCGCCTTCGCGGCCAGTTGGTGCGAGCGGGCCGCGAAGGCGTCCTGTTCCTCCCGCGAGATGCCCAGGCTGGTCTGGTGGGCCTCGGTGGCCGCACCCATCGAGATCCCGTCGAAGGCGCACACCAGCGCATCGGCGTCGAGGGCGTCCACCGCTGTCGCCGTGCCGTAGCGGTAGCCCGTGCGGGCGCCGGGCAGCAGATGGGGGGCCTGGGTCATCGACTCCATGCCCCCGCAGACGACAACGTCGTGGTGTCCGGCCGAGACCATGAGGTCCGCGAGCGCGACCGCGTGCAGTCCGGACAGGCACAGCTTGTTGACGGTGGTGGCGGGCACGCTCATGGGCAGCCCGGCGCAGGCTGCGGCCTGTCGCGCCGGGTTGGGTCCCGCGCCAGCCTGCACGACGGTGCCCATGACCACCGCGTCGACGTCGTCCGAGGCGATTTCGGCGCGCTGCACCGCACCGGCGATGGCCGCGGCGCCGAGACGGGGGGCGGGCAGCGCGGACAGGGCACCGAGCAGCTTGCCGATCGGGGTGCGTGCCCCGCCGATGATGACGGATCCCGGCATGGTGATGTCGCTCCTTGAGGGTGTGTGGGCAGACGTTTTCAGATGACGAGCCCGCCGCTGGCGATGACGACCTGACCGGTGATGTAGTCGGACTCCGGGATGGTGAAGAGGTACACCGCGTTGGCGGCGTCCTGGGGCGTGCCCGCGCGCCCCAGCGGGATGCCGGCCTCCATGGCGCCGCGCAGCTCGTCGCCGATGCCGACCTTGATGTCGCGGCCCATGACGTCGATGGTGGCGCCGGTGCCTGCGGGCGCCTCGGTGAGCCGGGTGGCGATCAGCCCGAAGGCGACCGCGTTGACAGTGACTTGGTAGCGGCCCCACTCCTTGGCGAGCGTCTTGGTCAGCCCGACGACACCGGCCTTGCCGGAGGCGTAGCCGGCCTGTCCGATGTTGCCGCCGAGTCCGGCGACCGAGCTGACGTTGACGACCTTGCGGACGGTGCGCTCCCCCGCCTCGGCATCGTGCTTGGCGGCCTCGCGGAAGGCGCCGGTGGCGGCCCGCAGGATGCGGAACGGTGCGCGCAGGTGGACGTCGAGCATGGCGTCGAACTGCTCGTCGGTGGTCTTGTGGACCACGGAGTCCCAGGTGTAGCCGGCGTTGTTGACGATGATGTCGAGTCGGCCGTAAGTGTCCTGCGCCGCCTTGACGAAGCGGTCGCCGAAGTCCGGTTCGGTCACGCTGCCCGGGAAGGCGGCGGCCTCGATGCCGTCCTTCTCCAGCAGGGCGACCGTTTCCTCGGCGGGTTCCCGGTCAAGGTCGTTGACGAGTACTCGGGCTCCGTCGGAGCCGAGCTTGCGGGCGATCTCCCGTCCGATTCCGCGGCCCGCTCCGGTGATCAGAGCGACCTTGCCTGCCAGCTTCGTCATAGCGGCCTTCCATGAGGGTTGATCACGACGTGCATGCATCGCCGTCTGGTCGAGGGGAATGCTGGCCCGGATGCGTTGGCGTCGGGCCCGGGACGAGGTGGTGGCCCACCCGCGCGGCTGGTTTGACCTCCCGCTCCAACCGCGCGGGTGGGCGGCTTATCAGCGGTAGGCCTCCGCCGGCCATTCCTGCAGTGCGTGCTGCAGGGCATTGAGCGCCCGGAGGGCGGCGGAGCCGTCCATGGCGCGGTGGTCGAAGGTCAGGCCGAGCCGGGCGACCGGGCGGATGGCGATGTATTCCTCGCCGTTGTCGCCTGTGACGGCCACGGGCTGGCGGATCACTGCGGGCACGCCGAGCGAGGCCACCTGCGGGCGGGTGAGGATCGGCGTGGAGGTCACACCGCCGACGCTGCCGGAGTTGCTGATGGTGATGGTGCCGCCCTGCAGGTCGGCCGCGGTCAGGCGGCGGTCCCTGGTGCGCTGGGCGAGGTCCGTGATGGTCTCGGCCATGCCGTCCAGGCTGAGGCGTTGGGCGTCGCGCATCACCGGGACGTAGAGCCCGGCCTCCACGTCCACCGCTATGCCCAGGTTCACCGTCCGCCAGCGAAGCAGGTGGGTGTCGGTGAAGGTGGCGTTGATGTCGGGGTGTTCACCGATCACCGCTACCAGGGCGCGGGCGATGAACGGCAGGTAGCTGAGCTTGTCCCGGCCCTGGCGTGCCCGGTCGACGTTCACCGCGGCGCGGGCGGCGGCCAGGTGTGTGAAGTCCACGTCGACCTGGGCGGTGAGCTGCGGCGCGGTGCTCACCGAGGCCACCATGTGGGCGGCGATCGCCTTGCGGGTCGGGGTGAGCGGCACCTCCTCGCAGGGGATGGCCTCGTAGCCGTCGGGGCGCGGGGTGGCGGTGGCGGGCTGGGCCGAAGGCGTCGGCGGAGCCGGGGGTGCGGTCGCAGGTGCTTGCTCGGCGGGGGCCGGCGGTGTCTTCGGTGTGGCGGCGGCCTCCAGATGAGCGCGGACGTCATTGCGGGTGACGCGGCCGCCGCGGCCGGTGCCGCGCACGGCCCGCAGGTCCATGCCTGCTTCCTTGGCCATGCGGCGCACCAACGGTGAAGTGGGTGGCGCCGCATGGTCGGTGGCAGCGGGGTCCGTCACGTAACGCAGGGCATTGGTGAGGACGAGCGACAGCCCGTCGAGGTCCTGGCGTGCCGTGACGGCGGGCACCGGCGGGGCGCCGGACGGTGCCGGGTGAGGCTCGTGCGTCTGCTGTGCCGGCTCGGGGTGCTGCTGTGGTGGGGCGGGTGCAGGCGCCGCGTGTGCAGGCTCTGCGGGCGCGGGCGCCGCCGGTACCTGCGGCTCGCCCCCGAGCGCGGCGGTGATCTCCGCGTCGCTTGCATCGAGCGGGGCGAACCGAGCGATCAGTTCGCCGACGGGCACCTCCTGGTCGGGGTGCGCGAGGATCTCCACCAGGGTGCCCTCTTGGGGGGAGGCGACTTCCGTTTCCACCTTGTCCGTCGACACGTCCAACAAGGGTTCGTCGAGGGCCACTTTGTCACCCGGCCCCTTGTGCCAGGTGGTGATGACAGCCCGCTCGACGGAACCCATATGGGGCAGGCGGATTTCGATCAGCGTCGTCATATCAAGTCTCCGGCGGCTCGGCGGGTGGTCAGACATCCCATGGCGTTGGGTGTCAAGTTGTGGCGAGGTTGGCGTGGCGCGCCCATGCGGTGGCTTCGTCGCAGTGGGTGCCGGTTTTGAGGCATCCGTGGAGGATGCCGACGAGGCGGTTGCCGACCTGTCGCAGGGCGGGGTTGTACTCGAGGTCGCGGGCGCGCTGCTTGTCGTAGTAGCGGCGGGCTCCGGGTGAGTTCTGCAGAGCGCAGAACGCTTGTCGTTGGAGGGCGTCGGCGAGGCGGTTGTTGCTGACGTAGCGGGCCTGGACGGCGTGGATTTTGCCGGAGGCCCGGGTGATCGGGCTGGTGCCGGCGTAGTTCTTGCGGGCTTTTGCGGACACGTAGCGGGTGGGGTCGCCGCCGAACTCGGCCGGCACCCGGGCACCAATGATCTCGCCGATGCCTGGCATCGACAGGTGGATCTCAGCGTCCGGGTGCGCGAGAAGATGTGCCCTCACCTGCCCTTCCAGGGCGTCTATCTGGTCGTTCAGTGCGATCAACAGCCGGGTGTGTGAGGCCACGACGGCCGCGTAGGCGTCGGCAGCCGGGGCCGCGACGTCCAGCTGCGGCTGGCGCAGTGTGGTCTGGAGCGCGGCGGCCTTCTGGTCCCGGTTGCGACGCCGGTGCCTCGCGAGGACAGCGGTGATCTGCTGCTTCGTCAGCTTCGCCGCCTGCGCGGGTGCGGGTGCCTTGACCAGCAGTTCCAGGGCGTCCGTACTCGTCAGCTCCAGTCCTGCGTAGGCGGTGAGCGCACCGGGGAAGTACTCACGCAGCGTGCTGC
This sequence comes from Streptomyces sp. NPDC020845, assembly GCF_044334165.1. Taxonomy (NCBI): domain Bacteria; kingdom Bacillati; phylum Actinomycetota; class Actinomycetes; order Kitasatosporales; family Streptomycetaceae; genus Streptomyces; species Streptomyces sp. NPDC020845. The sequence goes on along the minus strand of NZ_JBIRSJ010000029.1, from coordinate 9,051 downwards.
GCAGCCGCTGGAAGGTACGGGTGCGCTCCCAGACCAGCGTCTGGTGGGCCCGGGCGACGACCTTGACGGCCTGGGCGTGCTCGCTGTCCCCGGCGATCGGCCACAGCTGAGCGCGGTCGATGCGGACCATGTCGGCCAGCGCGTGTGCATCACCCCTGTCGCTCTTCGCCCCGGAGGTGCCGTAACGTTCCTTGAACCGGGCCGCCTGTCGGGGGTTGACGGCATAGACCTGATAGCCGGTCGCGAGCAGAGCCTGCACCCACGGGCCTTGGTCGGTCTCGATCCCGACCACCACCTGCCCCGGCCCCAGGCCATCGCCACCGTGCCGGGCGATCAGGGCATGCAGCTTTGCGATGCCCTCGACCCCCTCCGGCAGACGGGCAGCCCCGAGCTTGCGGCCCGAACCGTCCTGAACCTCGACATCATGGTGGCCTTCGGCCCAGTCCTCGCCGATGAACAGCACCCGCTTCTCCAACCTCTTGACGTGCATCGCGTGCGTGGCCTGCGGAAGACACAGCTCGCGCCCTCATGGATCCAGTGCTCACGCTCATCAGCCCGGCGGGCACGCCATCCCATCAGCCGTCCGGCCTCCCGGCCGACCAGCAGGGGCACGGTCTGACCACAGAGCTCGAACAGTTCCGGTGCGGGCAGTGCTCACCTGCTGGCGGCCACTCATCGAGTCTCACTCACGACCCGATGAACCCCATTAGGTGCGGGCGAGCCGTCGGGCCGCCTCGGCTATGTCGTCCACGCTGGGGAAGCAGTGCTGCTCCAGGTGGCGGCTGGCCGGGATGGGGGCGTCCACGGCGCCGAGGCGCATGATCGGTGCGTCGAGGTGCCAGAAGCAGCGCTCCTGAATGGCGGCGGCGATCTCCGCTCCCGGGCCGGCGGTGCGCGGCGCCTCGTGCACGATGAGCGCCCGGTGGGTGCGCAGTACCGATGTGGTCACGGTATCCAGGTCAAGCGGGACGAGGGTACGCAGGTCCACGATCTCCAGCTCGATGCCCTGACCGGCCAGGGTCTCGGCTGCCTCCAGGGCCCGCCGGGTCATACAGCCGTAGGTGATGACCGTCGCCGATGTGCCGGTGCGCCGTACGGCGGCCTGACCCAGCGGGATGATCTCGTCGGGGTCGGTGGAGACCGGGCCGCGGATCCAGTCGAGCTGCTTGCTCGGGTAGTACAGGACGGGGTTGGGGTCGCGGATGGCCGCCTTCAGCAGCGCCTTGGCGTCCCAGGCGTCGGACGGGACGACGACTTTCAGGCCGGGGAAGTGCATGCCCAGCATCTCCATGGATCCGGAGTGCTCGGGCCCCGCGCCGCCGCTCGGGCCGATCGGCATGATGATCACTGCGGGCAGTTCGAACTGGCCGCCGTGCATGTGCCGCCACTTGCCGAGCTTCTGGAAGATCTCGTCGCCGGCGATGAGGGAGAAGTCGGCGAAGCCCATCTGGACCACCGGGCGCATGCCGGTCATCGCGGCACCGGCGGCGCAGCCGACCATGAATGCCTCGGTGATGCTGGTGTCGAGGACCCGCTCGTAGCCGAATTCGTCGACCATGCCGCGGGTTCCGCCGAAGAAGCCGCCCATGCGCAGGTCCTGGCCCATGCAGAAGACCGTCGTGTCGCGTCGCATCTCCTCGACGAGGGCCTCGCCCTGCGCCGCCTGATAGGTGATCACATGCGTGCTCTGGCACGCCGGTTCGGGTCCGCCGACGGCGGGCGCGTTCTCGGTGAGCGTCGTCATACGAACACGTCCTTCGTGATGATCTGGGGGTCGGGGAGGTCCGCCGCCTCGGCGCGTTGCAGTTCTTCCGCCACTTCCGCCGCCGCGTCCGCGACGATCTTGTCCGCGGTCTCTGCGTGGTCGTCTCCGAGGTAATTGAGGAGCACTTCCAGCGGGTCTTGGTAGTCCTTGAGGAAGTCCGCGGGCCGGTACTGCTGGGCGTCGCCCTCCCAGTGGCCGCCGACCCGCGTGACCTTCGCCTCGATCAGCGTGGGGCCTTCTCCGGCACGGGCCCGTTCGACCGCCTCCGCCGTCACCCGATGGACCTCGACGGCGTCGTGCCCGTCGACGACGACGCCGGGGATACCGTAGGCGGAGGCACGGTCGGCCACGTTCGGGGTGGGGCTGACGTCGTCGAACCGGGTGGAGACCGAGAGGCCGTTGTTCTCGCAGAAGTAGACGAGGGGCAGCTTCCACGAGGCGGCTTGGATCAGCGTTTCGTGGAAGGTCCCGCGGTGCGAGGTTCCGTCGCCGAAGTCAGCGAGGGCGACCTGGTCGGTGCCGCGCATCTTGGCCGACAGGGCAGCTCCGGCGGCGAGCGGGTAGACGCTGCCGAGTGTCGCGCCCTCGCCCATGATGCCCAGCGCCGGGTCGGCCCAGTGCGGCACGCCCGCCCCCTTGCCGCCGGTGGAGCCGGTGACCCGGCCCAGCAGGTCACCGATGATCGGCTGGAGGCCCATGCCCTTGGCCAGCGGCCAGGTTGCACCCCGCCCCTGGTAGAAGAGGTAATCGTCCGTGCGCAGTGCGGCACAGGCGCCGGCAACCGCACCCTCCTGGCCCTTGCCCGGATGCCAGAACCCGGCGAAGCCGTGGTCTCGGATGTGCAGGGCGAGGGCGTCCTCCAGGGCGCGCGCCCGGGCGACTGTGGTGAACATCGTCAGCAGCAGTTCGGGGTCGGCCTGGACGTTGGTGGGCCGTCGCTTCCTGGGCGCCATACCGCCTCCTTGCGGGATGGGGTGCGGGGCGGCCCCGGCCAGCGGGGTTCGGTGTCGCACCGGGACGGGAATGCGAGAAAAAGGTTGTCGGGGGCTTGCGGGGTGCGTGCGCGGCTGAGCAGCGAGGTGTTGCCGCCCGGCCCTGCTGCGGGGGCAGGGACAGGGGCCCAAGCGGCGGCTCCGCTCGCCCGGCGCGACACGACATTAAGCCGATCAGTCGATCGAATCAATTGTTTGAAACAAATTGATTCCCGAAGCGGTCCGCCGCATCCTGGTCCGGCTAGGCTCATCACCCGAGAACAACTGACTGGCGAAACAGCCGAGAGCAGCGAGGGACCGGGCGTGGCTGAACACAAGGGACGCCGTAAGAGTCCCCGCGACGGAGAGGCGACCCGCGAGGCCCTCATGGACGCGGCCGGGCGTCTCTTCGCCGAGCAGGGCGTGGAGGCCGTCTCGGTGCGCGCGATCAACGCCGCGGCAGGCCTGGCACCGGCAGCCGTGCACTATCACTTCGGGATGAAAGAGGCCCTGCTGGAGGCCGTCCTGCTACGGCGTGGCCGGGCCGTCGTGGCCGACATCAGCGCCCGCTGCGACGCACTGCTCGCCGAGGAGGGGCGCCCTGACCCCCGGGACATCCTCGACGGGGGCTTGACCCTGGATCGTGGACACCGGTTGTCATGCGGCGGTGGTCAGGGTAGCTGATCGTTGTTCGTAGGCGATCGGGCTGGTCTGCCCGATGCCGGAGTGTCTTCTCCTGGTGTTGTAGCGGGTGGCCCATCGGAAGACCCGCGAGACGGGCCTCTCGTGCTCCTGACCAGCGTCTCCTGCCCTGGAGTGTTTCGCGTTTCATGGTCGCGTCGAACGATTCGGCGGCGGCGTTGTTTGCGCTCGTACGCACCGCGCCGCGCGATCTGATCACACCGAGATCCGCGCAGACCTTCGCGAACTCCTGCGAGGCACGTTGTCCGGCCAGCACCCGGCGTTCCCCCGCCCGCTGGACCGCCCGGCTATCGGCCCGGTGTTCACCGCTGAGTCCAATGAACGTTTCGACAGAGTATGGGAACGAAAGCCGGGCAGGCCCCGTTCTCATCACTCCGCTGTCTGAACCAGATGAGAAGAACCGGCGCCCAGCTTCTTGCCAGGAACGGGACGGCGCCCCCGGTTTCCGCTGACTACTTCTGCCTTGCCCCGTGGGGCAAGGCAGAAGACTCCGGGCCAACATCGCTTGACCTATGCCGAGATGGCGAAGTTCAGAGAACACGTCAACACCCTCCTGATGCAGCAGGTCCTGGCGGACCCGAGGTGGGCGGACAAGCTCACCGACGCGGACCGCCGGGGCTTGTCACCGCTGTTCTGGACGCATGTGAATCCGTACGGACGGTTCGGCTCGACATGAACAGCCGTCTCGATCTCGGCCCCGCCGCGCCCATCCCCGGCCAGCGGACGGATGAACCGCAGCCCGCAGCCTCCAGGTGAAGCGCCGACGACGCGGCGGGGTGGTCGAAGCCGACTGCCGTGGCTTCGACCACCCCCGAGCTCCAGCTACGGCGGGGCCGACGCCAAGCCGGCTGCCGACGTCGATGGTCGGCTGGCGGGGCCGGCCGCCCATCGACCAGGCGGTGCCGATTCAGGACCGGGGGCTTTTCAGGCTCCGTGCGGTGAGTCCGATGAGCGTTGTTCTTCTTGCAGGGGAGCCTCCCAGGTGGCGGTAATGTCGTGGGCGACATCGCGTAGGAGGTCGATCAGCATGTCTGCGAGTGGTGTGAGGCTGGCGTCGGTTTTGGTCAGGGCGTAGAGCTGGCGGTAGGGCCTGGGGTGGGCCAGTTCGCGATGGGTGGTGCCGGGCGCATGGGTCAGGGCCAGGCGCGATACCAGAGCCACAGCGCTGCCTGTGCCGACGAGGGCCTGGACAACGTCGTAGGACTCGGTCTCGAACCGCACGGTGGGAGTGAAGCCGGCCTCGCGGGCAGCGTCGTGGAACTGTTCGCGGGCGGCGTGGCCGGCCAGGATGGAAACCCACGATTCGTCGCGCAGTTGTTTTAGGCGCAGTTCGGTGTCCGCGGGCTGCCCGGTGGCCAGTGGGTGGTCGTCGGGGAGAACCACGACCATCGGGTCCAGCAGGAGCGGGTGGGCGCGTAGGTGCGGGGGCGGCGCGAGCGGTGTGCCCCAGGACGCGACGATGGCGAGGTCCAGGCGCCCTGCGCTGATCTCGTCCGCTCCGCGTCCGGACACCACGTCTACGACGGAGACGTCGGCGCCCGGATGGCGGTGCCGCAGGGCCGTCAGGGCGGGTGGCAGCAGGTGCAGGGCAGCCGCCTGGAACGTTCCGATCCGCAGCCGTAGGGAGAGGTGACCGAGCAGTGCGGCCAGTTGCGCCTCGGCCTTGTCCGACGCCTCCTCCACGGTTCGACCGTGGGAGGCGAGCAGCGCACCGGCCGCGGTGAGCGTTGCTCCGCGAGGACCACGGATGACCAGGGGCACCTGCCAGTCGCGCTCGGCCTTGACCACCTGCTGTGTGACCGCCGCGGGCGTGAGCTGGAGGGCGTGAGCCGCCGCCGTCAAGGAGCCGTGCCGCTCGATCAACGCGAGAAGCCGGAGCTGTCCCGGGTCCACCACCATTCAATAATCCTAACGCTGCACCCTTCTCTTTTAACTTCTCTTATAAGTGCGGGAGAGGAAGCCTGGTGGTGCACCCATCGACCGCGATCCCTGGAAGGGTTCTTTCCCCATGCCTACGCATGTGCCCGTCTTCATCGCCACCACATTGCTGCTGGCGATGCTGCCAGGCGCGAGTCAAGCCATGATGATCCGGCAGGTTCTGGAAACCGGGCAACGCACAGTCCGAGGCACGCTCGCGGGCAACGCCACCGGCTTCCTGCTGTGGTCCACGGCCGCCGCGGCCGGGCTGTCCGCTGCCCTGCTGGCCAGCCCGCGCGCGTACGCGGTACTCCGGATCGCAGGGGGCATCGTGCTGATGATCCTCGGGGTGAACACGCTGCGGACCGCGCTCACCACCGCCTCCACCCGTCCGCCCCGCGAGGGCGGGCGCCGCACCGGCTTCGCGGGCGGATACCTCACCGGCCTGAGCACCAACCTCGGCAACCCGAAGGCCGGCGTGTTCGCCGTCTCGGTGCTGCCCCAATTCGTGACGGCCAAGGGCCCGGTGTTCCTGTCGACCGTCGCCCTGGGAGCTCTGTGGGCGCTCGTCAGTGCCTCTTGGTACCTATTGCTCACCTGGGCCGTCGGCCGAGGGCGCGCCTTGGTATCGCGGCCGGCTGTCCTGCGGGGGCTCAGTGTGACGACCGGCGTCGTCCTGCTTGGGCTGGGCGCCGCGGTGGCAGCGGGTGTCTGAGGGCCGGGCTGGTACTTCTTCCAGCAACCGACCGCGCGGGCCATCTGCCGCCCTTGTGTACCGGCAGCCATGAGGTTGCCCTGCACGGCTGATGGCGACGAAGCACACCAAGACGGTCGCCCCGGCTTCACCGCTCACTCAGGCCCGGATAGATCCCACGCGGGAGCGAGGAAGCCGATGACACACGCGATGACACCGGACGGAACCCGCATCGCCTAACAGCTCCAGGGCCAGGGGACGCCGCTGGTCCTGCTGGCGGGCCAGGCCAACAACCACCACTGGTGGGATGCGGTTCGTGCCGACTTCCATCCCGCTCGCAGCACCCTCACTGGGTTCTGGCGGCATCATGATCTGTCGTGCTGCTGCGCCTGGCCTACCTCGCCACGACCAACGCCCTGGCGTTCCTACGCCTCCTGCCGATGAGCGACAAAGACAAGGACATCGAGATCCTCGTCCTCCGGCACCAACTGCTGGTCCTGCAACGCCAGGTCGGCAAGCCGACCTTCACCGACAGCGACCGCGCTGCCCTCGCCAGCCTGCTCCACCACCTTCCCAAAGACAGGCTGCGGCACCTTCTGCTGCTGGTCCGGCCCGACACGGTGTTGCGCTGGCACCGTGAACTGCTCAGGCGGCGCCATGCCGCGACCTGCGTACCCAGACGACGTGGACGCCCACGCACCATCCGGTCGATCCGCGCCCTGGTCCTGCGCCTGGCCAGGGAGAATGTCTCGTGGGGATATCGCCGGATCCACGGCGAACTCGCAGCCCTGGGGATCAAGGTCGCCGCCTCCACCGTCTGGGAGATCCTCCGCGATCATGGCATCCCACCCGCGCCCGAACGGCAGAGCACCACCTGGGCCAACTTCCTCCGCAGCCAGGCCAAAGCTAGGTTGTCACCACCGGCATTCGAGTACCGCGGATGAACTCGCTCATGGAGCGCTGGATACAGACCTGCCGCACAGAACTCCTGGACCGGACCTTGATCTGGAACCAGAGCCACCTCCTCCACGCACTGCGCGAGTACGAGACCTTCTACAACGAACACCGCCCGCACAGGGCACTCGAGCAAGCCGCCCCATGCCGCCCGCTACCCGCACCCATCGCCCAACAAGCCCAGCTCGCCCACCTGAAAATCGACCGACGAGACCGACTCGGCGGAGCGCTCCACGAGTACCAGCACGCGGCCTGAGCTGCGTGGATGATTTATCGGCACTCGCACTGTTCGATGCCATCCTGGCGGATGCGGGGGCACGAGTACCGACATGCTGCGTGACCTGCATGGATGACATTCTCGACAAGGGCAGGGTGCTCGCCGAGATCGGCGACGACCGATCCCGCTTCACCGACGCAAAAGGCCTCAAAGCCTTCGCCGGGGCCGCACCCATCACCCGGGCGTCCGGAAGAAGCGTGACGGTACTCGCCCGCCGGGCCAAAAACCAACGCCTGGCCTCCGCCGGCTACGTCTGGGCCCTCACCGCCTCACCGCGCCCGAGCCCACTACGACCCCCGACGCAAAGCCAAAGAGACCGCCACACCTCCGCCCAGCGCAACCTCTTCAACCGACTGCTCGGATGCCTACACCACTGCCTCACCCACGGCATCCACTACGACGAAGCAACCGCATTTCCCGCACCGACAAACCTTGCCACCGAAGCCGCCGCTTGACAGATCATCCGCATCGGATGTCTTGACCTCCAGTTGCGTCGAGGCTGAGCGGCGTGCTCCGGTCCGTTCTCCCAGGCCACACTGACGCACAATCAGCCAAGTAAAGGAGTCCACCTTTTTCGGCCTCTGCGTCCCGAGTTGCCTGGAGGCTGGCATCGTGACCGGGCGTCGCATATGTACAGTAGACGCCCGGAGTCAGACCCAGCACAGGTCCAAACTCCTCACTGCACGCGCGGGCAGCTCATTAGACAGGAACATGCTTCTCACCAGGCTGGACGCCATTTTCGGCATCCGCAATGTGGTGCCCAGTGGTGACTGCGAAGCCTGGTCGCAGTACTCATGAAACGGGAATCTGGCACCTGCAGAGCCGCCTCAGCTTCCACTGCCACTCACTCCACGGCTGAATCCGTACCCGCGGCGCCGACAAGCCGTCATTCCCCCGCGATGCTTCAACGACGAACAAAAGTGGCTTTGGTCACACTTCGCACCGCTGTAGCGCAGCGTCCGCTTTATCATCGGGCTGCCGGCGCGAACCCCTGGCAGGGGACGCGACCATGCATCTACCTGAAAGGTGGCGCGATGTTGCGCACCATGCTGAAGTCCAAGATTCACCGGGCCACGGTGACCGAGGCCGACCTGCACTATGTGGGATCGGTGACGATCGACGCCGATCTCATGGAGGCGGCCGATCTGCTCCCCGGTGAACTAGTTCACCTCGTGGACATCACCAACGGAGCCCGTCTTGAGACCTACGTCATCGAGGGGCGCCGGGGTTCGGGCGTCGTCGGCATCAATGGGGCGGCGGCACATCTCGTGCATCCGGGCGACCTGGTCATCGTCATCAGCTACGCCCAGGTCGAGGACGCCGTGGCCCGACGCCTGCGCCCACGGATCGTGCACGTGAACGAGGACAACCGCACCGTCGCCCTCGGCTCCGACGCCACCGAGCCGGTACCCGGCACCGGTCGCGGCGAGCGCAGCCCCCACGCGGTCGCTTTGGTTGAGATTACCGGTCGATAGGCCACTCACCGGCCCACTGCTCCCGCTCCAGCAGCTGGTGGTGCGGGTTCAGCGAGGGAGCCGTCCCGGGCCTTCCCCGCCCTGGCCACCTCACCGGGCGCCAGAGCCCCCCGATAGCCGAGACGGAACCAGAGGAGCTCGACGCATCGCCGCCCAACGCAACCAGGCCAACCGCCGACACAGCGAGGTCGGGCAGAGGACCCCACCATGCAGCGCGGGGCAAGACCATCTGGGTCGAACAGCGACGGTCGCGTTCCTGGTTCCACCGACCATGAGTGGCGGTGCCCCTCCTCACC
>NZ_JBIRSJ010000028.1:0-103160 GCF_044334165.1 Streptomyces sp. NPDC020845 | reverse complement strand
ACCAGACCACCAACCGCGGACCGGCAGATTCCGCCCCACCGCCACACCATCAGGCGACAGCAGATCGACTCAAAGACTCACGAACCGCCCACTAACGGAGTCCTACTAGGGCATCAAGGGCAATCTGCCTACCTCAAACGCCCTCTCAGGCTGGGCGTTCGGTGGTGAGGGTGATGCGGCCGCCTGTCCAGGCTGGTAGGCGCTGGGCGAGTTTCCTTGGGGACGGGCCTCGTACATGGTGCAGGTGCACCACGAGTTTCGTGCCGAACAGCGCCTGAAAGTGGACTCCGAGGCCCCGCCCGGTGCCGGTGAATAGTTCGTTGGCCGGGACGTCGGCCTCCGGTGGTTCGTTGAACCGGTACACGCACAGAGCCTGACGGTCCGGGACCGGTCCGGGGAGGATGGCGACCGCGCGGACCGCCGGCCAGCCCAGTTTGATCACGGGAACGTATCCGTACGCCTGGTGGTACGTGACTCCGCCGGGATGGAAACGGACGGCCGGGTCGTCAGGGCGACTCGGCGTGGGCCCGCCCGTGTACGCGCGGATCGCGGTCAGCAGCGTGCTTCCCGGCCGATAGAACAGCGACTCGTCGCCCACCGCACGGCTCCTTCGCAGGCTCGTCCGTCGACTCTTGCTAGTTTCCCAGTTTCTCCCATTGCTTGACGTGTGTGCAGCTGTCCAGTCCGAAACGCTCGGCAGGAGCTTTGGTCGCCAGTGCTGCCTTCTGAATGATGCCCACGGCCCCCACCCGCCGGAACGCCACACTGCTACACGTTCAGGCGACGACAAACCGTCTATTCACTCACATACCGCCCTCTGACACGGTGCTGCGCTGGCACCGCGACCTGTCCAGGCGCCGTCATGCCGCCTTATCGCGGCCCAAGCGACCCGGTCGACCTCGTACAGCACGGTCCATCCGGATTCTGGTGCTGCGGCTGGCCAGAGAGAACCCAAGCTGGGGCTACAGGCGCCTTCATGGCGAGCTGCTCGTGCTAGGGGTGAAGGTGGCCGCGTCGACTGTCTGGAAGATCCTGAAGGATGCCGGCGTCGATCCGGCGGCCGGCCGGAGCTCCAGCACGTGGGCCGGCTTCCTGCGTTCCCAAGCCGGCGCCCTCCTGGCCTGTGACTTCTTTGAGGCGGTCACCCTGTCCGGCGCGCGGATGTACGTACTCGCGGTGATCGAACACAGCAGTCGCCGCATCCGGGTCCTGGGCGCCACCGCACACCCGACCACATCCCGGGTAACCCAAGCGGCGAAGAACCTGGTCATGGATCTCGAAGACGTCGGCTGCCGGGCACGATTCATGATCCGGGACAGGCACGGGAAGTTCCCCGCCCTGTTCGACGCCGTCCTCAAGGACACGGGGATCGAAATTGTCCTCACCGGAATCCAGATGCCGAGAATGAACTCAATCATGGAAAGGTGGGTGCAGACCTGCAGACACGAACTCCTGGACCGAACCTTGATCTGGAACCAGCGCCACCTCCTCCACGCCCTACGAGAGTTCGAGCAGTTCTACAACTTCCACCGACCGCACCAGGGCATCGCGAACGCCCGACCGCTACACCCACTCCCCACACCAATCAACGATCCCGACAAGCTAAACGACCCCGACATACGACGCCACGACCGCCTTGGCGGCATCCTCCACGAATACAGACATGCCGCGTGACCTGCACGGACAAGATATTCGGCAAGCGCAGGGTCGGCCGCTTCCCGGTGCACGGTCCGGCCGCCGGACATGGGGCGCAGGTCCTGGTAGCGATAGGGCAGGTTCAGCGGATTGCAGACGGCCCGTGTCGTGCCGTCGCGGGAGTCGGATGTCATCGGTTCCTGCTCTCTTCTTCGCTGGGGGAAGTGGAGTCGGAATCGGCCAGCAGCGACAGGAGCCAGTCGCCGTCGATGGCTCCGCCGCTCAGGTTGAGGATCTGGGCCATCGGCATCGACGCCACGATGCTCCCACGGTTCGGTGATCGTGCACGGCCGCTCCGACTCCACCCTCAACCGCAACGGCGTACGCCTGGGCAGCGCCGACATCCACGACGTCGTCGAACGCCTCCCCGAGATCACCGAAGCCCTGGTCATCGGCGCCGAGGAACCCCACGGCGGCTACTGGATGCCGCTGTTCGTGGTCCCCGCCGCCGGAGTGGAACTGGACGACGCCCTGAAGGACAAGATCCGCCACGCCATCCGCACCGGCGCCTCACCCCGTCACGTGCCCGACGAGATCCTCGAAGCGCCGGGCATCCCCCACACCCGTACCGGCAAGAAATTCGAAGTCCCCGTCAAGCGCTTGCTCCAAGGCGCCCCCGCCGACACCAGTCACCGATCGTGGTGGTACCGCAGTTGATCTGGTTCAGCGCGCCGGCGAGGGCGCCGATGAACATGTCGTCGGGGCTGTAGTGCCGGGCGACGCCTCCGTGCAGGTGGGTGAGGTACTGCAACAGGGTCCAGTCGGCGCCCACGCAGCGCAGTCCGGACTGCCAGGTGTGCAGGTGCGCATTGATCAGTCCGGGCATGACGATGCGCCCGGAGAAGTCGATGGTGTCGTCATCGGACCTGTCCAGGTGATCGCCCACGGCGGCGATCCTGTCGTCATCGACCAGGATGTCCACGCGCTCCACGTCCGGTCGGCCGGGCGCCATGCTGATCACCTGTGCGCCGCGCAGCAACGTGCGACTCATTCGACCGACCTCACGCTGGGGAAGGCGTGACTCTTCGCGTACATGTCGCAGCTCCTTGCCAGTGGCGCATTGCCTGCTCGACGGTTCGTCCCGGAGTGCCGACCGCCACATACGCGAAGCCCTGCAGCGGACTGCAGGCCGTCCGGTGAGCTTGTGGTCGATCGGCGGGCCAGCCACAGCTGCACCAGCGGTCCGGACAAGGACCACGACGGTCTGTTCGTCGAGCAGCGGAGTCAACAGCACCTACTGCACCGTGGCCGGACGGTCCACCAGCGTCACCGGCCCCTACCTCGACCAGAACAGCGTGGACATAGCCTCCAAGACCGACGGTGCGACCGCCGACCAATGTCCTGTGACGGTGGCACGCACCAGCTGTGGCGGAAGGCTGCGGTAATCGGCGGCTACGTCACGTTCACCAACGTCAACGGCGGGCTGTGCCTCCAAGTCGCCAGAGCGTCGACGGGCAACGGTGCGGCCCTCAGCCAGGGGAGTCGCAGCACCGGCGCCAACCAGCAGCGGCTCGCCGTCCAAGGGGCGGCAAGCGGCTCTCCAGCAGGAGGAAGGGATCGCAGCGTGCCGAGGTGCACCTCGGCACGCTGCAAAGGGGATCGGACCGCTCAGGCGTCTGCCAGACTGATCGGTATCCTCAGGCGTTGATCAGGCCACCCCCGTCCGCATGGAGGTTCTGCCCCGTGATCCACCGGCTGTCGTCCGACGCGAGAAACACGGTCACCGGAGCGACATCCTCGTAGGGGTCTCCGGCGCGACCGAACGGGTTGTTCACGAAGCTCTTCTCGATGTGTTCGCGTGTCCGCGGTTCCATCCAGTCGAGGCCACCCGAGATGTTGTCCGTCATGCCGTTGGGGCACAGGGTGTTGACGCGAATCCCGTACTGTCCCCATTCCCTCGCGACGACCCGCGACAGCCCTCGGACCGCCTCCTTCGACGCGGCGTACGGGGCGTACAGCGCGTCGCCCATCACGCCCGCTTCCGAGGCGAAGTTGATGATGGACGCGCCGGCTCCGGGCCGATCACGCAAGTAGGGGAAACAGAGCTTCATGAGGTGCCAGTAGGCGTACACGGAGCTGCGCATCTCGACATCGAGATCGTCGATGGTCTTCTCCAGGAACGGCGCCGGGACGGTGATGGTGTGCGCGTTGTTGACGAGCACGTCGATGGTGCCGAACTTATCGACGGTCGCGGACACGAACGCGGACAGCGCGTCGTGGTCCATGATGTCGACTGGCATCGCCAGCACCTCGGCCCCTCGGTCCTCGCAGATCTTCCTGGTCTCGAAGAGCTTGCTCTCGGTCCTCGCGCATATCGCCAGGCTGGCGCCCTCTTCGGCGATCCGGATCGCCTGCTGCTTGCCCAGGCCCGAGGAGGCTCCGGTGAGCATGACGACTTTCCCGTCCAGCTTTCCCATGGGGCTGCTTTCTTCGTATCGAGAGGTGGTCGGCGTCAGAGGCTGATGACGGTCGATCGGGACGCGCGGCCGAACGGCCGTCGAGCGTGGTTCAGGGGCGCATGGTGGTGCCGCCGTCGACGCAGAGGATCTGGCCGGTTGTCCATTGGGCGAGGTCGGACAGGAGGAAGGCCACGGTGGCGCCGACGTCCTCGGGCCGGCCGTGGCGCGGCGCCGGGGTGGTCGCGAGGATCATGTCGCGGAACTCCTCGGGCAGGTTGCGTTCGGTCTGCTCGGTCATGACCAGGCCGGGGGCGACCCCGTTGCAGCGCACGCCGTCCTTGCCGTAGCGGCGGGCGACGTGGCGGGTGAGTGCGCCGATGCCGGCCTTGGTCGCCGAGTAGGCGACCTTGTCGGGCATCCCGGCGTAGACCGCGCCGGACAGGGTGTTGACCACGGATCCACCGCCGCCGGCGACCAGATGGGGCAGCGCGTGTTTGAGCGTGAGCAGGTATCCGGTGAGGTTGACGTCGATCGTGCGCTGCCACGCGCCCAGGTCGATGCCGGTCACGTCGGTGTCCTTGGCGACCTCGTCCTGGTGGATGTTCGCGGCGACGTTGAACAGGCCGTCGATGCGACCGTATGTCTTGATCGCCAGGTCGATCTGGTGCTTGACCTGGCTCTCGTCCGCGATGTCGACGACGGTGGCGATGCCGTCGCCGCCGGCGTCCCGGGCTGCCTGGGCAGTGGTCTCGGCCGACGCCTCGACGACGTCACCGACCACGATCCGGGCGCCCCCGGCGCCGAGGAGCTTCGCGGTGGCGGTGGCGATTCCGCCGGCTCCGGCGAAGACGATGACCTTGTCGTGCAGGCCCTGCATGAATGATCTCCTACGTTCTTGTCGGTGACGGGGCGGCTGCGGGTCGGGCGGACCTCAGGTGATCTTCACGACCGGGCCCGGCGTGATGCCGTTCTCGTTGAAGGAGTCGACGGCCACCCAGTAGTCGTGTCCCGCGTTCAGGCTTCGGAGATCGAGATCGTGCTGCTCGTAGAGCAGCCAGCTGTGGTACAGCTTGTCCGGCGCGATGCCGTAGCGGACGTTGTACCCGTGGGCGTTCTCACAGGGCTCCCAGTCGAGCCTGGCCGTGAGGTCGTCGACGCGCCTGGCTCGCGCGGTGGCGGCCGCGGGTGCCGCTCCGTCGCCGGTGCCGAAGACGCGCAGGCCGCTGATGGAGACGGGGCCGTCGAAGGGCATCCGGCCGGCCGTGACTTTGACGAACCGGGCTCGTCGGGCGTTCTCGAGCACCATGAACGCGTGCGGAGCGTCTTCGCCCGATCCCCGGTTGTCCGAGACCGTGGCCCACTGCTCGCCGTCCCGCGAGATCTCGATGAGGACCTCGGTCGGCTGGAGATCGGGGTAAATCGCCCTCCAGGCCCCGGTGGCTTCGCCACCGTCGGTCCTCTCCGGCGCGTGCGCGGCCAGATCCTGGTCGGCGAGGTTGAGCTGGATCGCCGAGACGGTGCGTTCCTCGCCCAGGTCGATCTGGAGCCACTGTCCGGGCTGGGCCGTTGCGGCGGTCCACCAGGTACGGATGTCCTCGTTGACCGCGAGGTCGGGTTCGTGGCCTTCCGCGAAGGACGACGCGGTCGTCCTCGCGCGGAACGACTGCAGCATCCATCCGGCGAAGGTGCCGGTCCACGGATCGATCCGGCGATCCGGCATGATCATCGGGTAGTCCGCGAAGTTCTGGTTGCAGAAGAGCGCGCCGTCGGCGTCGAACCCGGCGGGGAAGACTCCGACGCGCCGTTCGAACTCGTGGTGCACCGAGATGCGCATGGTCGAGGCGTGCCACCAGTTGCCGTACTCGTCCTGGAAGGTGCTGCCGTGCCCCGCGCCGGTGACGAAGCCGCCGGGCTTCGAGGAGAACGGGCTGTTCGGCGCGTACGCGAACGGCCCGAGCGGCGATGCCGCGGTGTAGTAGCCGTCCGCGTAGGTGTTCCATTCCGTGCCCGGTGCGGAGTACTGCAGGTAGTAGGTGTCCTGGTGACGGGTCATCCAGGCACCTTCGATGAACGGGGCGTCACCGAGGTACTCGGCGATCGCCTTCGCCAGTTCCGTCGTGGGTTCGGTCTTGACGTGGTTCTCCCCGACCTGTTCCCAGCCGTGCTGTTCGGGATCGCCGCTGATGAGCGGGACCGGTTCGCCGATCCTGTCCATGGTCTCCGGGTCGACGCGGACGCCGGTGATGGGTTCCTTGTTGGAGCACCCCCAGTAGAAGTAGACGGCACCGTCGTCGTCCTGGAAGAGGTTCGGATCCCAGAAGGGGAAGCCCGGGTTCACCTGGGTGAAGTCGTCCGACAGGGGGTCCTCGCTGCGGAAGAACGGACTGTCGGTCTGCCGGGACGCCGAGACGTAGAGGGCCCCGTTGATCTCCCGCACGTCGGGGGCGTAGTCGAGCGCGGGAAGTTTCCGGCTGGGTCGGTACTCCCAGGTCAGCAGGTCCGCCGAGTGCCAGAAGCCGGCCGACATCGACGCGAAGAGGTAGAACCGGCCGCGGTACCGGACCACCGACGGGTCGGCCGCTTCCCGGTGCACGGTCCGGCCGCCGGACATGGGGCGCAGGTCCTGGTAGCGATAGGGCAGGTTCAGCGGATTGCAGACGGCCCGTGTCGTGCCGTCGCGGGAGTCGGATGTCATCGGTTCCTGCTTTCTTCTTCGCTGGGGGAAGTGGAGTCGGAATCGGCCAGCAGCGACAGGAGCCAGTCGCCGTCGATGGCTCCGCCGCTCAGGTTGAGGATCTGGGCCATCGGCATCGACGCCACGATGCTCGTCTGGTCGCCGGCGTCGTCGAGTTCCGCTCCGCCCTGCGCCATGAGCGGAGCCATACGAGCCCGAAGCGGGGGGCCCGCGACGGGGTGCGCGAGCCATTCGCCGACGTTCGACTGCAGCGACGGCGGCGGGTGGATGCCGTCACCGTCGAGGTGGACGGTCTGCTCGTGAAGCACGGTGGCGGCGTTCTCGCCGACCTGGACGACGTAGGTGCCGTCTGGCACGACCCATCGGGAGAGGAGGACGTCCCAGTACGCGAAGGCTCGCCGGTCCAGCCGCAGGTGGACCTCCTTCGCCTGTCCGGGCTCGAGGTGTGTCTTGGCGAAGGCCGCGAGCGTGCGCTCCGGGCGCCGCACGGGACCAGCCTGCGTGCAGACGTACACCTGCACCACGTACTTTCCGGCGCGCGTTCCCGTGTTGGTGACTGTGACGGCCACCGATGCTTCGGCCGGCCCTTCGACCTGCACCTGCAGCTCAGTGACGTCGAAATCGGTGTAGCTCAGGCCGTGTCCGAACGGGTAGCGGACCGGGGCACCGACCGTCTCGTAGTAGCGGTACCCGACCATGACGCCCTCGCTGTAGCGGACGTGCCCCTGCTCCCCGGGAAACGACAGATAGGTGGGGGTGTCCTCGATACGGTGGGGGATGGTCTCCGCGAGGCGGCCGGAGGGGTTGGCCGCGCCGAAGAGGAGATCGGCGAGTGCCGCGCCACCACCCTGGCCGAGGAGGAAACCCTCCAGGATCGCGTCGACGTCGTCGTGCCAGTCCTCGAGCGAGACGACCCCTCCGTTCGCGAGCACGACCACGGTCCGCGGGGCGACCGCCGCGATCTCTTTGATGAGCCTCACCTGCGCGGGCGGGAGTTCGAGGCGAATGCGGTCCAGTCCCTCGGTCTCCTCAGCCTCCGGGTTGCCCGCGAACACGACGGCCACTTCGGCGTCGGCCGCTGCGCGCACCGCTGCCTCGCGGAGCGCGTCGCCGTCCTCGTCGCGGATGTCGAAACCCCGCGCGTACGTGAGCGTGGTCCCCCGCGCGGCGGTATGGGCTTCGACGCACTCGAGTGGGACGTCGACACGTGTGGCGTTCACGTGTGAGCTGCCGCCGCCCTGATAGCGAGGTATGGTCGCGAACTCCCCGACCACGAGGACGGACGACACTCGGTCGAGCGGGAGGGTGCCGTGCGCGTTCTTCAGGAGGACCGCGCATTCGGCCGCGAGTTCGCGAGCTAGTTCGTGGTGTGCGTCCAGATCCGGAGCGGTTGTCCGGTCGCCGGCCGCGTCGACGAGTGCGAGCACGCGCTCCGCCGCGCGGTCCACCGTCGATTCCTCGACACGCCCGTCCCGTACGGCCTCGACCAGGGTCTGCGTCGCGTGGTGCCCCGGTCCGGGCATGCACAGGTCCAGACCGGCGTTCAGGGCCACGGGACGTGTGCGCACCGCGCCCCAGTCGGAGATCACCGCGCCGTCGTACCCCCATTCATCGCGCAGGACCTGTGTGAGCAGCCAGTGGTTCTCCGACGCCGGAATACCGTTGATCTTGTTGTAGGAGCACATGACCGTGGCCGGCTCGGCCTCGGTGACGACGCGTTCGAAAGCCGCCAGATGGATCTCCCGCAGCGTACGTTCGTCGACATCGGCGCTGATGACCATGCGCTCGGTCTCCTGGTCGTTGGCCGCGAAGTGCTTCAGCGACGCCCCTACGCCGCCCGCCTGAAGAGCCTTCACGTAGGCGGTGGCCAGCACCCCGGACAGCAGCGGGTCCTCCGAGAAGTACTCGAAGTTGCGTCCGCCAAGGGGGGAGCGCTTGATGTTGACGCCGGGTCCGAGCAGGACATCCACGCCCAGGGCGCGGGCCTCCTCGGCGAGAGCTGTGCCGATCTTCGCGGCCACCTCCTCGCTCCAGCTCGACCCCACCGCGACAGCGGGCGGGAAGCAGGTCGCCGGTTCGCTGTGGTGCAGCCCCAGGTGATCGGTGCCGTGCTTCTGACGCCGGACCCCGTGGGGACCGTCGGAGAGCACGATCGCGTCGACGCCTTCCTCGGGGACGGCCGCGGTGGACCAGAAGCCGCCGCCAGTCAGCAACGATGCCTTCTGTTCGAGCGACAAAACATGCAGGTCGACTTTCGCCATGAAAATTCTTTCTGCGCTGGACCGGGCTGGGCCACGGTGAGAGTTGGTGGGCGGGCCGACCCGCACGTACGTGCGGGTCGGCGAACGGATCCGGCTCGCGGGACTCCGAGGTCGCCGATGACGTCACCGGGACGTCATGGGCGTCCGGACTGTCGAGCCTCGGGCATCCCGGGAGGCCGGCCCGACGAGGCTCGGTCAGGCGGTCGCCGCCTGGCCTACTTCGGCTTCGTCGAGCCGCTTGACCTTCGGTATCAGCAGGATGAGGAGACCGCCCAGCGCGACACAGCCGGCCGCGAACCAGAACCCGTGGGAGAAGCCGGAGTCGCCGTAGAACTGGGTGCCCTTGAGCACTGTGCCGCCCTTGGCCATGACGACGAAGGTGAGCTGGATGACGACCGCCTGAACGACTCCCTGCACCATGCTCTGAGCCCCGTTGGCCAGTGCCTGCTCCTCGGGCGGAACCGTCCCGATGATCATGATGGGCACGATGGAGGCCGTCATACCGGTGCCTATTCCGGCCACGAGACCCACGATGATGATGTCGGATGCCGAGTGGTGCAGTTGGGAGCCGATAGCGAAACCAGTGGCGGCGAAGACCGCGGCGGTGCCCAGCAGGAAGCGAGCGTCGATCCGGCGGGCCAGTACACCGGTCACGACCGCCACCGCTATGATCAGGACGCTCACGGGGCTACTCACCACCGCGCTCTTCGTCGCCGACCAGCCCAGGCCCGCGGACAGACCGGGAATCTTCGGCATGAGGGCCAGCAACTGCGTGACCGTGCCCACTGAGTAGACGGCCGCCGCGACCACCGCCGTGGCGAGCAGGACCGTCCAGACTCTGCGCTGACTGAGCATCGAGAGCGGGAACAGGGGGTTGGCGACACGGCTCTCGAAGACCGCGAACGCGATCACCGCGAGCACGCCCGCGCCGAGGTAGGTGAAGAGCTTGCCGCTGGTCCAGCCCCACTCGGCGCCCTGCCCGATGGCGTAGACCATGGCAGTGAGCCCGCCTCCCAGCAGCGCTCCGCCCAGCCAGTCCATGCGGGCACGCTCCTCGCGGACAGGGCTCTCGGGCACGACGGCGATCAGCAGGATCAGGCTGAACACCGTGGCGATCGCCATGAACCACAGAGCGCCGCGGAAGCCGTAGTCGTCGATGACCCACCCGGACAGGAACGGGCCGCCGAGGCCGACCAGGCCGAGACCGCCGCCCATGAGTCCGCTGGCAGGCCCCACCAGGTGGCGGGGGAACACGTCACGCGCGATGGAGTAGGAGAGCGCCGCGATCGGCACGTACAGCCCAGCGACAGCCCGCCCGACGAGCAGCGTCGCGTAGTTCGGCGCGAGGGCCGCGATGACGTCACCGACGAGCCCGAGCACGGAGATGACGATCATCGTGCGCCTCTTGCCGTACATTCCGGCGGCCTTGACCACGAAGGGCATGACGAACGTCCCGATCAGCACGCCCAACAATCCGAACCAGGCGATCTGCGTGGTGTGGAAGTGAATGGCGATCGCGGACTGCGCGTTGCCGGCCAGCAGGCTGACGATCGGGAGTACCTGCGCGGTCCACACCAGGGCGAGCAGGATGAGTGAGTGCCGGACTCCGAACCGGACTCTTGCCTTCGGTTCCGGGGTGTCCTCGGTGACGGCGAGTTTCTGTGACATGTGCGGCCCTTCAATCAGGTGGTTCGGGAGCTTGCGGAGCCTCCGGGATCGGCGTGCGTGCTGGACTGTGTACGCCGTGGGCGGGCTCACGAAGTCGGGGCGCTGCCGCGCTCAAGCAACTCGATGAGGGGGCCGGGGTCCATGCGGCCTCCGTGCAGGGAGATCTCCATGTATGGCTCCCGACACCTCGCCGGTAGTTCAGGTGTCGCGCGGCGACAGGCCACTGACTGTTAACGCGCGTCAAGACCTAAGCAGAGCCTATTAACGCGCGTCAATAGTGCTGCAGACTGTAGGTGTCGCGCGTCAATAGCGATAGAGTGCGGCGAGGGCCATGAAGAAACGGAGGCAACGGTGATCGCTACCAGTCAGGACGTCGCCGACCGGGCAGGCGTCTCGCGATCCACCGTCAGCCAGATCCTGAACGGCCGCGGAGACCAGTTCGCAGCGGAGACACGGGCGCGCGTACATCAGGCCGTCGCCGAACTCGGCTATGAACCCTCCGCAGCGGGGCGCACGCTGGCCAAGGGGTCGAGCGACATCGTCATCGCGCTCATCCCCGACACGACCTTCGGTGGAAACCTGCAGGACATCTACGGCGCCCTGACCGACGAGTTGTCCCGGCGCGGACTGGCCCTGGTTCTTCAGCTCTCCACGCACACTGCGGCATCACTAGATCGCCTTGTCGTCGGGATGAAGCCACGGGCCATCCTGTCCCTCACCCCGTTCTCCGACGCCGACAGACAGCTGCTCGAGCGTCGAGGTGTCGAGGCGATCGACCCGGAGAGCACGTCACACCCGGACGTCAACTCCGAGATCGGCAGGCTCCAGGCGCGCCACCTGATCAACCGGGGCTACCGGCACCTCGCCTACGCCCACTTGCACGATGCACGCAGCGACACCTTCGGCGGCCCTCGTGAAGGTGAGTTCGCGGACGAGTGCCACACGCGCGGCGTCGACGACCCGCGGATCCTCACACTCGGGATCAACGCCGCGGATGCCGTGGCCGCGCTGGACCAGCTCGGCGATCCGGGCTTCGCCGTCG
Organism: Streptomyces sp. NPDC020845; assembly: GCF_044334165.1. Classification (NCBI taxonomy): domain Bacteria; kingdom Bacillati; phylum Actinomycetota; class Actinomycetes; order Kitasatosporales; family Streptomycetaceae; genus Streptomyces; species Streptomyces sp. NPDC020845. The sequence continues at coordinate 91,400 of NZ_JBIRSJ010000028.1, read as the reverse complement.
GCTGCTACAACGATGACGTGGCCACCGCCCTGCTCCATGCCGCGTCGCTCCGCGGATGGCGAGTGCCGCAAGACCTGGCGCTGATCGGCATGGACCACACCCCACTCTCCCGTCTCACCACTCCCCCGCTGACGACCATGGAGTACGACACATCCGCGGTGGCAGAAGCAACCGTCCAGTCGATCCTCTCCCGCCTGGACAAGGACGCGATCAGTGACACGCACACCGAAGTGCGTCTCCGGGTCATCCAAGGCGGGAGCAGCTGATCTCAGGTGGGGCTCTGCCCCGGCCAAGGTGATCGGTGGTGGCTGTAGTGGCGGGCGGCTGACGGCAAGCAGCGGAATTCGCGTAGCCGCAGGGGTCATTGAACTGCAGGGCCCGGCGCCGCGTCCGCCATCGGCGTGCTCGTGCTGGTCCTCATCTCGCTGGGCCAGGTCGGTCGCATCCTCCGGTTGCCCCACGAACGCTGGCTCTTCCTGCACCGTTTCACCGGCCTGCTGCTCCTGTCCGCTCTCGTGCACGGCTGGTTCCTCGACCTCGTCATCAACGGATCCGCGATTCTCCTGGCCCTCTACGTCACCATGGCCACCGTCGGCCTGGCCGCCTACGCCTACGCCTACGCCTACGCCTACGCCTACGCCTACGCCTACGCCTACGCCTACGACGAACTGGTGCTGCGGCGCAGGGAGCCCCAGGCCGACTACACCATCCGCCGTGTCTCGCGGCCCGCCACCGATATCGTCGACCTCAGCGTGGCCGGAGTCCAGCCCGACGGCTCGGTCCGGCTCACCGTCCGCGCGCTCGGCCGCGGCACCCAGAAGCTCTACACGGACGTACGCGAAGGACTGCCCGTCACCCTCAACGGCCCGTACGGCATGTTCGACCACACCCTCGGCGGACCCCGTCAGATCTGGATCGCCGGCGGCATCGGCATCGCCCCGTTCCTCGGCTGGCTCACGCACCCGAGCGGCACGCTCCCCCAAGCCGACCTCTTCTACTGCGCTCCGACCGCCGACACCGCACCGTTCCTCGCGGAGCTGACGGAGGCGGCCGAGTGTCTTCCCGGTCTCCGCCTCCACCCGACGTTCAGCCGCAGCCAGAGCCATCTCACCGCCGACAGGATCCGGACAACGGCCGGCCCGCTCATGCCGGAGACCCACGTTTTTCTCTGCGGCCCCGCGTCCATGGTCGAAGACCTCAGCCGGGACCTCCACCGCCAGGGCATCCCCCGGGACCACGTCCACGCGGAACACTTCGCCTTCCGCTGGCGAGTCACCAGTCGGGCTCCCATGAATGAGGCCCTTCCGGCGCCCGTGTCGAAACCCTTCTTTCAGACGGCGGCCCAGCCATCGTCGACGGGAAGGATGGCGCCGTTGACGAACGAGGCGGCGTCGGAGGCCAGAAAGACGATCGCGGCAGCCTGTTCCTCCGCCGAACCCAGTCGGCCGATGTTTGCTCCGATCAACGGGCCGATGGCGGTGGGGCCGTGGGCTCCCTCACCGGTGTCCACTCGGATGTTGGTCGCGGTGGGACCGGGGGCGACGGCGTTGGCGCGGATGCCTTGTCCCCGATACATGACGGCCAGGTTCTTCACCAGGCCGACGATGCCGTGCTTCGAGGCCGTGTAGGCGGCCCCTGCCGCGCTGCCGCGCAGGCCGGCCTCGGACGCCGTGAAGACGATCGAGCCGCGTCCGGCAGCGAGCATGTGCGGCAATACCGCGCGGGTCAGCAGGAACGGCGCTGTGAGATTGATGCGGATGACCCGCTCCCACTCCGCATCGTCGGTCTCGCCGAGCGCGGACATACGGTCCATGATCCCGGCATTGTTCACCAGGACGTCCACACGCCCGAAGTCGCCGACGGCCCGCTCGACGACTTCGGCCACCACCTGCTGGTCGCTCAGGTCACCGACGACCGCGACGGCGGCTCCCCCTGCTGCACCTATCTCCTCGACTGTCCCCTCGGCACCCGCCCGGTCCAGGTCCGCGACGAGAACCCTCGCACCTTCGTGTGCGAACTTCAGGGCCGTGGTCCTGCCGATTCCGGACGCGGCGCCGGTGACGACGACACCGCGACCTTCAAGATCCGTGTTGATCATGTGATGCACCCTTCTCCGTGTACGTTTTCAACTGCCATACGCTTCCTTCTCCATTGGCCGACAGGAGAAGGGAACCGTCCGGGGCGACGGCAAGGCCCGCGAAGGGGCTCGGCGAACCGGGCATGCCGTGGGTGAACAGCGCGGGTTCGGCCCGGCCACCGGTGTCAGGGGGTGATCCGACCGGCAGGTCCGCAGCATCCACCCTGGCCTCTCCCGTGGTCAGCGAGACGGTCCACAGCCGCCGGTGCTCGACGTCCACCGTGATCAACTCGTCGCCGCGGACTGCCAGTCCCTGCGGTGCACCGAGCCCGTTCGCGACAGCCTCCGTCGTCCCGTCCTCCTTGATCCGGAGCACCGCCCCGAGCCGGTCGTCACTCACATAGCAGCGCCCTTCGGTGTCGAAGGCCACGTCCATGGGGTGGCCGAGCCCTTCGGTGAGCACAGTGACCATGCCGCTGTCGTCGATGGCCACGACCCGGCCGGCGCCCGCCTCTGCGACGACCAGCGATCCGTCGGGCCCCACGGTGATACCGACGGGCTGGTCGAGTCCGGTCGCTCGTTCCCGTGTGGTCCCGTGGTCAGGGTCGTAGGTGTGGACATCGCCGTATTGCGAGGTGAGGTGTACGAAGCCGCCCGCGTTGGCGAGCCCGTGCACGAACGGCGGCAACAGAGTGAGGGAGGTGGTGTCGCCCTCGTCGGAGGGTACCGGGCTCGCCAGCCGATAGTGGTCGCCCACGTACACCGTGCCGCCGAGATCGACCGTCACGCCGAAGGGGCCGTCGAGGCCACGGGGGACGATCTCACGGGTGCGGCCGTCGGGGTGCAATTCGGAGATGCCTCCGCTGGCGTAGCTGGAGACGAACATGCGGTTGTCAGCGTCGAAGGCCGCGTTGTCCAGGCCCACCAGCCCGCTGGTGACGAGTGTGCGGGAGCCGCTGCCGTGCAGGTCGATCCGGGTCACGAAGCCTTCCGCGCCCCGGGACAGGACGTGCAGGACGCCGCCCTGGTCGAAGCGGACCGCGACCGGCTCGTGCACGTCCTCGGCCACCATCTCGGGCACACCTCCGTCCGGCGGTATCCGCCAGACCTGACCAGTCATCATGTGCGGGTAGTACAGCCAGCCGTCCGGGCCGAGCTGCATGGCGTTGCCAAGAGCGAGCCCTTCCGTGAGCACCACGGCTTCACCGCCGTCCGGGAACAGCTCCAGCAGACGACCGCCCGGACGCATCTCGTTGACGAAGAGGCGGTCCCCGACACAGGTGATGCCGTTGGGCACCTTCACCTCGGCCGAGACCAGGGTGTACGCGCCCTGCGGGCTGCGCCGCCACACCCAGCCCGGGACCAGGTCGGCGATGTACATCGACCCGTCCGCGCCGAAGGCGAGATCGTCCGGCGACTGCACCGGGCCGTCCATCGGCACGACGACGTCGACGTCCCCGGTGGCCGGGTCGACGGCGCTGATCTGCCCGGCGAGGAACTGAGCGACGTACAAGCGCCCGTCCGGACCGAACGCGACGCCGTTCGCACCCCACAGCCTGCTGGGCGAGTTGAGCCGCCTCGCCTGCCAACGGATGCTCGTGACAGTCCGATCGCCGGCTCCGTCGAACCGGTTGGGATACGGGGTCCTCACGCCTCCTCCGCTCCCACCAGCACGTCGTCCATGCCGCCGTCCGCACGCCAGCGCCTGAGCAGGCCGTGGAAGGCGACCGGTCCGTCGGCGTACGCCTCGTTCCGCTCCCTGGGCATGCCCTCGTTGTTGTAGTACCCCGGGGTGCACTCGGCCTGGAAGGCGTGCAGGTCGGGTGCGTTTTCCCGGAGGGTGGCCAGCCAGGCGTCCTGCGCCTCGGGGGTCGGTTCGACGTACCGGGCCCGGCGCTTGCGGGCCGCGGCGACGATCTCGGCGACATGCTGGGCCTGTTCGTCGAGGACGTGGACGAAGTTCACGGCGGACGCGTTCTGCAGCGGACCGAGCTGGAAGAGGTTGGGGAAGCCGTGGGTGTAGAAGCCGTGCAGGGTCTTCGGGCCCTTGGCCCAGGCCTCGAAGAGATGGACGCCTCCCCTGCCGTACACCGGGAGCTGTCCGGAGAGGATCCCGGAGACGCCGGTCTCGAAACCTGTCGCGAAGATGACGCAGTCCACCTGGTACTCGGCGTCGCCGACGACCACGGAGGTTTCCGTCATCCGCTCCACGCCGTGGGTGTCAGCCGTGTCGACGAGGGTGACGTTGGGCCGGTTGAAGGTCTGGAGGTAGCTGTCGCTGAACGTCGGCCGCTTGCACATGTAGCGGTACCAGGGCTTCAGCTTCTCGGCTTTCTCCGGGTCCTCGACGACCGCCTCCACACGAGCGCGGATCTCGTTCATCTTCTGGAAGTCGGCGATCTCGTAGGCCCGTTCGCGTTCCTCGGCCGGAACGTCCGCGTAGGCGTTGGTGGGGATGAGCTTCTCCTGGAGCCGGGCGCTGCTGGTCCAGGAGTCGTTCACGAGGTCCTGGTCGGCGCGAACGCCAGTGACCACCTTGAGGAAGTTGTCCATGCGGTGCCGCTGCCAGCCCGGTCCGAGGGAGTTGGCCCACTCCGGGTCGGTGGGTCGGTTGTCGCGTACGTCGACGGAGGAGGGCGTGCGCTGGAACACGTACAGGTGCCCGGCGTCGGCGCCGAGGTGGGGCACGACCTGGATGGCCGTGGCGCCGGTGCCGATGAGGGCCACGCGCTTGTCGGCGAGCTTGTGCAGTCCGCCGTTCGCGTCGCCGCCGGTATAGGCGTAGTCCCAGCGGCTGGTGTGGAACGTGTGGCCCTTGAAGGTCTCGATTCCGGGGATGCCGGGGAGTTTCGCCTGGCTGAGGGTTCCGGTGGAGACGACCACGTAGCGGGCTCGGATGCGGTCGCCGCGGTCGGTGGCGACGATCCACTCCGACTCGGCCTCGTCCCAGCGCAGTTCGCTCACGCTGGTCTGGAAGCAGGTGTCCTTGTAGAGATCGAAGTGACGCCCGATGGCCCGCGCGTGCTGCCTGATCTCCTCACCTGGCGCGTAGCGCCACTTCGGGACGTAGCCGACCTCTTCCAGCAGGGGCATGTAGACGTACGACTCGATGTCGCAGTGGATGCCCGGGTAGCGGTTCCAGTACCAGGTGCCGCCGAAGTCGCCGCCCTTGTCGATCACCCGGATCGACTCCACGCCGGCCTGCCGCAGCCGGGCCGCGGCGAGCAGACCGCCGAAGCCACCGCCGACGATGAGCGTCTCGACGCGGTCGTGCAGGGGTTCGCGGGTGAACTGCGGGTCGGCGTGGGGGTCTTCGGCGTAGTAGCCGAACTCGCCGCCGACGCCCCGGTACTGGGCGTTGCCGTCGGGGCGGACGCGGCGGTCGCGTTCGGCGCGGTAGCGGGCGCGCAGGGCCTCGAGGTCGAGCCCGAGACCGTGCGGGATGGAGGAGGTGTGGGGGGCGGACATCGGTGTCCTGTTTCCTCTCTGTGTTCCATCGGGGGTGTGCGGACTGCCTCGTAGGCGCCCCGGACATCTACGACGGCATCGTCGGAGTCATCGGCTCGCTCGGCCGGGTCCCTGATCCGGCTGTCGGCCCGCGTCGGGGCGGACGGGATGCGCTCATCCGGCCGCCCATCTGCGAGGACCGGCTGTCGTGAGCGCGCCCCCCCCTCAGGCCCCGGCCTCCAAGGCACCGCCCTTGCGGGCGACGCTGCCGAGCCAGGCCAGGCTCGGCTTGGGGGTGCGCTCGAACGTCTCACGGTCGACGGCGATGAGACCGAACGTCGGCGCCCACCGTCCCCATTCGAAGTTGTCGAGCGCGGACCAGTGCAGGTACCCCCGGACGTCGACCCCCTCGGCGACCGCGTCGTACAGGTGCCCCAGCGCCTCCGTCGTGTAGGCGATCCGGCGTGTGTCGTCGGCGGTGGCGATGCCGTTCTCCGTGACGAGCAGGGGGATCCCCTCCGTGGCCTCCCAGGCATGTCGCAGAGCGATGCCGAGGGCGTCCGGTCGGTACGCCCAACCGGTGAGGGTGTTGTCGGGGCTCTCGGGAGCGGGAACGATGCCGTCCCTGCTCACCAACTGGCTGGTGTACGACTGCACGCCGAGGAAGTCGTCCCCGCGGGCCCCGTGGTGGTAGAGGTCCTCCCAGGCCCACCGCAGTTCGGCGTACACCTCCTCGCTGCCGGTCATGGGAACGAGGGCCTGTTGCGCCACCGTCCAGCCGACCTTCGACGACGTGTGCTCGCGCACGACGGCCACAGCGGCCCGGTGCGCTCGCACGAGGGTCTCGCCAATGGCTGGGTCGGGGGTGGGCATCCGGACGTCCGCGCCGAGGTTCAGGTCCGCACCCTCCGCCACCGCCGCGGCCATGCCGCTCATCATGGCCAGGATGTTCGGCTCGTTGATGGTGCAGACCCAGGTCACGTCATGGAGGATCGCACAGGCACGCTCGACGTACCGGGTGAAGCGGTCCACGGCGGTCGGGCTCGTCCATCCGCCCTCGTCGGTGAACCAGCGGGGATTGGTGAAGTGATGCAGGGTCACGACCGGTTCGAGGCCGAGGCCGCGCGCGGTGTCGATCATGCGTCGGTAGTGGGCGAGCTCGGCCCTCGAGAACTCTCCGGGTTCCGGCTCGATGCGCGCCCACTCGATGCCGAACCGGTAGGCGTTCAGGCCGGCGTCGGCCAGCAGTCGCATGTCCTCCCCGTAGCGGTGGTAACTGTCGCAGGCGTCGCCGCTCAGCTCCAGGTGACTTGCGTTCTGGTGCTCCGAGTGCCACCAGTCGCTGTTGAGGTTGTTGCCCTCGATCTGGTGCGGCGAAGTCGACGCACCCCACAGGAAGTCGGCGCGAAGGGCGGGATTGCGGCTCATCGGGTGTCTCCAGGATCTCGGTCCGGCCGTCGGCGCACGCGGGACGCCGGGGGGCGTTCAGGTATGGGCAGGCCGGGATGGACGCGACGGGCGGGGTTGCCGCATGAGCATGAACGGGACGGGGAACCCCACGATCACAGAAACGTCGTCAAGCCGGAAATCTATCACTCAAAAAACTTCAGAGCCAGCCTGCGCGCCAGAAGTGCACGGGTACCGCTCAGGTAGCGCTGCCGTGGGCGGCACGGTCCTGGTGGACACCGGCTCTGGTCAGTCGGCCTGCCCGGCCTCGGGCACCGAATCGACCGAAGGCAACAGCATCCGCGTGAACGTCTCGGCGATCGCGGCGATGTCCACCGTTGGCTCGTGCATCCACTGGACCTGGAGGCCGTCCAGCACCGCCAGCAGGGTCCCGGCCAGGTGGTCGGCCGGTAGGTCGGCCCGGACCACGCCGTTTTCCTGCTGCTCCTGAACGTACTCGGTGATCTCGGCCGCGAGGCTCCGGTAGCGCTCGGTGAAGTAGCTGTGCGCCGGGCTTTCCGGATCCGTGGCCGCCGCCGAGAGCGTGACTTACAGCTTGGCCAGGCCGGGATGGTCGGTGGTATGGCGCGTACTCGCCACCATGCCGTCGACCATGGTCTGGCCTTCCCCTGCGGCGCCGGCGAAGGCCTTGCCGACCACGTCCCTCCGTTCCAGCACCGCGAGAAGCAGGTCGTCGCGCGTGGGGAAGTAGTTAGGTCAGCGCCGGCTGCGTCACCCCGACCCGGTCGGCGATGTCCTGCAGTGAGGCCCGTTCTCCGTGCTCGTCGATGGCCTCGTAGGCGGCCTGGAGGATCTGCTCCCGGCGCTCCGCGCTCTTGCGGTACGGGCCTCGTGGCTTCCGCTGGTTCGTCACTCGACAGACCGTACTTCACCGTGTTCGTCAGCGAGTCGGCGTATGGCCCGCACTGTTGTATCTCGACGTCGACCGTCGCTCGCCAGCGGCCTGAAAGGCACAGCAGGGCGGACGCGCTCGCCGATGTCGGAGGCGCGGTTGCCGACGTCCGACAGCAGTGTGAACCGGTCATCAGCGCACGTGCCGCTGAGCCGGGTGACCTTCGTTCCGGCGTCGCGGCGAGACCGGACGCCAGAGGCCGTCGGGCTTTCACCCAACCGTGGTCATGTCGGTCTGTTTCGTCGGCAGGTGATCCCATCGTCAGGGCCAGACCGTGAAGCCCTCGTGCCGGACCTGCCATGTGCCGTCGCGTGGGAAGCCCGGACAGTCGGTGCCGGCGGCCCCGGTGGCGTCCCAGCCGGCCGCCATGAGGGACACGGCGGCGAGCAGGCCGCCGTTGGCCGCGTTGTAGAGCGGCAGGGGGCTGCCGAACTGAGGGTTGTGGCCGACCGGTGAGTACGTGTTCTTCGGAGTGTCCATGAGCAGGGCGTCCACGGCGAGGTCCGGACGGCCGACGCGGGTGGCGGTCATCGCCATGGCCGGGAAGTCCCAGCCCCAGGCGGATTCCCACTGCCAGTCGCCGAGGACATCGAGGAGCGTCGCCTCCATCACGCCCGCGTCGATGAGCGGGCCGTCGGGGACGACACCGAGGGCGCACAGCATCGAGGGGTGGTCGTCGCGGCGGAGACAGGGCTCGGTCGCGATCGCCGTGTACGTCCCACGCTGCGGATCCCGGTGCGGCGCGGCCAGGTTGTCCTGGACCTGCTGCCACCGCTTGTCACGCTCCAGGCCGAGGCGTTCGCGCCAGGACTGGGCGATCTCCAGTCCGTACCACCAGTAGGCGAGTTCGAAGGTGGGGTCCTCGGTGGTCCTCGCGTCGTAGAACTCCTGCGCGGGCATCACGGGAGCGGGCAGGTGGTAGGTGCCGGAGCGCTCCTCGACGAAGGAGGCCATGAACCGGGCCGTCTCCTCGACGAGTTCGGCGAAGCGGGTGACCAGCTGCGTTCGCCGGCCCTCCTGGCCGCTGCGGTAGAGCAGTTCGAGCAGGTAGAGGGGGTGGGGCTGCTGCCAGACGAGCAGTGCGCCGATGTCCGACGGGCTCTCCCGTCCGTCCGGGCCGACGTGTTTGGGCCAGCGGGCGCCCTCGTAGCTCTGCCGCCGGGCGGTGTCGCGCGCGGAGTCGAGGATGGACAGGTACCAGTCCATGCTGCGGGCGAGCAGTTCAGGGCGGCCCCAGGCAGCGAAGTGGGCGGCGTGCCACCAGTGCATCTCCAGGTGGAACTTGCCCTGCCAGGAGTTGGCGACGAGTCCCGACTCCTGGGGCGGGAGAGAGCCGGCGTTGTTCACGGCGGTCTGGTACTGCGACAGGACGACGCGGCGCTCCAGCTCGGCCGCGCGCGGGTCTGTGCTGCCCGCGAAGTCGATGGCGGCACCCGAGGTCCAGAAGTCGCGCCACCATGCCGTTGCCGCCCCGGCCACAGAGGCGAACGTGTCGCCACCCGGTTCCTCGTCCGGAGCGAAGCCGACCACGAGTTCCAGCGTGGTCGCCGAACCGGTCAGCTCGAACTCGTGCGGCTGCCCGGTCGCGGACAGCGCGCCCTCCGTCCAGTCCAGCCTTACCGCGTAGGTCGTGTCATCGAGTACCCGCCGGATCCGGGCCGCGCCTTCGCCCAAGTGCTCCGGTGTCGACTCGTGCCGGTCGGGCGAGGCCCAGTCGGAGGTCTGGAAGAAGCCGTCACTGGCATAGGGGAACCGCAGGACGATCCCCGCGAGGCCGCTCGCCAACAGCTCCGACTCGATGCGGAAGGCGACCCGTGCATGGTGCGGGTGGGCGACCGTGGTGACCCGCACCTCCTGACCGGCGTACTCGAAGCTGCTGCTGATGGTGCCCGACCAGAGGTCGAGTCGCTGGTGAGTGTTCGTGAGCGCATCGGGGTCTTCCTCCGGCTCGGCGTCGAGTGCGGGACGCAGGCGCAGTCCGACGCGTCCGAGGTCGATGCGGTGCGGGTTCATGTGCAGCCAGGCACCGGCGCGGAACTCCTCCGCGATCTCGCCCCCCATCATCGAGGCGATGTCGAACTTGTCCGGGTACTGCACCGGGCCACGTGCCGTCTGATAGGTCGACATCGCGTCCTCCAGAACGAACCCGTCGGGATTAGGCATGGAGTGCCATCCCCAGTTCGACATGGTCGCGTTGTGGACGGCGAGACGCTGCTCGGCCAGGGCCGCGGACTGGTCGTGGTAGGCGACGAAGGTCTGCATGCCGGTGATGTCGGCGGTGTAGGCGAAGTCGCCGTTGCCGACGGTCAGGACGTGGGAGGGATCGGGTCGGGTGATCTCGATGGTGTGCCGGCGCACGAGGGATTCTCGGTCGATCATGGTCACTGTTCCTGGTGGTGGCTACGGCTGCTGTTCGGCCGTGACGACGACGTCCACCGGGTCGCATCCCGGCGCGGTCGCGGTGAGTCGGATCTCTCCCACGGCGGTGGGTCGCAGGACGGCCAGCGCGCGCCCCTCGTACGTACGGCGTTCCGTGGCGTCGAACCGCTCCTCGGTCGACGGATCGGCGCTGCCGAAGCCGATCAGCTCCCCGGCCCCGGACACCTCGACGCTGACCAGGCGGTCGGCGCCGGTGTGGCAGGTGCCGTTCGGGTCGGTGAGGGTGAGGGGCACGTAGGCCAGGTCGCCGCCCGTCGCGCGGATGACCTGGCGATCGGCTTCGGCGGTCAGCCGTACGGGCCCGTTGGCCCACTGCAGGCTGGTGCGGCCGGTCTCGACGCCGTCCCGGTAGGCGACGGCGACCAGTTCCCCGGGAACGTAGACGATCTCGAACTCGGTGCGGAAACGGTGCTGCGCGCCCACCGGTCGCCGCCCGAAGGAGTTGCCGTTGCCGAGGAGTTCTACCTCGTCGGCGTCGCTGTAGACCTCGACCGTGATCGGCTTGCCCTCGAAGCCGGGCCAGGTCCAGCTGGAGACGGTGTCGCTCCACGCCCACGGCGACCCCGCCCAGGTCTTGCCGTGGTGCTCAGGCCTCCTCACCGCGATGTACGGCTCGGCGCGCAGACCGAAGACGATCTCACGGTAGTAGGAAGCGGGCCTGCGATGGCCGGTGATGTCGATGTCGCCGCACCCCGCCACGAGGTGCGGGTACGGCGCGTTGTGCGCTTGCCGTGGCCCGTCCTCGGTGAGGTACTGGGGGCGGCCGATGCCGACCTCGCCCAGGTAGTCCCATCCGGTCCAGGTGAAGTCGCCGATGACGTGTCCGTACTCCTCCACCAGGTGCCAGTTGCCGGCGATGCGGGTGGGGAAGGTCTCGGTGCCGAGGATGATCCGGTTCGGGAACAGGTCGCGGTCGAGGGCGTAGCGTGCCTCGGCATAGTTCATGCCGGCCACGTCGAGGACCGCGAAGGACTCGGCCGTGCGCTCGCTGACCAGGTCCGAGGAGCTGATGGCGTTCATCGCGTCGCCCGCGTCCGCCATGAGGGTGTTGATGCCGGCGCCGTCCTGCGTGGCCTGCGCCAGCGCCTGCTGCTGGAAGGTGCCCAGCTCGGACATCACGGCGAGCATGCCGTTGACGGCGTTGGTGACATAGCGCGTGGCGTCCAGGGAGCGGACCTTCTCGGCGAGTCTGCGTCCCCACACGGCCCCGAAGGGTGAGCCGGTCTCGGGGATCTCGTTGCCGATCGAGTACATGATGACGCTGGGGTGGTTGACGTCCTTGGCGACCATCGCCTCGATGTCGCGCTCCCACCACTCCGGGAAGTTCAGGCTGTAGTCGAACTCGCTCTTGCCGGACGTCCACACGTCGAACGCCTCGTCCACGACGAGCATGCCCAGGCGGTCGCAGGCGTCCAGCATCGGCCTGCTCATCGGCTGGTGGGAGATGCGGATCGCGTTGAACCCGGCCCCCTTGAGGATCTCGACCCGCCGTTCCTCGGCCCTGGCGTAGGTCGCGGCCCCGAGGACGCCATTGTCGTGGTGGACGCAGGCGCCGCGCAGCTTCACGGTCTCGCCGTTGAGCTGCAGGCCTCGCTGCGGGTCGAGGCGCAGCGAGCGGATACCGAAGGTGACCGTCTCCTCGTCCACGCCCACCAAGGCCACGTGGCAGTCGTAGAGGGTCGGCGTCTCGGGGCTCCACAGGGCCGGGAAGGGCATGTAGAGGCGCTGCCGGACCGTCGCCGGCTCGCCGGGCGGCACCGTCGCCTTGGACACGTCGGTCGCGACGACCGCCCCTGACGCGTCCCGAATCTCCGTGACGACGTCGACCGTACACACCTCGATCGAGTCGTTCGCCACGTCGGTCGCGACCTCGACCACGGCGCGCGAGTCGTCGATGTCGGGGGTGGTGACCCTGACGCCGTCGGGTGCGATGCGGACCACGTCGCCGACGAGCAGCCAGGTGTCGCGGTAGATGCCCGCGCCCGTGTACCAGCGCGAGTCCCGGTGGGCACGGGCCTCGACACGGATCTCGTTGTCCTCGCCGAACCGCAGGAAACGATCGGCGTCGATGCGGAAGTGGGAGTAGCCGTAGGGCCGTTGGCCGGCATAGGCGCCGTTGATGTGGACGGTCGCGTCGCGGTAGACGCCCTCGAACTCGACGAAGAGCCGCTTGCCCCGGTACTCCCCCGGGACGGTGAAGGTCTTGCGGTACTCGAAGACGCCACCGGGGAAGTACGCGCCCGCGGCGCCCTCCATCGTGACCTCGCCGTCCGGAGCCGTGCGGTGCTGCTCGATCATCGCGTCGTGCGGCAGGGTCACCGGCCGGAACGGAACCACGTGACCGGACAGTTCGGCGAACGGGTTGACCTTGGGTCGGACCTGCCAGCCGTCGTTGAAGGACGTGCGGATCATGTGGACTCCCGGGCTACATGAGTGGTCGACTCCCAGCCGACCGAGGGCGCGCGCGGCCCCGCAGGACGCGATACACCTCGGCGAGCTCACCTTGAGTGACCGCGTTGATTCGGCATCGAAAATCTATCATTCAAAAAACTTGACGGCCAGGACGAGCGCTCACCGCCGGCCGCCGCACTCCGCCCCGGAGCCGAGCACCATGGATCACCGCCCCGCCCGCCGCACCCGACCGAGCAGCCAACCCGCCGTCAACACCTTCGCGCCACCGACCGGCCGGCCCCACAGAGGAGACGACAGCACTGCAGACCTCTGGACTGGAACCGGTTTTAGACCTACGTTGTAACCGGTTTTAGCCGTCCGGCTGGAACCAATATCCGAAACCTCGGCCTTACAGAGTGGTAAAGATGAAGATCACGCGCACTACTCGGGTCGGCCTGCTGGCCGGCGCGGTGGCCCTGGCCGGCACATCGATCACGGCATGTGGGACCGGCGACGCCTCTTCCGACGGGAAGGGCACGATCTCCTTCCTGACCGGCAACGACGTCACGAGCACCACCCTGGGCAAGGACCTCATCGCGGCGTTCGAGAAGCAGAATCCGTCGATCAAGGTCAAGCTCGACACCCAGCCGGGCGGCCAGACGGCCGACAACCTGGTGAAGACGAAGCTCGCGACCGGCGAGATGGACGACGTCTTCTACTACAACTCGGGTTCGCTGATGCAGGCGCTCAACCCGGACAACTTCCTCGTCGACCTGAGCGACCAGTCCTGGGCGGGCAACCTGACCAAGGACTTCAAAGCGTCCGTGAGCACGGACAAGGGTCTCTACGGCGCCCCCTTGGGCACCTCGCTCGCCGGCGGCGTGATGTACAACCGGAACGTATACAAGAAGCTCGGCCTCACCGTGCCGACCAGTTGGCGAGAGTTCATCGCGAACAGCAAGAAGATCAAGTCCGCGGATCCCTCGGTCGCACCGGTCCTCCAGAGCTACGGAGACACGTGGACGAGCCAGACGATGATCCTCGGCGACTACGCCAACATCCAGGCGCAGCACGCCGGGTGGGCGGCCGAGTACACGGCCGGCCGGGCTAAGTACGCCGATCCGCCGGCCCTGGCGAGCTTCCAGCACCTGGCCGAACTGAACGACGACGGGCTGCTCAACAAGGACTTCGCATCGATGACCAACGCCGCCGCCCTGAAGGCGGTCGCCACCGGTACCGGCGCCCAGTACCCGATGCTCAGCTCGCTCGTGGCGACCATCCTGCAGAACCAACCTCACGCGGTGGACAACGTCGGATTCTTCGCCCTGCCCGCGGACGACGCGGCGGACACCACGCTCACGGTGTGGCAGCCGAGCGCGGTCTACATACCGAGGACCACGACCGGGGCGAAGCTGGAAGCGGCCAAGAAGTTCGTGGCGTTCATCAACAGCCCCTCGGGCTGCGCCATCCAGAACCGTGACTTCACCCCGTCCGGTCCGTACACGATCTCGAACTGCAAGCTCCCGAACAAGGGGCCCTCACTGCTCGACGACGTCCAGAAGTACTTCGACGAGCACAAGACCGCCTCCGCACTTGAATTCCAGTCGCCCGTGAAGGGCCCGAACCTCGAGAACATCGCCGTCCAGGTCGGTTCGGGCCTCACCTCGGCTTCCAAGGGAGCTTCGCTCTACGACCAGGACGTGAAGAAGCAGGCTCAGCAACTCGGCCTCAAGGGCTGGTGACCGAGCACCACCGACGGCCCGACTGAGCAGCGGGCCGGGCGGACGCCACCTGCCTGCCCCTCCGATTGTGAGAACGCGACATGAGCACCGTTGCAAGACCACGGCCACGGCCCGTACGGGCCGGCCTCGAGACATCGAGACGCCCACCACGCCTGAGCACCCTGTACCCCCGCTGGTTCCACCTCCCCGGGGCGGCCCTCTACGCCGTCTTCTTCGCCGCTCCGACCATCGTGTCCTTCTACTTCGCTCTGACCCGGTGGACGCTGTTCGACGTTCAGTTCATCGGCTTCGACAACTTCGTCGAGTTCTTCCGCGAACCCCAGCTGTACCAGGGGCTCATCAACACCTTCATCTACGGCTTCGTCACCTCCGCGGCCAAAGTCGTCATCGGCTTCGCCCTGGCGGTGCTCCTCACCTCCCCCATCCTGGGACGCGGCTATCTCCGAGCGGTCGTCTTCTTCCCCGTCCTGGTCTCCACGGTGGGTGTGGGCCTGACGTTCAAGTCCCTGCTCGACCCCTACCACGGGGCCGTCAACGGTGCGCTCCACACGTTCGGCATCCAGGGGCCCGGCTGGCTGACAGACCCGCACACGGCCTTGCTCACGGTCGCTGCCGTCGACATCTGGAAGGGCGTCGGTGTGGCGACACTCATCCTGATCGCGGGCATCGTCGCGATCCCGCAGGAGTACTTCGAGGCGGCACGCGTCGACGGTGCCGGGCCCTGGCGGGTCTTCCGCAGCATCACCCTTCCCCTGTCGCGGCCCGCCATCGGGACGGTCGTCATCCTCTCGCTCATCGGCGGCCTGCGCTCGTTCGACCTGATCTGGACCATGACCAACGGGGGGCCTGGATTCACCAGCGACGTCATCGCTTCGGTCATCTACAAGCAGTACCAAGCGGGGTTCTACGGCCTGTCCACCGCGGGCAACGTCGTACTGTTCGTCGTTGTCACAGTGATCATGGTTCCGGTGTCGCGCTTCCTCAACAGGCGGGAGGCGCAGACATGAGAAGGGCTCAGCGCTACACAATCGGCGCCGCCGCCATTCTGGTGTCGGTGGTGGTATTCCTCGTTCCGTTCGCGTTCATCGTCCTCCAGGCCCTCAAGGACCCCGCGGAGGCGGCCGAGCTGAACTTCTCGTGGCCTTCGAAGGTCGTGGCCTGGCAGAACCTCGTCGACGTGTTCACCTACAACGACAACATGATGCTGACGGCCTTCGTCAACAGCGCGCTCCTGACCGTGGCCAGCGTGACGATCATGGTGGTGCTGGCCGCGATGACGGGCTACGTCCTGCACCGCCGTCCGAGCCGCCTCAACCCGGTGATCAACTTCTTCGTCATGGCCGGACTGATCGTGCCGCCGGCCGTGGTTCCCACGATCTGGGTTCTGCAGGGAATCGGCCTCTTCAAGACGCTGGGAGGCATGATCCTCATCGAGGCGACCTACGGGTTGTCCCTGTGCGTGCTCCTCTTCCGGGCGTTCGTCGCCACCATTCCCCGCGAACTCGACGAGGCCGCCGTGATCGACGGTGCGGGCCCGGTCCGGTTGTTCTTCAGGGTCATACTCCCGCTGCTCAGGCCGGTGGTGATCACCGTGATCGTCGTGCAGTCGGTGGCCGTGTTCAACGACTTCACGGGCCCGTTGTACTTCCTTCCCGGCAGTGAGAACGCGACGGTTCAGCTCACTCTCTTCAACTTCCAGACCCAAACGCTCAACCAGTACAACCTGCTCTTCACCGACATTCTGCTCGTCACGATTCCACCGCTGATCATGTACGTCTTCTTCAACCGACAGATCGTCGCCGGAATGACCAACGGCGCTGTCAAGGGATGACCGGCGACGGCATGGAGCCCGTTCCCCCGCTGCCGCTCCGGCGCCCTCGCCCCCTGCGGTGAGCTTCGACGGCCGGGGCGGGACGGCCGCCGTCCGCTCGCCCGGCACAAAGCCCGGCGCCCTTCTTCAGGCGAGCACGAGGGCCGTGGTCGGCCTCGCCTTCGGCGCAAAGTGCCCCTTCCTTCCCGCGCATGTCGCCCGCAGGCATCCGCTGACGCTGCTCCACACCTCTGCCGCTCCCGCACGTCGTCCCCGCCCGGCCGCCCCACGGGGAGTGACGCGCCGGCGTTGAAACAAGCGTCCGCGGACGGACCCTCCCACTCGTCCGCGCACGCCATGACTGACAGCACGGTCCCCTGGCCCCTTCGACCCTCCTTCCGCGCCCCACGAGTTGCCGTAGCCCTTCGAGGCGTCCCCGACTGGACTTTCATGAACCCACTGACTTCCTCAGCCGTCCTCACCGCCGGGCCCGGTCGACAGCCCGGCCCGTTCAGCAGGCCCCCCGTGGGCACCGAGGCGGACCGGCACGACCGTCTCTCGCTCACCAGCCGGTTCCTGGAGCGGGACGGGGAGCCGTGGATCCCCGTCTCCGGCGAGTTCCACTACAGCCGTGTCCGCCGCGACCGCTGGTCCGAGAGATTGCGCCTCATGCGGGCCTCCGGCATCACCGTAGTGGCCAGCTATGTGTTCTGGCTCCACCACGAGGAGGCCAGGGGCGACATCCGGTTCGGCGACAATCTGGATGTCGCCGGATTCGTCCAGGAGGCGGCGGCAGCCGGCCTGGAGGTGGTGCTGCGCATCGGCCCGTGGTGCCACGGCGAAGCACGCAACGGCGGCCTCCCCGACTGGGTGGTCGCCGCCTGCCCCGCGACCCGACGGGACAACCCGGTCTACCTCGCCTTCGTACGCGAGTGGTTCACCGTGTTGGGCCGCGTACTGGCACCCGTCTGCACCCCGTCCGGTCCGGTTATCGGCATCCAGGTGGAGAACGAACTCTACGATCAGCCGGAACACCTCCTCACCCTCAAACGAACGGCCCGCGCGGCCGGTTTGAGGGCCCCGGTGTGGACCGCGACGGGCTGGGGAGGTGCTCAGCTTCCTCCCGGTGCGGTTCTTCCCGTGTTCGGGGGCTACTCCGACGGCTTCTGGGTCGACTGGGACGCCGCGTGGGACGACACGTTCCGCGAACACTTCTTCTTCTCGCACACGTGGGACGACCCGGGGATCGGAGCCGACCAGCGCGCCGCCAAGCCCGCGCCCGCCTTGAGCACCAGGCCCGGCACCTCCTTCCCGGCGGCCACGTGCGAGCTGGGCGCGGGCATGGCCACGGCCTACCACCGTCGTCCGGCCCCGGCAGCCGCAGACGCCGCGGCCATCGCCAACGTGAAGATCGGCAACGGTTCGGTCTGGCAGGGCTTCTACATGTACGCGGGCGGTGTCAATCCGGCGGGTGCCGACGGCACCGAGGAGTCGCACCGCACCGGCTACCCGAACGACATGCCCCGTTTCGACTACGACTTCCACGCGCCCATCGGTGCCTCGGGCCGGCCGTCCCCGGGGCTGGCGCCCCTGCGGGAACACAACCTCTTCGTCGAGTCCTTCGGACCCCAGCTGGCCGGCATGTCCTCCGTGCTCCCGGACGCCCTGCCCGACGGCGTCCACGACCGGAGCACTCTGCGGTGGGCCGTGCGCAGCGACGGCGACCGGGGATTCGTGTTCGTCAACCGGCATCAGCCGCACGAGCCGCTCGACGACTACGAGGCGGCCCGGTTCCGCGTCGCGACGCCCACCGGCCCGGTGATCCTGCCCGACCGGCCGGTGACCGTCCCGGCAGGCACGATCGCCCGCTGGCCGTTCGGGCTGTCCGTCAGCGGTGTCACGCTCGACTGGGCCACCGCCTCCGCGCTGACGGTGGTGAACGGGCCGACGCCCACCCTGGTGCTCCGGGCGCACCGCGGGATCGTGCCGCGGGCCCGATGGGCGGCGGGTACCGTCGCCACGTCGCGCAGCCTCGGCCGACTCGGCGCCGGTCCCTTCGACCTGCCCGTCGGCGATCCTCTGCATCTGACGTCCCACGCGGGATCTCTTACCGTGCTCGTGGTGGACGAGCGGACGGCTGCCGACCTCTGGATGGTGGACGGCCGGCTCATCAGGTCGACGGCTCCCGTGTGGGCCGACGAGGACGGTCTCAGGGCACGGTCGGTGCGGGCTCCGGAATGTCTGGAGTGGGACACAGCGAGGAAGGGCTTCGCCCGACTCTCCGCCCACGCGCCGGCGGAGGGGCGCGGTGCGGCGATCGCCACCACGTTGATCCGCCCGCACTCCTGCCCGCCGGACTCCTACGGCAGCCATTCCGGACGCGAATCCGCCCCTACCCGGCAGGACATCGACCGGGTGGCCGCGGTCCACCGGCTCTCCCTGCCACTGTCGCTCCAGGACCATGACCGGGACAGCGTCCTCGTCGTCGACTGGCTGGGCGACGTGGCCCAGTTGCGTGTGGACGGCACGCCGGTGGCGGACCGCTTCTGGGACGGGACGAGGTGGGAGCTCGACGTCAGGTCTCTGGGCATCACCGCCGCATCACAGGTCACCCTGCACGTCGTCCCACTGCGCGACGGAGCCCGGATCGGCTTCGCCCCACCCGCCCGCGAACTCCTCGCCCGTGTGTCCGCGCCCTGGTGCGCCGTCGACGGCGTCCGGCTCGAGGAGAGCGTCGTCTGGAGGCTCGTATGAGGGCGGTCGGTCTGCAGGCTGCCGGACTCGTCGACCCGCTGGGGCTGCCCGACACGAGGCCGACTCTCACCTGGCGCCTCGAAGGGTCCCGGCGCCCCGACTCCGTGCGCGTGGTCGTCGTCGACGGCGCGGATCCCGCGAACGGAACCCGCCTCGCGGTGGTCGACGTCGCCCCCTCCTGTCACCTGCTGCCCTGGCCCGCCGCGCCCCTGATGCCGGAGCAGCAGGTCAGCTGGTTCGTGCGGGTCAGCGGTGCGAACGGTGAGTCGACAAGCGAGACCGCCGTCATCGAGGCCGCCCCTGCCGGACTCGGCGGAGCACGTCCGATCACCCATCCCGACTGGCTCGGCGCCGAGTCCCCCGCGGCGTTTCCGGAACTCCGGCGGGTCTTCGCCCTCGACGCGGCCCCGGTGCGGGCGCGCCTCTCGCTCGCCGTCGAAGGCGTGGTCGCCGTGGAGATAGCCGGACTGCCGGCGCTCGGCTCGGAGCTCGATCCCGGATACGGCACTCCGGGCGGCAAGGTGCCGGCCATCGTGCGCGACGTGACCGGGCTGCTGCGAGCGGGCACCAACGAGATCACCGTGCGGCTCGGCGGCGGCGTCTCCTGGGTCCCCCGTCTCACGGGCCGGTACACGAAGTTCGTGAGCAGCCGTCGGCCCTGGGCCGCCGCGCGCCTGACCGTCGAGACCGCCGACGGCCGTACGACGGAAGTCCTCACCGACGGCACCTGGGATGCCCGGCTGGGAGCCACGACCGTCGCGCACTGGTACGGCGGCGAGGACTGGAGAGAGGGAATCGAGTCCGCCTGGATCCAGGCCGCTCAGCTGCCGCTGGAGCCGGACATCCGCTGGCGTTCCGCTCCACCGATCCGGGTCGTGGAGCGCCTCGAACCGGTGTCGGTCACGAGGAGACCCAACGGCGACCGCCTCGTCGATTTCGGGGTGAACGCCGCCGGACGGCCCGTGCTCACGCTCACCGCGGCCGTGCCCGGGCGACTCGTCACGTTGCGGCCTGCCGAACTCCTCGACGAGGAGGAGGCGATCACGCAGGCGTCGACAGGGTCACCGATCCGGGACGGTGTACGGCCGGCCGGTTCTGCCGCCGTGTGGCGTCCGTCCTTCGTCTACCACGGAGCGCGGTACTGGGAACTCGGTGGGCTGAGCCCCGAGGAGCCCGACACGGTGCTCGGCTTCGAGACCATGCGTGCGGACAACGTCCGGGTCGGGTCGCTTCGCACCTCCGATCCGTTCCTCGACCGGCTGCACGCCATGGTCGACCGCGCGGTGCAGAGCAACATGTACTCGGTCTTCACCGACTGTCCGCACCGCGAGAAACTCGGCTGGCTGGAACAGGACTATCTGTGCTTCGAAACGCTCGCGCGGGGCTACGACGTCTCGGCGCACCTGCGCGAGACGGTCGGCCTCATGAGGGAGGCCCAGACCCCGGACGGCATGGTGCCCACCACAGTGCCCGAGCTGGTGGTCTTCGATTATGACCGCCACAAGGACGACCAGACCGCCTTCCGCGACGATCCGAACTGGGGCCGGGCCCTCATCGAGGTGCCGTGGCGGCTCTACCTGCACACCGGGGACACCACGACCCTGCGGGAGGCTTGGCCCGCGGCGCGGCGCTTCCTCGACCACCTACGGACCCGGTCGGTCGACGGTCTCCTCGACCACGGTTTGGGCGACTGGATCGAACTGGACGACAGTACGCCACGGGGGCTGGTCGCCAGCGTGGGTTGGTGGGAGGCCCTCCGGACCGCGACGTGGACGGCCCGACTGTTGGGCCACGAGGAAGCGGGCGCGCGGTTCGAGGCCGATGCCAGGGCCCTGCGGTCGCGCATCGAGGCCCGCTTCTTCCGTGACGGGCGCTGGGGTTCGGGCAGTCAGGCGAGCTGGGCGTTCGGCTGGCTTCTCGCGCCGGACCCGGCCGCTCGCCAAGCTGCCGCCGACGCACTCGTCGGGCGCATCGCCGCCGACGACGGAGCGCTGACGGTCGGGGAGATCGCGTTGCCGCACTTCCTGCGCGCGCTGGCCGAGTCGGGGCGCAGCGACCTGATCGACCTTCTGATACGGCGTGTGGACGCTCCGGGCTACGGGCACCAGGTGGCGTCCGGTGCCACGGCACTGACCGAGTCGTGGGCAGGGCCCCAGGCACCGTTCGGGCAGGCGTCACAGAACCACTTCATGCTCGGAATGATCGACGAGTGGATCCTCGGTGACGTGGTCGGTCTGCGGCAGCACCCCGAATCGGTCGGATGGGCCCGCGTGCGGGTCAAACCCACGTTCCTGGAAACCGTGGAGTGGATCGAGGAGTCGTTCCTCTCCCCCCGGGGACGCATCACGGTGGGGTGGCGAAGGACAGCGGCGGGCATCACGCTCGACGTGACAGCGCCGCCCACGGTCGACGTCGAGATACTGGCCCCGGACGACGTGGTGCTCAGCAGGAACGCCGGCTGAACGGTCGTCATCCGTACCGGCCGAGCCGGCGCCGGGGCAACACCTCTGTACGGTGCCCGCGGCCCGTGGAGCCGCAGGTGCCGTACCTGAGGGGCGCTGATCGGTCGTCCTCCGCCGGAAGCCGTACAGGGCCGGGTGGCCGTCGACGCCCGCTCCCGGACGGAGCGGCCGGACCCGGTCAGGCGGACTCGCGGATCACAAGCTGTGTGGGAACGCTGACCGAGGCCATGGCTCCTCCGTCAAGGCCGATCCTGAGCTGCGCGACCATCTGGCGGGCCACGTCGGCCACGGACTGCCGGACCGTCGTCAGCTGCGGATCGGTCTGCTGCGCGATCGTCGAGTCGTCGAAACCGGCCACGGCGATC
The DNA here is from genome assembly GCF_044334165.1 of Streptomyces sp. NPDC020845. Taxonomy (NCBI): domain Bacteria; kingdom Bacillati; phylum Actinomycetota; class Actinomycetes; order Kitasatosporales; family Streptomycetaceae; genus Streptomyces; species Streptomyces sp. NPDC020845. The sequence continues at coordinate 69,554 of NZ_JBIRSJ010000028.1, read as the reverse complement.
TGCCCGGGTACCGCGATGTCAGCCTTGTGCAGGGCGTCCATCGCCCCGGCGGCGAGAAGATCGGAAGCGGCGAAAACGGAGTCGATGCCGGGACGGGCCGCCAGAAGGGTCCGCATGGCGTTCTTGCCGGCCGCCCTGGAGTACTCGTGTGCTTCGATGACCAAATCGTCCCGGACGAGTCCGGGCGCCTCACCGGCGAACGCCGCGACCCTCGACTTGGCGCCGCTGGTCTCCAGGTGGCTGGCGATCACGGCGGTCGAGCGGTAGCCACGCGCCAGGAAATGGCGGGCCAACTGCCGCACCCCGGGCGTGTCGTCGGCGGCGACGAAGGGAAGGGGGTCCTCCCCGACGAAAGGGTGACCGCAGGCGATGGCCGGCATGCGATTGCCGCGGAGCAACGAGATGAGCTCCTCGGTACCCGCGTCGCCGACCAGGACGAGGATGACGCCGTCCACATGGCCTTCTCTGACGAACCGGGCGACACGCGCCCGTTCCGCCTGAGTGCTCGCGGTGAGGAGCATCAACGCATAGTCGAGTTCTGCGAGTTCCTCGGTGATCACCTGGAGCAGAACTGCGTAGTTGGGGTCCTCGAACAGCCGGACCGGAGGTGCGCCGAGCACGAAGGCGATGTTCCCCGTGCGGCTCGTGGCGAGCGAGCGCGCACTGGCGCTTGCGACGAAGCCTGTCGAAGCCATCGCCTCGACAACCGCCTGCCGAGTCTTCGGGCTGACCCAGTCATGTCCGTTGAGGACCCGCGAAACCGTGCCCTTCGAGACACCCGCGACCCGGGCGACATCCTCGATCGTGACAGCCCGGCCGGGCCGGCGCGGTTTTGGTTTCGACAGCGGCTTGGCGTCCCCGTCGGTCATGCTCTCCAGCCTCTCGTTCAGTCGCGACCACCCAGGGATCCAGCTTGCACAGACGCCCGTACGGACCGGTCCGCAGCCTTCAAAGCCCCATCCTGTAATCGGTTTTAGTCTACACCAGCCGGATTCTGTCCGCGTTGTTGTGCACTCCTGACGACTGAACTACGCTCCGCACGAGCTTTCGACTGAAAGCGGTTTTAGCCCCGCCTTCCCCTCTCAACGTCGAGATCGGAGTACACCCATGCGATCACTCAGAGGACTCGTCACGGTCGCTGCCGCCGTCACCATGGTCGGCGCCCTGCCGGCGGCCAACCCGGCGTCCGCCGCGTCGACCGCCGTGACCGCCGACTTCGCCCAGGTGGTGAACCCGGCCGCGCAACCCGCCCTGTTCGGGCTCGCCAACGAGCCCAGCCGCGACCACCAGGACGACGTCTACCCGAAGTTGCAGCGTGTCGGCGTCAAGCTCGAACGGGGCACCCTGCACGTCGACCGCCTCTTCGCCGGGAAGTTCGCGGGGATGACCCTCCAGGACTACGTCAACAACGTCGACGGCATCCAGAACCCGGAGAACTGGGACTGGAGCGTGCTCTCCTGGCTCGATCACGCCAAGGCAAGCCGGATGACCACGCAGCTGAACATCCTCCAGGCACCGGCCTGGCTCACCTACAGCGGAACCAACAGCGGAGTTCCGAAGGACTGGGCTGTCTGGCAAGACATCATCCGCAAGGTCGTCGCGCACTACTCGTCGAAGATCGACCAGATCGACATCCTCAACGAGCCGATGACCTCCTCGATGGTCAACCGGTCGGGCAGCCCCTACACGTCCCAGCAGTCCGCTGCCGCCGACCTGTACTTCTACACCGTACGGGCGATCCGGGCCGTCGACCGGACGGTCACCGTGGGCGGCGACGGAGACGACAAACAGGGCGGGGACTTCGGGGCGATGGGGACCATTCTCCGGGACCCGAGGCTGTCGGCGACAGACATCCAGTTCGTCTCGTACCACACCTACGCGGCCGACCCTGTCGCGAAGGCCAAGCTGCCCGAGTTGAAGGCGCTGCTCGACGCGACCGGCCGTTCCGGCCTACCCGTCTACATCAACGAGTGGAACCACAACTACTACGGCGACACGAAAGCCCCGCAGGTCGTCGGCAACCAGGCGACCACCTATGTCGCCAACACCCTGGTCAACTTCGCGAACCAGCCGATCATCACCGGAGCGGCGTTCATGTCGGCGCTCCCGGGCAATGTCACGCTGGACCCGCAGGAGAACTGCCCGGGATGCGTCATCGCCCAGGCGATCTACGACTGGGACGGAACCTCCGCGACCCTGTGGCCGCAGACCCGGGCCTACCGGCTGCTCTCCGTCGACGCCGGCCTCGGGGACGGCCGGTTCTCCACCGTGGCCACCGACGCGGGCGGCTTGACCAACGCCGTCGCCTTCACCAACGTGCACGGGCAGAAGGGCGTCATCCTCGTCAACGACACCGCTGATCGGCAGAAGGTCGACGCGACGCTGAACACCACCGGCTACACCACGAAGAACGTCACGGCGACCACGTTCACAGCCGACACCGGAACCAACACCGCCGTCACGCCCACCCACGTGAACCGGGTGCCCGTCCACGACGAGACCGTCACCTTGCGCGCTGTCGACGTCCCCGCCTACTCCGCGGTGGCGGTCGTGCTCTCGGACAAGGGCACCCTCACGCGTCCCTCCGGCACCGTGAAGCGGCGCTGAACAGCACGTGCCGCAGAGAGCGCGAAGGGAATGGCCGTCCCTGATCACGGCCTGCGTGACGGTCCGCCGAGTCGACGGAGTCGGCGGACCGTCATGCCGTCCCTGCGCTCGACGACGACCAGGACCAGGGCGAGTCCGGCCGGGCAGTACTCGACGAGGCTGCCGGTGAGGCGCTTCGATGTGCCTACTGATCGAGGCCGACGGCGTTCGAGGGAACGTCGAAGGCCATCAGGGTGAGCGAGACCGCGCTAAACCAGCCCATCAGGACCGTCACGTCCACGATGCCGGCGTCGCCGAGCAGCTCCTGCGCCCGCTGGAACATCCCCTGCGGCACGATCCGCGCAGCGGCAAGCGTCGAGGCGAGCTCGTACACCATATGCTGCCGCGGGTCGTCGAAGGAGGTAGGCAGCCCCGCGATCAGCGCCTGCGCCTTCTCCGCGTCGAGCCCTCCGAAGATCACACCGATCTTCTCGTGCTCGTAGCTGGCGTACGCGGCGCCCCAGCGCCCGCAGATCACACAGGTGGCGATCTCGATCTCGGCCTTCGACAACGTCGATTTCGTCTGGAAATACGCCCCGACCGGCGCGACCGTCTTGAGGAGCGTCGGGTTCGCCGCCCAGATCTTGTGCGGACCCGGCACGAGTCCGCGCAGCTTCAGCGTGAAGTCGAACGCCTCGCGCATCTCCGGCGACATCTGGTCGACCGGCGTCTCGGCGAAGCGCCCGAACGTGCCGAAGTCATCCGGGTTCTCGAGCATCGCCTTGAGTTCGTTGATATCGGGCATGATTCACTCCTAGTCGGTATGAGTCACGGCGCGGCCGGTGGGCACGTCATACGCGTTGAGCAGAGTGCCGAGCGCCAAGTAGTGGACGGTGATGAAAGCGACCGCGGCGAAGCCCTGCCGGCCGAGCTTCGCGACCGCGGCGTCGTACAGGGGCCCCGGCACCGCGCCACCGCGGGTCAGGGCGGAGGCGACATCCGCGGCGAGGAGCTCGTCCTCGCCCAGGTCGGCCGGGCGCGAGCCTGCGCTCAGGGCCGCGATCTGGTCCGGGCGCAGCCCGGCGCGCACGGCCAGCGGGGTGTGCGCGTAGAGCTCGTAGGCGACGTTGAACCTGCCGCCGATGGTCAGGATGACGACCTGCCGCGCCCTCTCGCTCAGGCCCGGCAGCTTCTGGGCGACATCGATGAACTGGCCGAGCGGCACCGCGAGGTCGGGGAAGTGAAGCATCACGCCCCACGGCCCGACGAACGCACCGTCGGGGTCGCGGACCTCGAAGCCCTGGTACTCCTCGGCCTGGATCATCTTCTCGAAGGCCTCGTAGAGGGGACGCTGCTCGGCGGTCAGCTCCGTAGGGGGAATCAGTGGCAGTCGCATGGTGATCTCCTTGTGCTCGACAGCCGAACACCGAGCGTTCAGGTGCGTTTCCAGGGCAGTGAGACCCGGTGGACCAGCCGATCAGCACGTCGTCGTGTCGACGATGCCTTGGTCGTGGTCACCGGGCCGGCTCAGACATCGCGCTTGAGCAGTGCGTCGAACGTGGTGACCGGGGCGATCCGTTCCTTGTCGACCACGACGTCGATCAGTGCCGGGCGGGCGCCGGCGATCGCCTGCTTCAGGGCTCCCCTGAAGTCCTCCGCCGAATCGACGCGAGCCGAGAACAGTCCGTACGCGGCGGCGACCTTCGCGTGGTCGATGTCGATGAAATCGCAGACCTCGTGCACGACATCGCCTCCGAGGGCGTGCTTGAAGCCGACGTGCTCGTACCCGAGACTCGCGTTGTTCAGGACGATGGTCACCGCCGGGATGTCCAGTCGCATCGCGGTTTCGAGGTCTCCGACGTTGTAGCCGAAGCCACCGTCGCCGACCAGCGCGAAGGCACGCTGCCCCGTCGGCGCCGCGAGCTGGGCTCCGAGGACGGCGGGGAAGGCCCAGCCGAGTGTGCCGGCGGCGCGCAGGAACGTCCGGCCGGGCGAATGGACGGGAAACAGGGCGCCGCCCCAGGCCCCCATGAAGCCCGTGTCCACGACGAGCAGGTCGCGCTCGTGGGTGAGTTCCCGAAGGATCGAGACGATGGCCTCGGGCCGCACATGCCCGGTGGCAGGTCGGCTCGCCACTGCCTGGAAATCCTCTTTCCAGGCGGCGCGCCTTTGCTGGACGGACTCGCACCACGTGCGGCGCGCGTCGGTGACCGGCTCCAAGGTCAGCGCCGCGGCGAGTGAGCGGCACAATTCGCCGGCATCGGCGACCACACCCGCCTGCACGGCGCGCGTCCTGCCGATGGCCTCGGGCGAGAGGTCGACCTGGACCACCTCGGTGGCGGCCGAGGGCAGCGTGTAGGTGTCGGTCGCGAGACCTCCGAGGTCCGAACCGATGGCCAGGACGAGATCCGCCTCACGCGCGATCTCGTTGCTGATCTTGCTTGAGTATCGTCCCGCGACGCCGACCGACAGCGGATGGTTCTCGGGTATGGCGCCCTTCCCGCCGAGTGTCGTCAGGACGGGCACCGACGCGGTCTCCGCGAGTGCGACCAGGTCGAGCGCGGCATCGGCGAGCAGCACTCCGTTCCCGGCGAGGATCATCGGCCGCTCACTCCGGGCGAGCCTGCTGACGATGTCGTCCACCGCGCTCGCCGACGGGGCTGGCGGCGTGGGCGTGAAGGCAGGCGCGTAGCGGGCGTTCGGCGCGACTTCCATGATCGTGTCGAAGGGGATGTCGAGGTGCACAGGCCGTGGGCATCCCGCGGCCGCGGTGCGCACGGCCTGAGCGACGAGTTCTCCGGCGCGGTCCGCGCGGGTGACACGCGCCTGCCACTTCGTGACCGACTGGAACATCGGCGGCTGATCGAGCTCCTGGTACTCGTTCTTGTACTCGACCCGTGTGGACACCGTGCTGGTGATTGCGACGAGGGGGCTGTGTGCCCACCAGGCGTCCGCGAGCGCTCCGGCGACGTTCGCCGCACCCGGCCCCCACTGCCCGTAGACGACCGCGGGTTTGCCCGTCACCCGGGCATACGCGTCGGCCATGACGACGGACGCGGCCTCGCTGCGTGCAAGGTGCATGGCGATGCCGTGATCGCGCAGCGCCTGCCACAGCAGCAGATCGCCACCGGTGACCAGGAAGATACGGTCGATCCCGTTGTCCTTCAGGGCCCTGGCCACAGCGTGCGCGACCCTGGGCGCATCCATCTCGGTCTTGTGTTCCGTTGCGGTGTCACCGCTTGCTTTCGTCACAAGTTTCTCTCTTCATCGGCTCAGAACATGTGGTTGCTTCACCGCTGGGACGCGGCACCTTGGCCGCTGTCGAGACCGCGGGGCGCAAAATGGCGGTACCAGCGGTTTTCGGTGGAACGCTGGGGCCGGGCCGGAAGCCCGAGCGGCCGCGGAACTCGCAGCGCCGAATCGTCGGTCGAAGCTCGGTGTCACCTGCTGTCAGGCCCCCGGACGCCTGGGGCCAGGGACCGGGTGTCGGCGGCCTTCCTCGAGCCACGGCCGAATGCCGTCAGAGGATGAGGCCCTTGGTGATCACGTTGGGCAGGGTGGTCATCTCGGCGAAGGCGCGTTGGTCGTGGGCGGGCACGACGATCATGTCGGGGATGCGCTGGAGGATGGAGGCCATCCGCAGGAGATTGCGTCGGTTGCCATCCGCGTCCAGATCGGCGAACCTCCGCACCAGCCAGGGACGTTCTTCCAGCCGGGTAAGACCTTCGCGCTGCCACACCAGGTCCCCCACCAGGGCGTACCGCAAGTGGTTGGCGAGCGTCACGAACACGATGATGCTGCCTGGGGTGTGCCCAGAGGCGGGAACGCAGACGATCGATCCGTCGCCGTGAACGTCGTGGCTGCGGGGGAAGCCGAGGTAGGGACCGGACTCGAAGCGGATGACGCTCCAGGGGATGCTGGCCTCGCTGAAGGGTGGGCCGAAGTAGCCGTGCATGCCCTCCCTGTCGAAGGCGGCCTTCTCTCGCTCGGTGGCCAGCACCGGCACGTCGGGGAAGTCCGGGAGGCCGCTCACGTGGTCCCAGTGCGCGTGGGTGAGGAGGATGCCGGCGAGTCGGCCGAAGTCGTAGCCGGCGGCCTCCAGTTGGTCCCGTGCCGGCTTCCACATCTCGTACTTGGTCATGCGCTGGAACAAGGGCGGCATGGTGGTCATCTGCTGGTCGATACCGCGGCCGAACCCGGTGTCGACCAGCAGATCGCCGCTGGGGTGCTTGATGAGGACGGCCCCCATGTTGAAGTCACGCTTCTCGAAGAATGACCCGCCGCGGTAACCGTAGGCGGCGACGCGCTTGTTGACGCCGGTCGGCACCGCGACGACGTCCAGTTCCGCCGGCGGCTTGGCCTCGGGATTCGGAATCGAGTCGGACAGAGGGGGAGGCACAGGCAGTGGCGACGACGCGAAGCTGCGGGCCAGGCGCGCCACCGGCACCGCGGCAGCCGCGGCGACGATGAACCGCTTCTTCATGATTCGTTCTCCTTCTAGCGGGTCCGCGGTGCCCACGGCTCGGCGGGGGATTCCTGGAGCAAGGGCCCGGGCCGGCGAGCGCACTCGGGGCGCCGAGTAGGCCATCCGTGCCTGGCTGATCGGATACGCAGCCGCACAGCTGCGTCCTGTGCTTGAGGGAGCCCGGTCGGGGGTCCGTGGAAGCATGCTAGGCGTAAAAAAAACGAACACCCGTTGTCTTTGTCCACTGTGCACCGGGGCGCAGCTCATCGTCAAGGAGAACGACCGCTCGTTTTTCATGTACGCTGCGAGCATGCCCAAGGTGAGCCAGGAGTACCTAGACGCCCGCCGCGCGGAGATCCTGAGCGCTGCGAGGCGCTGCTTCGTGCGCAACGGCTTCCACGCGACGACCATGCAGGACGTACTGACGGAGACGGGCCTGTCCACGGGAGCCGTGTACAGGTACTTCGCCGGCAAGCAGGACATGATCGTCGCGATCGCCGAGGAGAACCTGGGCGAGGTGGTCGCCGAAGTCCGCAAACTGGCCGATCAAAGACCCACGGTCGGCATCGGAGAAGCACTCACCGACCTCTTCGAGGTCATCAAGGCAAAGCACGTGGAAAACGGCTTCGCCGCCCTCACGCTGCTGGTGTGGTCCGAATCGCTGTACATCCCGGCACTCACCGAGCGGATCAAAGCCACAATCATCGAGGCCTGCGGTGAAATCGTCAAGATCGTGCGGGAGCATCAAAATGTCGGCACCCTGCCCCAGGGGGCCTCAGCAGACGAACTCGCCCAATTGATCGCGACGATCATGCCCGGTTTCATTCTCCAGCTGACCGTCCTGGGCCCCTCAGGAGTTGAGGGGCTGTCGGACGCCGCCCGCACACTGTGGCCGGGGGGAGGCACGCACGCGACCACTCCGCATACCGCAGGACAACTGGGCGAGTAATACGCTCTCAGCATGCACGCGGGCGCGGCTCGGCACCGCGCCCGCACAGTAGGCTCTCCGCCTTCGACTCAGCGGAAACCATTGGCACCGGGAGCAGCGACGATAACCTCCGCCTCGGTTCCCTTTTCGCACCAAAAACCACGTACGGAATTACCTACCTCACGGTTTTTCAACTGCGGAAAAACCGGGTTGGTCAGGTTACCCGGCCGCACCCATCCGCAACCAAACGCTATTCATTAGCTGCCTCTTGACGCGATGAATCAATAGTGGCAACAATGCATTCGAAACGCGTGAGCCCCTTCGCCGCCGCAGTCGAGGCCCGTTTTCCCTTTTACCGGCCACCGCTCTGCCCAGCGGTTTCTTCGGCACGTGCTCACCTGCGTTCCGCAACCACTCAAAGGATCGCCAATGGCAGACTTGAGGCGTTACGTCGTCGGCCTCGACGACAAGGGCAAATCGGCCGTTCTCCAAACGGGCGTACCCAACCAGCAGGAATTTCCCGGCTTCTTCTGGCGCGCAACGCTGTGGAAGACCCGCGAAACCCCGGTCGACAACAGCATCCCCGGAGACCGATCGGTGGAGGGTGGCGCGGCCCGATCCCCGTTCCCGAACGGCATGTTGGTGCGCGCCATGGAGTTCTGGCCGGAGCCCGACCCCGAGACAACCGAGAAGCTGTTCGCCGACCTCAACAAAGTAGCCGCGGAGAACCACCAGCCCGCGCAGGCCGACAAGCCTCGCCACCCCACGATGCACAAGACCGACACTCTCGATGTCTTCCACATCGTTCGGGGTGAGATATACCTCGTCCTCGACGAGGACGAGATCCTGCTGAAGCCGTCCGACACGGTGGTCATCCAGGGCAGCAATCACGGCTGGAGCAACCGCGGCACCGAGCCGTGCCTGATACTCGGCAGCATGACCGACGCACTGCCGCGGGAACTCGCCGAATAGGCCCCGCACGCCGGAATGGGCTGCTGTGACCGAGCCCGTGCGGGCTCACCCTATGGGCCCGGTCACAGCAGCCGGATGCCCTGCCCCGCCAACTGCTGCTCGAAGTACCAGGGGTGCTCAGGTGCGCGCCTGAGCAGCCAGTGCGCGGAGCGCGGTGACCGGTTTCCGCACGCCATAGGCGACGACGGTGGAACGCCCGCCGGTCCGTGTCCAGGTGAGCAGGGCGCGCCCTTCGGCCACGCTGCCCACCACGCTGGTGGGTTCGCCGGACAGGGGCAGAGGCCCCCCGCCTTGAGGGCTGGGTGTTCTATCCATGGAGGTTGGTGACGGACGGCACGGCTTGGTGCTCTTGAACGGGTGAGGGCCTTCCGGCTTCGGTGTGGATTGCGACATCTCCACCGAGCACCGAGAAGGCCCTCTTGCCTCACCGTAATGCACCCCTGACCGAGACCGGCCGTCTGCGCCTGGCCCGCTGCGTCGTCGAGGACGGCTGGACGCTGCGCCGGGCCGCCGAGCGCTCCCAGGTCTCCCCGACCGCCGCCCAGCGATGACCGACCGCCCCTCCCGCCCGCACACGAGCCCGCGCCGCACCCTGACTCGCACCGAACGCCGGATCATCAAGGTCCGCGGTCAACTCGGTTCCGTCCGGCAGCCGTACGCCGTTCACGGGGTCCCCAGCCAGGGTGGCATACCCGGTGGCCTGGACGAACCGGATGCCGTACGCCTCGGTGCGTGCGGTGATCGCGGTGGAGAGGTAGCCGCCGAGGATCCGCTCCAGCGACCGGGCGACGTCCACGACGGTGACCGGGATGCCGCGGGCGGCGCAGGCGCCGGCCACTTCCATGCCCAGGAAACCCGCGCCGAGCACGATCGCGGAGGCGCTGGTCTCCAGCCGCGCCCGGAGCAGGCGGGCGTCGTCAAGGGTGCGCAGTACGAGTTCGCCGCGCTGGCCTGGTGCGGCGAGCCTGCGGGCGTCGGCACCGGGGGCGGCGACCAGTGCCCCGTAGTCGAACTGTCGGCCGTCCGCAGTGGTCACCACACAGCGGTCGGTGTCGACTCCGACCGCGGCCGAGCGGACGATGTCGACGTCCAGCCCGTCGAGGTGGTGGCTCAGCGTGTCGTCGGCGGCCGGGTCCCTGAGGACCGCCTTGGACAGGGGTGGTCGTGAGTACGCCCCGTTCTCCTCGGCACCGATGACGGTGACCTTCCCACAGTGGCCGATGATGCGCAGTTCCCGTGCCGTAGTCCGGCGAGCGACTCTCCGACGATGATGACCGAGGGCGGCGTCGCCATGACGGAAGTCGCAGGGCCGCAACCGGACATGCGTCGACTGCCGAACGGGCGGCGGCGACATGCCTGTCGGGCACCTCGGATCCTCGAAGCGGTAGGTGAGCTCGACGTCGTCGTCCAGGCTGAACACGGCCGGGGCCTGTTCGGCGCACAGCCCGTGGCCCTCGCAGCGTCCATAGTCGACGGAGATCTTCATCGTTGTCGTCCTCAACAGGTCTTTCAGGCAGAGAGCACTGGTGTCGGCGGAGAGGATGCGCACGGAACGGAACGTCGCGCGGCTGGGGCTCACTCAGGCGGGGACGAGTTCGAGTGGCAAGCGCTCCAAGCGGTGGATGATGTTTTTCAGGGCCCACTGTGGTCGGCCGGTCGCCTCAATCCGGTCGACGCGTTGGACCAGGGCACGCAGCATGGCAGAAGTCTCCAGGCGGGCCAGGCCCTGTCCGGCGCAGCCGTGGGTCCCGTGTCCGAAGCGGAGCTGACGGCCCGCGTCACGGCGGATGTCGAAGGTGTCCGGGTCGTCCCACTCCAAGGGATCCCGGTTGGCGGAGGCGTGCAGGACCAGTACCCGCGAGCCCTTCGGGTGCGTGACGCCCGCAAGTTCGACCTCGCGGGCCTGAAGGACTCTGTTGGTCGATGTGATGGTTCGCCTGAAATGACCTTCGGGTGCGGTGGACACTGCTCGTTGTCGGGTCTGTTTCCTGGGGGCGAGGGGGAGATCATGTCGATGCGTCCGTTGCCTGCGCCTGCGGTGCCTGAGTCCACGGCCGGGGTCGCCCGTGCTGCGTTCCCGCGCGGTTGCCTGGCCATGCGGATCAGGGACGAGTTCGGGGCGGTGTTTGAAAGCGATCCCCGTTCCCGGCGCAGTAGCGGCTCTCCTCACCCCAACGAGCCATACACAGCCATCCAGTTCACACCACAAACGATCAAGAAAAATGCGAAACACGAGCGGTCACGCCATACGAATCAGCGACCCGCGAAGTCCGGGTCTAGATCTCTCCCGTCGGCGACCGACATCAGTCGGCCGAATCGGCTTCGACCGTCAGCCAGAGTTCGAAGCAGTTGCCGCGGGCCAGTTGCATCACGCCGATCGCCGCACGGCCGCCCACCCCCGCCTCGTGTCCGAAGACCTCGGTGAACACGTCGGTGGCCCCGGAGGCGACCTGGTGAACCTCCTCGAACTCGGGCGTGCACACCACGAAGCACAGGGCGCGGACGACGGCCGTGACGCGATCCAGGGACCCCAGGGCGAGCCGGACGCCGCCCAGGGCGTTGACCGCAGCCATGCGGGCCGCCTCCCGGCCCCGTGCCAGGGACACGTCGGCCCCCAGCCGCCCCGGGTGCAGGAGGGTACCTGTTCGGTCCTCAGGGGTGAATCCGCTGAGGAGGATCAGGCTCCCGCTGCGGTGGAACGCCTTGACCGTGCCGTACCGGCCGCCGTACGGCGGGTCGGCGTAGTCGGGGATGCGCAGACCGAGCCGTGCAGCGCGGGCCTCGGCGCCCTCGGCGGGGCGGCTCACGGACGGTCCAGCAGGCGGCGCGGAGTGTCGACCAGGATGCGGCGCAGCACCTCGGGACCGGCCAGCTTCTCCAGCGCGGGCGCGATGCGGCGGAACAGGTGCTCGTAGCCGTAGCCGCCGTTGTGCAGCAGGTTGGACTGCGTCCACACGTCGCAGCCGATCACCAGCTGGTCCTGGTGGCCTTCGGAGAGCAGCCAGGCGGCCATGTCGAGACGCTCGTGGTCGGCGGGCGAACGCAGATCAGGGCTGCCGTAGGAGAAGTCCGTGCCAAAGGTGTCGTACTCCAAGACGGCTCCGGTCTGGGCGGCGTCCTTGTGGTAGGCGCGGTCCAGCACCTCGTCCATGTGGCTGAGCACGATGCGGTCGGCGGACATGCCCTCGGACAGCAGGAGTTCGACGAGGGACAGGGCGTCCTGTCCGCGGAAGGAGAGGTGCACGTTGACCGCGCAGCCGGTCTCGGCGGCGGCCCGGCCCGCGGCGGCGACCACGCGCAACTCGCCCTCGGTCGGCGGGTGGTTGGTGCCCAGCTCCCCGATCAGGGCGGGCTTGATGCCGGTGCCGTCGATGCCGTCGCGCAGGTCGGTCAGGAGCTTGACCGTGAGGGTGTCCACGTCGGCTGTGCGGACGTCGTCGGGGTGGGTGGTGTCGACGTACCAGCCGGTGCCGACGCAGATGGTGACGCCGCTGCGGCGCGAGATGTCCGGGAGTTCCACCAGGCGGCGGCCCATGCCGCGCAGGGTCAGTTCCACGACGGCGGCGCCGCCCGCCTGCCGCAGCGCGGTCATCTCGGCGACGGCTACGCCGGGGTCGTGCAGGACCAGGTTCTGCGGGACGGACAGAGCGTTCCAGCGCAGTCGGGCCATGTCCTGCGGACGGATGGGTCCGGTCAGCGGGGGTTCGCCGGGCGGGGCGGGACGTGCCCACAGGCTGAGGTCGCTGAGCAGGTGTTCGTGCATGGAGGTCGGGCCGAGCGCGGCGGCGTCGACGGGGCCGAGAACGGTGTGGACGGGCATGGATGGCCTTCCGTGGGCGGGAACGGCGCGTCGGCGCCGGTTCAGTCGGACGGCCCGGGCCGGTCCAGCAGGCGGCGGGGCACGTCGACGAGCAGGGTGTCGAGCTGTTGTCGGGGAATGCCGCGGCCGCGCAGGGCAGGCACGATCCGGCGCAGGAGGTGGTCGTAGCCCATGCCGCCGTAGCGGCGCAGCTGAGTCTTGGTCCACACGGAGCAGCCGAGCACCATGCGGTCGGCGAACCCGTCGGCGAGGAACTCTTCGACGGCGTCGAGGCGTTCGGCATCGGTGGCGTCCTTGTAGCCGTCCCGGTAGTAGGCCTCGTTGCCGAAGCACCACTCCAACGTGACTCCGGCGGAGGCCAGTTCTCGCAGATAGGGCGGGTCGATGTACTCGTCGACGTTGCCGAGGACGACCCGCTCGGCCGACAGTCCGGCGGCCGCCAGCACCTCCAGTACGTCGAAGCCCAGCCGGGCCCCGGGATCGAGCCGGACGCCGACGGCAGCGCCGCAGCGGGCGGCCGCCCGCCCGGCGGCGCGCAGCATGCGGCGTTCGGCGAGTTCGACGGGTGCACCGGTGCCGATGATGCCGAGGAGGGCGGCCCGGTAGGCGACGCCGGGGATGCGGTCGGTGAGCGCCCGGTGGAAGTGCTCCTCGAGGGCCGGTTCGTCGAGCGCGCGCAGCCAGTCCGGGTGGGACCGGCCCAGATAGGCCCCGTAGCCGGCGACGACGTGCAGGCCCGACGCCCTTGACAGGGCAGGGAGTTCGGCGTGCCGCGGGCCGAGTCCCCAGGTGGTCAGGTCGACCACACAGGACTGGCCCAGCGCGCGGGCGGGCTGCAGTTCCGCGACGACGGTGTCGGGGTCGTCCAGGACGAGGTTGTCCTCCAGCGCGAGCAGGTTCCAGCGCAGGAATCCCAGGTTTTCCATGGTGACCCTCGGGTCGGCGGGCAACGGTTCGCGCGGCGGCCGGTGCAGGACGCGGCTGTCGCTCAGCAGGTGTTCGTGCATGGATGTCGGGCCGAGCGCGGCGGCGTCGACGGGGCCGAGAACTGTTTCGATCATGCCGAGTCCCCCGCGGCGGCTCCCCTGGCGGGTACGTCCTCGCTGTGCCGTGCGGTGTGGCGGTGAACCGGCGCGCCGGGCGTGCTCATGGGGCGGTTGACTTACGGCTCATGGGGGCGGTTTCCCTTCCGGTTCATGGGGTGGCTCCCGTCCCGCCGCCCTCGCGTGCCGGCTGGGCCGGAACGTGATGGGCCACCGGGGCGGATGCGGTCGTGGGTCAGGCGGGGCGGCCCACCAGGTGGGTCCGGTCGGCGCGGGCCACTTCGGGGTTGGGGTCCGCGGATTCCAGCCACCGCAGGACCTCAGCCTGTTCGACGAGCGCGTCCCGCTGGAGGTAGTGGACGGCCCGAAGCGCGGCGTCGTGGGCCTCCTGGGTGGACCCGCCGACGCAGTCGGTGACCACGCGCACCCGATAGTCGTGCTGGTGGGCGTCGACGGCCGTGTAGTGCACGCACACGTCGGTGAGCCCGCCGATGAGGATCACGGTCTCGGCCCGGTAGGCCTTGAGTACGATCTCCAGTTCGGTGCCGAAGAACGCCGAGTAGCGGCGCTTGCGGATCAGGAACTCGTCCGGGCGCGGTTCCAGGCCCTTCGACAGCTCGGTCTCCGGCCATCCTTCGATGCAGTGCGGTCCCTCGGCGCCATCGAGTTCACGGCCGATGTCCACCAGGTTCGGCTTGTGGACCTCCTGGATCCAGACGACGGGGATGCCCTGTTCGCGGGTGCGGCGGATCAGCTCGCGCACTCGCGGTGTCCGCTCGGCGCGTCCCGCCATGTGTGGGATCTCCGTGCGCGACGCGGACTGCTCGACATCACCGCCCTGGATGTCGACGACGATCAGGACGGCGTTGCCTGCTACGTTCATCTGCATCTTTCCTCTCTCCGTGCGGACAACGGCCGTTGGGGCCGTGTCCAGGTGTGTGGGTGGGTGTGGCGGCTAGACGAGCGCCAGTCGGCGGTCCGCCAGGACCTGGAGGACGTCGACGACGGCGTTCACCGCGACGTAGACCACGCCCAGCAGCAGCGCGACCCCGGTGATCCCCGGCAGGTCGGCAGCCGCGACCGAGCTGTCCAGGTAGGAGCCGACGCCCGGCCAGTCGAAGATCTTCTCGACGACGACCAGTCCGGCGAGCAGGGCGCCCGCCTGGATGCCGACCATCGACAGGGCGGGCCCGAGTGAGTTGCGGACCGCGTGTCGCAGCAGGACCGCCCGCTCCGTCAGGCCGGCCGCGCGGGCGGTCCGGGCGTGGTCGGCCTCCAGGTTGGCGGTAAGCCCGTCGGCCAGGACTCGTCCGATCGCCACGGCGGGGGCGATCGCCGCGCACAGCGCGGGCAGCACAAGATGCGTGGCCGCGTCGCCGAAGACGTCGAACCGCCCGGCCAGGAGGGTGTCCAGGAGCAGGAAGCCCGTGGGCCCGGTGGGGGCGTCGCGGAAGGACGTCCGTCCGCCGGACGGCAGCCAGCCGAGGTGGCCGTAGAAGACGAGCAGCGCCACCATGCCCAGCAGGAAGGACGGGGCGGCGGCACCGGCGAACAGCACGCCGCGCAGTACCGCGGAGCCGCGTCGGCGCATCGCGGTGAGGTAGGCGAACACGGTGCCGAGGAGCACGGCGACGAGCAGGACGCAGCCGGCGAGTTCGAGGCTCGCGGGCAGGACGTCGGCAAGGTCGGAGGCGACGGGGGTGCGGGTACGCAGCGAGTTCTGCAGGTCCCCGTGCAGCAGCCCCGACAGGTAGTGCAGATAGCGGGGGACAAGGGGTTCGTCGAGTCCCAGGCGGGCGCGGGCGGCGTCGACCGCGGCCGGGGAGGCGTTGGCGCCGACGTACGCCTTGGCCGGGTCGACGCCGGACATCTCCTGGAGCGCGAACAGGGCCACGGTCAGGGCGAGCAGGACCCCGGCCGTCGCCACAGCGCGGCGCAGGACGAATTTCACTGTGTCAGTCCTCTCCGGAAGGACGGGCGGGCGGGTTCACCGGCGCCGCAGCATGTCGCGGACGGCGTCGCCGGCGTAGTTCGCGACGAGGGCGAGGAGCATGACGGCGACGCCCGGCACGATCGGCACCCACCAGGCCGTCAGCAGGTACTGCATGCCCTGCGCGGCCATGGCACCCAACTCCGGTGCGGGGGCGGGCGAGCTGAGGCCCATGAAGGACAGCGCGGACAGGGCGACGACGAGTCCGCCGACGTCCAGGCTGGCGGCGATCACCACGGTCGAGCGGACGCCGGGCAGCAGATGACGGGTGACCCGGCGTCCCCAGGGCACCCCGGCCAGCCGGGCCGCCTCCAGGTGCGGCCGGGCGGCCCAGGCGCGGATCTCACCGCGGACGAGCCGCGCGTACATCGGCCACCACACGACGGCGATGCCGATCAGCGCGCTGCGGTAGCTCGCGCCGAGGGAGGCGGCGACGGCCATCGCTATGACGAGTCCCGGCAGTGCCAGGAACAGGTCGGTGATCCGCATCAGCAGCCCGTCCACCCAGCCCGGCAGGGCTCCCGCGAGGACACCGACCAGTCCGCCGGCCAGGACACCGGAGGCGATGACGACGACGGCGGCGAACAGGCTGGCGCGCATGCCGTACAGGGCGCGCGCGAACAGGTCGTAGCCGAGGGCATCGGTGCCGAGCAGATGGCCGGCGCTGCCCGGCGGCAGGAGGGCGTCGCCGGATCGCAGGACGGGGCTGTGCGGGGCGAGGACCGGAGCGAGCAGGGCCAGCAGGACGAGCAGCGCGAGGGCCCCGAGCGCCGCCCGGTCCGCGGTGGTGCTGCGGGTGCGGACGGCTTCGGCGTACGTCCGGCGCCGTCCGGCCGCCAGTGGGTTGATCGTGGTCATCGGGCACCTCCTGTCGCGGCGGCCGGGCCGGGAGTGGGCCGGCGGGGACGGAGGCCGGGGACGGCGTCGAGGAGCGCGCCGGTGTACTCCTCGGCCGGGGCCGAGCAGACCCGCTCGGTGGGTCCTTCCTCGACGATGCGGCCCGCGCGCATGACAGCGATCCGGTCGGCGACGATCCGGGCGGCAGCCAGGTCGTGGGTGACGAAGAGGATCGACATGCCCAACTCCCTGCGGAGCCGACCGAGGAGGTCGAGCACGGTCGCGGCGAGGGACACGTCCAGGGCGGAGGTGGGCTCGTCGCACAGCAGGACCCGGGGCGGCACGATCACCGCCCGCGCGATCGCCGCCCGCTGGCGCTGGCCGCCGGACAGCTGGCCGCCGCGGGCGTTGGCGGTGGCGGCGGGCAGGCCGACGGTTTCCAGGACGTCCGCGACGGCCGCCCGGCGTTCGGCGCGCGTCAGCCGTCCGGCCGTCAAGGCCAGCCGTTCGTCGAGCATCTCGCCGACGGTGAGCCACGGAGTGAGGGAGGAGCCGGCGTCCTGGAAGACCATCTGAGGAGTGCTGCCGAGCACGCTCACCTCGCCCGAGGTTGGTTTGTCCAGGCCGGCCACGATCCGCAGCAGCGTCGACTTGCCGCAGCCGCTCTCGCCGACCAGCGCCACCGACTCGCCCTGGGCGACGTCGAGGTCCACGCCGCGCAGCGCGTGCAGTTCCCTGCGGGCCCACGGGGGTCCGGAGCGGAAGACCCGGGCCGCCTGGCGCAGTCGCAACGCGAGGTCGCCGCCGATGACCGGCTCGGGCCATCGGTCGGGCAGGTCGCGGTTGACGGGCGGTGCGTGACCGCTCGTCAGCACCCCGTTCGCGTCCACGGCCCGGCCGCGCCCACCGCCGGCCAGTTCGGTCACGGTGCGCGGCCGGGGCGGCCGCGCGTCCTCCTCCCGTACGTCCTCCGCCTCGTCCCCCGTCGGGCGGCCCAGGGTGAGCGGCCGGTCCCGTGGGGTGTCGAGGTCGATCCGTGAGGCCAGCAACCGCCGGGTGTAGGGGTGTCGAGGGTGCTGGAAGATCTCGTCCGCGGTGCCCTGCTCGACGAGGCCGCCCCGGTACATCACCACGATCCGGTCGCTGATCCGGGCAGCGACGCCCAGGTCGTGGGTGACGAACACAACGGCGCAGCCGATGTCGTCGCGCAGGGACAGCAGCAGGTCGAGGACCTGTGCCTGGACCGTGACGTCGAGCGCGGTGGTGGGCTCGTCGGCGACGATCAGGGAGGGTTTGCGAGCGACGGCCAGGGCCATCATCACGCGCTGCCGCAGGCCGCCGGAGAGCTGGTGCGGGAAGGCCTTGAGCCGGGCCTCGGGGTCGGGCACGCCGACGTCCGCCAGCAGCCGCAGCCGTTCGAGCCGGTCGGGTGCCACCTCGGCGAGCTGGGCGCCGATGGTCATGGTCGGGTCGAGCGAGGTCATCGGGTCCTGGAAAACGGCCCCGACATGCCGACGGCGCACCCGGCGGCGGGCCTCGTCCCCGGCGGCGACCATGTCGGTGCCGCCCAGCAGGACCGAGCCGCCCACCTGCGGCCGGGAGCGGTGGGGCAGCAGTCCCATCACGGCGAGGCCCAGCACGCTCTTGCCCGAGCCGGACTCCCCCACCATGGCGACGATTTCACCCGGGTGCACGTCGAGGCTGACGCCGCGTACGGCGTGGACGGTGCCGTTGTCGCGGGTGAGACGCACGTCGAGGTCGCGCACCGACAGGGTGGGCCGCTCGTCCTGTGTCGTCACGTCGTCCGTTCCCGTCAGGTCCGAGGTCGTGTCGGGTGCCATGTCAGGAGCGGCCGAGGGCGGCGAAGTGCAGGACGTTGTACTCAAGCAGGTTCTGGGCCTTCCGGGTGCCGCTGATGCCCGGGGTGGTGAGCAGGGTGGTGTTCAGCGAGCCGATGGAAAACCAGTTGCGCGAGTCGATGACCGAGCGGGCGACGGGTCCGTACGCGGACTGGTCGGTGGTGGTCAGTGCCTTGTCGAGGCCGGCATCGAGGCCGTCGACCTCGGCTCCGAAGAGGTCCAGGCCGCCCTTCGGGGTGTAGATGATGCGGCCCCAGGAGTCGGGGTGGCCGGCGTCCGGGAAGACGGAGAAGACGGCCAGGTCAGGAGCGGCGGAGAGATCGTCGGTCAGCTTGTAGATGGTGCCCGCGGCGTAGGCGACGGCCTCCGCTTTGAGTCCGGCGCTGTTCATCCGGGAGGCGAGTTCCTCGGCGACCGCCTTGCCGTCGGCGCTGCTGCCGGCATAACCGATGCGGACGGTGCGGCCCTTGGCGGGAGAGGACGCGGCAATGTCAGCAAGTGCGGCCTTGTCAAAGGTGATGCCCTGGTCGTCGAGGCCGGGGTTTAGCATGCCCTGGGGGAACAGCTGGCTCGTGGGTTCCTCCAAGCTGCCCATGGCGGCGGACAGGATGCCCCTGGTGTCGATGCCCGTGAAGAGCCGCTTGCGCTGCCCGGCCGAGGTGAATGCCTTCGACTTCGGGTTGACGTAGATCATCTGGGTGGTGAGGTTAGGAAAGGTGCTGGTCGTGACGGTCTTGCTGTGCGCGTAGGACTCGAAGGCCGACTTGTTGAGGTTGCCGAGGATGGCGTCGATCTCGCCGCGTTCCAGCGCCAGTTGGGTCGCGGCGGCGTTCTGCGAGATCTCCAGCTCGACGGTGCCGAACTTCGGCTTGGCGCCCCAGTAGTCGTGAAAGGCGGTGAGTTCGTAGCGGCTGCCAGTCTTGGCGGAGGCCAGTTCGTACGGTCCGGTGCCGGCGTCGTGGCTGGTGAGCCAGGTCTGGGCGTGGTCCTTCCCGGCGTGCTTCTCGAGGACGCCGGGGCTGATGAGCTTCAGGCCGAAGGGCGAGGCGAGGTAGTCCAGGAACGCCGAGTTGGGCGCGGACAGGGTGAGGACGGCCGTGTGGTCGTCGGGCGTGGCGACCTTGGTGACGTCGGCGGTCATGTAGGCGGATCCGCCGCCGACCTGGGCACGGCGCTTGATCGCGTCCGCCACCGCCTTGGAGGTGAGCTTGGTGCCGTCGTGGAAAGTGACGCCGTCGCGGAGGGTGAAGGTGTAGGTGAGGCCGTTCTTCGAGACCTTCCAGGCAGTGGCGAGCGCGGGCACGATCTTGGCGCTGTCGGTGCCGTCCTCGTACTTGACCAGGCCCTCGTAGGTGTTCTGGATGATGTTCAGGCCGGGACCGTCGTAGTTGATGTCGGGGTCAGGGGGCGTCGTGTAGTTCTGCACGACGGCCGCGGTGAACACGTCCTTGCCCCTGGCGGCTCCGGAGTGACCGGCCGAACATCCGGTAAGCGCCAGGACGGTGGCCACGGCAGTGACGACGCCGGCCCGCGGCCCGCGCCGGGCGGGGGCACGGTCCTTGTTCGTGGCCGTGGCCGGGGAGGTGGTTCTGTCGCTGGATCGCATCAGGACCCTCTCGTGGAGGAGGCCCCGGCGGGCGGGCCGCGCGGAGGACTCGGGGATTCCTGTCAGTGACCGAAAACTAGGCGCCAGAGCGTCGGCGAGGGTTTCCCGTGCGTTGCCGAAGATGTCCGGGCGGTAAATTCTGTCAGTGATAGAAAACCCCTTGTGCTGTTGGTACGGTGACTCCGCCCGGACCGGAAGTGCTGTGCCCCGGCGGGCGCCCCGGAACCGATGTCCGTCCCGGGCCGCCCGCATCGACCACGGAGGAGGACGCACGTGCGGCAGGACGAGCACGCCACCACCACCCCCACCCCCGCGCTGCTGCTGAGGAACGTCACCGTCGTCGACGGCTCAGCGGGAAGTCCCGCGCCCGGCCGCGACGTTCTGGTGGAGGGCGACCGGATCCGCGCGGTCGCGCCCACCGGCACCCTGGACCTGCCCGAGGTGGTCTCCCCCGCACGGCTGCGGATCCTGGAGGCCGCCGGACACACGCTCCTGCCCGGCTTCTTCGACTGCCACGTGCATGTGAGCACCAGTCCGGAGGCGGCCCGCTTCGACACCGTGCTCGCGCCGGAGAGTCTGCTGACGCTGCGTTCGGTGCCCGCCCTGTCCGCGACGCTCGACGCCGGCATCACCTCGGCGCGGGATCTGGCCGGTGCCGACTCCGGATTCCGGGACGCCCTCGACGCCGGCTATGTGCGCGGCCCGGAGCTGCAGATCGCGCTGCGGATCCTCAGCATCACCGGCGGCCACGGGGACTGGCGGACCGTCAGCGGCACACCGCTCGACTCGGGCCCGGGCGCGGGCGCGGTCGCCGACTCCCCGGACGAGTTCGTCCGGGCCACGCGCGAGGTCGTGCGCCAGGGGGCCGACTGGGTCAAGGTCGCGGCGACCGGGGGCATGACCAGCCCGCGCCGCGCGCCGGAGTCCGGCGGGCTGACGGAGGCCGAACTGCGCGCGGTCGTCACCGAGGCGGAACGCCACGGCGTGGTGGGCGTGGCGGCCCACGCCCAGGGCGCCGCCGGCATCACGGCCGCGGTACGGGCCGGCGTACGCAGCATCGAGCACGGCTATCTGGTGGACGACGCCACGCTGGAGGAGATGGGAGAGCGGGGCACGTACCTCGTCCCCACTCTGTCCGCGCTGACCCGTCCCGTACGCCAGGACGGGCCTCCACACCTGGTGGAGCAACGCCGACAGCTGCGGGAGACAGCACTCGAACGCCTGTCGATCGCGCTCACCAGCGGCGTGCCCGTCGTGCTGGGGACTGATGCCGGCATCGCGCCGCACGGCCGGAACCTGCGCGAACTCGCGCTGCTGGTACGCCTGGGCCTCTCCCCCGCCACCGCGATCGCCGCGGGCACCTGCGTCGCGGCCCGGATGTGCCGGCTCGACGACGAGGTGGGCACCGTACGTGCCGGGCTGCGGGCCGACTTGGTGCTGACCGACGTGGATCCGCTGACCGACATCGCGGCGCTCGGCGAGCTCGACGCGATCCGGACCGTGATCCAGGGGGGCCGCGTGGTCAAGGACGTGGCGAGTGACCTCGGTGCCGGACAGGAGCGAGCCGCGTGACGCACGACGCCGATGAGACGGGAGCCGCCCCGGCAACACAGCCGTCCCCCCTCGCACCGCAGCGATCCGCCGCCGGAAAGCCGGGCCGTCCGCGCTCCGCGCCCAAGCAGCGCAACGGGCTCAGCACCCGGGAGGAGATCCTCCAGGCGGCGTCACGGCTGTTCGGCGAGCAGGGGTACGGCAAGACCACGACCCGTCAGATCGCCGAAGCCGTGGGCATCAAACAGTCGACGATGTACTACCACTTCGCCGACAAGCGAGCGATCCTCACCTCACTGCTCTCCAGCACCGTCACTCCGGCGCTGGAGTTCGCAAACTGGCTGGCGGCACAGGACCTCGACCCCGTCGTGCGGGTCTGTGCCCTGGTCGCCTTCGACCTCGAGACCCTGCTGCGCGACCGGCTGAACCTCCATGTCGTCTACCACCTGCCGGAGCTGGAGGACGACGACTTCGTACCGACCCGCTCCGCACAGACCGTCCTGCGGGACACGTACCGGGAGTTCGGCCGCGCCGCCCTCGCCACGCTGCACCCACCCGAGCGGGCCGCCGACCTCGCCCGCGATGTGGACCTCGTCTTCGCCCTGGTGGAGGCCTCGGTGTCACAGCGTCAGTGGGGCGGGGAGGGGGACCGCGCACGCTACGCGGAGTCGGCGGTACGAGGATCACTCCGGCTGCTCGGCGTCGACGGCTCCGCCGTCCCCGACATCATCACCCGCGCCGAAGCCGCGCTGGCCCGCTACCGCTCCACAGGGCGCACACCGCACCTCGGGAGCAAGGGCGCGGCTCCGGGTCCGGATTCGGATTCGGATTCGGATTCGGATTCGGATTCGGGTCCCGCTACCAGATCACGCCCCTGGTGATCGAGAAGCCTTGACAGACCTCATGGGGAAACCACTTGGGGGGCTTGCCCCAAGGCCGGGTAGTTAGCGTTTCTACAGGTCACGCAAGGGGAGTTGACGGATTCTTGACGTGGAGCAACGGAGCTCGTTGGTACAGGCAGTCGTCCAAGACGGCTTGTCCCGCAAGGAGCTCCGTTGCCTGTTCATTGTGTCTCGCCGTCGGCGCTGACGGCCATCATCCGTACGGTGACTGTGGCCGCGGGCCGGTTCGCTCCCGGACATCTGGGAGAACTGACGCCGATCATGCCGTTCGAGCTGGTCGACGCGGTCTTGTCCGAGACCAGGACCGTGCAGCGGCGGTTGCGTGATCTGCCCTCGCGGGTCGGCGTCTACTTCCTCCTGGCGATGTGCCGCGCGCCGGTGCGGGTGTTGTTCGAGGTGCTGGCCGGGCCGTTGGCCCAGCCGACCACATCGGGGGTACGGTTCGGCCCGTATCGGACGGTGTCGTTCGACGGCTGCAGCTCGCTCAAGGTGCCTGACAGCGAGCGCAACCGGGGCTGGCCGGGGCGGTGCCCGCACGGCGGCTATCCCCAGGTCGAGCTGATGACACTGTTCGAGACCGGCACCCGGGCCGTGATCGGAGCGGTCTCCGGCCCCCAGCTTGGACAGCAGGACGGCCAGGGCGGCCTGCCAGACCATGAACATCGTCACGCCCTGCCCAGCGGCCAAAGCAGCCAGCCGCGCATGCAGATCCGCCTCCACCCGCAGCGGCGCCCAGCCGCCCTCATGCGAAGCCGCCGCGGGACGCGGACGATCCATCGGCAGAACCAACTCCTCCGGCAGACCCGCCAACCGCTCCCGCCAGTAGGCCACCTGCCCGGCCAGCACACTGCCCGGGTCATCGGCCTCACCCAGCAACGCCCGCTGCCACAGGGTGTAGTCCGCGTACTGCACCGGCAACGGCTCCCACCCCGGCGCCCGCCCCGCACACCGCGCCGCATAGGCCATCGACAGATCCCGTCACAACGGACCCAACGACCACCCATCACTTACCACGTGATGCACCACCAGCACCAAACACCCAAACACCACCGGCATTCGGGGACGCGCCACCCTCGCCACCAGCGGAAGGCAGGGCGAACAGCGCCGCCCGCACCGCCGTCAACGCCATCGACACAGCCCTCACCGCCGCCGGACAGAAGGTGCATCTGCCCAGCCCGCGACCACCCCCTGCGGCCACAACCCGCGACTCCACAACCAGATCACCGTCAGCAAAGCACCGGCCAGAACAACGAGTTACACCAACACCCCAGCCACCCGCGCGGCGCATGCGGCCACAACCCCCAAGCACACCGAAAAGACCGTTCCCGCATCTCTACGGAAACGGCCTCCGACCCGCAAAAACGCTGGTCGGGACGGCCGTGTGCTCGCTCAGGACATCGAATGGGGTGTCTCAAGACATCGGCATGACCTCGGGGGCAGGGTCTGGCGATGTCGAAGAGGCGTCTGGTGATCACTGCTGTCGTCGTAGAGGGCCGTACCCAGGGCGAGGTCGCGCGGGCCTACGGAGTGCCGCAGGGCTGGGTCAGCCGTCTGGTGGCCCGCTACCGAGTTGAGGGCGAGGCGGCATTCGAGCCACGCTCGAGGCGGCCCAAGACCTCACCCACCGCGCTCGCCCCGGACACGGTCGACCTGATCGTCCGCATCCGCAAGGAGCTGACCGAGCAGGGTCTGGACGCCGGGCCGGAGACGATCGCGTGGCATCTTCAGCACCATCACCATCTGCGCGTGTCGCGGGCCACGATCAGCCGCCATCTGACCGCCCACGGCCTGGTCGTTCCCGCGCCCAGGAAGCGGCCCCGCTCGTCCTATATCCGCTTCCAGGCCGAGCTGCCCAACGAGACCTGGCGGGCGGACTTCACCCACCACCGCCTCGCCGACAAGGCCGGCACCGACACCGAGATCCTGACCTGGCTGGACGACTGCTCCCGCTACGCCCTGCACGTGACCTGCTGGCCACGGGTGACCGGCCCGATCGTCCTCGACACCTTCCGCCAAGCCGTCGCCACGCACGGCATCCCGGCCTCCACCCTCACCGACAACGGCATGGTGTTCACCACCCGCCTCTCCGGCGGCCGCGGCGGCCGCAACGCCCTGGAACACGAACTGCGCCGCCTGCACATCACCCAGAAGAACGCCGCCCCCAACCACCCCACCACCTGCGGAAAAGTCGAACGCTTCCAACAAACGATGAAGAACTGGCTCCGCGCGCAGCCCGACCAGCCCACTACCCTCCCCCAGCTGCAAACCCTCATCGACCGGTTCACCCACGCCTACAACCACCAGCGACCCCGCCGGTCCCTGCCCCACCGGGCCACCCCCGCCACCGTCTACACCACCCGGCCCAAGGCCCTACCGGCCCACAGCCGCGACGCCGACACCCACACCCGCCTCCGCCACGACCGCATCGACGAATCCGGCATTGTCACCCTCCGCCTGGCCGGACGCCTCCACCGCATCGGCGTCGGACGAACCCACGCCGGAACCCACGTGATCATGCTGGTCAACGACCTCGACGTCCGGATCGTCAACGCCGTCACCGGCGAACTCCTCCGTGACCTGACCATCGACCCCAGCCGCGACTACCAGCCAACCGGCCGCCCACCCGGCCCACAACGACGATGACCCCGAACCCCAATCGTGGGTTCGGGGTCATTCCGATGTCCTGCGACATCACACTGGTCGGGACGACAGGATTTGAACCTGCGCCCCCTTGACCCCCAGCCCATCCTCACCCGCGAGGACCGTAAAGCCCTGGATCATGCGCTCCCGGGCGGAAAGCCAGTTCAGATCGCGGGAAGCGTGTGGAGCAGTTGCTCGGTCCAGATGGTCTTGCCTGAAGTGCCGTATCTGACTCCCCAGCGGTGCGCGAGGGCACTGACGAGCTGAAGGCCGCGACCGTTCTCGTCAGTGTCGGAAGCCCTGCGGATGTGGGGCGTGGTGAGGCTTCCGTCGGAGACCTCGCAGACCAGGCTGCGCCCGCGCAGCAGGCGCAGGGCGACAGGACCCTGTGCATGGCGCACCACGTTTCCTATGAGTTCACTGACGACCAGTTCGGTGGTCATCACAAGATCGTCGAGATGCCAGAGCGCGAGTTGCCCACGGACCAGTTCACGTGCCCGGCGCGCCGCCATGGGGTCTGTGGGAAGGGGCCATGCGGCGACGTTCTCGGCAGTCAGCGCATGAGTGCGTGCGAGGAAGAGAGCGGCGTCGTCCCTGCCCTTCTTCTGGGTCGGCAGTAGTGCGGACACAATGGTGTCGCAGAGCGTCTCCAGGCTGGGCCGGACCTCCTTGCCTACCGCCGCGTCCAGGATTCCGGTGAATCTGTCGACGCACTCGTCGATGTCCTGGCCGGGTGATTCCACCAGCCCATCAGTGAACAGCGCCAACAGGCTGTTGTCCGGTACTTCCAGTTGGACGACGTCGAACGGTGGTGTGGCGGCACCCAGAGGAGAGTTCGTGGGGATCTCGGGGATTCGCACGGAGTGATCGGGGTGCATGACGACCGGCGGAAGGTGGCCGGCGGAGGCGAACTCGCACAGGCATGTCGTGGGGTCGTAAACGACGTACAGACATGTGGCGTAGGAGTCATCGCTGAGATCGCTGACGAGTTCGTTGAGGTGGGTGAGAATCTCGTCGGGAGCGAGTTCGAGCTCGGTGAGGGTGCGTACGGCGGTGCGCAGACGTCCCATGGTGGCTGCTTCCGACAGCCCGTGGCCCATGACATCGCCGATGACGAGTGCGGCGCGTTCGGCGGACAAGGCGATGAGGTCGTACCAGTCGCCGCCGACGTCGAGGTGGCGGTCGGCCGGCAGATAACGCGCCGCGGCGCCGATCGCGAGCAGCGGGGGAAGCTTCTGCGGCAGCAGGCCACGCTGTAGTTCCTGTGCGCGGTTGTGCTCCGAGTCGTAGAGCCTGGCGCGCTCGAGTGCCTGGGCGATGAACCCGCTGAGTGCGGTGAGCAGGGTCCGTTCCTCGCCGGTAAGCGGTTGCCGCCCGGCGAAGTCGATCACGCAGCATCCGGTCACCCGGCCGGAGACGATCAGAGGCAGGAAGGCCCAGGACTGGTCCTCGTCGGTGACGAGGACCTTGGCGGAGAGCGGGTAGCGAGCCCTGTGCTCTCCCGCGGACGTGATGAACAGCGGAACACGGGTGGTGACGACCTCCGCCACGGGGGCGGTGATGTGTGGGTCATGTGCCCGGAAGAGATCCAGTTGGGTTTCGCCGTATCTGATGGAGCCGACGACGCGAGGGGAGCGGTCCTCCATGGTCAGGACGGCCAGCCTGGTGGCTCCGAAGGGTGCGAGGACGTGTTCCGCCGTCGCTTCCACGACGTCCCGCATGGTGATGGCCTCGGCAAGCGCCGCAGTCAGGCGCGCGATGCGCGCGGAGCGTTCGGCCGCGCTGCGTTCCGCGGCCTCCCGTTCCGCCTTCCTGATTTTCCTGTCGGTGATGTCGGTCGAGTAGATGGTCAGCCCTTGCGGCACCGGCACCAGGCGTAGGCCGTACCAGCGCTGGTTGGCGGACGAGCACAGCTCGGTGCTCACCGGCCTGCCCTCCGAGATGGTGCGTCGGCACATCTCCTTGAACTCGGGTGCCCGTGCGGCGGGGATGGCCCACAACGAGCGGTCTTTGGTGTCGGGGACCGGTCCGAGTGCCCGCTCGGCCTCGGGGTTGGCGAACGTGATTCTCCAGTCGGCGTCGACGGCAGCGAATCCGTCCGTCATGTGCCGCAGGGCGTGATCGACGGCGTCCCTGGCGGCCCGAGTGTGGGTCGTGTCCCACACCGTGCCGACCATGTGCGTCGGCTCTCCGTCCGGACCTGTGATCACCCGGCCGCGGGCCTGCGCCCAGCCTGAGGTCCCGTCGGGGCGGCGGATGCGGTATTCGACGCTGTAGAGGCTGCGAGTGCGGATCGCCTCGTCGGTGTCCGCCATCACCCATGGCAGGTCATCGGGGTGGACCATGTCCACCCAGGACTCGATCCGCCGGTCGTAGGTGTCGGGATCGATGCCCAGCACCCTCATGGCCTGCTCGTCGTAGAAAAGCTCGCCCGTGCGGATGTTCCAGTCCCAGGCCCCTACGCTGACGGCCTTGGCGGCCTCGCTCAGCCGGGAGCCGCCGTCCTGCTCCAGCCACCATTCGGAGGAAGCGCCGCGGGGAGCGGTGAGGGAGCGGCCCAGATGTCCGGCGACGCGGTGGGCGACCTCTTCCAGAAAGGCGCGCTCTACGCCTGTCGGCTCCCCTTCCAGACAGATGACGGACAAAGTGCCCAGTACTCGCTCCCGCGACACCATCGGGACCACGGCGATTCCGGACACGGCCGCACTCCCCGGGTGTTCCGGAAGCGGGCCGGCGCCGGGGTCGCGACCGCTGTCCCGGGGCCGTATCGGCCGCCATCGGCACTTCCCGTCCAGCATGGGGTCGACCGGGCTCATCGGATGCCGGACCACACGGTCCTCCCATTGCCGCGCTTGCGTTGCGGGTAGACCGTCGACGGCGAGCAGACGCAGCCCCGACCCCGCCCAGGGGCCCGTCAGATGCGCCATTCCGCCCAGGCCTCCGAGTTCGGCGACCACATGGTGCAGGGCGCAGCTCAAGGACTCGGTCTCCGTGACGTCCTCACCAAACGCGGCAAGCGCGCGCAGCCTGTCCTCCTTGGACCAGCGTGTTATCCGTTTCGTGCTGCGCGTGTTTCGTGCCATGGACTGCTACCGATCATCGGCCTGGCCGGGCTGCGCAGGCGAAGCAGCGGTCCGCTTGCGCACGTAGAAATTATCCTATAAAGCACAGAAAGGTGTTAATTGCGTAGTTAAATGTATCGGCCGAGACACGGCCGATCAGTGCTGTGAAACACTGGCGCCGCCGCCCATGGCAGCGCGCGGAGCTCAAGATGGGCGGCCAGTTGAGTCCCGGCTGATAGCCACGAGAGAAATGGCTTTCATCCACTTGTTGTGGAGCGGTGACGCTGGGTGATGGAAGGGATCAGTCGGTGTAGAGGACGCGGCGGCGAAGTACCGGCTCGCCCCGTAGCGCTTCGAAATGGCTTCACCGGGCCTGACCTGAGACAACGCAGCTGACCAGCAGGTGCCCGGCATGATCAGTCCTCGTGCTGGTTCGACTTGTCTGCCTCATCGGCATGCGAATCTTCGCATGGCTGTTCCTGATGCCTCGATCTGCTGCGGCCAAGAACGCGGAGATACTGATCCTGCGGCACGAGCTCGCGGTCCTGCGTCGACAGATCACCGCACCCAAGCCCGGATGGCCGGACCGTGCACTGCTCGCCTGAACTGAAGGGTGTCAATATTCCGATCAGGCTGCTGAGCTGGGCGTTCTCTGTGGACGGTCAGGCAGTCGGGGTGGCGTGGTGTGGTACTCGTTGAGCAGTCCACCAAGTACCTGCCGACGCCTGACCGTGCCAGCAGGTAGGGGGATGATTCGGGTGGTCGTCTGGGGCACGTAGGCCCAGGCTGCGGTGGGGCCGTCCGGAGTTGTAGTGCTGGGCATACATGGTGAGGACGGTGCGCAGGTGGCGTTCGCCGGTGATGAGGATTCTGTCGGTGCATTCGGTGCGGGCTGCGTGTATCCATCGTTCGGCGAACGCGTTGGACCGTGGGCTTTGCGGCAGCGTCGGGATGACGGACGTGCCGTTGCCGACGAAGACGGCGTCGAATGCGGCGGTGAACTTGCTGTCCCGGTCGCGGATGAGGAACCGGATGCACCCAGCATGCGCCCGTGGGACGGGCGGTGACGCCCAGGACATGGACGCGCCGGGTCTTGATCTCCATGACGAAGAAGACGTAGAGCCGCCTGAGCTGCACGGACGATTTATCGGCACGCGCAGTCTCACGGCACCGTCCGCCGGATCCTGCGCGCCGTCGGCCTCGGGCCCGCACCCCGCTGAGAGGCTGCGCGCGGCGACTGGGCCGCCTTTCTCAAGGCCCAAGCTCACGGCCTGCTCGCCACCGGCCTGTTCCACATCGACACCTGCCCGGGATCAGCTCGCGCCCCTGGACGACCCGAACGTCAGTACCGCCGCGCAAGCTGATCACTCGGCAAAACTGCAGCTCAGCGGATATGCGGACATTTTGAACCGGTACGCGGCTCTGCCCGCGCGCCGCGGCACGGTTGAGGTGAGCACCTGGGGACCGCATGGACACGGCCGCGACACGCCAGCGAAACACCCTCTCCTTAATTTCTGTCATCCGACAGGAACCAGTGACTGGGGCTCGCCATGACCGCCACCGCACCACACTCCGAAGCTGAGGAAGCGGCGGCCGCCGCCGACGCAGCCGCGCTCGCCGGATTCGGATACCGCCAGGAGCTGCACCGCACCCTGGGCCGGTACGCCTCTTTCGCTGCCGGCTTCTCCTTCATCTCCGTCGTGACCACCGTTTTCCAGTTCTTCGCGTTCGGCTACTCCTTCGGTGGCGCGGCCTTCTTCTGGACCTGGCCCGCCGTGCTACTCGGGCAGCTCCTGGTCGCGGCGTGCTTCGCCGAGCTCGCCGCCCGCTATCCGATCTCGGGGGCGATCTACCAGTGGTCGACGCGGCTCAGCACACCCGCCTTCGGCTGGTACGCCGGCTGGATCATGGTGATCGGCCAGATCGTCGTGGTGGCGGCCGCCGCGCTCGCCCTGCAGATGGTCCTGCCCGCGATCTGGTCGGGCTTCCAGATCCTCGGGGGCGATCCGGCGCCCTTCTCCGCCTCGGGCGCGGCCAATGCCGCCGTTCTCGCCGTCGCGCTCCTCGCGCTCACCACCGTCGTGAACGTCCTCGACAACAAGGTGCTCTCGGCGGTCAACCGGATCGGGGTCACCGCCGAGATCGTCGGCGCCGTCCTGATCATCGTGCTGCTGTTCACCCACGCGGAGCGGGGCACGGGAGTCACCCTGCACACCGGCGGCGAGGGCGGGGCGGTCACGGCCGTGCTGGTCGGCTCGTTCGCCGCAGCCTACGTCCTGATCGGTTTCGACAGCGCGGGAGAGATGAGCGAGGAGACCCACAATCCCCGTCACACCGCGCCGCGCACGATCCTCACCGCTCTCGTCTCCGCCGGGGTGCTGGCCACCCTGCTGGTGCTCGGGGGGTTGCTCGCCGCGCCCAGCCTGACCGACGGGCGGCTGGCCTCGGACGGGCTGTCGTACGTCCTCACCAGCAGCCTCGGCGACGGGGTGGGCAAGGCCCTGCTGGCCGACGTGGTGGTGGCCATCGCCGTGGCCACGCTCGCGATCCAGACCTCCGCCACCCGGATGCTCTTCTCGATGGCGCGGGACGGGGTGCTGCCGGCCTCGCGGACGCTGGCGAAGGTGTCTCCGTCCACCGGCATGCCGAAAGGACCGGCCCTGGTGGTCGGCGTGGGCGCGGCGGGCCTGTGCCTGCTCAATCTGGCCTCGCCGGAGGCGTTCCTGGCGATCGGCACGACCTGCATCGCCATGCTGTATCTTGCGTACGCGATGGTGACCGGCCCCATGCTGGTGCGGCGGCTGCGCGGCGGCTGGCCCGCGGCAGGAGACATGGCGGGAGGCGTGGACGAGACGGGCAAGCCGCTGTTCTCACTCGGGCGCTGGGGGCTGCCGATCAACGTCCTCGCCCTGGTCTACGGCCTGTTCATGACCGTCAACCTGGCCTGGCCGCGCGCCGCCGTCTACGACCCGTCAGGCGGTCACTGGTACTTCCAGTGGTTCACCGCGCTGTTCCTGGGCGGCTCGGTACTGCTCGGCGCGGCCTACCGGAAGTGGCGGGCCCGCACCACGGACTCGGCTTCCTCGTCGCCGGCACCGGCCGAGACCGCCGCGCGGCTCTCGCCCGCCTCCCCCGCCGGTAGAGCCTGCCCGTAGAGCCCGGGGGCTCATACCGACGCCAGCCCCACCGCCTTCTCGCGCACCCCGGCCAGTGCCCCCTCCGCCACGCCCGCGACGCGCAACGCCGCGTCCGCCGTCGCGGCCGCGAACGCGTCGGTGGGCCGGTCGGGGTCCGAGCGGTGGATCAGGATGACCCCTTCGATGAGCCCGAAGACCAGATCCGTGCGGAGCGCCAGCTCGTCCTTGTCGAGCGACCCACAGCTCTCCGTCGCGGCGAGCAGCCGGCCGTACGCCTCCTTGAGTTCCAGCCGCACGTGGTGGAAGCCTGCGAAGCCTTCGCTGCGCACTTCGGGCAGGAGGTAGAGGCCTCCGAGGTTGTGCGGTCCGCCGCACAACAGGCGCACATCGGAGCTGCACAGAAACCACAGACGGGCCTCGGGCGGCGCGGCCTCGTCGGCCGCGAGCAGCCGGTGTGCCAGCGCCAGCGAGGGGGTGACCGTGGACTCCAGGAGCTCGGCGAGGAGGTCCTCCTTGCCGGCAAAGTAGTGGTACATCGTGGCCTGCCGCATGCCGGCCCGCTCGGCGACGGCCCGTGTCGTCGTCGCCGCGTATCCACGGGTGGTGAACAACTCGGCTGCGGCGGCGAGTAGTTCGTCGCGCGGCGACAGGCCGCTGTCGAGCCGCCCCGCGGCGCGCGGCCGGCCCACCCGCTTTCCTGGAGTGCTCATGCGCAGATCGTCGCACATCCGCGCCCGCGCCCCGTCCGGCGACCACGGTGAGGGCCGGGTAACCGGGCCGCAACAGGCGGGCAACGCGACCGACGCACCCTCCCCCTAATTTCTGTCAAGCGACAGAAATGGAGGCGACCGATGGCGACAGCGACGACATACGAAGCCCGGGACCACGCCCGCGCCCAGGAGGGCACCCGCGCCGAGACCATGCCCGTGGTGCCCGCCACCGACTGGCCCTCCCCGCCGTGCGAGGCCGGCCATCTCGTGTGGGCGGAGACCGTGGCGGGCGGCAACTACACCCACCGGGTCCTCGCCCGCGGCACCGAACTCCGGCTCACGGACCTGCGCGGCGACGCCTGTGCCCATCTGCTGCTCTACGTCGCGGACCGGCCCTGGGAGCGGCTCAACGCGGCCGACACCGTCAAGGTGCAGTGGAACGCCTACCTGGGCGAGGGCAGCCTGCTCCTCTCCGACCAGGGCCGTGTGCTCGCCTCCGTCGTCGCGGACGACTCGGGCCGGCACGACGCGCTGTGCGGCACCTCCACCCTCGTCCGGAACACCGAGCGCTATGGCGACGGCACCCCGCAGTCCGCCTCTCCCGCGGGCCGTGAGCTGTTCAAGCTGGCCGCGCTCAAGAACGGGCTGGAGCCGCGGGACCTGCCGCCGTCGGTCTCCTTCTTCCAGGGCGTGCGGGCGGCCGACGACGGCTCCGTGGACTTCACCGGCTCCGCCGGCCCCGGCGCCCGGGTTACCCTGCGCGCCGAGCAGGACCTGACCGTGCTGATCGCCAACGTTCCCCACCCCGCCGATCCCCGGGCCGAGTACACCAGCACCCCGCTGGAGGTACTGGCCTGGCGGGCCGCGCCGACCGCGCCCGGCGACCCGCTGTGGGACGCCGCCCCCGAAAGCCACCGCGCCTTCCTCAACACCGCTGAATTCCTCACCGCCAGGGGGCTCGCATGACCACCGCACACCCTGCGCCCGCCTCGCGGCCCGAGCGGACGGACGAGTCCGCGCGCAAGGTCACCGTCGTCCCCGCACGGGCGGCCTGGTCGGCCGTCGTCCCCGCCGGTGACCTGCTCACCATCACCGATCTGCACGGCAACCAGGCGGTCGACTTCCTGGTCTACGACGCCCACGACACCACCGTGCGCTACAGCGCGCCCGACACCATCCACGCCCAGGGCAACATCTTCCTCACCACCGGCTCCGTGCTGCTGTCGAACGAGCACACCCCGCTGATGACGGTGGTCGAGGACACCTGTGGGCGACACGACACGGTCGGCGGCGCCTGCTCCAAGGAGTCCAACAGCCTCCGGTACGGCCACCACACCTGGTCCCAGCACGCGTGCGTGGACAACTTCCTGGCCGAGGGGGCCAGGCACGGCCTCGGCAAGCGTGACCTGGTGTCCAACATCAACTGGTATATGAACGTGCCGGTCGAGAAGGACGGCACGCTCGGCATCGTGGACGGCATCTCGGCGCCCGGGCTGCGGGTCACCCTGCGCGCCGAGGCCGATGTGCTCGTCCTCGTCTCCAACTGCCCGCAGATCAACAACCCCTGCAACGGCTTCGAGCCCACGGCGGTGGAGATGACGATCACCGGGGCCGCCGCATGAGCCTCGACCGCTTCGACACCCTGCTGGTGGCCAACCGGGGCGAGATCGCCGCGCGTATCATCCGCACGGCCCGCCGCCTGGGCCTGCGCACCGTCGCCGTCTTCTCCGACCCCGACCGGTCGAGCCCGCACGTCCATCTCGCCGACACGGCGGTGCGGCTGGGCCCCGCCCCCGCCAAGGATTCGTATCTGAACGCCGATCTGGTGCTCCGGGCCGCGAAGGACACGGGCGCGGGAGCGATCCACCCGGGGTACGGATTCCTCTCCGAGGACGCGGAGTTCGCCCGCCGCTGCGAGGCGGCGGGGATCGTCTTCGTCGGCCCCTCACCCGAGCAGCTGGAGCTGTTCGGCGCGAAGCACACCGCGCGTGCCGCCGCCGAGCGCGCCGGAGTCCCGCTCGCCCCGGGCACCGGGCTGCTCCCGGATCTCCCCGCCGCCCACGCCGCGGCGGAGCGGATCGGCTACCCGGTGATGCTGAAGGCGACCGGCGGCGGAGGCGGCATCGGCATGGGGGCCTGTCACGGCCCCGACGAACTCGCCGACGCCTGGGAGCGGGTGCAGCGCGTCGCCTCGGCGTCCTTCTCCTCCCACGGAGTTTTCCTGGAGCGGCTGGTGGAGCAGGCCCGCCACGTCGAGGTGCAGGTCTTCGGCGACGGTCTCGGCCGGGTCGTCGCCCTGGGGGACCGGGACTGCTCCCTGCAGCGCCGCAACCAGAAGGTGCTGGAGGAAGCCCCGGCTCCCGGCCTGCCGGATGCCGTCCGGGCCTCGCTCGCCGCGTCCGCCCGGGATCTGTGCGCCTCGGTCGGCTACCGCTCGGCCGGAACCGTCGAGTTCGTCTACGACGCGGCCCGCCAGGAGGCGTACTTCCTGGAGGTGAACACCCGCCTCCAGGTGGAGCATCCGGTCACCGAGGAGATCTACGGCATCGACCTCGTGGAGTGGATGCTGCGGCTCGCCCAGGGAGACACCACGGTGGTGCGCGATCCGGGAACTCCGCGCGGCCATGCCATCGAGGCCCGCGTATACGCCGAGGATCCGACCCGCGGGCACCGGCCCAGCGCCGGACTGCTGACGAACGTCGCGTTCCCCCCGGACGTCCGCGTGGACACC
The DNA here is from genome assembly GCF_044334165.1 of Streptomyces sp. NPDC020845. NCBI lineage: Bacteria > Bacillati > Actinomycetota > Actinomycetes > Kitasatosporales > Streptomycetaceae > Streptomyces > Streptomyces sp. NPDC020845. Next base: position 34,715 of record NZ_JBIRSJ010000028.1, on the reverse strand, counting down.
TGGGTGGAGACCGGAGCCGAGGTGACGACGTCGTACGATCCGATGCTGGCCAAGATCGTCGCGTATGGCGCCGACCGGACGGAGGCGCTTCGCCGCCTGGACGCCGCGCTGACCGCGACCCGGGTGGACGGGATCGAGACCAACCTCGGGCTGGTGCGCGCGGCCCTGGCCGACGCGGAGTTCCGGACCGCAGAACACTCCACCGCCACCCTGGCGCGGATAACCGACCCGACCCCGCGCATCGAGGTCACCGCCTCGGGCACCCTCACCACGGTCCAGGACTGGCCCGGCCGCACCGGCTACTGGCAGGTCGGCGTCCCGCCGAGCGGCCCGATGGACGACCTGTCGTTCCGCCTCGGCAACCGGGCCCTCGGCAACGACGAGGGCTCGCCCGGCCTGGAGTGCACGCTCCAAGGCCCCACGCTGCGCTTCAGCCACGCCACTACGCTGTGCGTGACCGGCGCCCCGGCCCCGGTGACCGTGGACGGCGAACCGGTGCCCCAGTGGGAGCCGGTGACCGTCCCGGCGGGGGCGGTCCTCACCGTCGGCGCCCCCGGCCGGCACGGCCTTCGGACGTACGTCCTCTTCGCGGGCGGCCTGGAGATCCCCGCGTTTCTGGGCAGTGCGGCGACGTTCACCCTGGGCCGGTTCGGCGGGCACGGCGGCCGGGCCCTGCGGACCGGCGACGTCCTGCACGGTGGCACCACGACCCGAGCGGGCGCCCCGGTGCCGACCGCCGACCGCCCGGCCTTCGGAGCCTCTTGGCGGATCGGAGCCGTCGAAGGCCCGCATGCCGCGCCCGAGTTCTTCACCGAGGACGACATCCGCGACTTCTACGACGCCGATTGGAAGGTCCACTTCAACTCGGCCCGGACCGGAGTCCGCCTGGTCGGGCCCAAACCCCGCTGGGCGCGTACGGACGGCGGCGAGGCGGGCCTGCACCCGTCCAACATCCACGACACCCCCTACTCGGTGGGCGCCGTCGACTACACCGGGGACATGCCGGTGCTGCTGGGGCCCGACGGGCCCTCGCTCGGCGGCTTCGTCTGCCCCGCGACCGTCGTGAAGGGGCAGCGCTGGAAGCTGGGCCAGGTCCGGCCCGGTGACACGGTCCGGTTCGTCCCGCTCACCGACCGCGCCGCGTCCGCCCTGCGCCGTACGCCGCAGGTCGACCCCGTTCCGGACCGGACGGTCATCGTGGACGGCGGCGTGCTCCACCGGGCGGAATACCGGGGGGAACACCAGGGGGAAGCCGTCACCTACCGCCGCAGCGGCGATGACAATGTGCTGGTCGAGTTCGGGCCGATGCAGCTGGACCTGGGTCTGCGGATGCGGGTGCACGCGATGATGGAGGCGGTGGCGGCCGAGCGTCTCCCCGGTGTCACCGACCTCACCCCCGGCATCCGCTCGCTCCAGGTCCAGACGGACCCCGACGTCCTGCCGCAGCCGGAGCTGCTGTCCGTGCTGCGCCGGATCGAGTCAAAGCTCCCGCCCACCGAGGAACTGGTAGTGCCCTCCCGCACCGTCCACCTGCCGCTGTCCTGGGACGACCCGGCGACCAGGGAGGCGATCGAACGCTACATGGCGGGGGTGCGGGACGACGCCCCCTGGTGCCCGTGGAACATCGAGTTCATCCGCCGGGTCAACGGTCTCGACTCGGTCGACGACGTGTTCCGCACGGTCTTCGACGCCGAGTACCTGGTGCTGGGTCTGGGCGATGTGTATCTGGGCGCCCCCGTGGCGACTCCTCTGGACCCGCGCCACCGCCTCGTCACCACGAAGTACAACCCGGCGCGGACCTGGACCGCGGAGAACTCCGTCGGCATCGGGGGCGCCTATCTGTGCGTTTATGGCATGGAGGGGCCGGGCGGCTACCAATTCGTCGGCCGGACCACGCAGGTGTGGTCCGGGTGGCAGCAGCGGGGTGCCTTCCAGCCGGGCTCGCCCTGGCTGCTGCGCTTCTTCGACCGCATCAAGTGGTACCCCGCCGAAGCGGACGAACTACTCGAACTGCGGGCCGACATGGCGGCGGGCCGCTTCGCGCCGAGGATCGAGGAGGGCACCTTCGCCCTCGCCGACCACCAGCGCTTCCTGACCGCCCACGCCGATTCCATCGCCGCGTTCCGATCCCGGCAGGCAGCGGCCTTCGCGGCGGAGCGCGACGCGTGGGAGGCGGCCGGTGAGTTCGCCCGCGCGGAGCGGGCGGCCGGGTCCGCCCAGCCGCCGGCCGATCTCGCGGTCCCGGCCGGCGGCCACCTGGTGGAGGCGGAATTCGCCGCCTCCGTCTGGCAGGTCGCGGTCGCGGCGGGGGACACGGTCACGGCCGGACAGCGGCTGCTCGCTCTGGAAGCGATGAAGATGGAGTCCTTCGTGCACGCGCCGCGGGGCGGCGTGGTGGCGAGGGTCCTCGCCAAACCCGGTGACCAGGTCGAACCGGGCTCTCCCCTGCTCATCCTGGGCCCGGCGGCCTAACGACCTGGGGTGCAGTAGGGAGCGGCGTCGCGACGCCCGGCACCCGCCCGCCCCCTCCGTGTCCCTCCGTGTCCCTCCGTGTCCCCAAGGAGCATCACATGCCGCCCTCTGCCCTCCGGCGCGTCCGCGCCGCCTACGCCCGCATCGCCCAGGTGGACCGCCCGGAGATCTGGATCGACCTCCGCCCCCGGGCGGAGGTCGAGGCCGAGGCCGGGGCCATCGACGCCCGCGTGGCCGCCGGGGAGCGCCTGCCGCTGGCCGGACGGCTGCTCGCCGTCAAAGGCAACATCGACGTGGCGGGGTTGCCGACGACCGCCGGCTGCCCCTCGTACGCGTACGAACCCACCGCCGACTCCCCCGTCGTCGCCCGCCTCCGGGCCGCCGGCGCGCTCGTCCTCGGCACCACGAATCTCGATCAGTTCGCGACCGGCCTGGTCGGTACGCGTTCCCCCTTCGGAGCCGTACGGAACGCCGTCGACCCCGCCCGGATCAGCGGTGGATCCAGTTCCGGCTCCGCCGTCGCCGTGGCGCTCGGCCTCGTGGACCTCGCCCTGGGCACCGACACCGCCGGATCCGGCCGCGTCCCGGCCGCCTTCAACGGCGTATACGGGCTGAAGCCGACCTACGGTCTGGTGCCCACCGAGGGCACCGTCCCCGCCTGCGCGAGCCTGGACTGCGTCACCGTCTTCGCCCGCACCCTCCCCGAGGCCGAGCAGGCGCTGTCGTACATGAGCACGGCGCCCTCGCGCCTCCCCGAGCGGGCCCCCGGCCCCTGGCGGGTCGCCGTCCCCTCCACCGACCAGCTGGGCGAGCTGGACCCCGGCTGGGCGGAGGCGTACGAGGCGGCCGCCGCCCGCCTGGAAGCCGCCGGAGCCCGCCTCCAGCCCCTCGACCTGGCGCCGTTCACCGAGGCGGCCGCGATGCTGTACGAGGGCGCGTTCGTCGCCGAGCGCTACACCGCCGTCGGCGAGTTCATCGAGAAGGACACCCCCGACCTCGACCCCACCGTGGCCGGCATCATCCGCGGCGCCCGCGCCATCCCCGCCCACCGCCTCTTCGCCGACCAGGAGAAGCTCGCCGCGCTGCGTGCCCAGGCACTGGCCGCCCTCGGTGACGCGGACGCCGTGCTCCTGCCCACCGCTCCCGGCCATCCCACCCTCGCCGAGGTCGCCGCCGATCCCCTCGGCAGCAACGCCCGCCTCGGCCGGTTCACCAACTCCACCAACCTCTTCGGCCTGGCCGCGGTCGCCGTCCCGGCCGGCACCGTCGGCGGACTCCCCTTCGGTGTGATGCTGATCGGCCCGGCCCACACCGACGAGCGGCTGGCCCGGATCGCGGCCCGGCTCACCCCGCCCACCCGCGTCGCGGTCATCGGAGCCCATCTGACCGGGCAGCCACTGAACCCCCAGCTCCTCGCGCTGGGCGCCCGCCACGACCACACGACCGTCACCGCACCCCACTACCGGCTGTACGCCCTCACCACCGAGCCCGCCAAGCCGGGCCTGGTACGGGTCGCGGACGGCGGCGCGGCCATCGAGGCCGAGGTATGGGAGCTGCCGCCGGAAGGACTCGGCACGCTGGTCGCGACACTCCCCCGCCCCATGGCGATCGGCAGCGTCGAGCTCGTCGACGGCACACATGTGCCCGGCTTCCTGTGTGAGCCGTCCGGACTCGAGAACGCGAAGGACATCACGCCGTTCGGCGGCTGGCGGTCCTACCTCGCCGCCGGAGACCAGCCCGTGCCGATGCACCCGCACCCCCACGGGAACCGGCCGTGACGCGGCGCGGCGTGCGGCGGATCGTGCCACTGCTGCTCGGCTGGGAGGAACTCCCCAAGTCGGTTTCGGTGCATGGCGCCCCGTACGAGGAACGGCTGCGCGAACCGGTACCCGCCGTTCTCCTGGAGTGCGACGGCGGCTGGCTGCTGCTCGACACCGGCTTCAACACGGCGCTGATCCGGGACCCGGCACTGCGGCGTCGCTTCTACGGCTCCCCCGCCTACCAGCCCATCCTGCCGGGCCCTGGCGAGCCGCTGGAGGAGGCCCTCGACGCGGCCGGAGTCGCGATGGACTCGATCCACGCGGTGGCGGTCAGCCATCTGCACGCTGACCATGCGGGCGGATTGAAGCACTTCGCGGGCCGTGTGCCGGTGCATGTGCAACGCGCGGAGCTGGCCTACGGTCTCTCGGGGCAGCCGGAGGTCGAGCGCAACTCGATCTTCCGGGTCGACTTCGACGACCCCCGCATCGACTGGCGACAGGCCGACGGCGACGTGGAGATCGCCCCCGGGGTGACAGCCGTGCTGACCGCCGGGCATACGCCGGGACACCAGAGCTTCGTGGTGGACCTCGCGGACGGCGGCGGCTTCGTGTTCGCCTTCGACGCCGCCGATCTCACCGAGAACATCGAGCGCGAGCTTCCCATCGGCGCCTCCATCGGGGTCGATCCGGCGCAGACCGTGGAGCCGATCCGCCAACTCAAGAGCATCGCGGCCGAGCGCGGCTACGAGCTCATTCCCGGCCATGACCCCGTGGTCTGGCCACGGCTGCGAACGTCCTCACAGGCCCGCTTCACACGCCTTTAACGTTCTGGAGACAAGGAGGACTCCACTCACCGAATAATTGGATCCAAGTCAGCGCACATTAGATCCATTCTTCGGATCGGTGCCCAAGGAGGCCCACATGCCGGACCAGCCACACGGATCGCCCTCGCCCGGCTCTGCCGCGTCGGCGGTGTCGCGCCGCACCATGCTCCGGGGCGCGGGGCTCCTCGGAGTGGGAGTCGGTTTCGGGCTCCCCGCATTGCTGAGCGCCTGTGGTGTGGCGGCTGACGACGCCGGGGGAAGTGGCAAAGGCGGCACTCTGACCCTCGCCATCGACGCCACCAGCGCCGTCGTCGACCCGGCCTTCTACACCTCGCTGGGCGACTGGATGGCCGTCGACTGTGTCTGCCGCGGTCTGACCTTCATCTCCTTCGAGACCAACGAACCCACCCCGGACCTGGCCAAGAGCTGGAAGATCTCCGATGACCAGCTCACCTACACCTTCACCCTGCGGGACGGCGTCACCTTCCACGACGGCACCACCTTGACCTCCGCCGACGTCCTGGCCAGCCTCAACCGGCAGTTCGACCCCGACGACAAAACCCTCCCCAAGGGCGCCACCCGGCCACTCGCGCGCCTCGGCTCGAACGTCGCCTCGCTGACCGCCGAGGACGACCTCACCGTCAAGATGGTCCTCAAGGAGCCGGACCGAACCGTCCTCGGCAAGCTGTCCGACATCGGCGGTCGCATCATCTCCAAGGCGGCGCTCAAGAAGTACGGTGCCGACATCGGCAAGCACCTCGTCGGCACCGGCCCCTTCAAGTTCTCCTCCGCCACCTCCGGCCAGTCCATCACCCTCGAGGCCTTCGACGGCTTCCGGCTCGGCAGACCTCCCGTCGACCGGCTGGTGCTGCGCCAGGTACAAGACCCGTCGACCATCGTCAGTTCACTGCTCAGCGGCGACATCTCAGCCACTCAGTTCACCCCGTACTCCGCGGTCGCCCGGCTGCGCAAGGACGACTCGGTCAAGGTCTACAAGACCCCGTACAGCGCCAACGCCATCATGATGATCGACGCCCGGCGCATCCCCGAACTCAAAGTACGCAAGGCCATCAACCTGGCCATCGACCGCAAGGCCATCCTCGCCCAGGCGTTCTTCGGCATCGGCAGCGAACCCAAGGGATACGCCATCCCGCCCGCCCAGAGCTCCTACGACACCAGCCTGGCCGACCTGAGCACCCAGAACACCACTGAGGCGAGGAAACTCATCGCCGAGGCCCGCGCCCAAGGCCGCCGCGTCCGCATCATGGCGGCCAGCGACTCCTGGCACCCGAAGGCCGCCCAGATCATCGCCCAGAACCTCACCGACGTCGGGTTCAAGGTGTCCACCACCTCGGTGGACCCGGCCACGTACTTCAGTCGTCTCCTCGACAAGAACGACGAGTACCACGACCTGATGATCTGGGAACGCAACACCTACATCCCGGACGCCGACGACATGGTCGGCGCCATGGCCAACCCCGCGGGCATCTACGGCTCCGCGCTCTCCGGCATGAGCAGCCTAGACGGCGTCGACACGCTCGCGAAAGACCTGGTCGAGGCCAAGAACCTCCCCGACGGGGGGCGGCGCACCGCCGCCTACACCAAGATCCAGCGTCGCTGGGCGGAGGAGTACATGGTGCTGTCGATGCTGGCCTGCTTCAGCAACCTGGTCGTCAGCGGCTCGCAGGTGAAGAACATGAACACCAGTGCGCTGGCCAACCACCGCTGCTACATGGAGAAGGCCCGTGTCTGACACCACGGCCGCGGCGGATGCCACGGCCACCGGCACACCACCCGTAGCGGCCGCCCGGCCGCCCGCGTCCCCCTCCCCATCCTCCTCCTCGCCCTCGCCCTCGACCGAACGGCGTTCTGCTCTCGCCTTGCTGCGCCATCGCCGGGTGGCGCGGTCCTGGCCGGCGGCGCTGTCCTGGCTCGTTCTGATCGCCGTGATCCTCGTGGCGGCCGTCGGCCCGCTCCTGGTCCAGGCCGACCCGCTGCGTCAGACCCCGTCGGCGCTGTTGCCCCCCGGCTCCGCGGGCCACCCGCTCGGCACGGACGACCTGGGCCGCGACGAGCTGGCCCGGCTCGTGCACGGGGCCGGCCCGCTGCTGCTGGTGTCGTTCGCGGCGACCGCGCTGGCCGCCGCCGTCGGCACCGGGATCGGACTCGTCGCAGGATACGCCGGCGGCGTCGTCGAGCAGATCCTGATGCGCCTCGTCGACCTCGCCCTCGCCTTCCCCTCCATCCTGCTCGTCATCCTGTTGGTGGCGGCGGCCGGGGCCGGCACCAGCAGCCTGATCTTCGGCATCGGCATCTCCCTCGCGCCCGGTCTCGCCCGGCTGGCCCGCGCGCTGACGGCGCGCGAGGCCGCCCGCGACTACATCGTGGCCTGCCGGCTCGGCGGCACCCGCACCCCGCGCATCCTTGTGCGGGAACTGCTGCCGAACATCGCCGGACCGATGCTCGCCCAGATCGTCATGACACTCTCGGTCGCGGCCGGCTTCGCCGCCGGCCTGTCCTATCTCGGCCTGGGGATCCAGCCGCCGCAACCCGACTGGGGGTACATGGTCCAGGCCGGACAGGAGTTCCTCTTCTCCGCGCCCCGGTTGGTCGTCCTGCCCGCGACGCTCACCCTGATGTTCGTCGTCGCGTGCAACTTCGTGGGCGACGACCTGCGCGACGCGCTCGACCCCCGGGGGACCGCGTGAGTGCCTCCGCCGGCGCCGCTCGCGTGTCCCGCCCGCTGCGCACACACCGGCCGAAGTGGGCCACCCGCACGGTCCTGCTGGTCCTACGGCGGCTGGCGGTCATCCCCATCGTGCTGTTCGCGCTGGCCAGCCTGGTGTTCCTGGCGATACGCCTGCTGCCCGGCTCACCGGCGACCTCGCTCGCGGCAGGCGGCAACAGCCTGTCCGCGGCCGAGGTGTCCGCCAACGAAGAGCGCGTCAGCAGGGCACTCGGACTGGACCAGCCGCTGCTCACCCAGTACGGCACCTTCCTCGACGATCTGGTGCATCTGCGCCTGGGCAGCTCGTTCTACGGGTCCAACAGCGTCCTGGGGCTGCTCGCCGACGCCCTCCCCGCCACCATCGAGCTGACGCTCGCGGCGATGACCGTCGCGGTCCTGCTCGGTGTCTCAAGCGGTGTCGTCGCCGCGCTGCGCAAGGGCCGTTGGACCGACACCGTGATCCGGGGTGTGGCCACGGTGAGCTTCTCGCTGCCCTGGTTCGCGCTCGGCGTGCTCGGCATCATCGTGTTCGGCGTGTGGCTGCGCTGGCTGCCGGTCCTGGGCCGGCTGCCCAGCTCGCTGAACTACCACCCGACGACCAATTTCGTGCTGCTCGACGCGATCCTTCAGAACCGCCCCGAGCTGGTGTGGCCCTGGATCGAGCACCTGATCTTGCCCTCGGTCACCTTGGCTCTGTCGATGGCCGGGTTCATCACCCGCATCGTCCGCGCCTCGGTGCTGGAGGTCCTCGGTGACGACTTCGTCAGGACCGCCCGTATGAAGGGCCTGAGCGAGAGCGTGGTGATCCGCCGCCATGTGCTGCGCAACGCCTGGCTGCCCATCGTGACCGTCCTCGGGCTCCAGTTCGGGTCCCTGCTGGGCGGCTCGGTCATCACCGAGACGGTCTTCTCGTACGCCGGCGTCGGCCACCTGCTGGTGCAGGGCGTCCTCCAGCGGGACTACCCCGTCGTCCAGGGAGCCGCCCTCGCTATAGCCCTTTTGTTCACCCTGGTCAACCACGCGGTGGACCTGCTCTACACGGTCCTCGACCCGCGCATACGGAAAGGATGACCCGCATGGACATCGTGCTGGTCCACGGTGCCGGCGGACGGCCGACGACCTGGGCGGCGGTGGAGCCCCTGCTGACCGCCCTCGGCCACCGGGTGTTCATCGTCACCAACCCGCTGACCTCGCTGGAGGACGACGTCGCCCACACCGCGGCCGCCGTGGCGGAGACGACGGGCCCGGTGCTACTGGCCGGGCACTCCTACGGCGGCGCGGTCATCAGCAATGTCGGCCGCCATCCGCGGGTCAAGGGCCTCGTGTACATCGCCGCGTTCGGCCCCGATGAGGGCGAGACCGTCAACGAGATCGTCGAGCGCTACGAACCGGCCGAGATCTCCAAGTACATGCGGCGCGGACCGAATGGCGAATGGAAGTCGGAGCCGAGTCCGGAGTTCTGGGACGAGATCGGGCCCGACCTCTCCGCCGACCAACGCGCCATCGTCGAGACCGAGGGGCGGAAGTCGGAAAACCTCATCTTCACCCAGCCGACCGGTATCCCCGCCTGGCGCCGTCTGCCCAGCTGGTACCTGGTCGCCGACGACGACCGCACGCTGCGCCCGCAGGCCCAGCAGGACATGGCGACACGTATGAAGGCGACCGTCGAACACGTGCCGGGCAGCCACTACACGACGCTCGTGTGGCCGCGTCGCGTCGCCGACATGATTCACGCGGCGGCGCTGGCCGTGAGCGCCGCCTCATGACATCCACGCCCGCCCCCGTGCTGGAGATCCGCGATCTGCGCGTGCGGTTCGACGTTCCGGCGGGCCGCCTGCCGGCCGTGGACGGGGTGGATCTGACGCTGCGGAAAGGCGAAGTCCTGGCGCTGGTAGGCGAGTCGGGGTCCGGCAAGTCCGCCCTGTCGATGAGCCTGGTCGGGCTGAACCGCGGCCCGCGCACCCACATCAGCGGCGAAGTGTCCTTCGGCGGCCGCGACCTCGTCGCCGCGTCCGAACGGGAACTGCGCGACGTCCGGGGCAAGGACATCGCGGTCGTCTTCCAGGACGCGCTGGCCGCGCTCAACCCGCTGCACCGGGCGGGCGCCCAGGTCTCCGAGATGATCCGCGCCCACCGCGACGTGGAGCGCGAGCAGGCGATGAGCCGTGCCGTGGAACTGCTCTCGGAGGTCGGCATCGCCGGCCCGCACCGCGCGGCGCGTGCCTACCCGCACCAGCTGTCCGGCGGGATGCGCCAGCGCGTGATGATCGCCATGGGCCTGGCCAACGACCCGGCCCTGCTGATCGCGGACGAGCCCACCACGGCGCTGGACGTCACGATCCAGGCCCAAGTCCTCGCGGTCCTCAAGCGGATCCAGCGCGACCACGGCACCTCCGTGCTGCTGATCACCCATGATCTGGGGGTCGTGGCCGAGGTCGCCGACCGGGTGGCCGTCATGTACGCGGGGCGGATCGTGGAGCAGGGCCTGCGGGAGGAGGTGCTGTTCCGCCCCCAGCACCCGTACACGATGGGGCTGCTCGGCTCGGTGCCGCCGATCGACGGTCCGGTCCTACGGCGGCTGCCCACCATCTCCGGCACCCCGCTGACCGGGGTGGGCCGCCCGCCCGGCTGCGCCTTCGCACCCCGGTGTCCCTTCGCCCACGCCGCGTGCGCCGAGCGCCCCGCGCTCCGGCAGCGGTACGGCCACGACGGGCACCTCGACGCCTGTGTGCTGCCCGGCCCCGCACGTGCCACGGCCCGCTCCCAGGGAGGCAACGCATGACCGCCGCGCTCATCGAGGTCCGCGGGCTGCGGGTGGAGTACCCGGGACGGGCCGGCGGCCGGGTCCAGGCGCTGCGAGACATCGACCTCGACATCCTCCAGGGCGAGACCCTCGGTCTGGTCGGGGAGTCGGGGTGCGGCAAGTCCACGCTCGGCCGGGCCCTGCTGCGGGTGATCGAGCCGGCCTCGGGCCGGATCGAGTTCCTCGGCTCCGACCTCACCCGGCTGCGCGGACAGCGGCTGCGCCGGATGCGGGCCGAGCTGCAGATGGTCTTCCAAGATCCGTTCGGCTCGCTCAATCCACGGCGCAGGATCGCCGACATCGTCGCCGAACCGCTGCTGCGGGCGCGCGGCGCCACCCGTGCCGAGGCCGCGGAGGCGGTGGCCGGCCTTCTCGACCTGGTCGGGCTCGGCGCGGAGGCGGGCGGGCGCAGACCGCATGAGTTCTCCGGCGGTCAGCGCCAGCGCATCGGCATCGCGCGGGCGCTCGCCTCGTCGCCGCGGTTCGTGGTGGCCGACGAGGCCGTCTCGGCGCTGGACGTGTCGATCCAGGCCCAGGTGCTGAACCTGCTGTCGGACCTCGTCCGCGACCGGGGGCTGACGATGCTGTTCATCTCGCACGACTTGGGAGTCGTACGGCACATCGCCGACCGGATCGCCGTCATGTATCTGGGGCAGATCATCGAGATCGCCACCCGGGACGACTTCTTCTCCGGTCCCGCGCACCCCTACAGCAGCGCGCTGCTGTCCTCTGTGCCCGTGCTGCGGGCCGGGGAACCCCGCGAACAGCAGGTCCTGGAAGGCGAGCTGCCCGACCCCGCGAATCCCCCCGAGGGCTGTCTGTTCCGCACCCGGTGTCCCATCGCCATGGACCGGTGCCGCACCACCAGGCCCGATCTGCACGAGATCTCACCGGGGCGCGCGGTGCGCTGCCATCTGCCCCTGGTGTCCAGCAAGTAAGGACGAACGTATTGATCATCGACGCGTACAACACCACTCAGGACGTCCGCGGCCGGTCGGACTATCTGACCGGAGCACGCAAGGGTGAGGCTCCGCCGCCGTACACGCCCTTCGAGCCCCGGCGCATCCTCGACAGGATGGACGCCGCCGGGGTGGACATGGCGATGGTGTGCTCGCTCGCGCAGCGCATCGAGAACGATTTCATCAGCTCCCTGGTGGCCGCGCACCCGGACCGTTTCTTCGGTTTCGGGCAGGTGCTGCCGCAAGCCGACGACGCGATCGACGAGATCGACCGGATGGCCGACGCGGGCCTGGTGGGTCTGAAGCTGCACCCCAGTCTGCACGGCTACCACGTCGCCGACCACGGACTGCTGGACCCGGTGTTCGAGGCGTGCGCCCGGCGCGGTCTGCTGGTCCTGATCAACGCTCTCGACGACGCGTTCTGCGCGCCGCTGGCCATCGAGGAGATCGCCCGCGACCATCCGCGGGTGCCGACGATCATCGCGCACATGGGAGCGGTGTGGAACGTGCCGGAGGCGATCATCGTGGCCGAACGCCAGCCGCATGTGTACCTGGAGACATCGGCGACGCTGCTGAGCGACGTGAAGCGCGCCTACACGCGATTGGGGCCCGAAAAAATCCTGATGGGCAGCGAGTGGCCCGGCTCGGACTTCGACCTGGAACGCATGAAGATCGCAAAGGCGGTCGAGGACGAGAAGGACCGGGCGCTGGTCGAGGGCGGCAACATGGCCCGGCTGCTGGGCCTGACGTCATGAGCGCGGCGGACGTCAGCCCCGTGCCCGTCCCGCCGTCGATGAGCACGGGCGACGCCGAACTCCTCACCGCGGCCCAGGCCTTGCTGGCCCGGGCCTGGCAGCCGGACCGCCACGAGGTGGCGACGGCGCTGCGTACCGCGGACGGCCGCGTCCACACCGGCATCCATGTGGAGGGTTCCTGCCGGCGCAGTTCGATCTGCGCCGAGGGAGTGGCCATGGGAACCGCCCGGGGCGCCCTGCCCCCCGAGGCGCCGCTCGCCATCGTGTCGGTGGTCTCGGTGCAGATCAAACCGGCGGGCCGGTTCCGGATCATCGCCCCGTGCGGGGTGTGCCGCGAACTGATCAGCGACTACTGCCCGGACGCCACCGTGTGGGTCACCACGGTCGACGAGGACGAGCCCGTCCCTCTGCGCGCCTTGGACCTGCTGCCCGAGAAGAGCCGACGCCGGTGGTGAGCGCCACCGGCCCCGAGAGGGGAGGAGACATGTCCGTCTTCATCACCGGGCCGTCCGGACGGACCGTACCCACCGGCCTGGACGTCCCGGAACTCGCCGCGCGGTTGGGCGGGACCGGTTCGCCGGTGCTGTGGGAGGAGCTGACCTGGCCGGACGCGAAGTCCACCGCTGCGGGCCAGAACGCCGCCATCATCCCCGTCGGCGCCACCGAGCAGCACGGTCCCCATCTCCCGCTCGCGGTGGACACCCGGATCTGCGAGGCCGTCGCCCTGGGGGTCTCCGCCCTGACCGGTGTGCCCGTCCTGCCGCCCCTGAGCTTCGGGGTGTCCGCGTCCCACGGCGACTTCGCCGGGACGGTGGCGCTGCGGCCGGAGACCATGATCGCGGTCGTCGAGGATGTCATCGACTCGTTGTACGCCTCCGGGATACGGCAGTTCATCCTGCTCAACGGGCACATCTGGAACAACGGCGCGCTCGATGTGTCGGCCGAGAAGCTGAGGGTCCGCCATCGTGATGCCCGGGTGCGGGCATTGGGATACGTGACGATGTACCCGGGACCCGAGGTCGACGGACATGTCACCTACGGCCGGGCGCTGATGCACGCCAACTACTTCGAGACCTCCGTCATGCTGCATCTGGCGCCGGAGCTGGTCCGGATGGAACTGGCCACCTCCCATGTCGACCTCGACTCCTTCTGGGACTACCGCATGGACCAGGTCAGCGAGACGGGGGTGTGGGGCAGGGACGTCACCGACGCGGACCCGCCCCATGGCGCGGCGGAGTTCGACCGCTGCGTCCTGACCACCGCCCGGGCGGTCTCCGCCGCGGTCCGCGAGCCCTGGCCCGATCCAACCCACCGCCCCGGACGACACGCGTGACGCCGGGATCGGGAACCCAGGACAACGGACCGCGGGGCGGCGGCCCGACCCAGAAGGAGAACACCTTGGACCCCAGCATCGTGCTCCCCCGGCTGCCGGACTGCGAGCCCATGCTCATCGGCGGGGAGTGGACCACGGGCACCGCGCGGGAGCGGATCCCGGTGCTCGACCCCGCCACCCAGGAGCAGCTCTCCACCATCGCCCAGGCCGGTCCCGAGGAGGTGTCCGCCGCGGTGGCGGCCGCCGCCGACGCGCACCGTGACCGGCGATGGCGCGGACTGCCGCCCCGCCTCCGCCGCGACGTGCTGTTTCGCCTCGCCGAGCTGGTGGCACGCGACGCCGAGGAGCTGGCGGTGCTGGACACGCTGGACAACGGCAAGGCCATCGAGCGGGCGCGCGGCGATGTGGACCTCGGCCTGCAGGCCATCCGCCACTTCGCGGGCGCCCCGACCCGGCTGTCGGGCACCGTGCACGCATCCGGCGCCGACCGGCATGTCTACAGCGTGCGCGAGCCGGTCGGCGTGGTCGCCGCCGTACTGCCGTGGAACTTCCCCTTCATGATCGCGGCGTGGAAGATCGCCCCCGCTCTGGCCGCCGGCTGCACGGTCGTGGTCAAGCCGGCCGAGCAGACCCCGCTCACCGCGCTGCGGCTGGCCGCGCTCTGCCTGGAGGCGGGCGTGCCCGAGGGCGTGGTCAACGTGGTGACCGGTGACGGGCGTACGGGTGCGGAACTGGTCGGCCATCCCGACGTCGCCAAGGTGTCCTTCACCGGGTCCACCGAGGTGGGGCGGCTGATCATGGCCGCGGCGGCGCCGTCGGTCAAGCGGCTCACCCTCGAACTGGGCGGCAAGTCGCCCAACATCGTCTTCGCGGACGCCGATCTGGACGCCGCGGCCCCGGCCGCCGTGCGTGCGGTGTTCGGGCACTCCGGACAGATGTGCACCGCCGGAAGCAGGCTGCTGGTGGAGAGGCCGGTCGTCAAGGAGCTGCTCGATCGGCTGCTGCCGGCGGTGGAGGCACTGCGGATCGGCCCCGGGCTGGCGGGCGGGATCAACATCGGTCCCCTGGTGTCCCAGGAGCAGTACGACCGCGTCAGCGGCTACCTCGACCTGGGCCGGGCCGAGGGCGCCGAGGTGGCCGCGGGTGGCGAACCGCTGCCCGGACCGGGCTGGTTCGTGCGGCCGACGGTGTTCACCGGCGTCAGCCCCGGCATGCGGATCGCCAGGGAGGAGATCTTCGGCCCGGTCGCCACGGTCATCCCGTTCGACACGGAGGATGAGGCGATCGCCCTGGCCAACGACAGCGACTACGGACTTGCCGCCGGTGTGTGGACCGGCAGTCTGGCACGCGCCCACCGCACGGTCGCGGCGCTGGAGGCCGGCACCGTGTGGGTCAACACCTACAACGAGTTCGACCCCGCCGTGGCCTTCGGCGGGATGAAGCAGTCCGGCCTCGGCAGGGACCTCGGCGACGCCGCCGTCGACGGGTTCACCGAGCTCAAGAGCGTCACGATCGCCCTGTGAGCGCCCCCACCACGACCGGGACCACCGCCTCGCACCCGGCACCGCCACCCGCCATCTTCTCCGCCCGCGCGCTGGAGGTCGCGGCTGAGCGCGCCCGCACGCCGGGCTCCGCCACCGGCCACCACTTCAACGCCGCCGGTGCGGCCCTGCCCGCCTCCGTCACCGTGGAGACGGTCATCGGCCACTTGCGCGCCGAAAGCCTGTCCGGCGGCTACGAAGCCGCCAAGGACGCCGCCCCCGCGCTGGAAGCCGTCTACGCACGTGCCGCTGAGCTCCTCGGCGCCCGGCCGGAGGAAGTCGCCCTCGTCGAGAGCGCGACGGCCGGCTGGCATCGCGCCGTGTCGGCGCTGCGGCTGCGACCCGGCGACCGTGTGCTGGCCGCTCGCTCCAGTTACGTCAGCAGCGCCCTGCACCTGCTGTCGGCCGAACGCGACCACGGTGTCCGGGTCGAGCTGCTGCCCAACGGCCCCGACGGGGCGGTGGCACTGGAGGCACTGGAGACGGCGCTGCGCACCGGTCCCGCCGCCCTGGTCACCGCGGCGCATGTGCCGACCTCCTCGGGTCTGGTCGAACCCGCCGCCGATATCGGCGCGTTGGCCCAGGCGCACGGGGTTCCCTTCCTGTTGGACGCGACACAGTCGCTCGGCCAGCTCCCGGTCGACATCGGCGCCATCGGCTGCGACCTGCTCATCGGGACCGGCCGCAAGTTCCTGCGCGCGCCGCGCGGCACCGGGCTGCTCGCGGTCCGCCGCCCCCTCCTGGACCGGCTGGCCCCCGAGGCGCCCGATGTCCGGGGTGCCCATTGGACCGCCGAGCGGAGCTGGGAACTGGTGCCGGACGCCAAGCGGTTCGAGCTGTGGGAGGCCGCACACGCCCTTCGCCTCGGTCTGGGTGCCGCTCTGGGGGACCTGACCGCCCTGGGCGTGGACACCGTCTCCCAGCATCTGGCGACGCTCGCCACCACACTGCGGGAACGCCTCGCCGAACTGCCGGGCGTGCGCGTCACCGACCCGCCGGCCGCGGGCGGCGCGATCGTCACCTTCGTGGTCGACGGACTGGACGCCGGCGCGGTACAGCGAGAACTCGCCCGCCGCCGGATCCATCTGATCGCGGTGCCGGCGGGGCACGGCCGCTGGGACATGGATCCCCGGGGCCTGACCAAGGTGGTGCGGGCCTCGGTGCACGTCTACAACGACAGGGCCGACCTGGACGCCCTGGTCGAGGCGGTGCGGGAGATCGTCAGCGCGCACGGCACGCCCACACCGCCGCGGGAGCCCGCACGTCGGTCCAGCGCCGCTGTCCCCGCACCCGCACCCGCACCCGTCACGGCACGCCGTGGCACCCGGTGCCGTGACGCGATCGTGGTCGGCCTCGGCGTGCACGGCAGTGCCGCCCTGCGCCGGCTGGCCGCGCGCGGACTCGATGTCCTGGGCCTGGAACAGTACGCCCTGGGCCATGACCTCGGGTCCTCGCACGGTGCGACCCGGATGATCCGGCGCGCCTATCCCCATCCCGACTGGGACGGTCTGGTGGACACCGCCTACCGGGCCTGGGAGGAGCTGGAGGACGCCGCGAAGACCCGTCTGGTCGACATCACCGGCGGTCTGTACGCGGCGCCGATGGACCGGCCCGATCCGCTACGCGGCCCCGGCTGCCGGCAGGTCGGTCCCAAGGAGGCGGCGCGGATCTTCCCGGGGCTCCGGCTGCCCGCCGGGTTCGGCGCCGTACACGACCCGCAGGCCGGGATCATCGACGCGGAGGAGACCTTGCGGGTCCAGCTGACGCTGGCCGAACGGTCGGGCGCGGCCGTGGTGGACCGTACCCCGGTCATCGGCTGGGAACCGGACGGCGACCAGGTCGTGGTGCGCACCGCCGACGGCGTACTGCGCACCCGGCACCTGGTGCTGTGCACTGGTCCCTGGACGGCGGCCCAGGTCCCCTCGCTGGCGGGGCTGCTGACGGTCACCCGCATCGTCAACGCCTACTTCGCCGCCGACCCGGCGGGGCCGCTGGGCCCGTCCGGTCTGGGCAGCTTCTCCGTGGATCTGCCGCAGGGGCTGCTGTACGGGTTCCCCGCCACCGGTGGCCGCGGCCTCAAGGTGGGTCTGGACAGCGGCCCGGCCTGGGATCCGAACGCGCCCCGCCCCGCGGCGACCGCGGCGGAACTCGCCCTGCTCGCCGAGACGGTGGCCCAGGTGCTGCCCGGCGTCGGCCCGGTGACCGAGAGCCTGACCTGCCTCTACACCATGACGGCCGACCGGCGTTTCGTGGTCGGCGAGGTACCGGGAGTGCCGCGGGCGCTGGTGGCCTCGGCGTGCTCGGGACACGGTTTCAAGTTCGGGCCGGCGATCGGCGAGGCACTGGCCGATCTCGTGTGCGGGACCGCCCGCCCGGACCTGGACTTCCTGTCCCCGGCTCGGCTGTTCTCCGGTGGCGCGCGGTGAGGGGCGCCACCGGGTGGTCCGGGACCGTCTCAGCCGTTGAAGACGGTCTGGGAGCGGCGCTCGTACCAGGCGGTCAGAAGCTCGCCGGAGCTGATCACGTGGTCGCGCATGGCCTCCTGGGCACGGTCCGCGTCCCGGGCGGTCAGCGCTTCGACGATGAGCTCGTGCTGCCGGATGTTCAGCTGCCGGTGGCGCTCGTCACCGGCGAGGGCGAGCGAGGAGACGTTGCGCGGGAAGCTCTCGTTGATCCGGTCGATCATCCGGCTCAGCCAAGGGTTGTCGGCCGCCTCGCAGACGACGGTGTGGAAGCAGTCGTTGGCCGCCGTGGTCGCGGGGCTGCCGGCGGCCGCCTCCTCACCGGCGGCCCGCTCCGCGGCCTCGCGCAGGACGGCGTTGTGCTCCCGCAGTGCGGTGAGCTGACGCTCCGCGATACGCGAGGCGGCACGCCGGGCGGCCAGCCCCTCCAACTCGGCGCGCACCTCGTAGGCCTGGCGCACCTCCCAGGGCGTGGGCACCCGGACCACCGCTCCGCGGTTGGGCTGCACCTCGATCAGCCCGCCGCTCTGCAACTGGCGCAGCGCCTCGCGCACCGGGGTGCGGCTGACCCCGAACTCGGCGGCCAGCGCCGCTTGGCGCAACGGTTTGCCGATCGGCAGCTCGCCGTTCATGATCCGCGTGCGAATGCGGGCCGCGATGTCGTCGACGAGGGGGCCCTCGTCAGTCTGGGGCGTCATCGGAGTCGGTCAAGCCCTTCTCGTGGTCGGTAGATCTTTTGGATCCACTTCCATCATATTCGAATCCAATAAGGGGTAACTGCATGAATCTGGATTTGGGCAAGGCCATCGACGTGTCGGTGCCGATCCACCCCGGAATGCTGCACTGGGGCCGCCGCCCCGAGGTGGAGATCGTCGAGTCCCGCACCGCCGGCGACGCCTCCAATGTGAGCCGCTGGCGCATCGGTGCCCACACCGGCACGCACATCGACGCTCCCGCCCACTTCATCGACGGCGGAAAGACGGTCGACCAGCTCGACTTGTCCGCTCTCAACGGCGCCGCGCGGGTGCTGGACCTGACGCATGTGAAGGAACAGATCACCGCCGCCGACCTCGACGCGGCCGGCCTCGGCTCCGAAGAGCGTGTGCTGCTGCGCACCAGCAACTCGGAGGGCGTGCTGCGCAGCCCGTGGAAGGCCCGGCAGTGGGTCGGACTGGCCCCGGACGGCGCGGAACGCCTCATCGAAGCCGGGGTGCGCACCGCGGGCATCGACTACCTGAGCATCGAGGCCGTCGCCCACACCACCGACTGGCCGACCCACCAACTGCTGTGCGCCGCAGATGTGTTGATCCTTGAGGTGGTCGACCTGCTGCATACGCCGGCCGGTGTGTACGACATGCTCTCCCTCCCGGTGCCGCTGCAGGGCGCCGAGGCCGCCCCGTCGCGCACCGTGCTCCTGCCGCGGGACGAGGCGTGACCGCCGCGTCCCGGCTGATCCTGGCCGCGCCGCACCCGGCGGCGCTGGCGGCCGCCCGGCAGGCGGCGGAGCGGGGCGGCAACGCGGTGGACGCCGCACTGGCGGCGGCGGTCGCCCTCACCGTCGTCTACCCCCACCAGTGCTCTCTCGGCGGCGACCTGATCGCACTCGTCCACTCCCCCGACGGCACGGTGCGCGCGGTGCTGTCGGCCGGCGCCGCCGCACACGATGTCGATGTCGACGCGCTGCGCGCTGCGGACCGGCGGATGCCCGCGCAGGGGCCGCAGACCGTGACCGTACCCGGCGCGGTGGCCGGCTGGGCCGAGCTCGCCGAAGCCCATGGCACACCAGGGGCCCTGGCCGCCGCTCTGCGGGACGCCGCCGCGCTGGCGGAGGAGGGTGCCACCGTATCGGCGGGGCTGGCGCGCGCCGTGCGCGAACAGTCCGCGCGGATCGCCGCGGATCCCGGGCTCAGCGCGCTGCTGACCGGGCCCGGCGGGGCGCCGCTCGACGAGGGCGACCCACTGCCGCAGCCGCGGCTGGCCGCCGTACTGCGTGCGCTGGCGGACGATCCGTCATCCTTCTACCGGGGGGCGGTCGCCGAGGCACTGGCGGACGGGCTGCGCCGGGCCGGCAGCCCACTGACCGCGAGCGACCTCGCGGCCCACCGCACGGAGAGCGCCGAGGCACTGACGCTGGATGTGCTCGGCGCTCGCTGGTGGACCGCGCCGCCACCGAGTCAGGGCGCGAGCCTGCTGGCCGTGCTGGAGGCCGCCGCCGCGGCCGCGACACTCCCCGAGCCACGGCGGACCGGCCTCCTGGCGGCCCGCTGCCAGGACGCCTCGGCTGCCCGTGACCGGCTGCTGGGCGATCCACGCGGCACGGAGGTGGACCTGGACGGACTGCTGCGGCCTGCGCCGCTCGCCGGTGCGCGGCCGCTGAAGCCGCCGTTCCGGCCCGCCGGGGACACGGTCGCGGTCACCGCCGTGGACTCCTCGGGGCTGGCGGTCTCCCTGATCCAGAGCGTCTACCAGACCTTCGGCTCCGGCATCTGCGAGCCGGACACCGGCATCGTGCTGCACAACCGCGGCTCGGCTTTCAGTCTGCTGCCCGGCCACCCGGCCCTCTTCGGACCCGGGCTGCGGCCCCCGCACACCCTGTGCCCCGTGCTCGGCCGGTCCGCCGACTTGCTGCTGGCGGCCGGCTGCCAGGGCGGCCGGGCCCAGCCGCAGATCCTCGCCCAGACGGTGCCGGATCTGATGGACCCGGCCGCCGACCCGGTCGCCGTGCTGGACCGGCCACGCTGGGTGGTCGGCGCCCGCGACATCGGCCACGCGACGCAGACCCTGCTGGCCGAGCCCGGGTCCGTCCCCGCCGCCACGCCCGGCTTCCCGTCGGACGTGCCGGTCGTCGTCGCTCCCGGCCGCACCGACCTGGCCGGTCACACCCAGGTTGTGCGGCTGGCCGCCGACGGCCGGCTGGACGGCGCCTCCGATCCACGCGCCGACGGCGCCACCTTGTTCCACGGCCCGCCCCACGGCGGCGCCGCGGGAGACCTCGCCGGATTTTTGGAAGGAAACCCCCGATGAGCACCCTCGCCCCCGAGCCCGTACCGGCCGATGCGCCGCATCCACTGGACCCCCTCACCGCGGCCGAACTGGCCACGGCCGCCAAGGTGCTGCGGGGCGACGCCCGGGTCACCGAGGACGCGCGCTTCTGGGGCGTGACACTGGATGAGGACCACGCCCGCCGCGCCGCCCCCGGCGAGGCCCGGAGGGCCCGCGCGGTCGTGATCTGCCCCTCCGCGCACCTCGCCTACGAGGTCGGCCTCGAACTCGGCGACACGCCGCGGAGCACCGCCTGGCGGGGGCTGGATGTGCGCAGTCCGGGCTGTTCCTCCGAGGAGGCGCGGCAGGCCGCGGCCGCCTGCCGGGCGGACCCGCGCTTCCAGCGGGCACTGGCGCTGCGCGGCATCCACGACGTGTCGCTGGTGATGGTGGACCCGGAGTCGATCGGCGGCTTCGAACCGCCCGAGTACAAGGGCCGTCGACTGACCTGGGGCAGCGTGTGGCACCGCACCTCCGAGGACGACAACGGCTACGCGCGCCCCGTGCAGGGCGTGGTGCCGATCATCGACATGGAGTCCATGGAGATCCTGCACATCGAGGACCACGGCGTGGTTCCGCTGTCACAGGAGTCCGGGGTGTTCTCCACCGGAGTGGTGGAGCCGCGGCCGGGCCTGCGGCCCCTGGAGGTGGTCCAGCCCGAAGGCCCCAGTTTCACCGTCACCGGTCAGCGGATCGACTGGCAGGGTTGGTCGGTGCGGGTCGGCTTCACCCACCGCGAGGGCCTGGTGCTGCACGACCTGACCTTCGACGCGGGTGGCAAGGGCCCGCGGCAGGTGATCCGGCGCGCGGCCGTCAACGAGATGTACGTCCCCTACTTCGACACCGCCTCCACCCAATACCGCAAGAACTTCTTCGACTGGGGCGAGTACGGCGCGGGCCCGCTCACCAACTCCCTGGCCCTGGGCTGCGACTGCCTGGGCGTCATCCACTACTTCGACGCTGCGGTGCTCGGCGGCGACGGCGTCCCCCGGGTCATTCCCAACGCCGTCTGCCTGCACGAGGAGGACGATGGCATCCTGTGGAAGCACCACGACGGCCGCAGCGGCCGCACGGAGGTGCGCCGGTCCCGCCGACTGATCATCTCCGCGTTCGCCACGGTGGCCAATTACGACTACGGCTTCTACTGGTCGCTGTACCAGGACGGCTCGGTGATGCTGGAGATCAAGATGACCGGCATCCTCTCCGCCACCGGCGTGGCGGAGGGCGAAGAGACCCCCTACGCCCGGCGGGTCGCCCCGAACGTCGCGGTCACCAACCACCAGCACTTCTTCAGCGTCCGCCTCGACATGGCCGTGGACGGCCCCCGCAACCGGCTGGTCGAGGTCACCGCCGAGCACGAGACCGACCCGGAGCTGGACCCGCACGGCAACGCCGCCCGGACCGTGCTGCGCCCCATCCTCAGCGAGGCGGACGGAGCCCGGCGCACCGATCCGTCGCGTGCGCTGCACTGGCGGGTGGAGAGCGCCGACGCCCGCAACCGGATGGGCGAACCGACGGCGTACCGGGTGCACCTGGAGAACACCGCGGTCCTGCCGGTGCGGGAGGACAGTGTGTGCGCCCGCCGCGCTCCGTTCGTGAGCCGGCAGCTGTGGGCGACGGCCTACGACCCGGACCGACGGTTCGTCGCCGGTGAGTACCCCAACCAGGCCGAGCCGGGCGCGGACGGCGTGCACAAGTGGCAGGAGGAGGACCGCTCGCTGGACGGCACGGACCTGGTGCTGTGGGCCACCGTCGGCTCACACCACTTCCCGCGCCCCGAGGAGTGGCCGGTGATGCCGGTGGCCAGGGCGCGGCTGCGGCTGGAGCCCGACGGGTTCTTCGACCGCAACCCGGCCCTCGACGTGGCCCCACCCGTCTCCTGCCATGCGCCGCGGCCCGCGGCGGCCGGCCACGGGGCCGGGGCGCCGGACCACTGCTGCGGATGAGCCGGGCCCGGCCGCGGCCGCTCTGGCCGACAGCGGCGGGGCTGGTGGCGGTGGCCGCGACGCTCATCGCGGCCGCGACGGCGGGCGGCACCGGGCCGGTACACGCTCCGCACACGCACGCCGCCGACGCCGCCCCGGGCCTGGTCACCGCCGCGTCGGCGTTCACCCTCGCGGTGAGCTGGCCCGCCCTCCGGGTGGCCCTGCGACCGGAGCGGCGCCGTATGGCGTGGCGGTCCCTGCTCGCCGCGACGGCCGGTGCGCTGGCGCTGGCCGTACCGCTGTGCTGGGCGCACCCCGTCGACGGCTTCGACGCCCATCTGTGGGCGATGGCCCGGTTCGAGCTGCTCGCGGGGGTGGGGCCGGGTCTGCTGGTGTACGCCGTCCACGCGACCGAGGGGGCCGGACGGTCCGCGCCTCCCCCGCGCCGGGCCCGCTCTCGCCTTCCGGAAGCGGTGTCGGGCGCCCTGGCATGGACGGTCACGACGTACGCGTGGCACCTGCCTCCGCTGCTGGTGCCGGCCGGTCCGGCCGCTCAAACCGTCCGCGACCTGTGCTGGATCGTGTCCGGGGTGCTGCTGTGGCGTCCGGCGCTCGCACCCGGCGAACCGCGCCGCGGCCCCCTCATGGCGGCCCATCTGGCGGCGGTGCCGCTGGGCCTGGCGATGCTGCTGAACGGTCACACCGGTGCGGGGCTGCTGATGCTGACGGCGGACGCCGCGATGGCGGCATGCCTGCTCCGCGGGCCGCTCGGCCTCCGCACACTCCGAGTTGTTGCACGCCCGTCTCTCACACGGGCCCGAACAGGACAGAAAGGCGTCCGATGCGCGAGGAAGAAAACAAACGGCTCACCCGAACCGGACCTGGCACCCCGGCCGGGGAATGGATGCGCCGCTACTGGCAGCCCATCGCCCTCAGTGAGGAGCTCGACGGCATACGACCCCTGGTGGCTCCCAAGGTGATGGGCCAGGACCTGGTGCTGTTCCGCGACGACGGCGGCCGGCTCGGCCTGGTCGACCGCGGCTGCCCGCACCGCGGTGCCGACCTGGCGCTCGGCCGTCTGGAGGACGGCGGACTGCGCTGCTGCTTCCACGGCTGGCTCTTCGGCCGCGACGGCTCCTGCCTGGACACCCCCGCCGAGCCCGTGGGCAGCACGCTCGCGTCCCGGGTCACGCTGGGCAGCTACCCGGTGCGCGAGCTCAACGGCATCATCTGGGGCTACCTCGGCCCCGGCGAGCCGCCGGAGCTGCCCGCCCTCGACTGTTTCCGGGCGCCCGCCGACCACGCGTTCGCCTGGAAGGGCCTGCTGGAGTGCAACTGGCTCCAGGCCCTGGAAGTCGGCATCGACCCCGCCCACGCCTCCTACCTCCACCGCTTCTTCCAGGACGACGATCCCCAGGACGGCTACGGCAAGCAGTTCCGCGCCGCCTCCCAAGGCACCGAACTGCCGATGACGAAGATCCTGCGCGAGTACGGGCGGCCCGACATCGACGCCGTCCGCACCCCGTACGGCATCCGCATCACCGCCCTGCGCACCCTCGATGGCGCCGACACCGAGAGCCGGCCGATGGACGGGAGCCGCACCCACGTCCGCATCACCCACCAGGTCTTCCCCCACGCCTTCCACATCCCGCTCGACGCGGAGACGGCCATCACGCAGTGGCACGTGCCCATCGACGACACATCCTGCTACTGGTACGCGCTGTTCACCAGCATCGGCGGCCCGGTGGACCAGCAGGAGATGCGCCGGCAGCGGGTCGGCGCGGTCACCCTGCCCGACTACCGGCCGCGCTTCGGCCGTTCGAACAACTACGGCTACGACCCGGCGGAACAGCTGACGAGCACGTACACCGGCCTCGGCACCGACATCAACGTGCACGACCAGTGGGCAGTGGAGGGCCAGGGAGCCGTCCAGGACCGCACCCGCGAACACCTGGGCCGTTCCGACAAGGCCATCGTGATGTACCGGCGGATGCTCGGCGAGGCCATATCCGCCGTCGAACGCGGCGACGACCCGCCCCTGATACTGCCCCCCGAGGAAGCCGCCCGGATCAAGGGCCCGGCCACCCTCGACGGCATCGGCCCCACCGAGGGCTGGCAGGAGTACTGGGCCGCCGTCACCGCCAAGCAACGCGCCGACAGCAGCTGGGCGCAGCCCCTGGAAACGGACGGCTGAGCGACGTGGGATTCATCGAACACCACGCCCTGTGGAGCGCCGAACAGACCGCCGCGGCGGGCGAGATACGCGAGCGCGCGGCGGCCGGTGGAATGACGGTGGTACGCCTGGTCTTCGCCGACCAGCACGGTCTGCTGCGCGGCAAGACCGTCACCGTGGCCGAACTGCCCAATGTGCTGCGCGACGGCACCAGCATCGCCTCGTCCTTGCTCGCCAAGGACACCTCCGGGCGGACGGTCTTCCCCCTGTTCACCAAGGAGACGCCGCTCGGACTGCCCGAACTGCGCGGCGCCGCCGACATGGTCATGGTGCCCGACCCGCTGACCTTCCGGATGCTGCCCTGGTCGCCGGGAACGGGCTGGCTCCTGTGTGACCTGCGCTTCACCTCCGGAGCGCCGGTCCCGCTCTGCACCCGAGGGCTGCTGCGCTCGGTGCTGACCCAGGCCGACGGGATGACGTACCGCACCGGACTGGAGGTGGAGTTCCACCTCTTCCGGCTGGACGACCCCCGGCTGGGCCCCGGTGATCTGGGACAGCCCGGCGCCGCGCCCGAGGTCGGCATGCTCAACCACGGCTACCAGTACCTCAGCGAGTTGCGGTACGACGAGCTGGACCCCATGCTCGACCTCCTGCGCACGCACCTGGAGGGCCTGGAACTACCGCTGCGCAGCCTGGAGGTGGAGTTCGGCCCGAGCCAGTTGGAGCTGACCCTCCAGCCGGCCGACGGGCTGGACACAGCCGACGCGATGGTGCTGCTGCGCGGCGCCGTCAAGCAGGTCGCCGCCCGCCACGGCCACCACGCCACCTTCATGTGCCGCCCCCATCTGCCCGGGGTGTTCTCCAGCGGCTGGCATCTGCACCAGAGCGTATTGCGGGACGGCGTCGGTGTCTTCGCCCCCGAGGACGGGAGCCGCGCCGCGGCCGGCCCGCCGCTGTCCGCGTACGGCACCGCCTTCCTCGGCGGACTGCTGCGGCACGCGCGGGCCACGAGCGCGTTCTCCACACCCACCCTCAACGGCTTCAAACGCTTCCGCTCGCTGTCGCTGGCCCCCGACCGCGCGGTGTGGGGGTGCGACAACCGCGGGGCGATGGTGCGCGTGCTCGGTGACGGGCCGGCGTCGGTGCGGTTGGAGAACCGGATCGGAGAGCCCGCCGCCAACCCCTACCTCTACCTCGCCTCCCAGCTCGCCGCCGGACTGGACGGTGTGGCGGGCGACATCCACCCCGGCCCCGCAGCCGACGAGCCGTACGCCACCCGGGCCGAACCGCTGCCCCGTTCACTGGGCGAGGCCCTCGACGCGCTGGAGGCGGACCAGGCGCTCGCGAGCCGCCTCGGCAAGGACTTCGTGTCCTACTACACGAGCATCAAGCGCGCCGAGATCAGCCGCTTCGACCAGGAGGTCACCGACTGGGAACAGCGGGAGTACTTCCGTGTCTTCTGACACCCTTCGCGCCGACGGAGTCCCCATGACCTCACCGACCACCGAACCTCTCCTGGTGAAACAGGCCCGCTGGGTCGCCCGCGACGTGGTGGAACTGCGGCTGATCCGGCCGGCCGGTGGCGCCCTGCCGTCGTGGGAGCCCGGAGCACACGTGGAACTGACCCTGCCCTCGGGGCTGCGCCGGGCCTACTCGCTGTGCGGGGACGTCGCAGACACCGAGTCGTGGACGGTCGCGGTCCACCGGGTGCCCAACGGGCGCGGCGGGTCACGGGAGATCCACGACACCGCCCTGGTGGGCCGAGAGCTGGAGGTCCGGGGCCCGGTCAACCGGTTCCCGCTGGTGCCCGCGGAGGGCTATCTGCTGCTGGCCGGCGGCATCGGCATCACCCCGCTGCTGCCGATGGCACGCGAGCTCACCACCCGCGGCCTGCCCTGGCGGCTGGTCCTGGGCGCCCGCGACCGGTCCCGTCTGGCATACACCGAGGAGTTGGTGGCGCTGGGCGGGGATCGGGTGCTGCTCGTACCGCAGGACGAGGCGGGTCTGCCGGACCTGGCCGCCGAACTCGCCGCCTCCCCGCCCACTCACGCCGTCTACGCGTGCGGCCCGCAACCGATGCTCGACGCGGTGACGGCCTTGTGCCGGGCCGCGGACCCGGTACGGACGCCTCGCCTGGAACGCTTCGCCCCCGCCGACTCCGGGCTCCCGGAGCGATCCGGCTCGCAGAGCGATGAGTTCGAGGTCGTGCTGCGCCGTTCCGGGTTGCGCACGACCGTGCCCGCCGACCGCTCCGTGCTGGACGTCGTCCGCGAGAAGCTGCCGGATGTGCCCTACTCCTGCGAAGAGGGCTACTGCGGCAGCTGCGAAACATCGGTCACGGCCGGGATCCCCGACCATCGTGACACGGTGATCGACCCGTCCGAACGTCCCACCGCCACCACCATGATGATCTGTGTGAGCCGGTCTGCCTCCCCCGTGCTGGAGCTCGACCTGTAGGGGGTACGGTCCTGTTGCCCATCGTGGTCATGCGGTGAGGGTGTGCTCGAGTCGGGTGAGGTGGCTGGTGCGGGTGCGGTCCAGAGGGCGGTCGTTCCACCAGGCATTCAGGCGGATCAGGTTGAGTGCGACGGCGGAGTAGATGTGTTCGAGATGGGTCTTCGCCAGACCTCGATAGCGAGCGCGGCGTGTGCCGGTGACAGCGGTGGCCTGCCGGATGGTGCTGGTGGTGCACTGGGGTTTGAAGGGGCAGGGGATGCAGTCGAGGGCGGCGAAGCCTGCCTGGGCTTTGGCCTTTAAGGGTGTCATTATTCCGATCAGGCTGCTGAGCTGGGCTTTCTCTGCCGATGGTGAGGCGGTCGGCGCGGCGTGGTGTGGTACTCGTTGAGCAGTCCACCGAGCACCTGTCGGCGCCTGACTGTGCCGGCAGGTAGGGGGATGATGTGCGGGTCGTCGTCTGGGGCTCGTAGGTCGAGGCTGCGGTGGGGCCCGTATCGATTCATATTCTCTGCACAGCCCGTGAGCTGTGGCTTTGCCGGGTGATCAGCCTGCTCGGTGGTACTGATTGATGAGGCCCGCGACGGCTTGTCGGCGCCGGATCCGAGCTGCGGGCAGCGGGATGACATTGGGGTCGTCGAGGGGCGCGAGCTGGTTCCGGCCCTGGTGCGGCCGATGAGCATTGAAGTGCCTCGAGTAGTCGTGGAGGATCTTCTCGGCATGGCCCCGATCAAAGATCAGGAGCCGGTCGGTGCATTCTTCGCGGACCGAGCGCACGAACCGCTCGACGTGCGGGTTGCAGTTGGGGCTCCGCGGAGGGATCTTGGTCACGGTGATGTCCTCGCTGGCGAAGACGGCGTCGAAAGCTGCGGTGAATTTCGCGTCCCGGTCACGGATCAGGTGGGTGAAGTCGCCAGCACGCTGGCCGAGTTGCCATATGAGCTGTCGGGCCTGCTGCGTGGCCCAGACGGCGGTGGGGTGGGCGGTGACACCCAGGATATGCACCGTGCGGGTGCGTACCTCCGTAAGGAACAGAACGTACAGCCGCCGCAGGCTGATGGTGTCGACATGGAAGAGATCGGTAGCAAGCAGGCCATGAGCCTCGGTCTTGAGGAAGGCGGCCCATTCGCCGCGCACCGGATGCCGCCGCGGGGCTGCGCCGAGCCCAGCGGCACGCAGGGTCCGGCGGACGCTGGCCTGACTGACGCTGTGTCCCAGGCGACGGAGTTCGCCGTGGACTCGCCGGAAGCCCCATCGTGGGTTCTCGGCGCCGAACCGGATGATCAGGTCGCGCAGCTCCTCGGGCATAGGCGGGCCTCCCAGCGAGGCGGGTTGCCTCCACTTGTCCTTGATCAGACGCTGGTGCCAGGCCAGGAGGGTGCGCGGGGAGACGATGCGATGCTGGCGCAACGCCCGCGGCAGGAGCCGGGCCAGGGCGGCGAGCAGCGCCCGGTCGGGCCATGTGGGCTTGGGAGCGGCGACCTGCCGACGCAGGACCGCGACCTCGTGCCGCAAGATCAGTATCTCGGCCTCCTTGGCCACGGAGGTTCGGGACAGCAGAACCAGCCACGTGAAGATCCGCGTGGCGATCAGGTAGACCATTCGTACAAGCACAAGCTCCGATGGTGCCGGATCGGCCCTGCAGGCATCGCCCCAGGTCAGAGAGCGTGCAGCAATTCTGAAGCGGTACGAGCCTGTACCGCTCGAAAAGTCATCGCTGCATGTCATGCTGCATATCTGTACTCGTTGATGAGGCCGCCGAGGATCCGGGTGCGCAGGACTTTGCCGGCGCTGAAGCCATGCGCTGCGGCGGGTTGTTCGGGGGCGTCGGGTGGTAGCTGGTTGCGGGCCTGGTGAGGTCGGTGTTCGTTGTAGTGCCGCTCGTAGGCCGCGAGGACGTGGCGGGCGTGGGTCTCGCTCATGATGAGGACGTGGTCGAGGGCTTCGCGTCGGATGCTGCCGATGACGCGTTCGCAGTGCGCGTTCATACGGGGAGCCTGTTTCGCACTTTTGAGGACCTCCATGTCCTCGGCCTCGAAGACGGCGTCGAAGGCCTCGCCGTACTTGCCATCGCGGTCGCGCAGCAACAAGCGCAGGGTCTCGATGCGTATGCCCAGGTCGGCGGTGAGATTCCGCGCCTGCTGCACCGCCCAGTCCCGGGTCGGGTGGGCGGTGACCCCGGTGATGCGCAGCCGCCGGGTGCCGTGCTCGAGGAACACCAGCGCATACAACCGCCTGCCGAGGGCGGTGTCGATGTGGAAGAAGTCTGCCGCGATGATGCCCTCGGCTTGCGCGGTCAGGAACTCGCGCCAGGTGGGACCTGAGCGACGTGGAGAAGGGTCGATGCCGGCCGCGTTGAGGATCTGCCAGACCGTCGAGGCGGCAATCCGGTGTCCGAGCCGGGTCAGCTCCCCTCGGATTCGCCGGTGCCCCCACCTCGGATTCTCCCGGGCCAACCGCATAACGAGCGTCCTGATCGCTACCGGGGTGGGTGGTCGTCCCGCGCGTCGGCGCACGGTGTAGTCCCACTTCGCGGCGATGAACCTACGATGCCAGGCAAGCAAGGTGCCGGGGGTGACAGGGAAAATCTCGCGCCAGTGGCACCGGGGTATCAGCCCGGACAGGACGGCGAACCAGAACCGGTCGGCAGGCTCATAGCGGACCGATCCGGCCAACTGGCGACGCAGGACCGCGTTCTCGTGCCGCAGCACCAGCAGTTCCGCGTCCTTCGCCGTCCCACGACGCAGGAGCACCGATGGAACAGTCAGCAGCTTCCGGGTCACCTTGTACAACAAGGACACGATCACGGAGGACATGATCCCAGCGGACTGACCGCATCCCCCTTACCTGCGGCGATGACTTTTCGAGCGGCACAGGCTGCTTGAGACCGCCCCTGCCAGCGTTGGATCAGGATGCTTCCGCGACCCGGTTGAAGAGCCGGCCGGCGAGGTCGACGCCTGTGACCGAGCCGTTGGCGTCGCGGGAGAAGTAGCCGCGCTGCCCCTTGAGGCCGCCTTCAGTGACGATGTACTCGTCACCGTCGCCGGGAAGGAAGCCGATGTCTGCGGCGGGGTAGTCCGGGGGCATTTCCTCGTCCGATGCCTCGCGGATCTCCGGCTTGATCCCGACCGCCAGGGTGAGACGGGTGCCGTCGGTGGCGATGACGAGGTTCATAGCGTCGATCTCGTAGCGGCCGACGACCTGTTGGGCCTGTCCCTCGTCGTACGGAACCGGCTCCGCCGTCTTCTCGACGATGCCGAGGTAGTGCTCGAGCGCCCACCGCACGACGGACTGGTTGAAGGGGTAGCCGTCCGGGCCGAGGTTGGCCAGAGAGACCACCGCGAAGTTGCGCTCGGGCACGATGAGCAGCTCGGCGAACTGGCCGTTGCCCGAGCCGCCGTGGCCGATCCCGTGCAGGCCGTCCAGGTTGTGCAGGAACCAGCAGATACCAAAGCCGTCGCCGAGCGTGCTGGCGCGCAGCCCGACCGTCTGCTCCCGCATGCGGTGCAGCTCCGCGGCTGGCAGCACGCCCTCGCCGTCGCCGAGTTGGAACCGTGCCCAGCGCAGCAGATCGCTCACCGAGGAGGCGAGGCCGCCGCCGGGGTTGTCGCCGCGCGCGCCCTCCTTGAACGCTGCCCAGGGCCGGGCGGGGCGCAGTTCGCCGTCGTC
This sequence comes from Streptomyces sp. NPDC020845, assembly GCF_044334165.1. Taxonomy (NCBI): domain Bacteria; kingdom Bacillati; phylum Actinomycetota; class Actinomycetes; order Kitasatosporales; family Streptomycetaceae; genus Streptomyces; species Streptomyces sp. NPDC020845. The sequence goes on along the minus strand of NZ_JBIRSJ010000028.1, from coordinate 3,815 downwards.
GCCGCGGTTGTAGCCCACCGCGAACTTGCGGACCATCACCTCCGCCAGGCCGTACACGGTGTCCGCAAGGCCCACAGGCTCCAGGACGAGCGAGGCCATGGCCTGCTCGAAGGGCAGACCCGTGACCTTCTCGATGATCCGCCCGGCCAGGTTGTAACCGGCCTGGCTGTACGAGGCGCGGGCCCCGGGCGGTGCGATCAGCGGCAGTTTGGGCAGCTTCGCCACGAGCCCGGCCAGGGAGCGGTCGCCCTCGCCGTCGTCGATCAGGTTCCAGTCCAGGCCCGCGGTGTGGTTGAGCAGGTTCAGGACGGTGATCTGCGCCGCGGCCTGCTCGTCGGCGAGCTTCAGTTCGGGCACGTAGCTCCGTACTGGCGCGTCCAGGTCCACCTTCCCCTCGGCGACCAGGCGCATCAGCGCGGTCGCCGTGAAGGTCTTGGACACGGACGCCAGAGGGAACAGCGTCTTCTCGTCGACCGGCAGCGGGTTGCCGAGGCTCGTCACACCGTGCGAGGCGTAGATCTCCTGGCCGTCCAGGAGCACCCCGACGGCGACACCAGGAACGCCGAGCTCCGTGGCATGCGCCTTGACGAACTCCGACAGCTTGTCCTGCGACATGGCTCCCCCTTCGGGCACTTGAACTAAGTACGAGATGGAGTGTAGGCGGCCACTCGAACTAAGTGCAAGATTTGCCATGAACTAAGTTCAAGTAAGGTGGTAGCCATGCCGCGAGACACCCTGACCGTAGACCGGATCGTCCGTGCGGCCATCGAGCTGCTCGACGACGAGGGATTGGACGGCCTCAATATGCGGAGCCTGGCGAAACGGCTCGGCTCGTCCGCCACAGCCATTTACTGGCACATCAAGACCAAGGACGACCTGGTCCGACTTGCCAGCGACGCGATCTGGTCCGAGGTCGAACTGCCTGATCTCGACGCCACCGACTGGCGCACGGCCGCCACCGCTCATGCCTCCGGCATGCACGCGATGCTCGCCCGGCACGCCTGGCTCGTCCAGGCATTCGGCAGCCACCTCCTGCACGGATCCCGCCAGGCCCGGCACAACGACCTCGGCCTCGGCATCTATGAAAAGGCGGGCTTCGCCGCCGCCGACGCGGACCGGGCGGCCGCCGCTGTGTTCACCTTCGTGCTCGGCAGCGGGCTCGGCCCTGCCGCGCAGGTCTCGCTGAACCGCCAGTTGAGCAAGAACGGTGCAGATGCTGAGCAACTGATGGCCGACGCCATGACACGCGCCACCGAGACCGCCATGCAATTCCCGCGCCTGCGCGAACGCCTCGGCACCACAGCCGCCACGGAGTACGCCGCGGCGCCCGACAACACCTTCGCGTTCGGCCTTCAGTCCCTCCTCGACGGCTTCGAGGCCCGCCTCACCGCCGACCGCCCCAGCCAGCGCGAGTGACCTGCGCCCGGACAACACCCGCCCGACCAGCCCACGGCCCCTTTCAGCAGAACGGGACACCGGCATGCCCCTGAGCGGTGCACATGACTCCGTACTAGGTGGAGCGCTCAGGCCGGTACTGGGACAGCAGGGGCGGGCAATCCCAGGTCGGTAACGTCGACTTTACCGACCGCGGGTTGTGCCGCCCGTGATGTCCGTCTGGACCTGTGACCAGGACGTCATGGGCTCGTTTACCGACCGGGACAGGGACGTCTGTCATGTTCCGGAGTCGGTACGGAGGACAAGTGGTACGGCACGTGGTGGTCGGGGACTTGAGGGTCCAGCAGATCGAGAGGAAGGACGGGCGGAGATCATGGACGATCGTCTGGCCCGAGGGCACGCTCCACACGGAGGCAGATCGGTTCCTGCGTGAGCACGAGGGTTCGGGCACGCAGAAGACCTACGCGTACTACCTAGTAGGGCTTGGTCAGGTTCACTCGTCGGTGGCGTGTCTGTTTGATCGGGTGTGTCGTTGACCTGTTGTGATGGGTGGGGAGTTGGCTGCGGTCCGGTGTGATCTGGAGGACTTCGCGGCGGAGATGTTCGAGTCGTTCGCGCGAGCGGATCAGCGCCGGTGGGGAGCGGTGTATTTGCGGGGCCTGTTGCTGGACGGGCGGCGCAAGTCGGTGGAGCCGATGGCCGCGCGGCTGGGCGAGGACGGCAACCGGCAGGCCCTGGCGAACTTCATCACCTCCAGCCCATGGGAGGCGGCGCACGTGCGCGCCCGCCTCGCCTGGAGGATGCAGCAGGTGATCAAGCCGACCGCGCTGATCATCGATGACACCGGCTTCCTCAAGGACGGCGACGCCTCGGCCTGTGTGACCCGGCAGTACACCGGCACCGCCGGCAAGGTCACCAACTGCCAGGCCGGGGTGTCACTGCACCTGGCCTGCGACAGCGCGTCGGCGGCCATCGACTGGCGCCTGTTCCTGCCCGAGAGCTGGGATCCCGCCTCACCGAAGGCCGACCCCGCCAAGACGGCCCGCCGCACCAGGTGCGGCATCCCTGAAGAGGTCGGCCACGTCGAGAAGTGGCAACTGGCCCTGGACATGATCGACGAAACCTGCTCCTGGGGTATTGACGTCCCCCTCGCTGTCGCCGACGGGGGTACGGCGATACGGCAGCCTTCCGGCTCGGCCTGGAGACACGCGGGCTCGACTACGTGGTGGGCATCTCCACCACGACCACGGCCCATCCGGAACAGGCGCGGCCGCACACCCCGCCCTACAGCGGCCGTGGCCCCCGGCCCCGGCCCGGCTACCCCGAGGCGGCCCAGACGGTGAAGAGGCTGGTCATCGCGGCTGGCCGGACCGCCGCCCGGCCCGTGCAGTGGCGGGAAGGCTCCCGCCCCGGCAGCGGCCGCAGCGGCTTCAAGCGCATGTACTCACGGTTCGTGGCCCTGCGGGTCAGGCCCGCCGGACGCGAGATCCGCAAAGCCGCCGAAGGCCCCGAACTGCCCGAACGCTGGCTGCTGGCCGAATGGCCAGCCACCGCACCAGAACCCGTCCAGTTCTGGCTGTCCGACCTGCCCGCCGACACCCCGCTGGCCACCCTGGTACGCACCGCGAAACTGCGCTGGCGCATCGAGCACGACTAATCCGTTGCTACGGCGGCCCCAGACCTCACATCTGGACTGTCGGCCGTTCGAGCCTCGCTCGTGACGCTTACCTACAGACAGGCGTTCGCCGTCTTCCCGTAGATCGGTGCGCGATCGGGTGCCCGGGGCGCCGGGGGGATGTCTTGAGCACGATGGACCTGCCAGGCCTAGCGGTAGATCGGCACCCACCAGCGTCCACGACCCCTATACCCGTGACTCGTTGACATTGGTGGTGCGAGCCCGCTGCACGGTGACCTCTCGCAGCACGTGAGCCCCTGAGCTCCTGCACAGACAGAGGCCCGTGTGGTGCGCTGGTGCCACGAACGACTAGTGAGGTGTCGGCCCGACCCCTGCATGGTCGAGGCCTGGGATTAGTCCGACGCGTGGCCCCGCAAGCGCTCGTGACCAGCGCAATTATCAACGCCATGGGGAGGGAACAGTGATCTACTGCGGTATCGACTGGGCGGAGAAGACACACGACGTTGCCTTGGTCGACGAGTCAGGCCAGCTGATGGCCAAGCGACACATCACGGACGACGCGGCTGGATACCAGCTGTTGCTGGAACTTCTGGCCGAGTACGGCGACAGCGAGGAGAATCCGATCCCGGTGGCGATCGAGACCTCCCGCGGCCTGCTGGTCGCCGTCCTGCGGACCGGCAAGCGGAAAATGTACGCGATCAATCCCATGGCCGCTGCCCGCTACCGCGACCGCCACAGTGTCTCGCGAAAGAAGTCCGACCCCGGCGACGCCCTGGTCCTGGCG